>JBHLLO010000008.1:0-72559 GCA_048885535.1 Candidatus Hermodarchaeota archaeon
ACGTGCCTAAAGCGCCGGTCTGCTAAACCGGTGTCCGATGGACCCGTGGGTTCGAATCCCACCCTGAGCGTCTAAGTAGAAATGACATGGGCCCGTGGTCTAGTGGTTATGACGTCGCGCTTACACCGCGAAGGTCCGGAGTTCGATATCTTAAAAAAAATGATTTTTAAGACGAAAACCTCCGCGGGCCCACCATTTATTTTTAATTATCTATTAATTTTTTGATATTTATTGGTCTTATAGCACTTAATTTACAATTTTTTAAATAGTTTCCAATTTCAGCAATTATTCCAGGGGCATCTGTTCCTTCTTTTAGTAAGATTATATTCTCTAAGAAGCCAAAACTTTTTATTGACACGATATCTCGCATGTGATCGGTTTTTATAAGATCTTTTTTTACTTGCTCTTTTGTCTCTCCACTAACAAAAACAGCGTCAATATTTTCAGTGATCAACTTCTCATAGAAATTTATTGTATTCTTAGCAAAAATTCCCTCAATTTGAGCTTTCTCCTTATCAACTTTTTCGATTTTAACATAAACAGGAAAATTGTTTATAAAATTATATTTTTTAATTACTTCTGATAAAGAAACCTTTTTCCCCTTGCATAGTTGATTTCTGATTGTATAAAGCGTTACTAAAACATCAGTTTTAGGATTCACAATGCCACAATCTACAAAAATTCCGAATCCAACCTTGCCAACATCTACCATTATAGCTTTATAAATATCTCCTAAAGAGAGATTCTCGAATGAATGAATTATACCAATTTCTTTTTTTAGTAAATTATATACAAAGATTTCCTCAGGACCTGATACTTCAATTTCAAATCTACTATCATAAGCTCTTAATTTTATTATCTTTATTTTTGTGTTCGGAAAACCCTCTATCTTCTTATTTAAGTATTTCAAAAACTTAGGATATATATTACTCCTTCTTTCTTTTGATGTGAGATTATAAATCTTATCTATGAGAACTAATTTTTTAACCATGAGTATACATGAAACTTTAGGCTATAAGGGGTTAATTAGAATAATTAAATCTCAAGTAAAATATTTTGTTTTTAAAAAGATTCTTCAATTTTTAGTTCTAAGAAGATTTAAATTTAAATAATTTATGTTAGAATACACAATTAAAATAATTCTAAATTTGATGAGAAATTTGAATGAGCAAAGATTTTTTGATTTAGTTGCTGCATTAAGAGAATATGAGGGAATTGAAGAGATTTTTCTATTAAATAGCGATGGTGAACTCCTTTTCAAATCTGAAAATTTTCCATTATCAGAAGAAGAAGCAAAGGAAATTCTAGATGCTTGGAAAGAAAATAAACCCGCTCTTACATTTCAGAATTCTAGATTCGCAATCTTAAAAAATGATGATATTCAGTTAGCAGCGAAAAATATTGCTCAAGGAAAGGGGAATATTGTTGGATCAATAACAAAAGAAGGGGATTATCTCGTTGCTCATACAAGAAATGAGGGAATGATCTTACTTGAATGGTCAATTTTCATTAATAAAGTAGCATGGAGTTAGATCTTATTTTTATTTTATATTTTAAATCATCGAGATTTGAATAAATAATGTCTTTTTTTTGAAACATTAAAAAAAAATATAAATTGAATTATTTATTACTTCAATTTAATCAGTAAAAAATAATGTATATAAATATAATTAAAAAATTTAAAAGGAGATAATTATGTTCCAGCAAGCAGGAAGAGGTTATGATATGGCTATAACTCAATTTTCGCCAGAAGGTCGTCTATTTCAGGTAGAGTATGCCATTGAGGCTGTGCGAAGAGGGACGACGGCTATTTGTTGTAGAAATAAGCATTCTGTTGTTTTTGCCGTCGAAAAGAAGAGCTCTGAGCTACAAGAAGTTATTGGTTCAGAGAAAATTTTTAAAATTGATGACCATATAGGTGTAGCGATTGCTGGACTTACTGCTGATGCGCGTGTTTTGGTAGATAGAGCGCGTGTCCAAGCTCAAGTTAACCTATTGAATTATGATGAGAAAATTTCCGTGAAGGATTCTACTTTAAACATATGTGAGTATCTGCAATTATTTACTCAAAATGCAGGAGTTAGGCCATTTGGTGTGAGCCTACTTATTGGGGGGGTAGATCCTGATGGAAAAGCTGTTTTATATTTAACTGATCCTAGTGGAGCCTCGTGGGGATATAAAGCTTTCGCAATAGGCTCAGGAGCGTCTGAAGCACGGGCTTATCTTGAAGAATATTATAAAGAAGATCTAAGTGATGAAGAACTTAAGCTTCTTCCACTGAGGGCGTTAAAGGAAATAATGGGTGAGAATTTAAATAAAAATACCTGTGACGTAGCTTTCATTTTAAAGGACGACTTAAAATTTAAATTATTAAGTTTAAAAGAAAGAGAAGAATTATTAAATAAAATCGTTTCTTCCTAAAAATTCCTTCAAATTCAGGGTTAGCTGTAGTAGGTATAGAGATTAAGAAGACAATACAAAGGGAATAAAAAGAAACTTCTCAATATAGAGCAGAGGTCCATTATTATATGATTGATCGAGCAAGAATTGATTTAGGAGATTACATTGTTGGGCGAATTGAGAAAGAAGGAAGAGTATTTGAAATGCTTTTAGATCCTGAAAAGGCTTGGGAAGCGAAAAAAGTTATTCGGGATGAAATCAATAAACGTCTCAAGGAAGGAAGCGAAAAGTCTCGACTTAGCGTCGAAGAAGTCCTAAATCATCCTAAAATTTCAATTGAGTTAATTTTTGAAAGTTTTATAGTATTTGAGGATTTAAAACGGGGTAAAAAAGCTACTGACGGTGATATGGAGGCTATTTTTAATACAGTAGATGGTAGATTAATAGCTTGCCATATTTTATTAGAAGGTGACATTCAATGGACAAAAACTCAACGAGAAGAAGAAAAATCCAAAAAGTTGAAACAGATAATTACAATAATAACAAAAAATGCTATAAATCCACAAAATAAAAAACCACATCCCTACCAAAGAATTGAAAAGGCAATAGAGGAAGCAAAAGTTAAAATTGATTTAATGAAGAGTGCTGAAGAACAAGTTGACGATGTTGTTAAAAATATAAGAGCTATTATCCCTATTAGGATGGAACAAGTAGAAATGGCAATAAAGATACCTTCAGCATTTACAGCAAAAGGTTACAATATCGTTGCTCAATTAAGTCATATCAAGAAAGAAGAATGGCAATCAGATGGTTCTTGGGTATGTGTTGTTAATTTACCAGCTGGATTACAAATGGAATTAATTGATAAGTTAAATAAACTAACTCATGGAAGAGTTCAGACAAAGCTATTAAAATCCTAATCAGGTAATTTTTTAATTAATTTTTAGTTATATTATTTTTTATTGATTAGGTTTAATATATTAAAAACAAACATAAGTGATATCAAATTATGGAAAACGAAGAATTCGAATCAGAAGAATTCGATGATTTTGAAGATGCAGAACCCACTAGAGACTTAGTTGTACCAGGAGAAATTTTATCCGAAGATGTTGAACATTTCCTTCCTGGAAGAGGGACAATCTTGAATGAGCAAAAAAATAAAATTATCTCTTTAAATATTGGTTTAAAAAACATTCAGAAAAATTACATTAATGTAATTCCTTTAAGAGGTTTTTATACTCCTCGCCCAGGAGATAAAGTAATCGCTTTAGTTGTGGATAAGAATCCAGTGAAATATAAATGTGATATTAATGCAAGGGATTTTGCGCTTTTAAAGCCGAAAAACACAATGAAAAGAAGTAAAATTAAATTCAGAGGAGGCGGTGGATCAGAGAATGTTGATGATTCTTCGACTGAGAAGTACTCAATAGGAGATATCTTAATTGCTAAAGTTATTTCTGCCGATCGTTTAAATAAACCAGAATTGACAACAGTAGGTAAATATTTGGGGAAAAAGTCGAATGGAATTGTTATTTCTATAGATCCTCCAAAAATTCCACGTGTAATAGGTCGTAACGGGTCAATGATTAAATTATTAAAGAATTTAACCAAATGTAATATTTTTGTTACTCAAAATGGGCGAATCTGGCTAAAAGGAGATGATATTGCTCATGAAACATTATTAATAGATTCAATAAGAAAAATTGAGAAAGAAGCCCATACTGTGGGTTTAACTGATAGAATGTCAGAATTTATTGAGATTGAAAAAAAAAAGAGAGGAATAGAATAAATGACGTTATTAATAAAAGATGAATATCCAGAAAAACTACTTCGAGAAGATGGTAAAAGGTTAGATGGTCGAGATCTTAATGAATTAAGACCGATTAAAATGGAAATTGGAGTTATTAGTAATGCTGATGGATCTGCCTATTTAGAATGGGGAAATAATAAGATATTTGCTGCCGTATATGGTCCTAGAGAAGTCCATCCACATCATTTAGCTAAACCAGATAGAGGTATCCTTAGAGTATTTTATCGAATGGCTACTTTTTCTGTGTTCGAAAGAAAGCGCCCAGCACCAGGTCGGCGAGAAAAGGAGATATCTATGATTATTACTGAATGTTTAGAACCAGTTTTATTTCTTGAGCTTTATCCTGGGACTGCGTTTGAGATATTTATTGATGTTATGGATGCTGATGGCGGAACAAGATGTGCAAGTACTACAGTTGCTGCTTTAGCTTTAGCAGATGCAGGAATTCCCATGAAAAGTCTAGTAACATCTGTAGCAGTAGGTAAAATTGATGGAAAGTTAGTAGTTGATTTGTCCGGGGTCGAGGATAAAGCTGGTGAAGCAGATTTACCTTGTGCTATCACTTGGTTTAATGAAGAAATCTCATTATTCCAATTTGATGGTGATATGGATTTAAATGAATTAGATAATTTTTTGAATCTAGCAATGGAAGCACTGAAGAAGATCTATGAAATACAATTGACAGCCTTAAAAAGTAAATATGTTACAATTCAAGAAGAGTACAATGGAGGTAAAGACTAACAATGATGAATGTTAGAAGAGTAATTTCTACTATTGAAAGAAATTATATTATAAACAATTTAAAAAATGAACAAAGAATTGATGGAAGAGGTTTATGGGATTATCGAGAATGGAAAATAAAGCACAATCTTATAGGATCTGCTGAAGGTTCTGCTGATGTGTGCTTAGGAGATACTAGAGTGATAACTGGATTAAAATATGAAATTGGTGAACCGTTCCCAGATATTCCAAATGAGGGCGTCTGTACAATAATGGCAGAGTTATTACCATTAGCATCCCCACTATTTGAAAGGGGTCCCCCTGACGAACAGTCTATAGAGCTTGCTCGAGTAGTTGATAGAGGAATAAGACATGCAGACTGTATTCAAACAAAAAAATTATGCATAAAAGAGAATGAAGCTGTATATATTTTATTTGTTGACATTTATGTAATAAACTATTCGGGCAATCTAATTGATGCAGGAGGGATAAGTGCCCTAACTTCTTTAATTTCAAGCTATATCCCTGAAGGAAAATGGGTTGATAACCATGTTGAATGGACTGGTAAATATATCACTGGAGAGACTATTGTGAAAGAACTTCCAATTGTTTTAACTTATGGAAAAATTGATAACATAATATTTTTAGATCCAAGTTTACCAGAGGAATTAATTTGCGATGGAAGAATATCTATCACAGTTACAAAAGATAAAATCACATCTATTCAAAAAAGTGGACCAACTACCTTCTCAATTGATGAAATACGAATGCTAAATAAAAAATCTCTTGAATTAGGTAAAAAATTAAGGGAAAACCTTAATCTCTGGCAATATAAAGTTAATATTGATTAATTTTTTCTATTTTTTATATTTTTGACTTTAAATTTTAAGAATTGCTATTTTTTATTCTAATGGACGAAATTAATTATAATCAATTCCAGATTGGAAAATATTATGAAAAGTAGAAAAATTTATAGTTAATAAAATCTTTTATCTACACACTTAACTTAATTATTGATTGTGGTAAAGATGGGAAAAACAAAAAAAACAGGTATATCTGCTACTTTTGGTGCTCGTTACGGTTCTAATGTAAGAAAGAAATGGAAATTGGTTATGCAACAACAAAAAAGTAAGAAATTTAAATGTCCTAGATGTGAGACTAGAGGTTCTATACGAAGAGTTTCTACTGGAGTTTGGTTTTGTAAAAAGTGTGAAGCACGATTTACAGGTGGAGCATATTTCGTGCAAACCCCTAGAGGAATGGAATCATTTAGGATAGCTAAAAGAAAACAAAGAGAATTAGAAGTAACCGAGGAGTGATGAGTAAAAATAATCCTTTTATGATTAAATCGACTATAGAATTTAACTTTAAAGATTCAAATTCATGTGAAATTGCTTATAACTCATTTTTACCAGAACTTAATTCAAGAAAATCAAAGAGATCAATAATATTCATGGAAAAGAAAGATTCTACCCTCTTTTTTAAAATTGAAAGCACAGATATTACTGCTTTCAGAGCATCAGTTAATGAAATTATAGGATTCGGCAAAATAATAGACAACACATTAAGAATTGTTAATCCATCATAAAAATGTGAAATTTATATTTACGTAAATTTCATATTAATATCTTTATTTTAAAATATAAAATATAGAAGATGTTGAATTAAATGACTATTAATTATGATCAATTAGATGAAGAGACTAAGAAAAAAATTCAAAACTTATCTGCCCTAAGTCAAAGTCTAGAATTTCTCACTCAACAAAAAATTCAATTAGACGCAACATTGAGAGAAACAGAACTCGCAATTGAAAGTTTAGTTGAAGCTACCCCTGATACTGTTGTTTATAAAAATATAGGAGGGATAATGGTGAGAAGCACGAGAGATAAACTGCTTGATGATAAAAAAAGTTTGAAAGTTACCATTGAAATGAGGTTAAAAACACTACAACAAAAATTAGAAAGAACAAAAAGCAGTCTAGAAAGCCTACAAAAGTCTCTCCAAGCAGATTTACAAAATAAATAAGATCTTATAAAAGCAATGCTTAAATCTAGGATTGAATCCTTCTTATCCTATATAAACGGGAAGAATCTATTAATTATTACTCACCATCCAACAGATTTAGACGGATTTGTTAGTTCAATTTCCTTAAAATTTTTTTTAGAAATTTTCTTAGAAAACCAAGAAATCTCTTTATATTTTTCCGAACTCTCTAAATTCACTAGAGATTATTTGAGTAATTTTAAGAAATTATATCCTAACTTTAAGTTAAATTACCTTGATCAGATTAAAGCTTCGAATTTTAACACAATAATTATTATGGATACCAATAATCTAGATCAAATAGAGGATTTTAATAAACTGGAATCTTCCGCCCCTTTCATTTTTATTGATCATCATTTAAATCTGAATAAACAATATAAAGGTAATTTAGAATCTTTAAATATTATTTTCGAAAATTTTTCATCAACAGCAGAAATTATTTTGGAAATATTTAGAACTAAACAAGTTTTAATTCCTTCTCCTTACAAAGTCCTGTTAGTAAGTGCAATCTTAGCAGACTCAGGATTTTTTAAGTATGGAAGTAATCAAACAATCCATAACGTATCTTACCTGTTGGAAAATGGCGTTTCTATTCAAGAAATTTTAAATTTATTGGAGATAGATTCAGATATTTCAGAAAGAATCGCTAAAGTAAAGGGTTTAAGGAGAGTAGAATTATTAAGAGTTGGAGATTGGCTCATTGGTATATCTCGAGTAAGTAATTTCAGTGGTTCTGTAGCTACAAACCTTTTAAATATAGGTTTCGATATTGGGATAATATTTTCAAAAAAAAAAGATGAAACAATTATTACTACTAGAGCTAGCAAGAATATCTGCCAAAAAACGGGATTACATTTAGGAAAGATCTTAAATGAGATCAAGGAAGGTAGTGGTGGAGGACATAATGGAGCAGCTTCTTTAAATTGTAAATACAATGCAGAAAGTATTCTGCAGAAAGTAATTGAGAAAATCAAAAAAGTTTTAATAAGCAAAAGTTCTTAATAAATCAGAATAAAATTTCTTGCTTTTAGAATATGCATTTAATCAAATTTGAGGATTTTTTCTTTCGCTATAAAGGAAATGAAGAATATGCTTTAAATAACATTAACTTAAAAATAGGAAGGAATAAATTCATATTACTTGCTGGTGAGACAGGTTCGGGAAAAACATCTTTAATAAGATGCATGAATGGATTAATTCCTCAATTCTATGCTGGATACTATAAGGGATCAGTTGAAGTGGTAGGAAAAGATACTATAACTACTTCTATTGCAGATTTATCTACTGAAGTAGGGCTTGTATTTCAAAACCCTGAAAATCAATTGATTGCAATGAATATTGAGCATGAAATTGCTTTTGGTATGGAAAATATAGGTCTAAAAAAAGAACTTATTAAGGAAAAGCTAGAAAATTTAATGCAGCTAACAGAAATAACTAGAATTGCTGATAGAGCTCCTTTTGAAATAAGTGGCGGAGAACAACAAAGAGTTGCTATTGCCTCTATTTTAGCTTTAGACCCTAAAATTATAGTTTTGGATGAACCTACTGCAAATTTAGATCCTTTATTCGCACAAAAAATAATTATGCTCCTAAAAAAGATCCAGGAGGAAAAGGAGCTTACAATAATTATAAGTGAACATAGAATGGATTTAGTTATTCCAATCGTAGATGAGATTATTTTAATGAAACAAGGGAAAATTTTAGCACACGATAAAAAAGAAAATATCGTTAATAGTAAAGAATTTGAAACTTTGGAAATAAATAAACCAGTTATTTATTCAATCTTTAATCAATTAAAAAGAGAAAATTTAATTCATACAAATTTGCCTACTTCGATCAATGATGCAGTATCAATATTAAAAGAACATAATTTAGGGTGATGATGTTTTCTAAATCTTTTCCAATTATATCCATTAAAAATGTTGATTATATTTATCCTAATGGGACTCATGCTTTAAGAAATGTTTCTTTAAATATCAATAAAGGTGAATTGATAGCAATTATGGGTCAAAATGGAGCAGGAAAAACTACTCTGATAAGAATGCTAAATGGCTTGCTACGACCTTCTAAAGGAAGTGTTTATATTGAAAAGAAGGATATTTCCTCAAAAACTATAGCGGATTTGTCCAAAGTTGTTGGAATAGTCTTTCAAAATCCCTCTCATCAATTATTCTCTAATACTATTGATGATGAAATAAATTTTTCCTTAAAAAATCTTGAGTTAAATCCGGAACAAATAGAAATGACTAAAGACACTATACTTAAAAGTTTTGATTTGTTGAAATATCAAAATCGATCTCCATTAAATTTATCCGGTGGAGAATCAAAAAAATTAGCAATTGCTTCAATAATATGTAGGGATCCAAGTATACTGGTTTTTGATGAACCAACACTTGGACAAGATGCTAAGGAGATCAAGTTTTTTATTGATTTAATTAACACTGAGCTTGATAGAAGTAAAACTATTATAATAGTAACTCACAATGTTGAATTTACTATGGAACATATCCCTAGAACCATTTTAATGACTCAAGGCAAAATTCTTGCTGATGGTCCAACTGAGAAAATATTATCAAATGAATTATTAATCAAAGAATCGTCATTGATAATTCCTCAACTTTTCCAATTTAAAAATGCTTTAACTGAGATTAATCTGAATATTCCTGAAGAAATTTATAGAGAATCGCAACTTATCAATTTTCTTGATAATTATTTAAGAAAAATTAAAAAGGTAAAAGGAGATGTTAGATAAATGTCATTAGAATTTCTTAATGCTTTTAAATTCATAAAAAAGCAATCCCTTCTACATAAATTAGATCCACGATCCAAATTCTTATTCGCTATAATTTATACAGTAGTTGCCTTATTATTTACAGAAATTATCCCTTTATTTCTTATTTTCTTGAGTTTACTTCCTTTCATTTTAATAGGAAGATTTTTTAAACAGTGGATAAAGAGTGTACGAGGCTTGTCGTATCTCTATTTGATAATAATTATTTTAAACACCTTGTTCATATCAGATAAAGGATTTTCATTTGCAATCTCAATGCTTTTAAGAGTTACAATAATGATATCGGCTTTCTCCATATTCTTTCTCAGTGTAGATCCTAATGATCTGGCACTTTCATTTATTTCAATGAAGGTTCCTTATGAATTTGCTTTTTCCTTTTCTCTTGCTTTTAGATTTGTACCAACAATAGCAATGGAAGCACAAAACATTATTGATGCTCAGCAAAGTAGAGGATATGAAATGCAAAAGAAAGGAATAATTTCTCAAATTAAAAATCTTTTCCCCCTTTTAATCCCTTTGATTATTAATTCAATAAAGAGAGCTTTTAATGTTGCAGAAGCACTAGAATCTAGAGCTTTTGGTAGTAAAAAAAAGCGAAGTTATTATTTCAAAATTAAATTCACTTATAAAGATTGGATTTTTTCCATCTATCTAATAATCTTCTTAATTACATTTATATTTATTAGAATTGAATTCATCGTAATGCCATTTTGGTTTAATTGGAGTTTTCCTGTATGATGATAAAAGCATTCAATATAAATGAAAAAAATTACTATATAGGATTAAGCCAGTTTAAAATAAATCTAGATTTTAAATTTGAGCAATTCTTTAATATTTTTGAAAAAATCCAGCATAAGTACAATAAATTAGTTTTACAACTTTTTAACGATAGGTATGTTTTAAATAGTGAGCATATATTTAACGCCTGTTATTATCTAGAGAAAGTATTTTTAAATAATCAAAATATCTCAAATAAAAAAAATATTGAATTTTTATTATACTTGGCTGCTAATAGACAGATTAAAATAGCGCTAGAAGATTTTGGGATTAATAGTGAAATTTTTAAAAAGGGTTTTATTAATTTGTGTGTAATTTCATCAGAAAGTAGTTTTCAATCATTAAATCTTGAATTTGAAAGAATTTTTAACATTAATAGAATAGATTTTGTTCTAGATAATTACTCCCAAAAAAAATATGAAGAGATTAAATTATATTTTGATTTTCCTGATAAACAAATTGAGACTGTTTTGGCCTCATATCATAAAAAAATAGATCTTAAAGAAATTCAAGATTCAGACCTTCCTAATCTTTATTTAGCATTAAATGATTTGATTTGTGAAAAAATGGCTCTACTTTCTTTAGAAAAAGTCAGTTTGGATTAGTCATTTTATTCCTTGTCTTTATTATATCATTTGGTTTTAAGAAGGAAATTCCTGTGAATTTTCCTAACACCTCTATCCTGACAATTTTATCTGGATTCTCTAAATTAACCTTATTGTCAATTATTCTAGCTATACTTTCAATGAGGTTATCCCGATCAATAATCTCATTCTTTCTGCGATTTAATTTTATCATAAATGATTCTTGATTATTGATATATTCTTTCTGATGCTTTTGAATAATTGCTTTTATTGTTCTTGCATTAGTTTGACATACATAATCAATTGGTACAATCTTAAGGATATACTGAAAGAAATTAGCATTTTGGTTCATGAGTTTCTTAATTTTTGAAACAACCTTTCTATGGTTTAATGTTGTAGCCACAGCTATTAATCCTTGAAAATCCAAACTTGAAAATATTGAATAGTGATCTCCACACATTAATAGAATAAACCACATTTCTGCTCTTGCGTTATCTTCATTATAACGTGATGTAGAAACTAAAAGATTGAAGTTATTCAATTTAAAATACCTAATATTGAAATTCTTTCTTTATTATGTCTTGAACCTCCTCTTCAGTGAGGGTTCCTAGGCGTAAAAATTCTGGTTTGTTGGATGTACATTTAATTATAGTCGTTGCTAATTTTGATTTTAATTTACCACCATCAATTATTAGATCTATTGGGCTTAAAAATTTTTTTGCTATTTCATCTCCACTAGTACAAGGGGGCTCCCCTGAGTAATTCGCTGAAGTTCCTATAATTCCTCCAAAATATCCTCTTGTTTTTAAAATTTGAAGTATATTTACTATAATCTCATTTTTAGGAATTCTTAGACCAATTGTGTCTTTGAACGCTGTAACTTCCGCAGGAATAATACTTGGTTCCTTTTTTCTTAATACTAAAGTTAATAAACCAGGCCAAAATTTCTTTGCTAAGAATTTTGCTAAATCATTAAATTCCGCAATCTTTTCAGCCTCTTTAAAATCCAATACAAGTAATATCAAACCTTTTGAACGATCTCGAAACTTTATATTAAAAATCCGATTAACAGCCTCAAGATTTTTTGGATCAGCCCCGATTCCGTAAACAGAATCGGTTGGAAAGGCGATAATCTTTCCCTCAATAATATTATCAACTGCAATTTCAAGATAAGGCTTAATCTCTTGTAAATTTTTCCCTCTAACCTTGACTAAAAATCCCATTTAGGTTCAAAACATTTATTTTTACTAGATAAAAATGAGTATTGTAAAATATTAAATTTATTTAGGATATTTCTCTTGACAACTTAAGCTAATTTCAAGGCGATTCCAAGTGTGATCAAGATACTCTTGAAGTTCAATTAAATCCTTTTCTGAAATATTTGCAAATCTTTTTTGCTTTGAAAGATAATCTATTAGTGGAACTCTTTTTGATGGATCTAACAATGCTTTACTTGCTTTTGATAATGTCATAATTCCATTCTCTACTTCATAGAGAATCCATGAGCCCGTTTTTACAGCTAATCGAGCAATCTGAATTGTATCTTCAGAATTAAATCCCCATCCTGTGCAACAT
Organism: Candidatus Hermodarchaeota archaeon; assembly: GCA_048885535.1. GTDB lineage: Archaea > Asgardarchaeota > Lokiarchaeia > Sigyniarchaeales > SOKP01 > SOKP01. The sequence continues at coordinate 12,701 of JBHLLO010000008.1, forward strand.
GGAGCCATAATGTGGATATATCTACAACCTTTAATTGATTTAGCTCTTTTAAATTTATCATACAAATCGAGGGGTTCACTTATAGAACAAGTAGCTACATAAGGCATATCATGAGCTGCCATAATTGCTGGAAGATTCTTTTTAAAACGATCTTTGCCCTTTGTGGTTGTGCTTGTCCATGCACCATGAGGTGTGCTTGAAGATCTTTGAATACCTGTGTTCATATAAGCTTCATTATCATAACATACATAAATTTGATCAGAATTCCTTTCTGCTGCTCCACTTAAGCCTTGAATTCCTATGTCTGCGGTGCCACCATCTCCAGCAAATGTGATTGTAGTCATTTCATCCCAACCTTTACCAGGAAATCTATATGCCTTTGCTTTGAAGGCAGCAGACATACCTGTAGCACCTGCTGCACCCGCTGCAAAAGCCATATTTGTAAAAGGGAAATTTGGTGCAGTTTTCGGCCATAACCCTACAACAACATTAAGACAGGAAGCGGGTGTTACAAGTGCCGTGTTAGGTCCTAAAGCTTTCATCGCCCATCTAAGGGCAATCTCTAAACCACATCCTGCACAACAAGAATTACCTGGAAGAAAATATTCTTCTTGACAAGATTCTAAAGCTTCTTTTAATTTAACCATTTTTCTATTCAACCTCCAATAAACCATCCCAAAGAGTTCCATGAATCACATCTTTTGGAATTTCTCCAGTTTCATTATACCCAACCAACTTCATTAATTGCTTTTTTTGCTGTTCAAGCGTTACCTCTCTTCCACCTAAACCATTAATTATTGGAAATATCTTTCCAGTTTCTTCCGTATCATGTAAAGCTGCTTTAACTTCACAACTTACAGGACCTCCAGTTTGACAACCAAATGCAGTAGCTCTATCTATGACTCCTATAATTTTCACCTTTTTGGCTACCTCAATAACATCTTCTGTTGGAAATGGTCTAAAATGCCTTAATTTTACCATACCAACTTTATAGCCTTCCTCTCTTAGATCATCTATGGCTTGTTCCATTTGTAAAGCTAAGTCTCCATAAGTAATTACTCCCACATTTGCATTATCCATTTTGTATTCTTGAATCAAACCATTACCATAATTCCTGCCAAAGGTTTTTTCAAATTCTTTGGCAACGCTTTTAATTTTTTCTTTTGCTCTAATATGCGCATCATGAATTTTTAATCTAAATTCGTAATAAAAGCTGGAGGGCATGATAAGATTTCCAAACATCATTGGTCTTTTTGGATCCATCCAAATGTGTGGCCAACCTTCCTCACTTGGCAACTGTGGTAAAAATTTGTCTACAGTCTCTTGCTCTTCCAGAATAACTGGTTTAGATGTATGAGAAAGAATAAATCCTCCGTATGACACAAATTTAGGTAAAAGTATATCATGATCTTCACAAACTTTATATGACATTAAAATCTCATCATAAATTTCTTGATGCTCCGAACAAAAACAACTCATCCATCCTGTATCTCTCTGACTTGTAACATCGGTAAAATCAGCCCAAATATTCCATGGAGGAGCTGGACCTCGAGATGCTATAGCAACAACAATGGGAAGTCTAGCTCCAGCAGCCCAATGAATCATTTCGTGAGCATAAAATATGCCCTGCCCAGATGTAGCAGTAAATGTACGCGTTCCTGCCTTACTTGCACCAATTACAGCGGCAAAAACACTGTGTTCTGATTCCATTTTTATGTATTCTGTTCCTGGCATTAAACCATTATCTACAAATTCTGATAATTTTTCAACCACAGTAGTTTGTGGCGTTATTGGATAAGCACTAATTACTTGTACCCGTGCCGATTTTGCAGCATACGCAGCTGCTTCATTTCCTTTGATTATGATCGATTCTCTCTTTTGGACAAAATCTTCCTTGATTTCAGTCATCTTTAATATCACTCTCTCTAATCATTTCTATATTACTTGTAGGACACTCTTTAGCACATATCCCACACCCTTTGCAATATCGTAAATCAATTTCGAAACTACCATCTTCTTTCCTTTTAATTACACCCTCTGGACAATACATCCAGCATATTCCACATTTATTACAGCCTTCTTTAATAATTGGTCTAAAAGTTCTCCAATCACCAGTCATACCCAGATTCCCATCAATTGGTAATGAAACTGGAATTGGTGATAATTCCTCCCAATTTTTATATTCTTGAACTTTAGGGCGTTCTTCTATGGATTTATTAATTTTTTTCCATTTTTTTTGTTCTAACATAATCACATCTCCCTTACTGATTCATAGGCGTCTTTAGCAACGCTCATATTTTTTTCTAATCTCTTTTCTCCAAATTCCTTCTTAATTACTTTTTCCATTGTTTTAAGATTGTAATATCCTGTAATCTTCCCAAAAGCTCCTAACATAGGGATATTCAAAATTGGGCCACTTGCGTGCATGAAGTCATGTTTAATGCAGATTCCAGTAGCATCAACTATAAAAATCTTTATATTAGAGGGGAGATCACTCTTCTCTATTGATTCGGAACTGTTGATTATTAGATTTACTCCTTCCTTTATTGTAGCTTTTATCGTAGGGATGTCTAATAATGATGTATCAAACATAAGTATAAAATCTGGATTTACTACACTGTCATACGTTTTAATCACTTTACTTTTAGAAACTTTCGTAAAAGCCTGAATTGGAGCTCCCCTACGCTCCGCCCCTATAATTGGTATAGCTATTGTATCTTGAAAACCTTCCTCAAATGCCATTTCTGCTAATAATTGACTTGCTGTGATACAAGTTTGACCCCCTCTACAATGCATCGATATTTCTACAATCTTTTCATTGTCTGACAATTTACTCAACTAATATTTCAATATTTGTATAGAATGCAATATGTCAAATAAAGGCACAATGAATAAAAGTTCTATTGATTTTACTTATATAACTACAATATGAAACAATAGTATAGAATTTATAATAGTAATTGTTATAACAATTAATTTTTCATCAGAAAACTATTATTTTATATTTATTTTGAGGAATAACCCACTTAGATATTAATGATATGGCTAATAAGAAGAGAAATAACAAGATAATTCATTCTTTTAAATGCCCTTCATGTCAAGAGGGAATAATTGACATTGATAGCAATATTTATGATCTCCCAGATGGAGATAAGATGCTTATATTAAAATTTGAATGTAATACTTGCACATTTCATAAAAATGATATAATTCCGCTAACAACAAACACGGAACCAGGTATTATGATTTTGCGAGTTAAAAATGAAGAAGACCTCAAATCTAAAGTTTATCGCTCTCCAACTGGTAAGTTAGAAATCCCAGAATTAGAATTGGTAGTGGAGCCTGGTCCAAGAGCAGATTTCTACTATACAAATGTAGAGGGTATCCTCTTGAGATTTGAGAATGCTGTTTCAATGTATAAAAATAATCTTAATAAGGATGACCCCGAATTTAAGGAAATTACCCTGATATTAAAAGATCTAAAAAATGCACTTGATGGTAAATTAAATTTCACTTTGAAAATTACTGACAATGGAGGAGGTAGTTATATTATCCCAATTAATAAATCACATTATAGTTTTGAGAAATTAAAGATATCAAATTAAACTCAAAGCTTAAATAATGTAAGGATTTCTCTAGATTTTTTTAATATAGTTTAAATAGTTATCAACAATTTTTTAACCAAAAATAGTTTAATTAATTAGTTAAAATAAGGTGATCTTATATGACTATTAAAAAAGTTGGAATTTTAACGGGCGGCGGAGCCATGCTCAAGAACTCCCTTGACTGCCGTATACTGCCCCGGATTAAATTCAGTAATTTATGGCATAATGTTAAAGGCTTATGATTCAGGTGTGGAATGTGTAGGAATCTTAAAGGGTTGGAAAGGCTTTATGGAAAATGATACTATTCCTTTGGAAATTGCTGAACATGATGATCTTCATACTTTAGGTGGAACAATCTTATACACAAGTCGTACTAATCCTTTTAAGGCAGCTCGTTCGAAAGAGGAAAAAGCAAAAGAATTAGCAAACAAATTTGATGAAATAGGTATTGATGCATTAATAACCATTGGAGGGGATGATACCTTGGGAGTAGCAAATTCTATATATAAGCTTACTAATGCAAAGGTAGTTGGAGTTCCTAAAACTATAGATAATGACCTTCTGGGAACACATTACACATTCGGATTCTGGAGTGCTGTCCAATTAGCATCTAATACACTAGATAATCTAACCACAACCGCTCATTCTCATCAAAGGGTGTTTGTGGTTGAAATAATGGGCAGAGATGCTGGTTTTCTTACCATGTATAGTGGAATCTCGGCTGGCGCTGATATTATTTTAATACCAGAGACTCCATTTGATTTTGAAAAAGATGTTATTGATGTACTTAAAAAAAGAGTCAATGCAGGATATAAATATCATATAATTGCAATTTCTGAAGGTGCTTATCCAAAATTGGAATCATTAAATCGAGATTTTAAGACAATTTCAAATGAAACTATTGATAAATTACCAAAAGATACATTTGGTAATCCCTTGCTTGCGAAGTTAGGTATGTCTCAAATAATTGTAAATGAATTGAATTTAAGAGAGGATTTGAAAAAAGAATTTATAAAAAATGGAGTAGAGTTTGAATGCAGAAGTGTTGTTCTAGGTCATACTATGCGTGCTGGCACTCCTAATTCATTTGATAGAATATTAGGCTTAAGATTTGGGCTAGCTGCTATGAAATTGGTATTGGAAGGTAAATTCGGAAATATGGTGTCTTTACAAGGAAATAAAATCACTACAGTCCCACTCTCAGAAGGAGTAAAAAAAAAATACATCACAGCAGAAAATGATAAAATGGAATTACGAGATTTGCTTGTCAAAATACGGTATCTATCAAAACAAAAATAAATTCCTGAATAAAAAAGTACTTTGGATTGAAGACGTTATTGAAACAGAATCTACTAATACTGGTGATTATTTTAAACTTGAGATATTAAAATAGTTTATCCAAAATCTCATCAACTACATCAACATCTAAGAAAACAAATCTAAAAAATTATTTACTGTTACTTCAAGCAAAATTCTAAGTTCAATCGAAGTTCCAGACTTTAAACTATAAATGAGATAAAGAATTTTTAGATGTTATATAGAAGTAATTAATAAAAACCTTAATTAGAAGAATTTCGTATGTTTAAAAAAATCAAACGTGCATATCGAGAATATCCTAACTCATTTAAAGTACTCACTCTTGCCACCTTCGTTGATACATTAGGGAGATTTCTATTATTTCCTTTTTTTGCAATATACATAACCGAACATTTTAATGTAGGGCTTCTTCAAGTAGGATTCCTATTTTCAATCTTTGCAGCAGGAAATATATTCGGTGGCGTGATCGGAGGTGCACTAGCTGATAAATATGGTCGTCGTAAGATAATTTTGTTTGGGTTGATTGTGAGTGGGATTTCGAGCATTTCAATGGGTTTAGTTAATGATCTCTATGTTTTTTATATACTTGCTTCAATTTTAGGTTTATTGGGTAATTTTGGAGGGCCTGCTCGGCAAGCTATGGTATCAGATCTACTTCCTAAAGAGAAACGAGCAGAAGGGTTTGGAATCCTTCGAGTAGCCCTTAATGTTTCAGCTGTAATAGGTCCTATTCTTGGTGGACTTTTAGCAACCCGCTCCTACATGCTTCTATTTATTGCAGATGCAGTGAGCAGTATAATTACTGGATTTATTGTATATCTAGTTATTCCAGAGACGAAGCCACAAACGCAAGATAACAAACCTGAAGAAACCGTTTTTAAAACTCTTATTGGATATAAGGATGTTTTTAAAGATTGGTTATTTGTACTATTTCTCGCTATCTCTGCCATAACAGTAATTGTATATATGCAATTAAATAGTACACTATCCGTATTTTTATGGGAAGTTCACTCGTTTCCAGTGCAGACTTTTGGGTGGCTGTTAAGTATGAATGCGATCATGGTCGTATTTTTACAATTTTGGATAACTAAAAAGCTATCTAAATATGCTCCCATGAAGATGATGGCTCTTGGATCGCTTTTTTATATGGTTGGCTTTGGAATGTATGGTTTTGTTTCAGCACCATACATGTTTTTTATTGCAATGGCAATTCTAACAATAGGAGAAATGATCGCTATACCTATTAGTCAAAGTGCAGCTGCATCATTTGCACCTGAAGATAAACGAGGGCGCTATATGGCAGTATTTGGGTTACACTGGGCAATCCCAAATCTATTTGCAGTTATCCTTGCTGGTTTAGTATCAGAAATTTTAGGTCCTAATTGGGTATGGTATTTGGCAGGTGTTCTAGGTCTAATTGCTGCGATAGGTTTTTGGCTTCTTCATGGCATTGCTAAAGATCGTTTTTCAAGTAAAATTATGCAAGAAAAAGAAGAAATTCCAAAAAAAGAAAGAGAAGAAATCCCTGAAATAACTATTGCATAAGTTTTTATAAAAACTCATTTTATAGAGAAATAAAAGTAAGATCAAGATTACATCTTGGAATACATCAAATATCGTAAAAGAACAGTTTCACGAAAAAACATATAATAAAAAAATAAAATATACATTAAATTTCAAAAATTTCTTTAGCTTTTTTTTCAATAATCTCATTATTTACAAGATCCCAAATTTCAGCATAGAAAAAATCTTTATCATTTTTAACAATTATAGGTATGCCCTCAACACATGCGCTCATATCGCAAAATAGGCTATTAAATGTAGGATTCTTCATTAAAGGATCATCGAAATCCTCTGGATCTTGGTAATCTAAAATCTTGTAATCTACATTTTTACCTTTAAGCCATTCTTCTAATTTTTCACAAAAGAAACAATTCTTTTTTGTAATTATTTTAAATTTTGCCATGTTAAGAATTTAGATGAAATTATTTTTAAAAGTTCTCTTATGAATTTATAAACAATAATTTTACTATAGTCGTAATGAATAAATTTTTTTCAATTTATATTTATACTCCATGGGATAAACTTCCAGATGAAAACTTGACCATAGTCAAATTGTTATCCTTAAAAAGCATTTTTCAAAATTATCCTGTGATCGAACCAAGTTTTTTTGATGATCTCACCTCTAATATATCAAACCAACAGCACTATTCTTGGTATAAAAGCATTAAAAGAGTAGTTGGACCGGAAAGTGAAGATTATGAAATAAAAAATTGGAATTTTATTTGGGCTATGGATAATAAGAACCGTATATTTCAATTTCTATTTCAAAAAATCACATCTGGTAAGGATTCAAAGCGAATTCTAGTAGCTTTAGCGCCCCCTGAATTAGGAAAGTTATTTGTGCAGTATAAAGCTGCTGCAATTTTGCGTACACTTTCATTGCTTAATAAACCTGAGCAAATAAAATTTTTGATTATACTCACTCCTAAAGGAAAATCAATAGCAGAAGAACAACAAATAATTAAATTTAATAAACAGGATCTAGATGAACTTCAATTAATAAACATGCTAAAAAAAATACCTAATGTGCAAGGTCAATGGTTTCCCAATTTTGCTCCAAGATGTCCCAACTGTAACGAATTAATGATTGAGTTAAAGGGATATACCGTTGGTTTTGGTAAATTAATTTGTCCCCGTTGTGGTTATAAGAATTAAAAATCTCCACAAGAATAACTAATTCATAAAGCATATTGAATAAAAAATTGGAATTTTCAATAAAAAATTCGATTTTTCTTTAATTATTTATTATTCTTGTGTTCATAAATTAAATTAAATTAAATCATAAACTTATTAAAAGAACACACTAATAATGATACTTATAAATAGATTTAATATTCATTACTTATTAATAATTAAATTGATATGGGAAAAATGTAGATGTTTATTGCGGCTTTAGATTTAGGTACAACAGGTTGTAGAACATTTATTTTTGATATAGCTGGTACAATTTTAGCTAGTGATTATCAAGAATGGCAAAGCTTTTATCCATCACCATCATTTGTAGAGCAAGATGCTAATTCTTGGTGGGAATCTTTAAAAAAAACAATTGAAATAGCTATTAAAAAGAGTGGGATTGATAGTTCTGAAATTGTAAGCCTTTCTGTTACTAATCAGAGAGAAACGATTGTACCTGTAAATAAAGATGGCATACCACTTCATAATGCTTTAGTTTGGCAGGACAGGAGAACTATTGAACAAGTTGAATATATTAAAAGTAAAATTGGAATTGAGAAAATCTATAATACTACAGGTTTAACAATTGATCCTTATTTTTCTGCAACAAAAATATTATGGTTTAAAGATAACAAACCCGACATATATCAAAAAACTCATAAATTCTTATTGGTTTCAGATTTTATAATCTATAAACTTACTGGTAAATACATTACAGATCATTCTAATGCTTCACGAACAATGTTATTTGATATCAATAAGTTAAGATACGCTGAGGATATTGCTTCTGAGTTAGAAATCGATTTAGATAAAATGCCTGATGCTGTTGAAAGCGGAGTTGAAGTTGGGGAAATTCATTCCGAAGAAACTCTATTTGATAAAAAGACCTTAGTTATAACTGGAGCAGGAGATCAACAATCTGCGGCACTTGGAGTAGGCGTAATCTCACCTGGCAGAATTAAATTAACAACTGGTACTGGAAGTTTCATGCTTGCTTATTTGGAGAAACCAAATTATGATCCAAAAAAGAGGGTCTTATGTAGTTGCCATGCAATTCCTAAAAAGTGGGTTCAAGAAGCTAGTATCTTTACAACAGGAGCATTTCTTAGATGGTTTAGAGATCAAATTGCTCAAGAAGAATGTAAGATTGCAGAAGAGCAAAATCAAGATCCATATGTTATTATTACTGAAGAAGCAGAAAAATCCCCCGTCGGTGCAAATGGTTTAGTAGCAATTCCTCATTTAGTGGGTGCGGGAGCTCCTCATTGGGATCCTTTTGCAAGAGGGATAATTTTTGGAATTGCTTTAGGTCATAAAAGAAGAGATATTTCCCGAGCTATTCTTGAAGGCGTTGCATATGAAGTAAAAAAGAACGTTGAGGTTTTTAAAGAATTGAAAATAGAACCAAAAGAATTAAGATTAACCGGAGGAGGTTCTCGTTCTGATCTTTGGAATCAGATATATGCTGATGTTTTAGGAATTACTTGTATAAGAAATGTTATAGAAGAAGCTACCTCTTTAGGAGCAGCTATACTGGCGGCTTCGGGAGCAGGATTATTTCCAGATATTGCAAAAGCAGCTGAAAATATCTGCAAAGTAGATAAAAAATGGATTCCTGATACTCAACATTATGAATTCTATGATAAAATATACAATTTTTCAAATACTCTTTACAATTATTTAAACTCTCAAAATGTTTATCAAAAATTGAATAAAATATTCCAAAATAAAGATAATCTATAATTCTATTATTTTTATATCTTTATTTTCCAAATATCCTCATAATAAACAATTTTATATATTTTAATTTTTATTCTTCTTTTAATTAATAAAAAATTTGAAAAAAATGGAAGAACTTCAATCTAGTCAAAAGGAAGAATATGGTCAAAGAGAAATGACCATTGGGAAAATATTTTATGCAATAATCGTATTTGCATGCTTAGTAGTCATAGTTGGGATTGTTTGGTCGATTTTTGATAATTTTAATCCTCATGGAAAGCTAGAAGCTTTTTTAGCACTTAGTTTGGGATATCAAATCGCAATTGTTGCAGGTTTTTCAGCAGGATTATTCTTTTTATTGGTTTTCTTCTTTGGTTTATTTAAAAAGGGAAGTAAATGGATTTTAAAAGTCTTTTTTAAAGTAAGAGAACTTGAAGATAAATTTAGGAATCGCGTAACTGTAAAAATAGCAGCTGGTGGTTTGTTAATTAGTATTATTGCTATAGTCGTTGGAGTTGTTTGGGCTTTAATTCAGGAAGTTTTAATTGGTCCTGAGGGTGGATTTACTGGACTATTGAGCCAATTTTCAACAGGAAATTGGATTTTATTTGCTGGTACTGCTTTACTTATTGCTGGATTTGTTGCACTTTTTATGATCTATTTCTGGAAAAATGGATATCGTTTAATTTTAAAAATAATGGGCACATTAGAGAAAGAAAGTTAAATAATAATTATACCACTTCTTATTTTCAATTATTTTTTCTTCATCTTAAATCAGAAAATCAATGCTCTTATGTTATTTTAATTAATTTTGCGTCTTATGCATAATCAATGCCAGTTAGAGTTGGTGTTGTTTTCAATTTCCTTCAATTACCTGATGTATCAAAGTATCCATTTGTCATTAATAAAAGTAAAAATGGTGATTTAGTAAAAAAGGGAATTTTTGTGCATACTGAATCAATTGAAGGATTTCTAATTGGTATAGTCGAAAGAATTGTGTTATTGAACGAGTATTTTTCAGATGCTCTTACTATAAAAGCCTATAATAGCGAAGGAAATCCCAATATATTGAAAGGTTTATTTCCAAGTGAAGACTTCGAATATGCAATAGCTATAGTTAGAAATTTAGGTCTAATCGAATTTAAAGAGGATACTAAAAATGAAATTAATATTATAAAGCGTATGACATATCCAGCAAGCCCTGGTAGAGAGGTAAATTTAGTAGAAGAACATACCCTTAAAAATTTTATAGGGTTAGATTCAAAGTCTGGTTTAAATCTTGGTATATTGAAAGGCACCAAAATTAATGCTAAAATTAATATGGATCGTTTATTCAATAAACATTTTGCTATACTTTCAATATCTGGAGGAGGCAAAAGTTATCTTACTTCTGTAATAATTGAAGAGTTATTAACTAGAGAGAAGGAATTAGGTACACCAGCTATTATTTTGATCGATGTGCATGGGGAGTATTGCTATTTAAAGAATTTATCCCGTCTTAAAGAAAAAGTAAAACTTTTCGATGCATCTTTTTTCCAAATTTCTGTTCCTAACTTAAATGCATACACTTTTAGAAAATACCAAGAAAAGATTTCAAACGTTCAAGTTAGAGAGTTATCTAACTATATCAGAAAATTAAAGAAAGATAAGAAGGAATATTCATTAAATGATATCATTGAATCAATAGAACAAGAACATGAAGTAAATAAGAGCACAAAACAAGCATTAATTGGCTGGCTAAGTGAATTAGAACGTCTAACACTATTTGGTCCTCAAGAAAATCCTAATATTAACTCACTTGCAAATCCTGGAGAACTAACTATATTTAATCTCCAAAAAGAAATATCAATTAGAAAAAAACAAATTATTGTCGATTATATTTGTAACCGTCTATTTTATTTACGAAGAATGGATCAAATCCCCCCTTTTTTACTTATAGTAGAAGAGGCGCACCAATTCTGTCCTGAAGCGGCGAATTCTAAAGCCTTAACAAAAAGTATAATTGAAACTATCGCAAGAGAAGGAAGGAAATTTATGGCTTGTTTATGCTTAATTAGCCAAAGACCAAAACGTTTAAGTACAACAGCACTTTCCCAGTCAAATTCAAAAATGATTTTAAATATAACTAATCCATACGACTTAAAACATCTAATGGATAGTTCAGAAGTTATAACAAAAGAATATGCAAATATGATTTCAAGTCTTGGAGTAGGAGAGATGCTTTTAATGGGAAATGCTGTTAACTATCCAATATTTATTGATGTTAGAAAAAGAGAATTCAGTTCAAATTCAGAGGAGAGCTCATTATCTCAACTATGCTTAAATTGGAAAACGTTAGATTAAGTTAAATCTTCCATAACTTCATCTTTAACTTCCTGAGTATATTTGTTGAAGACTACCATCTTCTTACTCTTAGATACACGAAATACAGATATAATACTCATGCTCTCTAATCTCATCAGAATTTCTTCTAATAACAACGAATTTATAAACGGAAATTCTTTCTTTAGCAATTCCTCCATTCTTTTATCTAAAATTTCTCCCTTATTTTTTTTAAGAATGTCCAAAATGGAATTCACTACTGGTTTTTGGTTCCAGCGATGTGTTTCGATTTCTGATCACCATATTTTAATATTAGAGATTTAATTTAATAAATAATTTATAATAATTTAAGATTCTGAAACTAAACAAATAAACGATCTTCTTTTGATTGCTCAATAATTCTATTCTTTAATCGTTCTCCAAACTTTTCATACCAAGTGATAATATCTGAAGTTATACTTGGAAAAACAGCTTCCCTAGCTTTTTCAAAATGTTCAAATGTAACTTTTTTAGCTTTAATATTTTCTCTTAACGCAATCATAGCAGCTTCACGGCATAATGTTTCAATATCAGCGCCAGAAAATCCTTTAAGTTGTTTATTGAGTTCATCTAAATTGAGATCAATTATTGGCATATTTTCCGTGAATAACTTTAATATTTCTATTCTTTCAGTTTCCTCTGGAGCAGGTACTAGAAGAATACGATCGATTCTTCCAGGTCTAATTAAAGCAGGATCTAAAATATCAGGTCGATTAGTAGCGGCAATAACTACTATGTCTTTATTAATTTCTAATCCATCTAATTCTGTTAAAAATTGAGATAATACTTTTTCTGATACGCCTGAATCTGATGTATATCGACCTCTTGAGGGAGCTATAGAATCGAATTCGTCAAAAAATATTATACAAGGGGCGGACATCCTAGCTTTTCTAAAAACTTCTCGAATTGCTTTTTCGCTTTCCCCTACATACTTTGATAACAATTCCGGTCCTTTAATTGATATAAAATTCGCTTTGCTTTCACTAGCAACTGCTCTTGCTAATAAAGTTTTCCCACATCCGGGAGGTCCATATAAAAGTATACCTTTCGGTGGGTTGATTCCCATCCGTGAAAATATCTTCGGGTGTGATAATGGCCAGTCAACAGCTTCTATTAATTTCTGTTTTAATTCATTGAGGCCACCAATTTGGGCCCAAGTAACATTAGGGATTTCAACAAATACTTCTCTTATCCCTGAAGGAGTAACTTCTTTTAAAGCTTCATCAAAATCTTCTTTAGTCACTACAATTTTCTCTAATAGTTCAGGATCTATCATTTCTGATTCTAAATCTATTTCTGGTAAATATCTCCTTAAAGCAGACATAGCAGCTTCTCGACAAACTGCTGAAATGTCAGCACCAACAAAACCATGTGTGATATTGGCGTATTCTTTCAAAGAGACTTTTTTATCTAATGGCATATTCCGAGTATGAATCTGAAAAATTTCTCGACGTCCCTTCTCATTAGGTACTTTTATTTCAATTTCACGATCAAATCTTCCGGGTCGTCTTAACGCGGAATCTAAACTATTTGGTCTATTTGTTGCGCCTATTACAATGACTCTCCCTCTGCTATGAAGCCCATCCATTAACGCGAGTAGTTGAGCTACGACTCTTCTCTCAACCTCTCCAGTAACAGTTTCTCTCTTGGGTGCGATAGCATCGATTTCATCAATAAAAATTATTGAAGGGTTTTTTTCTTCAGCTTCTTCAAAAATTTTTCTTAATTTTTTTTCAGATTCCCCATAAAATTTACTCATGATTTCTGGACCATTTATTGATATGAAATGAGCTTCACTTTCATTTGCGACTGCTCTTGCTAATAAAGTCTTTCCGCATCCTGGTGGGCCTCGTAATAATACACCTTTGGGAGGGTCTATTCCCAAACGTTTAAATAGTGAAGGATGTCTTAATGGTAATTCAACCATTTCTCGAACTCTTTGTATTTCTCTGTCTAGACCTCCAACATCTTCATACGTAACATATTCAGCTCCCCGTTCTTCCTCCTCAGTTATGTGTTCACTTATGTGAAGTTGAGTTTCTGGTTTTATTTCACAAAATCCCTCAGGTCGTAAACTTATAACTTTAAATGCAATCTCTCGGCTAATTCCAATCGAAATGTATATATAATCATCCAATGTAAGCGGATAATTGTTTAATTTTCTTTTAACAAAAGTTTCAAACCGAGGATTTACTTTCATTTTTACACTTGTTGGAGCTAAAACAATACTTTGAGCAGGTACTACTTTTACTTTTCGAATCTCTAAAGTATCATCTATAGAAGTTCCTGTATTCTTTCTTAATCTAGAATCAATTCTAATGATACCTAGTCCATTATCCTGAGGATAACTTGGCCAGGCAATACCAACACTCTCCTTCTTTCCTATAAGTGCAATTTTATGACCCGTTTGAATGTTTAATTCTTCCATTGTTTTTGGATCTATCCTAATAATATTACGACCTATATCCCTCTTTTTAGCCTTTTGTACTCTTAAGGTAATTCTTTTTTGTTCTTCAGTTTCTTTTCGGTTACTTGAACTCATAATTGATCGATTTTAGCTAATCATTTATTTAATTATGTAAAATAATATATTTGTAATAATTTTTTTGTTTCTATTAATATTCATGTTAATTATGATTTTTTAAAGAAACTATCTAACGTTAACTGTTTTCTAGAAAGTTCTTGTTTCCTTAGCCGTTCAAGGGCATTATTAACTCTTTGAGCTGAGAAATTGTGTTTCTCTATTAATAATTCTTGAATGCCTTCATAATTTATTTTCCTCCATACTATTTTTGGATACTCTTTCTTAACGTCTGGGTTAAGAAATATCTGTTTTACCTGATTAATTAACTCTAAATCTAACGTGATTTCCTTTCCTCTTACTTTTATTTTTTTCTTTAACATATTTTCAAGGGATTGATGTTCCTTTATCAGATTTAATGCTGTTTGTTGACCAATTCCTTTTATCCCTGGAAAAAAATCAGTTCCAATTAAGATACCCATTTCTACTAACTGTTCTCTTGTAATTTTTAAATTTTCCAAGAACTTCTCTAAAGATATATATTCAATATCCAAAGTTTTCGTGGTATCTCTTACTTTTACTGTTCTGCTTATGGCAAAATTTCTAATTAAACGCTCTCCTCCAAACAGTAGAGTATCATAATCCTGTGAAGCACATGCCCAAGCATCTCCAACTTCAACAAGGTATGCAGATTGAGCTTCACCTTCAGAACTTGCCTCCACGATGGGAATTCCAAAAAAATTTATTAATTTTTTACTTTCTTCAACCATACCATCATCTAATTTCGAGGTTAGTTGGGCGAATCTTTTAGCTTCTCTAAAATCCTCTTCCTCCTTAGCTTTTATCATTTTCTCCTTATATTCTTCTTTAGTTTTTCTTCGATCTTCTATAGTGTCCATTTTTAATTCGGGTGGAGTCCCATCAAAAACGAAGATAGGTTTGATATTATGTTCTAAAAAATTAATCGTTCTGTAAAACAATCCAGATAGATGAGAAGTTACATTCCCATCATCATCCATTAATAAAGTACCATCACTTTGACGAATAATTGCTAAAAATTGATATATTGTATTAAATGCATCTATAGCTATAGCACGATTAAAGAGATTTTCAAAAGTTATCGTTCTTTTTACATCTGTGAGGAGCTGGTTGATTTTAATTCCCATTTTTCATCTTTTTCTGAGTTTCTTGAATTAATATATTAATTTTTGTATATATTTCACACTAAATATTAAGAACCTTTCTAGGTCTTCGTACTAATTTTGTACCACACACTTCACATGCTTTATATAAATTTTCAGCTTGATAAATCTTATGACATTGAGGACAATACACTTCGAATATTATTTGTTTTTGGATCCCCTTTTTGTAAAAAGGAGAAAATTTTAAATTAAGTTTAGAACATAAATTTTCTATTGAATAGTCATTAGTATATAATATTACATCATTATCTTGAGAATTTGAAAGTTCTAAAGCTAAGGCTATTAGAGATTTATCAGCTTCAGATAGAGCGTTTAAATCTCCTGTGATCTTAGAGTTCTCCTCAACTATCTCAATAAAGTTTGATTTTGGGTCTTTAATATTTAACTTTTTGCTTTCTATAGCAACTTGAATTTTATTTAAAATGTTTCTGTTTTTATTAAAATATTTATTAACTTTAATCTCATCTATAATTTTAGAAGTAGTATAGATACTAGCGTCAAAAATATTTAAATCAATTCCTGTAAAAAAAATATTTGAATCAAAAACTAGAATTAAATTCTTCTTCTGGACTGTCATCAATAGGAACCTTTAGAGTACCAATAATTTTTTTTCTTAGCCTCTTAAAATAATTCTCACTTAAATTGCTAGAAAGACGTATAAATTTTATGTAAGCTTCTGCTTTACGTACTCTTATAACAGTGCTAGGTTGAATCTTTTTGAAGGTGCGTTGACCATCTATTACAATTTTTGCGTTTAAACGAGGTCTTAGTAACTGAATCTCTACTTCACTATCAATGGGTAAAACAATAGGCTTTAGTCCTGATCTAGCAAAACTATTTAATGGTGTAATTTGCATGATTTCTAAAGGAGATCTCACTATTGCTCCTCCAGCACTTAAATTATACGCGGTGGATCCAACTGAAGTAGAAATTATAATTCCGTCTAGATAACTTCTATTCAAAAATACTCCATCAATTTTAACTGAAACTAATAACACCTTTGAGCTTTTAGCCGATACGACCAAAATTTCATTTAAAGCGTTATTAAGCCTGATCTCTTCAGAATCCTTAACAATATATGGAGTTATCTTCGAACAAGTTTCCGTTATATAATCTCCGTTCAAAACTTTATTAAGATCATTAAAGATTGTCCGTTCATTTGACTCATCCAAAAAACCAATAGATCCTATGTTCACTCCTAAAATTGGTGGTGCATTACGTTGAGGTAAACTACTTGCAATCCTGAGGATGGTACCATCTCCACCAGTTGATACAATAAATTTTGTATTTTCCTCGGTCATTTCACTTAAATCTTTGCCACTATGTGGAAATATTTTTGGAGCAATTCTCGTTTCTAATTGAACAACTTCTCCTTTTTTAACGAGATATTCAAATAATCTCTTAGTTAATTTAATGGCCTGTTCGGAATCCATTCTGCAAGCTAAAGAAATCGCCTTCTTCTCCATCAAAATCAGCTTTTCATTTTTAATTTTTATTTAAATTTGTATTACTCAAAAAAAAATAATAAATTAAAGGAAAATAAAATTTTGGATTTTCTAAATCCACTTAGAGTCAGAATTTTAACCAATAATAACTCTATTTATAAAAGTTTTTCCAGCGATCTGCCAGTACTCAACTTGAGCAGAAGATAATTTTGCTGGATTTGACTTTAAATCTTTCAATTTAGAAACTATATCCTCATCCGAAGGCCATTGGACATCAATAGAATTATATGATTCTAGGTCCATTATATTAATCAAATTATCTTCTATAAAATTAATTTGAGCGTTACCCTTTATTATTTCTGGAACCTCTACCATTGAACCTGAAGGGAATGTTAGGGATCTTTTATTATTGTCAAATAAACCTATACATACTACTCTAACTTTAGCATGCCCATGCTTTCCACTTTTCGAGCGTTCAGTCGATTTGATTACACATGGCTCTCCTTCAATCATAATGTATTGTCCGGTTTTTAACTTCTGGATCTCAGTTCTTCTAATAGACAATCAAAATTTCACCAATTCAAATTATTATAATCTTCAATATTCTTTTAAATTATATTTATTTTAAAAGAAATATTAATTTTTGGATAAATAATTATCTATTTCAAGACAAAGTAGAAAAAAAAGTTATTAGTTTTTGATAATATTAATTATTAGGATATAAAAATTACTTATAAGATAATAATGGTACTTGAAAAGTTAGGACGATCTTTAGACCAAGCTATTAGAAAAATAAGAAGATTACCGTTAGTTGATAAGGATGCGATAAATGCTTTAATACAAGACCTACAAAGAAGCTTACTGAGCGCTGACGTAAAAGTTGAATTAGTATTTGAAATGACTGAAAATATCAAAAAAGAAGCTATGGATACACATCTCACGAAGGCAAAACGGAAAGATTTTGTAATAACCCTAGTTCATAATGAACTTATTAAGACCTTGGGTGGAAAGCCTGCTCCAATTAGGATTAAACCGGGAAAAAGTAATGTGATTCTATTGGTTGGTATACAAGGGTCTGGAAAAACGACGACTGTGGCAAAACTATCACGCTTTTATAAAAACAAAGGGTACAAAGTAGCAGCAATTACAACAGACACTTATAGACCAGGAGCATATGAGCAACTACTTCAACTGACAGAACAGATTGGAGTCAAATGTTTTGGTAATCCAAATGAGAAAAGTGCAATTAAGATCGCAGTAAAAGAAACTAAAAAAGCAATAAATGAAGGATATGATATTATTATTGTAGATACTGCTGGACGTCATAAGGAAGAAAAAGAATTAATGAAAGAAATGACTCAAATTGAACAATCATTAAAACCAAATGAAGTAATACTAGTAATCGATGGAACGTTAGGTCAACAAGCTTACTCTCAGGCTGAAGAGTTTGCAAAAGCTACAAAAATTGGGAGTATAATAGTGACTAAGTTAGATGGGACTGCTAAAGGAGGAGGTGCTTTATCTGCTTGCGCAGCTACTAACCAGCCAATAAGATTTATTGGATTAGGAGAGAAAATTGATGAATTCGAAGAATTCGAACCAACTTCTTTTGTAGGGACTTTATTAGGTATTCCTGATTTAGAAAGTTTAGTAAAGAAAGTTCAAGAAGCAGAGGTAGATATTGATCCAGAAATGGCAAAAAGAATGATGCGAGGGAAATTCACATTAGATGATTTATATTATCAGCTAAAATCGATAAAAAAAGTAGGAAAAATGAAACAAATTTTAACTATGGTAGGAGGAGGTAATCTACCTGATGCTTTAAAGGATGATGCTGAGAGAAACTTAGAAAGGTGGGAAATTGTATTGAATTCGATGACTAGAGAAGAAAAGGAAAATCCAAAACTTATTAAGAAAACTAGGAAACAAAGGATCGCAATTGGAAGTGGTACAGATTATTCATTAATAAATCGAATGTTAGATCAATACAATCAAATGAAAAAGTTTATGAAAAGATTTTTGCAATTACAAAAGAAGGGAAAGGGAGTTCCTTTTATTCCGGGAATGGGTAAAATGGATCCTTCTTTCTTTAGTAAATTAGGAAAAGATTTTAAATTTAAATAATTTTATTAATTTTAGATTGATTTGGCCGACTTTTTATTAATATTTGAAGATATTCCCTTTTATACAAAGAAGGATATTGATAAGGGGTTAACGCCGCTTGAAGTTTACAAATTATGCTCTTGTATAAGGGAAACTTTTTGTCTTTCTTATTCAATCAGAAAAGGGAACAATTTATATATATCGCTTTATAAAAAATTAGCTTTAATTAAATTTCAAGGAGATAAGCTAAGATTCTTAGGATCAGACGAAAGGTCACAGGAAATTTTATTAAATAAAGCGATAACTAAAATTTATGAAATTAATATGAGTAATATATGGAAAAAATCAACTGCTGGAATTTTTATTAGAAAGATCGAGAGTCTAAGAAAATTGCAACACTTTATTGAGTTAATAAGTCATAATAGAATTATTATACAAAACAATTATATTCAAGGAGAATATTATTTGACTATTAAACAATTAAAAAGTTTAACAGATTTAAACAATTATCTCTTTATTTTACCAGATTATCATAATGGATCAAAAAATCCCAACATTTTCGCTATATTAGAAAGACTGAGTAATTTAAAATTTGTAATGTTTCCCAGAATTAATAAAATCGAAAATAAATTATTATTTATCAACTATATTATTGATCAACAAAAGAGCTCTTCAATTTAGATTAGATATGATATTAAAAAATGCAAACATCTATATCAACGGAGAAATAAAAGAGGGAATTTTATTTATTCAAAATGAAGTTATTGAATCAATTTTATTAGGAACTAATCAAAAAAATCTGAATATAATAAGGCAAAAAAATCAAGATGGTATTGAGCTTAACTGTGAAAAGAGAATAATTTTACCAGGAATTATAGATATTCATTCCCATTTAAGAGATATGGGTGAAAGTCATAAAGAGACTTACATAACAGGAACAAAAGCTGCAGCTTTTTCCGGGATTACCACTATTTTTAATATGCCTAACACAATTCCACCTGCTAATACATCAGAACGTATAAAAGAATGGATGAATAAAGCACTGAATAATATATTTGTTGATACCGGATTTATCGCTGGAGTTCCCGAAGGAATTAATGAAGAAGAAATAGAAAAAATTATTAAATTAGGGGTTATTGGTTTTAAAATTTATCCATTAAAACCTTTAAGTGGCACTAATTGGAAAAACCCCTCAAATATTCAAAAAATCTTACTTATTTCATCGAAATTTCAAATTCCCATTTTTATCCATCCAGATTGGCCTTCTTCCAAAATAAAAAAAGAAAGACTAATAGATATGAATATACAGAGAGGAACTCCTCTTTTACAAATTCATAATAACCTTTATCCATGTAAAAGGGAAACGATGTTTATTAAATTTGTTCTAGAAAATTATTTTACAGTTATAGGGGATTACACCTTACCTCCTGAAAAATATCCTATCGTTCACTTTTGTCACATTAGTTGTAAAGAAAGCATTAAAGAGCTCACTCTTTATGATGAATATGATATTAAGCCGAATATCTCTTTTGAAGTCACTCCGCACCATCTATTATTAAATTATAATATTGATTTAGAAATCCCAAGTTATGGTAAAGTCCTACCGCCCTTAAGACAAAAATCTAATCCTAAATACCTATTCAATAAATTAAAGAAAGGTAAAATAAAATATATTGGAACTGATCATGCACCTCATACCATTGAAGAAAAATCATTACCTTTTTTTGAAGCACCCTCTGGGTTTCCTGGATTTGAAACTTATACACTACTACTTTTGGATAAAGTTTTTCAAGATCAATTAAAATTGCACTATTTTGTTCAAGCAGCAGCAGAAAATCCTGCGTTAAAGTTTAATTTGAAAATGAAAGGTTTTATTAAAGAACAATATTATGCTGACCTATTAATTATTGAAAAAGTTGAAGATCACCCAATAGATGTCCAGGAATTTAAAACTAAAGCTAAATATACTCCATTTGAAAATTCTAAATTTTCTGATCAATTAACTTCGGCTAAAATTTGGAAGGTAATACTGAGAGGTAAGGAAATTAATATTGAAAATAGTGCTCCAAGTGGTAGAATAATTACAATGTAAACTATAAATGAACGTAGAATCTATCTATTATTATTAAGAATTTTTTTATTAAAAATAACCTATGTCAAATAACGAGATTTTTAGTTTAGAAGACGGAAAAATCTTAATACAATTCGCAAGAGAAAATATTAAACATTATTTAAAAAACAATAAGAGCATACCTGTTCCGGAGGATATCAAAGAGAAATTTTCAGAAAATTATGGAGCTTTTGTGACCTTGAATGTTTATAATGTTACAGGAAATCCTTTAAGAGGTTGTATTGGTTATATCGAGCCAACTTATCCTTTATATGATGTAATCCATAAGGTTTCAATTAGCTCTGCTGTAGAAGATCCACGCTTTCCATCTGTTTCGATTGAAGAAATGGATAATATCGTTATAGAAGTTTCTATATTAACTCCTCCGAAGTTGATTACAGTTAAGGAACCAAAGGAGTATCTATCTAAGATAGTAATTGGAAGAGATGGTTTGATTATTGAAAGAGGGATGAGGCGTGGTTTACTTTTGCCTCAAGTTCCTATTGAACATGATAGAAATTGGGATGTTGAAACTTTTTTAAAACATACTTGTAATAAAGCATGGCTATCAGATGATGCTTGGAAAGACGAAAATACTAAAATTTATTCTTTTCAAGCAATAATTTTTGAAGAAAAAAAACCGAATGGAGAAGTGAAGAGAAAGTATCTAGCACCATCATAAATGATATGTGGAGGGAGTCTAAGGAGATTTTATGGAAAATTTAATTATAACTATTGATATTTCTTCAAACTCGGTTAAAGTTGGTCTTGTATCTGAATCTCTAACCATAAATTCAGTAATAAACCAAAAATTTAAAGTCATTGACGAGGATATTGATGGAATAGCTAAAAGGTTCAATATGGATGAGATATGGAATAAGGTGTTAACTGGAATTCAATTATTGTTAAATGAGTATAAATCAAAAGAACCTAATATTATTGGAATTTCCTCTTGTGCACAAAGAATTGCTACAGTATTTGTAGACAATAAAGGAAGAGAAATCTATGGAGGTCCAAATACAGATGTGCGGGGGATAGATGCAGGATATATTATTGATGATGAATTTTCAGAAGAAGACTTATTTGAAATAACGGGACATAGCCCTTCATTGCTATTTTGTTTAGCACGTTTGTTATGGTTCAGAGAAGAGGATGAACAGAATTATAATAGAATTAATAAGGTTTTAATGTTAGATGATTGGTTAATCTATCGCCTTTCAGGGGAATTTTGTACTGATTTATCATCATCATCTGAATCTCAATTAATAGATATCAAAAGGCGCGAATGGAGTTCAGAAATTATCCAAACTTTTAATTTTGATCCAGCATTTTTTCCCAAAATTGTGGATTCTGGTTCAATAGTAGGCGAATTAAAATCAGATTTAAAAACCAGATTTAATTTAAAACAAACAGAGATTCCAATTATTAAAACAGGTGGAGATACACAAGCTTCTTTATTAGGAATGGGAGTCATAGAGGAGGGAGATATTGGAATTAGTTTAGGTACTACTTCACCACTCGATTTAGTCATAAATAAACCGATTATGGATCCAGAACACAATTTCTGGACTTCATGCCACTTGTTAGAAAACAAATGGCTAATTGAGGCTCATGCAGGTAATACAGGAGCAGCATACAATTGGTTTAAAGATTCCTTTTTAAGGGGGGATGAAGATTCCATTAATCTTTCACTAGAATCCTATTTAAAAAATACTCAACCTGGAACTTTTCCAATATATTCATATTTAGGACCTGAGAAAATGAATATTAAGAATCAAACATCAATAAAAAGAGGTATTTTTATATTCCCCCCCCCAATTATGATTTTAGAAAAATTACCTCGCTTTGAACATTTTTTAAGAAGCGTTATCGAGAATATAGCCTTTGGAGTCTATGAAAATCATCATTTTTTACAAAAATTTCTAGATTTGGAGCCAACAACATATTGTGCTGGAGGAATGACTAAATCAAAAGAGTTTTGCAAGATTTTAGCAAATGTTTTGAATACAAAAATCACAACTCCATCTATTAAGGAATCTTCGATTATAGGTGTAGCATTAAATGTCTTGAAAGCCCTGAAATACTATCCAGATTATGATACTATTATTAATAAATTTGTAGAATTTGAAAAATTTCAACCAGTATCTTCAATCTCAGACAATTATAAGAATATTTATAATCAATGGAAATTTTTCAAACAAAAAATTGACGACTTATAAAAAATAGATTTTTAGCATTAACATATAAATTATTTTTTAGAAAGTTATTATTATGAAAGATTTTTCAAATATTGAGGATTGCTTAAAAGAAATTGAAAATCGTTATGTTAATACTGAAAAAGTAAGGAAAAAGCTAGCTAGTTTTAATGAACCCATTCAAGTAAAATTCTTAGATACCAATAGACACGTGCTACTTTTAATCAATAAAGATCAAGGGATTGAAATCAAGGATCAGTTTAGAGATGATAATGCTACAGTAAAAATTGAATTCACTATGGAACAAGATATGATAGATTTATTTAATAAGGAACTTGGTGCCGTTAAAGCTTACTCTATTGGAAAGATAAAAATAATTGAAGGTAATATGCGAAACTTAATGAGACTTAAGAGCTTAATGTTTTAAACACGAGTTATAAATTAAAAAAATAAAATCATAAAGAAGTTCTTATTATGAAAGCGTTAATTACGGCTAGGATCTCTGAAAAAGTATTAAAAGAATTAAAGAGCTTTCTGGAAATTACCTATGAAAGTTGGAGAGATACAGGAATCATATATCTTGATGCTAAGGAATTGGTAGAAAAATTGAAAGGATATGATATTTTTATAACAGCTGCAGATGATCTAAAAAATCCAGAAATATTTGATCAGACAAACCTCAAATTAATAATCTCTTGTCGAGGGGATCCATTTAATATTAATTTAGAAGCCGCAGCAAGAAACAAAATTCCTATTCTTTTCACTCCATTTAGAAATATTGACGCTGTAGCTGAACTTACAGTTGGTTTAATGATATTATTGGCTCGAAAGTTGACACAATTAGACAGATATCTCCACTCTAAAGATTTTGAAGTTGTAGATTTCGAAGATTGGATTCGTCTTTATAATCAATTTATGGGCACAGAATTATTAGATAAAACAGTCGGTATTATTGGGTTTGGTCAAATTGGTCGTAAAGTAACAGAAAGATTGAAATCATTTGGTGTTAAATTTCTAATTTATGACCCTTACTTGTCAGATGAAATGTTGAAACCCTATGGTAAAGCAGTTAGCATAGACGAATTGATGAGGGAATCTGATTTTATATCCATTCATGCATCTGCTACAGATGAAAATGATAACTTAATAAATAAAGAACGAATTGAATTGATGAAAAATACTGCTTATCTGCTTAACCTAGCTAAAGGAAGTCTTGTTGATTATAATGCTTTACTTGATGCGTTGAAAAGTAAAAGAATTGCAGGTGCTGCTCTGGATGTATTTCCTTTGGAACCAATTGATGAAGATAATCCATTTTTGGAACTGGATAATGTGATTGTTACTCCTCATATTGGAGGGAATAGTGAAGAAGTCATAAAACGTCAGTCATTAATGCTACTAAAGGATATAAAAGCTTGGTTTAATCATGAAAAACCAAGCAATATACTAAATCCCGAAGTTTTTAATGATTATAAAACTCAAGAAAAACTTGATACTTCAAATATAAAAAAAATAAAAATAGAAATTGTAGAAACCTGTAAAAAACTATTAGATGATGGCCATGTTATAGGTTCCGCTGGAAATGTGAGTGTAAGAGTGAAATTCAATGATAAAGAACTAGTTTTAATTACTCCAAGTAATGTGAGATATGATAAAATGAAACCGGAGGATATATTAGTTATAAATATGGAAGGTAAAGTAATAGAAGGAGAGAGAAATCCTTCAGTTGAGAAGAAAATGCATATAGGTATCTATAATGAAAGAAATGATATTCATGCAATAATTCATGCCCACAGTATTTATTCTACCGTACTTAGTTCTTTAAATCTCTCATTACCCCCTGTAATTGAAGAACTAGTACCATACATAGGTGGAGAGGTTTTATGTGCGAAATATGAAGAGGCTGGCACATCAGATTTAGCAGCAGCAGTTATTGAAGCTTTAGGCGAAAATTTTGCAGTATTACTTTCAAATCATGGCAACATTTGTTGTGGAAGTCATCTGGAAGGTGCTTACACAGTTTTACAATATTTAGAGAGAGGATCAAAAATTTATTATCATGCGAAACTGATAAAAGATCCAAATTTATTACCTGAAGATACAGTTGATTATGAGAAGGAAATATTTGAAATATTTAAAGACTCGAAAAAAATTTAAGCAAATTACTCTTTCAAATCCTTTATTGAACATTTATAATTTATATTGATCTCGATATTTAGTAACTTTTTCAAAAATGGTTATTAAATTTATTAAGTTTTGTCGCATAAATTAAACTAAATATTATAAAATTTTGTTTATAATTAAGCTAGAGGGAATCTAAACACTGCAATAAAAATCGATGGCAGAGTTTTATTACTAAAAATCAAAGTAGGTGATAATATTTCACAATTAAGTGGTGTTATCGTTCCATCCATAACATTCTACAATAAAAATTACGAAATAAATACTGAATTACATTCTTTATTGAACCGTCATCTTCTTGTTAATGGAGCAGAATCACTTTACTTATTTGGAGTTGCTGGTGAAGGAATAATTTTCTCCAATAATCAAAATGAAAAAGCCAAGCTTATTCAATTAACTAAAGTAATCACTAAGAAGAAAACTCCCCTTATTGTGGGAGTTCTGGGAAATGAATGGGAAGAAATTGCGGAGGAACTCAATAATTTAGGCAAAAAGTTTAATGAAGTTGGTTTTGTATTGGCTCCACCATTTAATGAAAAAATCAGCAATTTATATTCATATTTCACACAAATCTTTGAATCCGTAAATATTAAAAATCCTATTTTCCTATGTAATAATCCTTCAGAATTTGGAGAAAATGAATTCACCCCAGAAATAGTTAAAAATTTAATAGATAATGCATACATCTCTGGAATTATTGATTCATTTGAAAACATAAATTATTGTAGATCATATATTCAAATGATAAATGAAAATTTTTCTTTTTGTTGTGGAAAGGAGGAAAATTTTCAAAAGTTTCTTCAATTCATACCTTTAAATTTACGAAAATACTGCGGGATAGTGCCAAGTATTAGTAATTTAGTAAATATTAGTTCAAAATTATATTATTGTGCACTTGAAGACAAAATATTAGAGTTACACCAGTTACAAGACCAATTAAATGATATTAGAAATAAAATATATGATTTTAAAATAGAAAAAGGTAAAATACAAAGAGGCTTGAAATATTCATTTCTATATTTATATCGAGATATTATTCAAAATTATATCGAAGTTTATGATGAAACGACTCCTGAATTCCAAAGAGAATTAGATGAAATAACTAAAGAAAGGATTCAAGCAACAGTTAATTCTTTACTGAACCAAAAAGTTATTTATCAATTATATTCTCTCACTAAGGAGGAAATTTATCAGTTAGATGATATTATAAAAACCTTTTCCCGTATAGATGTTTTAAGTAAACAAGGTAAAATTAAAAAAATTATTGGTCTATTTAAAGCAAAAATAAATACTATATATCGTGTTAATTTTGAAAATAGTCAATTGATTTTTAGATTTCGAACTTTTAAAGCATTCGAAAGTGAAAATCTCATAAAAGAAAAATTATTATTTCCCATTTTAGATAAGTCTATAAAACCAGATTTGGTAAATTTCAGAGAAAAGATTAAAGAAGTAATCTCTACTAAGAAAGGAGAATACCTTTTTAATATTGATAATCCACCTGCAGTACCCGTGGCAAATTTAATTTATTATGATGAGACTAAAGAAGTTATTCCTTATTTATTTTCAGTTCAGAATTATCTACATGGAAAATCTTTAAAAAGTTTGTATGAAAAATATATAGGAGAGAATTTTAGTTTTAATAAGTCAAAATTCCTTAACTTATTTAGCGATGTAGGAGATGTCTTAGGAAAGTTACACAGCATAAAATTTGGATTATTTTATAAAGATCTTTATGAATTAGGAGAACAAGGAAAAAATAATTGTATAGAATTCTTCACACTAGAATTAGATTCTCAAATCCAAGAGGCAAAAAAATTCAACTTTCCTTTAGAAATGCAAACTATGAAATATATAAAGGAAAATATTATTTTATTAGAAGAAGATCAACCGATTTTAACTCACAATGATTTCCAATGGACGAATATCATTGTCAAGGATGAACCAGCAAAATTCCAATTAAGTGGAATAATTGATTTTGATAATTGGGGTGTTGGGGTAAGAGCCCAAGATTTTATACTAATGGAGAATATTAGTCTGAAAGCAATAAATAATAATGAAATAAAACAAAAGTTTTATGAAGGATATCAAAAATACTACAAAATAGATAATGATTTTAACAAGAAAATTGATTTATTTTCTTTGTTATATTATTTGAGGGAATATAATAATACAACGCAAGAGCAATTGAACAGAAATTTAATTTTGGAGAAAATTCAACAAATTCTTGATAACAATTAAGAAATTTTCGTAGAAAAGCTATTACCAAAACGCATTCTGAAACTTTTTAATCGTCTCTTCCAAACTATCTTCAATTTCTTTTTCAAAATTAGAAAAAATTGAGTTGTCTCCATCCCAACTGTTAAGGATTTCATTAGAATAAAGCTGAAAAAACTTCTCCACAATCTTATTCAACTCTTCAATAACTTTCTTCTCATGAACCTTTGTTGGTGATTTGGCAATAAATAGTAAACCCTTTTTCTTAAATAGAGTAAATTTCTGGTTTTGAACTTCGAAATTTGACAAACCCTCATCAACAATCTCTTCAGCAAAAGAACTCAATGCGCTCATTAAGGCCCCTAAAAGTTGTTCATCAATTTTTTCATCGTAAATTCGGTGGTATAAGACAAGTCCTCCTTCTGATAAAATCCAGATATCTTGTAATACTTTAACCATATCACTTATCAGATCTAATAATCCTTTTAATTTTGATATAAATATAAAAAAAAAATTATATTTAATATTTATTTACTTTTAGGGCGAATGTATCCAAAATATGCTCCAATAATTCCACAAATTACAAATATCCATCCTAAATAGTAGAAAACAGAAAATGAGAATTGATCGCCACCTATTAAGATCAGTAATCTATCAAATAAAAAATTCAAGGGTACTAAGATAAAGAAGATCGACATTAAGGCCAAAGCTAAAAATGCATTCTTGAAAATCTTGTCCTCTGTAGATTTGTAGGATTGATAAGATCTCAATAGAAATGGAAAGTATATTACTGCCATGAATATGAAAACAAAAAGAAATGCAATAGCATCTAATAGAGTATTTCCCCTCTGATAGATTATAAAGGAATACCCTGCTGTTATTCCTGCTAAGATTATCACAATATATTTTTGTATTCTATTATATCCTTTTCCAAATACATTTACTTTAAGGATGTATGATAGTAGGATTGCGATCGTAAGAAACACAAAACTAATCCTAAAATCTATAATTCTCAATAGTATCCAAGATTCTAATGTCCCAGGGTCAGGAGTTAATTCATTATAAATATACTCTAAATTAGAATATAAAACTAATATTTTTGAAAGCCATGAGAATATTATAGCAATAACATAATTTAAGAAGATTAAAAAAAGATATAGTGTTAAACGATGCCTTTTTTGGTAATATTTTATTAATATTAAAATTAATAAGAAAATTGCTATAACAATTATAACCGATTCAAAAACCATTCCTATGAACTGTTTGTCAAGAAAGATCATAAAATGATGATTAAAATTAGGATATTTATATTTTAAGTTTTGAAAGATTATTTAAAGTTGAAACATTGAAAAATTATATCATTAATAATAAATATTGATAAATAACAAGGATTATGGCTGACTTTAATGAAGAATTGAATCTAGCTACTTATCTTGTGAATGTTGCTACTTTGATTACAGATTGGTTCAGAAATGAAGGTTTTGAATCATTTCAAAAAGATGATAACACTCCAGTAACTTTGGCTGATTATGCTTCTCAACTCTTTATTATAAATGAGTTAAAAGAAAAATTTCCAAAAGATCAAATCATTGCTGAAGAAAAGTTTAATACTTATCTTAATAAAAACACTCAAGATGCAATTAGGAAATGCTATGAATCATTAGGCTTAGATTTTATTGAAGATGTAAAAGAAATCTTAAATTATAGAGGTTCTTTATCTTCAAGACAGTGGACAATCGATCCCATTGACGGAACTAAAGGCTTTCAAGAAAATCTAACTTATGCAGTCGGAATAGGCTTTATGCTCAAATCAGAACTATGTGCAGCGGTTATAGGGGTTCCAAGTTACAGTAAGTCTGGGAAAGCGATTTTTATTGCTGAGAAAGATCAAGGAACAAAAGCATCATATGGAAATGGAAATTTCGTATCTGTGTGTGTAAGTAAAGAAGAAAACATTGAATCTGCTAGAATGTGTCGCTCCTTACATTATGATAAACCATGGGTTGATGATTTTGCTTATTTAGCTAAAATAAAAAGATTCTTTCAAATTGATAGCATGGCTAAATTTTGTATGGTTGCTGATGGTACAGCTGATTTGTACATCAAACCTTTAGATAAAAATAGATCATATTCATGGGATTTTTTACCAGGTACATTAATAGTCGAGGAAGCGGGGGGAATTGTATCTGATTTAAAAGGTAAGAATGTAATATTTAAAAATGAAAAATGTTTAGCAAATAATCCCGGACTTATAGCTTCTAATGGGATATTACATGAAGAAATATTAATCCTTCTTAGAGAGATCAATTTTTATTAAATCTTCCAAACCTAAGTATAGTTAAATAAATTTACCTGTTTACCATTAGGGTTCTTTATTAAATTGGATAATTTAATCCCAACTAATCTAACTTTTTTATTCTTCTTAATAAATTCATTTAATAATTCAATAATGATTTTCAAAACAAAATTTTCGTTTCTTATAGGATAAGAAAAAGATTTTGAACGGGTAAACGTTAAAAACCCCTCTAATCGTATTTTCAATGTCATTGTTCTATAGAAAATGTTATCTTTATCTAACGATTTATGAATTTTACTATTAATTTCATCTAATTTGGAAAGGATTAATTTAAAATCATTAGTATCCTCTAAAAAGGTCCTTTCTTTACTAATTGATTTACGGTCTTCATAAAATTCTTTTACTTCCCGATTATCAAGACCATGCACAATTTTCCAAATCCATTCTCCATACTTTCCAAATTTTTTTTTCATTGTAATTTGAGGTGTTTTTATAATATCCCCAATAGAATAGATACCTTTTTTATTGTAATAGATTTTATTTTTTTTTCCTATTCCTGGAATACGAGTAATATCTAAATCCTTTAAAAAAGATAAAATATTATATGGCTCAATAACGGTAACTCCATTTGGTTTTTTAAAATCTGAGGCTATTTTAGCAATAGATTTTGTTGGAGCAATACCTATAGACAGAGTAATTCCAACTTTATCCATTATCTCTTTCTTCAATTTTTCTGCATATTCTCCAGCTTCAACATAGTCATTACATATGGTACTAATATCTAAGTATGCCTCATCAATTCCAACTTGTTGAAAAACTGGAGAATATTGTTTAATAAGCTCCATTACATCTTCAGAAACTTTACTATATTTATTTTTACTTGGATATATATATATTCCATGAGGACATAATTGATATGCTTTTGAAATTGGCATTGCTGAATGTAAGCCATATTTTCTTGCCTCATAATTACAAGTACTAACTACACCTCTACCCTTTCCACCTTTAGGATCAGCCCCTATAATAACTGGCTTTCCCTTTAAATTTGGATTTTCTTGTTCTTCAACAGCAGCAAAAAAGCAATCTAGGTCACAATGTAGTATAATTCGACTCATTTTAATAAAAAAACCTAGGGTTAATATCAAATATGGTCTTAATATTTTTGTTATTTACAATCAATATAAAAAAAAAGACTTCTAGAGTTTTTAATAATTAATCTGAAATAATAACCGAGTATCTTTTTAATTAATTTTTAATTCATTAATATATGTCAAAAGAAAAAGAACCTTTTTACCGAACTGAAGTTCTTTGGGGTGCTAAAGCAATATATGAAAGAAATTTAGTAGATTTTGGAGAAGGTAATGTGAGCGTGAGAAATGCTAAGGAGGAAGAATTGTTTATCACGCCCTCCTTTAATAATTATGAAACGTTAATAGACGATCAAATTGTACATGTGAATTTTGATGGGACTGCTATGAGTAAAGGGAAATTACCTTCAACCGAAGTAAAAATGCATATAATGATTTATCAATCTCGACCTAAAGTTCATGCCATAATTCACACTCATTCTCCATACGCAACAATGCTCTCAGTAAATCAAATGAGTATTCCTACAATAATGGAAGAACAAATCGTGTTTTTAGGTGGTTCAATTGATGTATCTCCATTTGGAGAAGCCCATACAGAAGAAATTGGCCAGAGCGCCCTTAAGGCATTAGGTAAAAAAAATGCGGCTCTATTGGCTAACCACGGGGTAATCGTTTGCGGAAAATCAATTGAACATGCTGTAAAGTTTGCCGAATTGGTTGAAAAATTAGCAAAGATTTACTGGGGTTCTTTACAAATAGGGAAACCTAATATAATCTCTGAAAACCATAGTGTAAAATTTAATAAGTTGTTTGAAAGTTTATTTGCTAGTTATTCACGTATCAAACGAAAAAAGTGAAAAAAACATTATCATGGAATTAGGGATAAGCAGTTTAGGATTTATAATCGAAATGGGGTTATCAAAAGGATATCAAAATGTTTTTGATTTATTATATCGCTCTACTGAAGCATGTTTGACTATTGCTGAGGAGAAGGATTTAAATCTTGTAGAATTAGTAATAGACCCTCCAGATATTGAAAATGATGAAAAAAGAGCGTTATTTATTGATTTAGTTAATTCCTATTCTATTAGAAAACAAGTCCATGGGCCGTTTGTAGATGTAAACCTCTGTTCCTATAATTCTGGGATCTCAAAAGCTTCAGTCGATATATATAAGGATACAGCTAAATTATGTGAGGAAATAAGTGTAAAGATAATGACAATTCATCCCGGTTTAGCTAATTTTTTGATAAAAGATTACAATAAGCAACAATTAAAACATGCTATTGATCAATTACTTAATTTTATATCAAAATATAATCTGATAATTTGCTTAGAAAATATGACTCAAAAAGCAGGAATTATGTTAGATGAATATAATATAGAAGAGATTTTTTCGTTTATCAATAATGAGTCTCTCTTTTTAACATATGACACCAGTCATTTTTATACTACCAATGGTGATATTGAACGTTTATGGGATAAATTTCACAATAAAATTAAAAATGTGCATTTAGTTGACAATTTTACAACAGAATCAGATACTCATCCTGTATTAGGAACAGGAAAAATCAATTTTAAATTATTATTTAATATAATGAAAAAGTATTATTATAAAGGTCCTTTGATTATAGAATTATCTTCTGGGAAAGATTTAGATAAGAGTTTAAATTTTATCAATAGATTTCTTTAAATTATTTAATGGGATCTTATAGTTAAAGTTATAATTGAGTTGAAATTAATATGAAAATTATTTCATTACAAATTAGTGAAGATTTATTACGTCGATTTGAAGAACTTCGGATTCAAAGTGGATTTAGTTCAAAAAGTGAGGCTCTTCGAGATGCAATTGTTAAATTCATTGAAAAAAATGAAGTATTTGAAAACATGACGGGATATAAAATTATGATTATTAATTTAGTTTATCCCTTTAAAGATCTCATCGCTGATGAAGTCTCTGAAATTTATAATCGCTACCATTCAATAATAAAAGCAATAACAGATTGGAGAATAGCTGAAAAAAAAATAGAAGTCATTATAGCGGTCGGAGACGTTCTCAATATTAAAGATTTATACAATAGTGTTGCAAAGATAAAAGATGTAATCTGTTCCATCCATGAAGTTATCATAGATTAATTCCAAATTCAATCTAAACGTAGTGATAAGTCTACTTGTTTGAATGGCGCTTGTGTTAAATTACCTATACTAATAATATCTGGTTCTGCAATTA
Organism: Candidatus Hermodarchaeota archaeon; assembly: GCA_048885535.1. Taxonomy (GTDB): domain Archaea; phylum Asgardarchaeota; class Lokiarchaeia; order Sigyniarchaeales; family SOKP01; genus SOKP01. The sequence goes on from JBHLLO010000008.1 coordinate 46,026, forward strand.
TATAATCAACAATATTGTCCTTATTGATACCACCTGATACCTCAATTATCACTTTATCACGTAAATTATTATTTCTTAAGATATTAATAGCATCTTCAACTTGGTCAGGAGTCATATTATCAAGCATTATGATATCGGCTCCATTACGAGCAGCAATTAAAACGTCTTCAAGATTTTCTAATTCAATCTCAATTTTTCTTGTAAAACTTGCTTCTTTCTTAACATCTGCTAGTAATTTTTTAACGTCTTTATTATAATGTTTTAAATGTGTATCTTTTAGTAATATCATATCGTCTAATGAGAAGCGATGTGGGTCTCCTCCTCCTAAAATGACTGCTTTTTTTTCAAATATTCGAAGTCCAGGAAGAGTTTTTCTTGTGGCAGCAATTTTCACATTCTTTCCAGACGTCTTTACAATATCTACAAACTCTCTGGTGGTTGTAGTAATAGCAGACATATGTGAAACTAAATTTAATCCAACTCGTTCTCCAATTAAAATATCTCTAGTATTCCCTCTTAACTCCAGAATAATCTCATCTTTAGTAAATTGATCTCCATCTTTTTTTTTAAAGATTGTATCAACTCCCAATATTGTAAAAAGAATAGCGAGTTCTTCTAATCCAGAAATAAAACCATCACTCTTTGCTACAATTTTCGCAGAAGATTTTGAATCAAATGGAATAAAATGAGATGATATATCAGAAAAGCTACAATCTTCTTCAAGAAATTCTCGTATTTTTCTTTCAATAATTAATTTATTGAAACTCATTTTTAAGTGAGATATGCTTTATAGTATAATTATTATAATATAAACCTTAAATAAAATTATGGTAAAAACAGAACTAATCCTTATCCAGACTAACCAAATTAAACTTGAAGCAGAATATTTTCATTCAAATAAAAATCGAGTAAATACAACAGTATTAATAACTCATCCGCATCCTCAATTTGGTGGGGATATGCGTAATAATGTTGTAAGTGGGATATTTAATATGCTCATTCAAGAGGATATTTCGTGTTTAAGGTTCAATTTTAGAGGTGTTGGGAGATCAACTGGACATCATACAGATGGTACTGGTGAATTAAATGATGTTAAAGCCAATATTAACTATCTTCTAGATGAAAGAGGATGTGAAAAGCTATTCTTATGTGGATATTCTTATGGAGCAGCAATTGGGTGTTCTATGGTAAATTATTCTGACAAAATTATTGGTTATGCAGCAGTTTCCTTCCCGTGGGATTTTATGGGGGAGAAGTATAAAAAATTATCTTATTCCCTTAAACCAAAATTGTTTATACAAGGAGATAATGATAGTATAGCCACTTTTGATAGATTTAAAGCCCATTTTAATGATTATCAAGAACCTAAAGATAGTATAATCATAAGAGGAGCAGATCACTTTTATTGGGGTTATGAGTCTCAAGTAGCTGAACAAGTTTTAAAGTTTTTAATCTCATTGGTTTAAAATAATTCTGTTAAACCAAATCTAAAATATTATATCGATGAGAGCTTTTCAAGGTCATCTCGGCTATTTTCTTCTGCCCAGTCTAAAAGTTGGTCGTAGTATTTTTCGATATCTTCAGATTCTGGTACTTTTGAAAGGACAGCTAAAAGAAATTGAGTTTTTTGGTCAGTCATTATTATATTTCTACAAACAATAAAATCCTCTGAATATTTTATTTTCATGCTTGTAAGTTGAGATAAATCTAATTCTTCTGATGCTTTATAAGCTGAATCGCTCAATAATGAACCCATGGCGGCAATCACTCTTTCATCTACATCATCAGCTTTTTGTGAAGCCAAAACTAACCCTGTTGATGTAGAAAATAAGGATGCTCTAAAATTACCATTATCATTTAATTCTTTCAAGACCATTTCTAATCTACTGACCATGATATCACGAAGTTTTATTTTAAAATTGTTCTCGCGTTTTATATTATGTATATTAAATATGAAGATTCTTTTATTTAATATTTACTTATTTATATATTTAGATTAACTAAAAAAGTTGTTAGTATCTCATCCTTATCTATGCTTAAAGTTATAACACTGGGTCTTGCTACTGGCTTTTTAAAACCTTTTTTCTGAGGAGGTGCCTTTGGTTGAGTAGGACTTCCAGGATTAATTAATAAAGTGTTATATGGTGTACCTTTAATTAAGGGTTGATGAGTGTGACCAAATATTAAGATATTTAAATCATTTTTTTTAAAAAAAGCTTCTAAATTATCAGGTTGTTGATGAATTACTCCAATATTATACCTACCTATTGAAAATTTGATAAAATTAGGGAGATTATTAATTTTATCTTCATTTCCGTGAACACACTTAGTTGGTGCTATTTTATTTAATTCTTTTAGAAAATCTTCATTACAAACGTCTCCAGCATGAATTATTTCATCTACATCACTAAAAGCTTTCCTCAATTGATCAAGTAAAGTTTTTACTAGAATGGGATTAGTATCTGAAATAAAATGAGTGTCTGCTATAATCCCAAATTTAACCATAATAACCTTGCTATATTAAAATAATTCCAATCATATAAATTATTAATCCAAAAAGAAAGTCAGTAAAAATTCTAAAGATTTTATGAGATGTTTTCTCTTTTTTAGATACATCATTTTTAAAATATGCACCAAATTCTCTTAAACCGATGGTTAAACCTTCTTTAATTCGAGGAAATTGCCAAATAAGAAGTACTATACTTATTGTTAATAATGGACAGTATAAATAAAATGAAAAAGGAAAGAAGCTGTTTCCTTGCAAATAATTCCAAATAATTTGGGTGGTTATAATGTTATTAAAAGCATGGGCGAATATTGCAGGAAATAACCATCTTCTTCTTATCACTAGCATCGCAAGAATAATTCCAACAAAAAAGCTCTGCAGAAACCAAATTATTGGAAAAATTATAGGAAGAACTATTGTATATGACGTAACTATATACGCAAAGTGCTGTAGTCCAAAAAAAAAGGAAGATATTATTACTGCTGACATATTATGAACATAATCACTCCCTCTATTGGCTAAAAATCCACGAGTTAATGATTCTTCATATATTGAAACACTACTCTGAATAATTAATGTAGAGATAATAAAATAAAAATAATCCTCTAAAAGATAAGAGTTCAAGGATCCTGGGGAATAAACATCCAGAGCAATAGAAAAATACTCTAACATATTTGGAAAAAATAAATACGTAAAAAAGTCTAACGGTATAAAAACTAAAAATAATAAAAGAACACCATACAAAAATTGATACTTATAATTTCTCTCAGGAATTCTCAATAAATCTATGAAATTCTTTGAAGGGCTGATATCCTCTTTTAATATTAGCTTTCTCTTTTGAGATTGTAAAGCAAAATTAGAAACAATCAGGGAAACAGGAATTGCCGCTAAAATGATGAAAGCTCTGAATAAAAAGTATAAAGGTTCATAAGGTCTTGAAGTTGGATCTACAAGCAAATTAGGTATAAATGTAGGTATTAACAAAAATAAAAAAACACCTAAAAAAATAATGAGGATTTCAAGAAGGAAGTAAAGTCTTTGTCTAAATATTAATTTTATTGAGCTCCTTAGTTTTGCCATAAATTATCCTTGAATTTGATAATATGAATAACATAGTATTGATTTAACAAATTTTAAACTTTATTGTTTTCCCTTTTCCTAATTAAACATAATTAAAAGTTCCAAATTCAGATTTAATTACGACGCTGTTTTTATTTTGGAGGGGATTTTTCTCACAATGACCAACGACTTTACAATCTATATTATATTTCTTAATAATATTTAAAATATCTTTTGAAAATGATTCATTACAATAAATTTCCATTCTATGTCCCATATTAAAAGTTTGAAACATCTCTCTCCATTCTGTTTCAGAAGATTGTTGAATAAGCCGAAAGATTTTTGGGACTACAAATAAATTGTTTTTGCAATATCTTATACCTCTTCCAAAATTTAATACTTTCGTTTGACCCCCCCCTGTATTATGAATTATTCCATGTATTTCACTTCTAAACTTCTTTAACACATCAATAATCGCAGGAGCATAGGTTCTTGTTGGAGAAAGAAGAGCTTCCCCTATAGTCATATTCAAATCTTCAACTTTGTCAGTTAAAAGATAATTTCCAAAAAATATGAACTTCTCTTCAATATCAGGATCAAAACACTGAGGATATTTTTCATAATAATAATGAGAAAGTAATCCATGCCTAGCTAAAGTTAATCCGTTGCTTCCTATTCCGCTATTGTACTCACTTTCATAAGTAGCTTTCCCATAACTAGCTAAACCTATTATTACATCATCACTCTGTATATTACTTGCATCGATCACATCATCTCTTTTCATAGACGTGAAGATAGAAGCATCAACTAGCAGAGTTTTAACAATATCTCCAACATCAGCAGTTTCTCCTCCGGAAGTGATTATATGTAATCCTAGATTAGAAATTTTTTTGGAATAGGATTCATATTCATTGATAATACTTCCAATAATTTCTCCAGAAATTAAATTACGATTCCTACTGATATTATTAGACAAGAATATATCACCTGTGGCCCCAACGCATAAAATATCATCTATATTCATTACAATTGCATCTCTTGCTAGCCCCCTAAAAACGGATAGATCATTTGATTCTTTATAATACATATAAGCTAGAATAGATTTTGTACCTGCTCCATCAGAATGGAAAATAGAACAATAATCTTTTCGATTATTAAAATCTCTTACAATTTTGCAGAATGCTCCTGGAAACAAACCTCTGTCAATTGACTCTATCGCCTTATGCACATCCTCCTTTTTGGATGAAACTCCTAATTTAGAATAAATATCTTTATTATTATTCATCTTATAAATTGAATTTTTTTTCGAGATATGATTTTAAATTATCAATTTGTTCGACTGCTTTCCCAATATACTTATGTGGATTTAATAGTTCATTTAATTCATCTTCTCTAAATTTATCTTTAATGATATTATTCTCAAGCAATATATTTTTAATCAAACGATTTTCTTTTTTAGATTTAATAACTGACTGCCTTAATATCTCATGTCCTTCTTGTCTTCCAATACCTTTATCAACTAAAGCCACCATAATCCTCTCAGCTAAGCATGCCCCTTTCGTAAGGTTTAGATTTTCTTCAATTCTCTTTGCATCAAATTCAATATCTGAGAGGTTAGCTATTATCTGTTTTAACATGAAATCTAATAACACAAAATTCTCCGCAAAAGTAAATCTTTCATTTGCTGAATTTGTAATATCTCTTTCATCTTCAAGAACAATATTATCTAAAGCAGGAATTGCATTTGATTTTAAAATTCTGGCTAAACTACAGATTCTCTCAGATTTGTAGGGATTCCTTTTATGTGGCATGGTCGAACTTCCTACTTGAGCTTCTTTGAACGGCTCAAACATCTCAGATATTTCAGTTCGTTGTAATATGCGGAATTGTGTAGCTATTTTTGCTAAAGTTTGGCCAATTAATGCAGTTAACAATATTACTTCAGCATGGCGATCTCTTTGAACAATTTGATTTGCAATAAGAACTGGACTCAACCCAAGCTCTCTCATGACAGCTTTTTGAAGCTTAATGCCATAATCGCTAAAACTTGCCATAGTACCAACAGCTCCTGACATTTTTCCATAAGAAATTCGTTCCAATACTTCGTCTAATCGATCAAGATGTCGATTTACTTCATATGCCCATACACCAAATCTCATACCATATGTTGTAGGTAAAGCATGTTGTCCATGTGTTCTTCCTATACAGACTATTTCCTTAGTTTGATCCATTAATTTTACTAAGACTTTTAATAACGTTAAGAGAGAATTACGAGTATAAATAAGCGCTTCTTTTATTAGTAAAGCTGTGGCAGTATCTTCTATATCATAACTTGTTGCTCCTAGATGAATATATTTACCTGCATCACCTTCACATTGTTCTCCTAATGCCTTTACCACAGCCATCAAATCATGATGAATTCTATCATCAATTTCCTTGACCCGCTCTAATTTAACGTAATTTAAATTTGCTTTTTTAATAATTTCATTTGCTGCGTTCTGAGGTATATTTCCAAGCTCTGCATGGATTTTCGCTAAAACAGCCTCTACTTTTAGCCACGTTTCCAATCTTTTTTCTTCTGTGAAAAGATTAGCCAATTCAGTCCGATAGCGGGTTTCAATTGGATGTATAAACTTATGGTCCATTAAACTCCCTTTTCATATTATTTTTCTAATTTTATAAAAGTAAAAATGAAATATTATCTTTTTTATTAAAAATCTGATATCCTTAACATTTAGAGTAATTTCAAGTAATGAAGTTTGCACTTCTTAATAATAAATATCTATGTATTCTATATAGCAAATTACTAAATTTTTAACCTTATTAAAATATTAAGTTGTTACTTATTTTTTTATTTTGGAATGCAAAATATTCAAAAATACTATTTCTATCGATGTTATTACTGTGGTGAATGGTATTATTGCAATAAAATTATTAAAACTAAAAAGTGTTGGAAATGTAACCACACGTTCACATTTAAGCAGTCAGCTAAATTTTCAAAAGAAGTGAACCTTGCCCAGGCAACAAAAATCATTAAATATCTAAAAAGAAATGCAGAATGTGAAATTAATAACATCTTAACCTCAAAATAATTAAATAGATCGAATTTATTTTATAAAAAAAATACATTAATTTTCAATTATTCAATCACCTTATTAGATGATTCACTTTTTTATCTTCAAAATAAACAATTATTTATTATGAAAATGATTGATGAATTAAAAGTATTTGATGATAGCTTAATAGAAAGACTTTCAAATTTAGCAAAAAATGAAATTGAATACTGGGATATTAGGATTACACTTCAAAACGGAACAACATTAGATTTTACAAATCAAAGAAGCAAAGAAATTAGTTCATATGAAACTGTAGAATGTGGAATAAGAACATTTTTAAGTGGTGGATGGGGATTTTGTGTACCAAAAACATTAAGTAGAGAAAGTATAATAAACAGTTTTTCAAAGGCGATCAAGCTTGCAAAGAAATCTAATCTACTTTGTAGAAATAAGTTTAATATAGCTGAAACAAAACCCATTCAAAATCATTTTAAAATTAATAGTAAAAAAAAATTAGAAAACATTGATATAATTGATAAAATTGAGATTGTAAAATATCATGAAGAAATCGCTTCTAATTACTCTAAAGAAGTAAAAAATAGTCATACAATATATTTAGATGGTTATTCTAAACATCTATTTATAAATTCTTTTGATAGTAAGATATACCAGGATTTTGAAATATTACGTATCTTTTCAGCTGTCTATGCTCAAAAGAAAGGTATAATACAAAATGCTATGAATTCAGTTGGAGGAGTTGGGGGATTTGAAATTGTAGAAACTGAAGAAGCTGAGAATGTGAGTCTGAAATCAGCAAAACAAGCAATTGCGCTTTTAGACGCTAAATCGCCCGTAGGTGGTAAATTTAATGTGATAATGGATTCCAAGTTAACAGGAACCTTTATTCATGAAGCATTTGGTCATGCTTGTGAGGCTGATCTCGTTTTAAACAAGGAAAGTATCTTAGAAGATAAAATTGGAAAAACAGTAGCAATTGAAGATGTAAACGTAATTGATGATCCCACTATAGGTCAAGGAAAAGCATTTAATTTACCATATGAATTATATGGAAGTTATTTTGTAGATGATGAGGGTGTCCCTGCACAAAAAACTTCAATAATTGAAAACGGTGTCCTTCGAAACTTCTTACATAATATTGAAACCGCCTCAAGGATGTCTGTAATGCCCAATGGTCATGGAAGAGCTAATTCCAGTACAGCAAATCCTCAAGTGAGGATGGGTTTCACATATTTAGAACCTAAAGATTGGGAATTGGATGAGATGATTGAAGATACAAAAGTGGGGATGTTATGTGAGGATTTCCAATATGGATATACTGATGCTACAACAGGAAATTTTCAATTTAAATGTAAATTTTCTTATAAAATTGAAAATGGGGATAAAAAAGAATTAATGAGAGATGTATCACTTTCTGGAATGACTTTAGAAGTATTGAAAAAAATAAATGCTATAGGCAATAGAAAAACTTTTCATTATTCTGACGGAATATGCGGAAAAGGTGGTCAAGGTATAAGAGTATGTGATGGAGGGCCATATATTAGAACTAAAGATATTATTGTTGGAGGACTTAATTAGATGGATAATACTTCAAATATATTCAACCTTGCTTCAACAGGATTGAAATTTGCAGAAAAAAGTGGTGGGATGCTCGCTGAAATATATTTCTCGCTTAATGATTACATTAATATAGATATAGAAGAAAACTCGATAAAAAACAATGAAATTGGCAGTGATTACGGTGTTGGAATTCGTTTGATAAATCAAAAAGGTTCATTAGGATTTGCTTTTACCAACAGATTAGATCAAAAATATATTGAGAAAATGACTAAAAATGCAGCTAGCATGATGAGAGTTGGAACAGAGGATCCCGATTTTAAGAATTTACCTCCTAGATATGAAAATTATAACCAAGTTAAAGGGCTGTATGATAAAAATATAAAAAATCTACCAATTGAGGATTCAATCAAATATGTTGCAAATCTAATTAAGATCTGCGATGAGGACGAACTTGCAGTATCTCAGTCTGGGAATTTTTCATCTAGCTATAATAAAACATTCATTTTCAATACTAATGGATTAGAAGTAAAATCTAAAACTACAGTTTGCTCTATCTCTTCACACGTTATTGTAAAGGATCAATTAACCAAAGATACCTCCTTTGGTTTTGAAAATCAGATCAAAAGGAATCTAAAGGAAATAAATAGCGAGCAAGTTATTAAAGCAGCTTTAAATAGTGCAAAACGAAATTTAAATAGGAAAAAAATAAAAAGTACTAAGGTACCGATAATTCTTACTCCTAAAGGAGTAATTAGTTTTATTTTAAGACCATTAGCTTCAGCTATTAATGCTGAAACTTTCCAATATAAAAGGAGTTTCCTTGTTGGAAAGAGAGGTGAATCCATTGGACCATCATTTCTAAATATTGAGGATAACGCATTAGTTGATGGAGCTGTAGGATCTGCTACTTTTGATGGAGAAGGAGTGCCTTGTAAAAACAAGAAAGTAATCGAAAAAGGAATATTCTTGAAATCTGGATTATTACACAATACTTACACTGCCAATAAAGAGGGTGTTGAGAGCTCAGGAAATGCAGCACGTAATTCATATGGTTCCCTGCCAAGTATCGGAATTTCTAACCTTATTCTTCAAGCAGGAGAATCAACAAGAAAAGAAATGATTGGGGATGTCAAAGAAGGTATTTTTCTGGATTATACTGGTGACAGACCTAATATTTCTACAGGAGATTTTTCTGGATTAATCCTACAAGGAAATTTAATAAAAAATGGTGAAATTTCAGATCCACTCAATGAGACAATGTTTGGCATTAATTTGTTAGATCTATTTAACCGTATTGAAGAAGTCTCTAAAGAGGTAAAAATTTATGGTCCCTATCAAGCTCCTTATGTGAAAATTAAGGATGTACAAATTATTGGAAGTGCTATTTAAGTAGTAATATTTAACCACAAAAATAGAAAATCAAAGTACTTTTCAATATCTGATATCTCCCATAATTCAACAATAATCCTCTGATTAGCACCTGGTAGTGAAAATGAAACATTTAACATGTTAGAAATCCAACCTTCACTATGCTTTAATGTAAATTGGCTAGAATTGTAATATGAGGTTGCATTTTTAGCTGGTTCAGTTGGACTTAAAATAGTGTTATTGTCACCCGTTAGTATTTCTACCTTAAAGGTAAAATCTCTATTTAGATAATTTTGAACAGATACATAGAATGATATATTCTCTCCTACATTTGCTTCTATTGGGTAATTCTCAGCTCTCTTTTCTGAATTTAGTAATCCAAAAATAACAAAACCCGGCTCAGGAGTTAAAATGTAATATATTATAAAGCCAGATACAATGAGAATCCCTATGATTACACTAATTTTCACTATTTTCTCAAGAGGATGACTCTTACTCAATTCATCAACTTTTTTCTCATTTCTCTGCACTTTATACATTATCTTTAAACCATGCAATTGTTTTTTTTAATCCCTCTCTCAAGGAAGTTGTAGGTTCCCAGTTTAATAATTTTTTTGCTTTAGTAAGATCAGGGCATCTTTTTACAGGATCATCAATAGGTAAAGCTTTAAAGATGATTCTAGAGTTAGAATTAACCAATTCTTTTATGATTTTAGCTAATTCCAGAATTGTGTACTCTTTATCATTGCCCAAATTGATTACCTCTCCAGTTGCTTTCTCATTATGAACCATCTTTAGAATCCCCTCGATTTCATCAATGACATATATAAAGGATCTTGTTTGAGACCCATCTCCAAAAATAGTTATATCTTCATCATTTAAAGCTTGAAATATAAAGTTGGGAATAACACGTCCAAATTCAGGACCATGTCGTATTCTAGGACCAGAAGTATTGAAAATTCTCACTATTTTCGTTTTTATTTTATGCTGGAGCTCATAAGCTTTAACAAAAGCCTCCCCAGCCCTTTTAGATTCGTCATAACAAGATCTAGGTCCAACTGGATTTACATGTCCAAAATACTCTTCTGACGTGGGTATAGCATCATTAGGAGGATTTCCATACACTTCTGATGTACTTGTATAGAAGAACAAGGCATTATGAGCTTTGGCAATTCCTAAAGCATTCATAGTTCCAAGAGTATTGCTTTTTAATATTGGAATAGGAAATCTCTTGAACTCAAAAGGAGATGCTCTACTAGCCATATGCATTACAATATCAATTTTTTTAATATCACCTATACAAACACCTTTGGGGTGATGAGTAAGACCAAAATATATGGGTTCAGAGATATCATGATTTATGAATCTAAAATTATCCTTTTGCATTAAATGGGCTACATTGTCAAACCGTCCAGAAGATAAATTATCAAGACATATGCATAATGCTTCCTGTTTAACTAAAACATCACATACCCAAGAACCTAAAAAACCAGTACCACCTGTAACCAAAATTATTCTATTTTTAAAACTTATACTTTCTTTATTAAGGCGATTTATTATTTCATCAATATCTTGAGTTATATCATAATTCATATATTACAACCTTGAGAGAAAGCTCATTGTGTCTTATTTTTGTATTTAAAATTATTATTTTCTTTAAGATTTTTGCTTTCCTAAAAAACTAGTTGAATTATTAAATAACAAATACTCAGAAATAGCTATCCTTGGAATATATTTTATAGGGTACGGTTTCCACAATGTTGACAAAATTTTAATTCTAATGGATAAAGTCTACCACAATTTGAACACTTTTTTAATGAACTTTTTAGAATCTCTCTTCCAAGCATCTCAAATACTTGTTCAACATTCTCTCCAGTTTTTGAAGAAGTACCAATAATATCGCCTTTAAAGTTATATTTATAATGAATTTTTTCAGCATCTTCTTTATTTATTTCTCTTTGATCTTCTAAGTCAAGTTTAGCTTCCACGAGTAGTTTTGTTTTAGGAGAGTTAGGAACAGAACTAATCACTTTTATCCAATCATGTAGATCCGCCAAAGATTCTCTGTTGGTTATGTCATATAAGATTAAAGCTCCTGATGCACCAGAAACATAAGAAGGTAAAAGGAGTCTGAATTTTTTCTCTCCAGCGAAATCCCATATGTTCAAAAGAATCTCATTATCATCAACTATTACCTTTTTAGTTTCAAAATCTACTCCAATTGTAGATAATGTAGAAGTATCAAATTTTCCAGTAGCATAACGCCTAATGAGAGATGTTTTACCTACATTTTTAGCTCCAGCCACAACAACTTTAAACTTTATCATTTCTCAATATTACCTTTAAATAAATTGAATCTGAGTTTATTTCAATATAATATTATTAATATGAATAAATAATTTTATGTTTTCTATTTAATTGATTTTAAGAGCATTAATTAAATAATTTGTACATTTTCAAAATAAATTTAAGCTAAAAAAAAATTTATGATATTAAGAAATCCTAGATAAAATAAGGCAATATGAGTCAGGCATCGTGGAAGTATCTAATAAATGGTAGTTATGTAATGATGGCTTCAATATTCCTACCAATTACTTATCACTCCCTGCGCGATGTTTATCATGAATTTCATGCTTTTTTTTGGATATTTGGATTGATTATCCATGTAGATGGTGCGATAGATATGGTTTGGTTTTTTAAAATCTCTGGTGGATATTGGCTTTTACCGATAACTACAATACTAATTATTATCCTTGGTTCGATTATGATTATAGTTTTAGCAATAATGGTTAAGAAAGGGAAAAAAGTTAAAAGATGGATATTTACATTAATAGTTACTCTTGAAGCTTCAATTATATTGATAAATTTTGGGTTTTATGAGTTTCTTAGAAATGCATTTTTTGGATATTTGTCATTTTTATTTGGGTTAATCTTATTAGTTATTGGCAACAAGAAGTATTATAAAGAATCCCGTAATTCAAGAAATATTTTGGAATCATGACTCAAGAACCTTGGAAAAATCTGATAAACTTTAGTTATGTAATGTTGGTGTCCCTATTAATTCCATCTCATTTTACTATTCTTGAAGCCACCTTTGGATATGGGCATTCAACTGTTGGTGTACTTCTTTGGATACACGGTTTGTCCTACTCAGGTTATGGGATAGGTTGGATTTGGCAAACAACTTATTCTCGTTATATAGGGGTTCAACTTATATTTTCTCTGTATCTAATAATTATAATCTCAGTCAGCACACACATTCTTGCTCGAATAATCAAGAAAAAGGAGAAACTTAGAAAGAAAACGAGTTATGCGATAGTTTATTCAATTATTTTCCTTCAGAGTATACTACTGTTCCTTAACTTAATTATGCTTCCCTTCTTCCCATTTTTTGGATATCTCTTATGGACATTTGCTCTTTTGTTATTAATTAAGACAGTAAAAACTTTGTAGATTATTTGCATAATTTCAAAATAAATTTAAGTTAAAAAATGATTTATCATCTTAAGAAATCCTAAAAAAAGTGAGTGAATATGACTCAAGAGTCATGGAAATATCTAATAAATGGTAGTTATGTGATGTTGGCTTCTTTATTTTTACCGATTGGTTATAGTTCGTTATGTTGTCCTACAACTCATATTTTCATATGGGTATTTTTCTGGATCTGGGTAGATAATACAATAAGGGTTCGTTGGTTTTTTGAAATACAAATCATCCCAAATTATTGGTACTCTTGGTTTTATTGGATTTTGCCATTAATTTCGATTCTAGTTATTCTAGTTGGTTCGATTTCTATCATAATTTCAGCAAGAATGATAAGAAAAGGGAAAAAAGCCAGTAAAGGGATATTTACATTAATAATTTTTCTTCAATTCGCAATTTTATTGATAAACTTAATTGCCTATTTTGGTCAGGTATTTTTTGGATATTTATCATTTTTATTTGCGCTAATCTTACTAATTAAAGGTAATAGAATGTTTCTTACAGAAACTAAAGCATTATAATCTAACCTATATCTTCATTACTATATTTGTAGCGACTTATTTTAAGAATTTCTTCGGCAATTTTTTTTCCAATATTCTTAACTCTCATGAGGTCTCCATAATCCGCATTAAAAATGTTTTGGAGTGATTTTAGTTCTTTTAATAAGTTTTTTGCACGAAGTGAGTTCACACCAGGTATTCCAGCAACAATAAATTCCAATAAACGGGATATCTCAATGGGTTTTTTATCAAATCTTAATTTTGGTTCTCCCTTTGACTCGGAAAATTCTTTTTTGGCCAATTGAAATAGAAATTTAGCTGTTTCTAAGGCATCTTTAGTCTTATAAATCAATACTCCTAGATTTAATATGATCGAAGTAATTGCACCATAAAGAGCATTTTCATTTATTGCAGAGTCTCCAAAAGGGTCGCCTTCTAAAATTAATATTGGCTTATCAAAATTATTTTTTAAATCAAATAGTTCATTAAACAATCTTCCATCTTTTAGAGAGTCATTAAAGTCTTGGCTAGATTTCCTCTCAATGCCTACTCTATCTGAAATTACATAATCAGCCACTTTTAGCTGTTCTAACTTAAGCTTAACTCCCATAAGTGAGAGATTTCTAACAACTGAGGAAGATGTTTCTCTATTATCACAAATTATAAAAAAAGTTTCATCTGATGGGATACTTTCTGGTTGCAGATTCTCATTATCTTCGGTTTCAACTGATTGAGTCTTATTTTTATCTATGAAATTCAAGAGGCTAGGTTGATCCTTCTTAAGAGATGTTTCTGATTCTTTCATCTTTTTAAGACTTTGCCTCATATTCTTCTCTTTTGACTTTTCTGCCCAATAATACCCCTCATCTCTAGTATTTTCTGCCATTAATATATAAACCTTACCCTCTTTTGCTCTTCCGGTTCGCCCTCTTCTTTGAATGGACCTTATTGCACTTGGTACAACATCATAAAAAATCACTAAATCACACTCAGCAATATCAAGCCCTTCTTCTGCCACGCTTGTCCCTACTAATGTATTAAAAATTCCATCTTTAAAATCTTCTAAAATACTAATTTGTTCCTTTTGAGATAACCCATTGTCGTATGATCTTTTCTGTTGTCCAACAAATTTATGAGCTTTAATAATTGAATGGTTATCTAAAAATTTCACAATATTGTTAACAGAATCCCTAAAATGACAAAAAACTAAAATTCTGGAATTTTTATTTTCCACTAACTGATTTTGTAATATCTCGACCAATCTTTCTAACTTTGGATGAATAATCCCTTTGGATATCACCGAATTTACTAAATTATTCATTCTTTTAAATTCATAATCCTCATGGAGTTCTTTTAATGACTTGTTTGCTGTATTTCTCTTAATCTTATCTTCAATCTTATCCAGATAATCCTTTAATGCGTTAATCCCTTGAGTTTCAATCAGTTCCTGCATATGAGAAAGCCTAATGGCATTTGAAACATACTTTTTAGCAGCAAATAATTGAATCCTTTCATTATCATCTCGAGAGTTTGAAATCTTTTTGTTAATAATGGTATTTAATGTCAATAAATCCTTTCTAGTGATTTTATTAATATCTGCTGTATTTACAAGTCCTATATGTTTTAACCATTTGTAAATACTTCTCAATTTTTCTACTAAGATTTTAGTGATTTCCAGAAATTCATTAGGGAGAGCAATTTTGATCCACTCATTGTCAACATTGTGGATATAGGGTTTTACATCAGAATCTGTGTCAGTTCGAATTTCGATATGATTTATGTATAAATTATTCTTAATTTCATTAATTTTTCCTTCTGTGGATCCTGGGCTAGCTGTAAGACCTAAAATTTGAGCATTCTTAGCAAGCTCAATGTACTTCTGAGCAATGAAACAATACGCATAATCTCCTACAGCTCTATGGCATTCATCAAAAATTATTAAGGAGACATCATCGATAGGGTAAAGATTGGAAATTATGTCATTTTGTAGGACTTGCGGGGTCATGAACGCAACTTTAGCTTCACGCCAGATACTCAAGCGCTTATCAGGACTAACACTACCCGTCAAAGAGACAAGATTAGTTTCTGGAATATTAGTTAGATTTAAGAAAGATTTAAAATGTTGGTTTACTAATGGTTTAGTTGGAGCTAGAAAAATTACCTTACTATCTGGTAAAGTTGTTAACCTCTGCGCTGCTAACATTAGCCCTAATATTGTTTTACCTAATCCTGTAGGAATAACTACTAAACAGTTTTTATTTAGACAATTAATAAAAATATTTTCTTGATAAGCTCTTCTAATTACGGTATTTTCTTTGATTAAAGGGTGAGAAATAAAATCTTGTTTAGCAGATACAGAAATCACCGAACTTTATGAATTTTATAATTATTCAAATAAATCTTTAATCTTTGTGTTAT
This sequence comes from Candidatus Hermodarchaeota archaeon, assembly GCA_048885535.1. GTDB lineage: Archaea > Asgardarchaeota > Lokiarchaeia > Sigyniarchaeales > SOKP01 > SOKP01. Next base: position 61,994 of record JBHLLO010000008.1, read on the forward strand.
AAAGTTATAGAGTCAATAGAATCTCTTAAATTATATTGATGCCTTTTTAATAATAAGTTAATAGATGAATTTGAAATACTTGAAGTTTTAATTTAGTACGCGCAAGTGGTCTAGGCGTTATGACGACATTTCTCGCATGATACTTATGAAAAACGTTATACGCTCACACCGTGTAAATCAACATTAAAAGAGAGTGTTGATCTCGACGGTCGGGGGTTCAATAATCTTAAAAATTATTTCAGATTGAAAAATTCCCTCCTTGCGCACTCTTTTCTAGTAATATTCACCGTTTAATTACTTTATTTAGTGTATAAACCAAAAAAGTTTTATTTTATTATATATTTTAAATTTTAAACACTTTTTTTATGGTATAAACCATGTCTTCTTTTTTAGAATCTCGAGAATTAAGAAAAAAATACAAAGAAGTCAGAAACTACGTTAAGGTTGGGCCAATATTTCTAACTAGATATGAAAAAGCTAGAATAGTGGGAGCACGTGCCTTGCAAATAAGTTTTGGAGCTCCTATTTTGGTTGAAAAACCAAAAAACTTGATTGATCCAATTAAAATAGCACTTCTAGAATTAAAATCTCAGATTTTACCTTTAACAATCCGAAGGGAATTTCCCTCAGGTGAACATCAGGACATTCCAATTAGCAAATTAATTTTAAAAAAAGATTAAACAACTCTTAAATTATTGGGTTTTATACTTTCCTCGTTCCGTAAGAAAATAAACTATATTATCGCCTACTTTTTCTGCTTTAATATATCCTTTCGTTATTAAATTATCAAGAATTTTTTCCAATTCCGCTTTTTTAAAAGGCTCCAGCCCTAAAAGAACTCTACTTTGATTTGCAATTATTGCAATTCGAGACAGAAATAATCTCTTCCCTTGAAAAGTTTCAAGTATAGTAAGATCGTTATTACTTAGGCGTTCAAATTGATCATGTTCAATATACTTGTCCTTTAAAGCTTTTGCTAAATCTAAAGTTTCTTGTGTCACTTCTTGCTTTTTAACTTCTACATGCTTTAATTGAACTAAATCTTTAGCTACAGGTTTCTTCTTTGTTTCAGACATTTGCTCAATATAATTAAGGATTTTTTCTTTTGATTTATCTGTATCTTCTTTTTTGTTTTCCATAAATATACCAAAGCAATTTAAAAATAAAAACTTATATTAATTAATGCAGAAGGTTATTACCCTAAAGAATGGAGATAAGACTATTATAAGACATGTTAAAGAATCAGATGTTAATGGCATTTGGAATAACTTTAACGAGGTCGTTGATGAAGGAATTTATATCCCTGTATTATTTCCAGTTAAGTCTGAATTCGAAAAGAATTCTTGGTATAATAATATTAAAAAATTAAATGACATCTGTATTGTAGCTGTCAACAAAAGTTTGAAATCTCCTAATAATGTTATTGGAATGTGTGAGGTTTCAAGTATAGAGTGGGATGCTGCCTCTCATGTAGGTAGCTTAGGTATAATTGTCCAAAAAATCTATAGAGATATGGGAATTGGATTCAATTTAATTGATGTAGCGATTCGAGAATCTAAAAGATTAAATCACAAAGAAAAAATAATATTAAGCTGCTTTTCCAATAATGAAAGAGCATTATATCTTTATAAGAAATTAGGTTTTCAGATTATAGGAATAAGAAAGAATCAATTTTTCATGGATTCAAAATATTATGATGAAGTTTTAATGGATATATGGATTGATGACTATTTAGCGGAGTACAAATAATCATTCTATTCTATAATATTATGGAATTCTAGTCTTCTTCTCGTAGCGCATTCTACTTTCTTGGGATAATGGATTTTCGTTCAGGAAAATAAAGTTCAAGTTTTCTAAATTATGAATATCACTAATACTAAACTCTGAAATGCGATTATTTTCTAAAAAAAGAATTATTAAACTTTTAAGATTATCCAATCCTTCTAATTTAGTTATAAAGTTTTTGTCTAAAAACAACTCTTGGAGTTTAGAAAGAGTGTTTAATCCTTCAATTTTTTTAATTTTATTGTTAGAGAGCTCTAATTTTGTTAAGTTTGTTAAATTATGCAAGTTTTCAATTCTCTCAATTAAATTGTTCGAAAGGTTTAATGTCCTTAATTCTTTTAAATTGATCAAACTGCGAATTTGTTTGATAGAATTATCATTTAGGCGAAGTGATATTAGATTTATAAGATACTCAAATTGAGACATTTCCTCTATTTTATTATCAGATAAATTCAAACTCTTTAAATTATATAATTTTTTTAGATTATCAACTTTTATAATAGTGTTATAACTAAGATTTAAAAACTCAAGATTCGTTAAATCTTCTAAATTTTCTATTTTACTGATTATATTATGGTCTAAAGAAAGCTTTTTTATATTTTTTATTCTCAAGTTTTCAATTTTTTTAATTCGATTCATTGATAACTTCAATTCTTCCAGCTGCTCCAAATTTTCTAAATTTTCAATTTTTTGGATTTGATTCTCTGATAAATCAAGAACTTTTAGACTTTTTAAATGATTTATGTTTTCTATTTTAAAGATTTCATTTTTTCGAAGTCTTAAATGTTCTAATCTTGTTAATCTGCTGAAAGCAGGGATCTTTGCTATCTCTTTAAGATTGAAACCCTCACAATTTAAAAGAATTATCATTCCATCTTTTAATACTACATTATAACCGCATTCATTCCTATAAAAAAGAAAAAGAATTATATTAACACAAATTTCTAATTGTAATTCTGGAATTGAAGAATTATATTCATCATTAAAAATCTCTTCAGGAAAATCCTTTCTTAAGGCTTTAAAATGTTTTTTTATTGCTTTTTTTAAAAACTCCTTAATTATTTTGTGAGACTTAATAGATCCCAGTGAGTTTAATATCTCTAACGCCGCAAATTTTTGCTCAATATTCTTTGCATTAAATAGAGTGAATTCCATAAGTGGAATTAATCTTGAATGATAATGATATCCTTCTTGCAAGAACTTGCCGGCTAATAAACAGATTTCAATATCTTCATCTGATAAAAAAAGTTGTTCAAAAAACTTGAAATTTTTCCCATTATCCAGCTGACCATAAACTTGTAAAGCATGCTTCCTCAGATAAGGGTCATTAGAATTATTTATCCAACCTTTAAGAAGAGTATATCCCTCTTTTAATCCTATCTCATTGATATTTTCCTTAATATAATAAGGATTTAAATCCATATTTAAACATTTTATGTATTTACTAAATTGAAGGTTTTAAAAAATTTGAATTTACCTTCGAAAAATAGCCAATGAATGAATTAACCCGAAGTAAAACGCAATATAAAGAAACAGCGAAATCATTTTAAAATTTTATTGTGAGCAAAAAAGAATAAATTTTTGCTTTCAAAAATCGACTATTTGTGATCATGATATTAAAATAAAAAAAAGTGAAAAACATGTAATTTCCATCAAAACTCTTCGACTTTATAATTCAAATTACCCTTCTTTATAAACAAATTAGAAGAATTTCTTTTGCATATCGCACGTTTAATTTTTGGTTTAAAAAAATTTATAAAGGCGAAATTTATTATATTTGTAATTTTAATTTGTTATAATTTATCGATATTATTATACATAAAAAAAAATATAATATAGATAAAAATATAAAAACAAAAATTTCTATTTGGATTATAATCAAAAATAAAATCTAAAAAAATATAAATAATAAGGCTGAAAAATATGGCAGAAGAAGAGAGTTTTTTAAACGCAAAAGCCTTAGTTGTTGACAATGGTACAGGTATTTCCAAAAATGGTTTTGCCGGGGAAGATCAACCACGTTCAGTTTTTCCAACATTGATTGGATATCCTAAATATGAGTCCATAATGACTGATGTAGAGCATTACACTCGAGAATATTATATTGGAGAAGAAGCTATGCAACTTAAGGGAGTGCTTAAATTAATGTTCCCTGTTGAGCATGGCATCATCGAAGATTGGACTGCTATGGAAAAAATCTGGCATTATACATTCTATACCGATCTGAGAATTGATCCTAGCGAACACCCAGTTCTCCTTACAGAAGCTCCATTAAATCCAAGACCAAATAGGGAAAAAATGGCTGAGATTATGTTTGAGACATTCAACGTGCCAGCCTTGTATGTAGCAATGCAAGCAGTACTTTCCCTTTATGCTTCTGGTCGTACTACTGGGTGTGTTATAGATATTGGTGATGGAGTTTCTCACGTCGTCCCAATTTTCGAAGGATTTGCTTTAAGTCATGCCATCCAAAGAATTGACTTAGCTGGTAGAGACATTACTACATATTTACAAAGATTACTCAGACAAAAGGGGTATTCATTCACCACTTCAGCAGAGAAAGAAATAGTTCGTGACATTAAAGAAAAACTCTGCTATGTAGCAATTGATCCTGAAAAGGAAATGATGTTATCGAAGAAAGTGGCTGGAATGGAAAAAAGTTATATGCTTCCTGATGGAGAAACTATTAATGTGGGTGTTGAAAGATTCCTAGCACCTGAATGTTTCTTCAATCCATCTGTAATTGGAAAGGAATTGGAACCTTTAGATGATGTAATCGTAGGTTCTATTTCAGAATGCGATGTTGATCTTAGACGAGACCTCTATAGCAACATTGTACTTTCTGGTGGTTCAACAATGTTCCCAGGAATTAAAGAACGCTTAACTAAAGAAATCAAAGAACAAATTCCTGAGAGTGTTGATGTAAAAATTATTGCTCCACCAGAGCGTATGTATTCTGTTTGGATTGGTGGTTCGATTCTAAGCTCACTCAAGACATTCCACCGCATGTGGGTCACTCGTAGAGAATACAAAGAGATGGGCCCCCAAGTAATTCACCGATGCTTCTAATGGGGTAATATCCCACATTTTTTTTGAAAAATTTTTTATTTTCCTTTTTTTTATTGTTTATTAAAAAGCCTTAAAACATTCTCTTTATTATCTTTACAAAGCAAAAAAATTATAGTCTGAAATGGTCTATTCTCTTCAATGTTTATGGAAAGTTTTAATTTAGATGATTGGATCTTATTTTTTATTAAGAGTTTCAAATATTTTGAATTTAAAGAAGGTTTAATATCTAGAATTAAAAATTTAAGCAAAAAGGAGATTAGAGTACATGCCTGAGAGTGGAACAATATTATATGACTTGAATAAGGTATTTATTCCTTGTCGAACAGTTTTAGAAATGGAAGCACTTACAGCATTATTTCTTGAATATTATAATTATGATGAAATAAAAGAATTACCAAAAAGTCAACCCTCAAGTCAAAAACTTATAGAGTTTTATAGAGTAATTGATTGCAGACCTTTAGAACGAATAATAGAATATTTTATTGATGTTGTAGTGAGTAAATTAAAGCCTATTGTAATGTATGAGAGAGATCATCATGATAGATTTCGAATGGGAAATGTTGTCGCCTACACACAGACGCGTGTTTGTCTGTATTTAGCATTACATAGATTAAAGTTGAAATTTTTACTTATAAAAAATTTTATGGATAAGTTTAAGGCAAAAAATTACAAACTAGATCTTTCTGAAGATCAAAAAGGATTAAGTGCCCATCATTTTCTTTCTGCATTTTATAAAGAATATTACGATAAAAACAAAATGAATCTCAAATTGATGCTTTCTACTAAGCGTGTTTCTGAAAGAGTAAGCGAACTGATGGACACCTCACAAACAATAACCAATGAAGATATAATAAATGCTATAACCTTCAAAAAATTTTTAGATGATAAAAATAGGATTAAATTCATCATGAGGGAAATTAAAGCATCTTTATTTGTATGTAAAATAATGTTTGCTAAAATGGATGTTTTCACACCTTTTACTGTTGCAAAAGAAACAATGATAGATGCTGAGGAAATTATGATAAATCAGGATTTTATCCCCGCATTAATTCCTGCTATGTCAAATTGCATTGCTGAGAGCAATTTACCACAATTAGAGGACTGTTTTAGGGCTTTTGAATTTATGATGAATAGAGTATTAGAAGGGATAAATAATGCTGTGGAAATTGCATCTGGAGGCCAAATAAACCTTGAGTTAGATGGTACAATCTATAATACTGGAAACATTTTTCAATTTTAAAATTATTTTATAACATCAGTTATAAAGCAGGTTTCTACAATTTTGATTCCATTGATCTGAGAGATTTTTTCTTCAATTAGAGGATTTATATCTTCAATTGATGCTAACTCCACTTTCAATAAAAGACCACAATCTCCACTCAACCTCCAAATATTTGTGATTTCTTCAACTTTATCTAAATCCCTTAAAATGTCTTTAATAATTTTCAAATCAGGAATGATTTTAACTGTTGCAAATGTTTTGGGTTTATTTTTTATGCTATAATCAATAGTAAATTTTGTGATTATACCGTTTTCTATCAATTTTTGTACTCTTCGTCTTACAGTAGCTTCCGTCTTTCCTACTTTTTGAGATATCTCATTATAGGATATTCTACTATTAGCTTTTAGTATTTCTAAGATTGTTTTGTCGATTTCATCTATGCTACTCATCTCTATTACCCAATAATTTTTTAAAGATATAAAGTATCGATTTTTGTGATTTAAATAAAGGAAATTTGATATAAATTTTTGGTTTGTAATTCAAACTAAAAAACAATAAAGAAAAAAGATATTAATTGAAAGAATTTACTGAGAGCGCTCTTTTAAGGCCTTTAGGTATCTATCGTATTTCCTTTTACCAAAACTTATAACTTTTGCTAACATCTCTGATTTCTTAACTGATGTATTGAATTCAGGGGTTTCTTTTATATATCCATCTTTCAAAGCAGTATTATATAACTTTTCACCAACTTTTGTCCTGATTACTGCCGTTGTATATCCATCTTTAGAACCTAAGCCCCCAAAAGAAATATCAGCATAAACATTGGAAAAATCACGGCAAGCAAAGCATGCTGGTCTAGCAAACTCATGAATACCCTTAAAATCTATGTACTTTATTTGATTATTTTTGAGCTCAATAATCAAATTTTCCTTTATGTTTAAATTCTCTACATCATTAAATGAAAAACCAAATCTTTCTTCTAATCTTTTACGAGCTTTTACATCAAAGGAGAAATTCAAGTTACAAAATAACCCTAAGGTGTATTTTATAATATGGGCTGGAAGGATGCTTAGTTCTTGCATCTTTCTGATAGACATAATTTGACACGGTGTACCCACAACTGCAATATTCATTGCATCTGAAGCCACAACAGATTTTAATTTCGTAATTGTAGGAACAAATGAATTATATTTCTCTAAACTTACAACCCCATGGGATATATCGTAATGAGAGCCTGCAGCTTCTATTAATTCTTCCTTTGTGGTAGCAAAGAAGGGATATCGATTAAATGGGCCCTCTTTTTTTGATACAATAGCTCCATTTATTAGATTTTTTTCCAATAAGTATATTAATATTGCTGTTATGACCCCTCCATCTGTAGCTTTATCCCTTATTTCTTGTGAATTTGCTTGTGCGGAGGTAATTTTAATCCAATTCCCAATTGACGTCTTATATTTATATTTCTTATTTAATTGCTCATCTAGTACATGTGTTTGAGGACACACTAGGTAACAAATCCCGCATTTTAAACAGTTGTCTTTATTGTAATATCGTGGAGGACCCTTTTCTGGCATTTCGATTGCCTTTATATCATGAGCAGAACAAAAACTGACACATCCACCACATTCTCCACAAATTCCAGGTTCATGAACATCTTTTATTAAATCTTCAAAAGATTTAGGAATAACTTCTTCAACCATTTTTTTTCCCTTTATATTTATTTCATTATTAATTTAATATTCATTTGGCATTTTCTTTAGCTCTGCTAATGAAAATACTGGACCATCAACACAAACAAATTTACTACCGATATTACACCTTCCACATTTACCAATTCCACATTTCATTCTCATTTCTAATGAGTTTAATATCTGTTCATCTTTAAATTCCAATTCTTCAAGTACAGCGATGGTCGTCTTAATCATAATAGGAGGACCGCATACAACAGCAACTGCATTGTTAGAAGAAGGACCAACTTCTTTAACTACGGGAGCAACAAATCCAACTTTATCCTTCCATCCTTCTTCCTCACGGTCAATTGTTAATATTACCTTAATATCATCTCTTTTTTTCCAATCTTCTAAATCTTCTTGATAGAGAACTTCTCCAGAATCACGATTCCCATATATAACAGTGATATCTTTGTAGTCCTTTCTATATTTTTCATCCAATATATATATTACTAGTGATCGTAAGGTTGAAAATGCAAATCCACCACCAATAATTATAATATTTTTTCCTTTCATATCTTCAATTGGCCAACCATTACCACATGGACCTCTCAATCCCACAGTATCACCAATATCACAATTATGTAGCGCTGTGGTCACAGTACCCATCTTCTTAATGGTGAATTTGATCGAACCCTCTTCTGTAGGTGAGGATGCAATTCCAATTGGGCACTCTCCTTTCCCGATTAAACTTATTTCAGCAAATTGCCCTGGAATATATCCAAAATTTATGTAATCTTCTTCTTTTTTAAATTCCAATTCTAACGTTTTAATATCATTTATTTTATTTTCTGATATTATACTTTTTACCGTTGTTAGTAATGGAATATATGGATTAGGCACGTACTTTTTCCTCCTTTACTTTAATTTTTTTAACTTTTTCAAGAATAGTTCTAAGATCATTATTAACTGGACATAGTTGAACACATCTTCCGCATCCAACACATCCTAAAATATCATAATTTTCAGGATAATAACAAAATTTGTGTAAAATTCTATTTCTACAACGTTCGATACAACTATCTCGTGGGTTGTGTCCACTTGTATGAAGAGTATATAAGCAAGACTGACATGTATCCCAAATCCTAATTCTTCGTCCCTTGTTATTATACTGGTCATTTTCATCAATTACATCGAAACAGGTACATGTAGGACATAAAAATGAACAAGTTCCACATCCTATGCAAACTTCACTGATTTCCTGCCATATTGGATGCTCAAAACTAGGATCTAATATCTTATCTATGTCTGTTACATCTAATTTAGTAATAAATGAATTTTCTGCCTTTTTTGACAATTCTTCTGCCTTTTTTATATCTTGCTTTTTAGCATTTGAAAGCCATTCCAATCTAGTTAGTAATTCCTTCCCTTTTTCACTTATCCCCTCAACTAAATATTTCTCGCCTAAATCTACTAAAAAGATATCCATATCCTCTTTCATAAAGGGATGACCTTCTATTGATGTACAAAAGCATGTACTTTTTGGAGTATTGCATCCAATCCCAATAATAATAGAGTTTTCTCTTTTTTTCAAAAAAATCTCATCTTGGAATTCTCCAAAAGCAAAAAAGTTTTCTAACAGGACAAAACTGTGTGCATCACAAGGTCTTATTCCAAATATTATGTTTTTCTCATCTAAATCAGTTCTTTCAATAATTTCAGTAAAATCCTTACCATCAGTCTTATATTCAAAAAGTACTTCCATCTTTGGGAATAAAATCTCTTTTGGAGGTATCTTGGAATTAAAATAATCAAGAATTATCTCATCGGGATTCAATACTTTTTTAAAAACTAGATTACCTTTTTCTTTGATTGGGGCATAAAAATTGAATTCTTCAGCTAATTCAATATATAACTTTCCTATTTCACTTTTTAATAAAATTTTCTGTTCGATATTTTATCACCTTTTTAATCTTCTTCTAACATAAATTCTTCAGCATCTTTCATATTGAAATCCATCATAGGAGGCATTCTCTTCGAATCTATCCCTGATGTGAAATCAAATCTTTCTTTTACTATTTTTTCTAACTTTCTTGTAATTAAATTTAAATCAATCCCTACCGGACAGACACTAGTACAAGCTCCACAAGCTACACACCGCCCAGCTAAATGCATGGCGCGAACAAGATGAAAAACAACTATATCTGATAATTCTGTAGTTTTACCGAACCAAATTGGCTTATTCTGATCCACAAAACATAAATTACAATAACACAATGGGCAAGCTTCTCGACAAGCATAGCATCTAGTGCATGTTTCTAAAGATTCTTTAATATAATCCCATTTTTCATCGGGTGTTTTTGATTCATATTCTGTTAAGTCTTCAAAGCTATCATCTATAGAACTGACTTCTTGACATTTACCAAGACACATATCTGCAAATTCAGTAGATGTAGGAGGAGATTTAACTTTACATACTTTGCATAATTCATTAATATATTCTTCAAACGGAAATTTTTGCTCAAAGCCTTTTCCTTTTACGATGATATCATTGTCAGAAGTTATTACTTCTAAAATCTCTTTTTCTCCAATTTCCTTTTCGATTTTTTTTCGATTTATGATTCCATTACATGCAATTCCGATCATTTTGACATTGTCCATATTAATTTGCTTTTCAACTGATAAGTGAATTAATGCCCTTCCGACACAACCTTTCGAGACAATCCCTATTTTGAAATCTCCCTTTTCGGGATCAGTGAGTTGGGGAATTTTCGGAGCAAGATATCTGGCTAAATTGACATAACAGAGATTATTCCATAT
>JBHLLO010000009.1:0-2348 GCA_048885535.1 Candidatus Hermodarchaeota archaeon
CTAACCATTTCAGAGATCGCTTCTACTTTTCTTTTATGTATTGCTAGTTTTTCTTCGCTCATGTCAAACACAGGGTTTCACCTCAAAATTCAAAATTTTTGGAATGTAAGGTAAAATTTTGAAAACTTCGGGTAAGGATAAAAATTTCGGACAAAAGTAGGAATCTTTTACTTTTTGTAAAAAGTTGTGGAACGACCACATCTAGATCAAGGCTAGTAAATAAGGTTTTAAAAGCAACCCAATTTGGCCCCATATTAGGAAAGCTGATTAGCATTTCTATTATTCTCCTAAACTATCTAAGCATTTTGATGGACTTATTATATGTTTCTTTGATTTTAATTATTTTAAATATTAAGAGTTAATCTTAGAAGTTTACTTAACTAACTTTTTAATTAAATAACACGGTCTTATATAAAAAATTACCCATTATAAACAGAAGATCAAAAGTATGTATTTTTATTGAGGTTTTTATTAATCCAAATCTATTTGTTAATCATTTGATGGTCCTTTATTAAGGGGACTACCTTATTCTCTTTATTGAATATAAAAATAGAAAAAACTCTATAAAGTAATAAAAAAAAATTTTTTAATTTTTGATTATCTCTTAAACTTAGAAATAAATATAATTTTACGTCCTGCTCCAACCGCAAGATACCTCCTTTTAGATTGAACAACAACCACATTTAATTTTCCGAATTCTCCATTACATTTATATAAATCCACATTATAGAAATCATAATGACGTTTAATATCCCATTTAATCCACTGATTCTATTTATATACCTTGAGCTGATTTGATTTTTACTTTCTCTCTACGGCTTAATCCAAGCTTTTTTCTCTTTCTACGAACCATTTCAACGAACGATTCTATTCTTGTTAACATTCCAGCCTCCCCAGAATGCTCATCCATAGTTATCTCTAAAAATGGTAACCCAATGACTTTCATATCTCTCATTATTAATTCAGAAATTAGACTATCTGGACCACAGGCAAAACTAATTAAGAATATTACACCATCAATTTCATCTCTGCCTTCTCTTAAGAAATATCGTATTGATTGCATAATTTCTTCTTCATGTCTCCAGTAGTTTCGTAATTTCCCACCTCTCGGGTTTACAATAACAGGTTCTTTAAATATAAATTCAGGTAAATTCTCTATTGTAAGTATTTCAACCCCTTGGTCTTGTAACTTTTTCTGAAAGTCTAAATTAATAAAAGTATCAAAAATGTTATATGCATGTCCTAAAAGCAAAAATCTTATATCTCCAGTGTGTTTCTTTTTTGGTACTTTGAACTGAATATCTCTTTGTACTAATCTTAATGCATGATTTACAGAAACGCCTTCTCGTAAGAATTCATGATAATCATTGAAATATTTTTGGGCAGCTCTATAAGCATTGAGAGATTTTGTTTGATTTTTGCCTAATTCTTTTCCTAGTTCAATGATAGAAGTTGCTATAGGAAATTCTTTAACGTTAACTTCAAAATTTAATATTTTGGGAATATTAGGTAATATTTTAATAACATCTGGTAAAGATAAAAATTTAGGACAAAAATATGCTTCTTTTACTTCAGAAACATATCTAGGGACGAAAATATAATCCAAGTCCGGATTATCTTCAATAAGTTTCAATACTTGACCATAATAAATTTTCATTGGAATACATAACTCACCAAATCCATGAGTTACTCCTTCCTCTACAATTTGTTTATTAGTCGGTGGACTAAGAACTAATTCTACATCTAATTCTTCTAAGAGTTTTTTCCAAAAGGGAAAATAGCGATAAAAATGAAGAGCTCTGGGGATACCAACCTTTATTTTATTTTTCTCATTATCCGAACTTTTTGCCATTTTAAAATGTCCTCAAAGAAATTACGCGTCAGGTTCATCATAAAGCAAGAGATCTTTAATCTGTGCCATCATATTGCTTGTTAAGCGTTTTAACTCGTCATAATCTGGTAACGGTTTACCCCAGTATTGCTTATGTTCCATAAAAGGTGAATCTGCCTTAAAAACATTTCCCTGGTAAAAGTTCATCATTTTGGCATGCTTCGGATATGTATCTTCAGTGCCAGTTATTCCAATCATAACTATTGGCACTTGAGCCTCAATAGCTAAGCGCATGGCACCTGTGTGACCTTCTAATAATTCTCCACCTCCAGTATTAGTCGTTCCTTCAGGATATATGGTTACGATTTGATCTTTACTGAGTAAAAACTTAGCATAATTATAAGAATCTACATCATGAGCACCACGCCTTAATGGAAAAGCAAAGTGAGTTCTTACCCATGCATTTACAACAGGATATCGGAATAATGATTGTTTTGACATCTGCCATATATACCTT
>JBHLLO010000009.1:2448-71624 GCA_048885535.1 Candidatus Hermodarchaeota archaeon
TATGTCATATTATCAAGTTTATAATCATGATAATAAATTGGTTCTCCTACCCGTGTTATAACTTGAGTAGGTTTCATGACTAACTTTCCCTTTGGCAATGCATTGTGTGAACCGATTACCGCCATTGGCACAATTGGGCAATCCATCTCAATTGCTAATCTTACAGCACCTGTTTTAAATTCACCTAGTTCTCCATCAACAGAACGAGTTCCTTCAGGAAAAATTCCAACAACTTCTCCTTGACGTAGAAGATTTTTTGCAGTTTCCCAGCCTAATGATGGATTTTCGCGATCAAGTTTGAAAGCGCTTAAATTTGTAAAAAGAGTTCTTACAATAGGAGTTTGGAAATTCTCTAGTTTACTCATCCAATTAATTCTACGATGCATAGCACATCCACAGAAAAAAGGATCAAGATGTGAATTATGTGTACTAACTAGGACAACCGGTCCCCATTCAGGGAATATATTCTTCATCGGATACTCTGCTTTGAAGTTCCACAATACCCTACATGCGAGTTTAACCCATATATTGGCAGCTCTCCATTGTAACTTTTTTTCTAAATCTGTTAAATTTAAGCGTTCAATAATATCACGATAAAGATCATTTAAGGGATCAATCGGATTATACTTTAATACCTTATAGATTGCGTTCTGGTGAGGTTTTTCCAGCTTTAAGTCTTCTTTGAGTTTTTCTTCCATTTTTTTAGCTGGTTCATAGTCATAATCTTTCGAAACGATTTGGTCTGATTTTTCAGTTTGCATTTTTCTCAACTAGTTTTTTTAACTCGAATTATTAAAAATGGACAGTTAAATTAATAAAACTAAACTTTTAGTACTAAATTATCTTTACTTAAAGACTTGTTTATATAAAAATATAATGGTTAAAATCATACTGGAAAAAGTATGATCCTAAACAAGGAAAAGAGATGGTGAGATTATGAATTAAAAATTATCATCATAAAATTAATGGATTTTTTTAGGATTTAATTTTTAATTCTTTATGAGCATTTGAGTTTGACATTGATTTTTTCTCTAATATCTTCTTAAGATCTTCCAGCGTCTCAATCACTAAACTTGGATGAAAATTTGCTAATGTTTCTATCTTACTCACTCCTGTAGATACTCCTACAGTCCATACGCCTGCTTCTTGTCCAGCTTCTATATCAGAAGGCATATCTCCAATCATTATGAATTCTTTTACTTTATATGACTTATAATTCTCAAAAACTGGTAATAATGCTTCAGGACTTGGCTTAAGTTCAGGTAATATATCGGCTCCATAAACTCCTTTAAATAAATTTTCAATTCCTTCTCTTTCTAAATGGCCTATTAAATTTCTTGTCTGATTATGTGAAACAATATAGAGATCATATGATTTACTCAATTTTTTTAATAATTCAATTGATCCAGGAAAAAAAGGAGCTTCTTTAGCATAAGTTAAGTATTTTGTAAAAATTCTTGCTGCAATCTCCAATTTTTTTAGAAAAGTTAATGATTGGAAAGAAGAAATATGCTTCACTAGTTCATGAGACTGAAGAAGTATTTTTGGAAGTGGTAATGCTTGAATAGTTTCCATTAAAGCCCCAATTTCCTCTATTGTAGTGTCTACATTTACATTTATTTTTTTCTTTTCAAAAATCTCTTCTATTGATGTTCTAAGCGGTTCGCTAATATCTAGAAGAGTACCATCAAAGTCGAATATAAATCCTCTAATGGATTTTGAATGAAGGGCTTTTATTAATTGATTATCATTATTCATAAGTATTCGAGTATTCTTTGTTTTTCATTGATTTAATTTGAAAAGAGATTAAATCTTTGATGATCTAATCTTGATTTATCTTTAGTTAAGTGTTCTTTTATATAAAAAGATATTCTAATTTATAATATCCTATTTAGTATGAAAGCATGAATTGTCCTAAAACATGAAAGTGAATTATTTCATTGTGTTATTCAATTTCTTATTTTGTTTATAAGAAAATTATATATAATGGAACTGTTGTTACGTTCTTAAATAACTGAACCAAACAATTTATAAAGGTTTTTAAATATGAAAAAAAAAGCCCCCCTCTTTTTGATATCTAGTCTTTTAATTGTAATAATTTTACCTTTACTCTATAGCAATTATAATTCCTTTATTTTGTTAACAAAAAATCTTAATTTTAATCTTGAAACGAGTCAAATTTATTCAGGGCGTTATAATGGTGATATGGCTATTATGTATTTTGACCAAAATTCGATGCTTTCTTCAGAATTTAATAGTCAATCTATCACACAAAGAATACCATATAATTTTTCCCGTCCTGGATATGAGTATAGAGTGAGTAGCTTGGACATATGGGCAGAGTTATCATATGGATATAAAATTGCTGGTAATGTATCTGAGCAGATAGACATAAATTCCTCATATGCAGTATTCCAAGAATTTATATATCCTGATATCGAAAAATTAGATGGAATTATGATTTATCTTAATTATAGTATAATATATGAACCAATCAACTACTATTATTGGGATATGTTCATTTATGATGAAAATTCAACGCAAATTGATTGGTTTTGGAACTATGAAACTCGAAAAGTAGTTGATGAATGGATGAGGTTTGAACCAACTATTTATCATTTTGAACCAGGAAAAAATTATACTATTGCATTACGATTTTGGCACCCAACACTATATTATTCTTATCCTTTTGATTTCTGGAAAGCTGAAAATTATACAGATCCAAAATATAATAAAGGCGTCACAAGTTTTTTTAATGGTACATATGAATTTCCAGTGGAAAATGACGCAACTACAGATATGTTGTGTTATTTATTATATACAGAAGAACTAGAGCCCTCTAGTATCGATATTGACTTTATAATCAATGGTCAGTATGTTCCTCCTATATATCAAGAAACTTATGTATTCTGGTCTCATTCTTTTAATACGCCATTGACGCAAGACATTAACTTGACAGTTTTATGTGATAAAGTTATTCCGGTCATAAGTGTATATACCGACATCTATTATACATATCTAATTAATGCGAGTGGAATATATAACGTTCATGATAATCGTATTGAGTGGATTGTTAATTATACTTATGAAGAAATTCCTTATGGATGGCCCCCTCCTATGCTTTTATTTGAGAGAGATTGGGATCTTGACTTCCTTTATGATCCTTATGGAGTTGAGATGACAAACATTTACTTTGGTCCTATCTCACTCTATAATCACTCATATTATGGTATTACCACTATTTTTGGTCGTCCTTTCGAAAAAGGAACATATATTGGAGAATTTCATTCTCCAAATTATTGCACATCTATTAAAACCCAAGTCAAATCGAATGGTGGATTTACTAATCAAGCTTCATTTGAATTAGGTCAGACAATTAGATTTGAAGCTGCAATTATTAGTTCCATATATAGATCAAACGAAATCGAAGGGACAGGAACAATTCTATTGAGAACTCCTTCTGGTCAGGTAATTCATAATGAGACAGGATTGACCCCATTAAATGGAGTTTTAACTAGTTCAGAAATAGTTTTGAATACAGAAATGGCAGAAGGACTTTATGAAGTAGAAGTTTTTTGGACAAATGGGAAAGAAGTTGCGTATTATACAGTTCAATTTGAAATTAGAGTGCCCGTTAATATTGTTTTAATTGTTGCTATCGCAGCAAGCATTGCTTTTGCCTCTGTGCCTCTCGCATTAGTAGCTAGGCGGCAAATTAGGCAAAGAAATTGGGAGAAATCTCTGAAGAATCTATTTGTCTTAACAAAAGATGGATTAAGTTTGTATGAATTTTCTTTTGGAATCGAGATACAAGATCCCGCTTTGATTGCTGGGATGATTGCAGCACTCACTCAGTTTGTTCGTGAGACCACTGGGAGTAAAAAACTGTTACGAACTATAGATCAAGAAGATAAAAAAGTCATACTATTTCACGGTGAGTTTACCACCGTAGCTCTATTAGCTGAGAAAAATTTACCTATAATTCATAATCGTATTAAGAAATTCACTCAAGAATTTGAAAGCAATTTCTACAAACAAATAAAGAGTTTTGATGGCGAAATTTCTGCTTTCAAACATGCTGATGTAATTGTAAATAAATATTTCCCTATTGATGTAGAGGAGCAGGTCATTCGAGCGGTTCGACAAAAACTCATAGAGTTTAGGGAAAGACTTGATGTTCTTAAAGATCCACGTCATATTATATCTTTAATGCGCGAAATTACAGAATTTCTTTCTAGATATCGAACTATCGTTAATGAGCACTATTTAGACTATTATAATCAAATCATAACTAGCGCTGAACAGAAAATCTCAACAGCTTAGATTTTTTTTTAATTTATCATTTTTTTTTTATATGGAAATTACCCTCTAAATTCTAAATTAGACATTTCAATATATTAAAATTATAAAGCTCATTTTAAGAAACATTATAAATATAGAGTAGTAAAATTTAGAAGAAATGAGCCCTAATACTGAGAAATCTTTTAATAAGATTTTTTGGCCTTTATATTTATTAAATGGATTTCAAAGTATTGCATATGGAGCAATTATTGTTTTAGTTGTACCTCTTGCTTTAATTATCTGGCCAAATGATCCAGCAGATGTTCATGCTTTAGAGATGGGAATATTGTATACTACTTTATCCTGGGCTTCCTCCTTTTCGGGCTTAATTTTTGGTAGGTTTATTGATAAATATTCACGTAAGAAGATTATTATAATTATTTCAATTTTTCGTGGAACATCAATGATCTTATTAGGTTTTAGTGTTTATGGTGGTGAAATCGGTACATGGTGGTATTTCTTTTTATTTATTGCTCTTTTTGGATTTTTTTCTGGGGGTTCATGGCCAGCCATTAATTCATTATCTAATGATGTGGTTGCAGAGGATCGACGTTCTCGATTTTTTGGTGTATATCAAATAGTACTAAATACTACTAATATAATTGGTTGGTTAATAGCAACTCTTTTAGTCCAAAATGGTTTCTGGAGAGAATTCTTCTGGGGGATAGGTGTTTCTATTCTTCTTGGGGGTTTTATTTTTGCTATCCATAACAAAGAACCAAAAAGAGGCGCTCGACAAGAGGAATTATATCATGTTCTTCAAGATGATTCTATCGAATATAATTTTCAGATAAATAAAGATATGATGCGTAAAACAATGCTTAGTAAAACCAATTCTGTAGCTCTCATTGAAGGTGTCTTTACTTGTATCCTTATGAGTAGCCTAAATTTTTTAATATTGAATTATGTCCAAAACCCTCCATATAATCTCGCACCATTTTCAATCGGGGTTTTTATGGTGGTTTTTGGTTTAACAGGAGGACTTGTGGGTCAAATATTATTATCAAGGATCAGTGATAAGATTGCTATAAAAAAGCCTGTAAACAGATTACCTATTATCGTAATTGCTATAATTGGTGGCTTAGTAACTTTTGCTCTTTTCTTTTTCTTGCCTTGGGTCCCCTTAACCGAAGAACAGGGTAAAAATATACTTTATATAATGTCAATTCCCACAATGTGGATCATGGGTGCTCTTTTCTTTACTTCAAGGTCTATTTTTTCGTTATATATAGTAAATCAGAGTCCTGTTATACAACAGATTAACTTACCCGAAGCACAGGGTCAAATTGTTTCATGGAATCAATTTTTAGAGCAATTTGGGAGAGGAATTGGACCTTTATTATGTGGAGTGCTATTAGTTTTCACAAGCACAAATTATCAGATAACAGTAATTATAGTCGTTTTGTGTATTATCCCAGGAGTAATATTATGGCTTTTAGCGATAAAATGGTTCCCAAAAGATAGAAACCAAATTAAAAAAATCTTAAAGGAAAGAGCTGAACTACTTAAATCTGGAAGGAAAACGTTAAATTAATTGAAAAATGATTATAATGACATATGTTCAGTTCTTTTGATTATCTCATCTTGCAAAACTTTCCCTAAATTAATAAAATAATCGCTATATCCAGCAACTCGAACGATTAAATCTCTAAATTGTTCAGGGTTTCTCTGAGCGGCTTTTAAGGTTTTGGCTGTAACAACATTGAATTGAATATGATGTCCATCCATTTCAAAATATGCTCTTATTAAATGAGCTACCTTCTCTATTCCTGAATGACTTGAAAGCAACTGGGGTGTAAACTTTTGATTTAGTAGAGTACCTCCAGTTCTTAAGTGATCTATTTTAGCAGCAGATTTAAGGACCGCAGTAGGACCGTTAATGTCAACTCCCTGTACTGGTGAAATTCCTTCTGATAAGGGCATATATGCTTTTCGTCCATCAGGACTTGCACCTGTAATTTTTCCAAAATATATATGAACTGTTGTTGGGAGAAGATTAATGTGATGTACGCCTCCTCTTGTATTCGGACGATTATTGACGGCATTATAGACGATATTAAACACTTCTTGAGCTATAGCGTCCGCATAATCATTATCATTTCCATATTTAGGAGTTTTATACAACATTTTCTGCCTGATTTCTTCAAAACCTTCAAAGTTTTTCTTTAAGGCTTCTAACATTTCTTGCATTGAAAATATTTTTTTTTCATAAATATTATACTTCAAAGAGGTTAAACAGTCTGTAATGCTTCCTATTCCTACAACTTGTATATATGATGTATTATATTTTGCACCACCATTGTGATAATCTAATCCTTTTTTAATACAATCCTCAATAATGATTGATAGAAATACGGCTGGCAACTGAGACCATAAACGTTCAATAATCAAGTTACCCTTAATTTTGATATCAACAAAATAATTGATCTGCCTACTAAAAGCATTCATTAATTTATCAAAAGATTTGAAACTAGTCGGAACTCCAGTTTTTAATCCGATTTGTTTACCTGTTATTGGATCAAACCCATTATTCAATGTAATTTCAAGAATTTTTACAAGATTGAAATACCCTGTAAGAATATAAGCTTCCTTTCCGAATGCACCTGATTCAACACACCCACTAGCACCCCCATTACGAGCATCTATTAAAGATTTTCCCTGTCGAGTAAGTTCTTGAATTATTGCATCAGTATTGAACACTGAAGGTTGTCCAAATCCAGTTTTAATAATATTTAAAGCTCGGTTTAAGAACTCATTTGGGGTTTTTTGACTAATCTGAACATTACTGCTTGGCTGTGGAATTCTCATTTCCTCAATTACATCTAGTAATATATAGGATAATTCATTTACCCCATCTGAACCGTCTTCTTTTAAACCTCCAATGTTAATATTACAAAAATCTGTATAAGTATTACTCTCCTCAGCAGTAACTCCAACTTTAGGAGGAGCAGGTTGATTGTTAAACTTTATCCAAAAAGCTTGAAGTAATTCTTTTGCACTTGTCCTTGTCAAATTATTATCATTAATATCCTTTTTATAGAATGGATATAGATGTTGATCTAAGCGTCCTGGATTGAAAGAATCCCAAGTATTATATTCTGTTATAACACCTAAATGAATGAACCAATAATGTTGGAGTGCCTCCCAAAAGGTTGTAGGTGCTCGCGCAGGAACATAACTACAAATTTCTGATATTTTTTCTAACTCTTTTTTTCTAGTTGGGTCTTTTTCTTGGGTAGCCAGCCGTTTAGCTTCTTGTGCGTAACGTTTTGCGAAAGAGATTATTGCATCTGCAGCGATATCCATAGCAATTAATTGCTCTCTCTTATTGAATGCTTCAGAATCATTATAAAAATCTAATTTTTCTATACTTTCTTTTATTTCTTTCTTAAAATCTAAAAATCCCTTATTCCATATATTTTTCCCACTAACTGTATGTCCAGGAGCTCTCTGTTCCATAAATTCTGTGAAAATTCCGGCATTATAAGCATTGATCCACTCAACGTCGACTTTAGAAAATATTTTATCACGAATAGATCTTCCTTTCCAAAAAGGAATGATTATATCTTCTGTTTTTTTTCTCGCATCTTCAGATACCTTAAATGAAATTTTATCCCGAGTATTTAAAATGTCTAAATCTTGTAAGCTGTGGCAGCATACTTCTGGATATGTAGGAGTTGCTTTTGGTTCTGGTCCACGCTCACCTACGATCAATTCACCTTCATTAATACATATCTTTTTATTTTCCATTACATACTTAAATGCCATTGCTCTAGCAATTGGAGGAGTAAAATTATGGGCTGCACCAGTTTCATAAAATTCTGTCAATAAAAGGGCACGTTCTAATGAAAGATAGGGGATCGCCTTTCTACTTTGATTTCTTAGTTTTTTAATTCTATCATTCATACTTTTAAGCCTTCTATTGACTTTAATTTGGACAGTTAATATTAAAAAAATATCACTTTATCTAAGTTTTATTCGAATTAACCTTGTTCATTTAATTCTTTCAATTTCTTATCAATAACTTCTCTCATATATTTAAATCCCGGTGTGAGGTTTTCAGTTAAACCCATAGGGATCATTGCACGTACAGGGAACCCTAGCCCTTGCTTACCGCCTGTTTTAAACAAATTCTTTAAAACATAAAAAATATACGTTCCTGGTAAGCCAATTGCAATTTCGTAATCTTGAACTCCACCAAATGCGCGATCTCCCATACCAGGTATAACTATTTGGGCTCTACGTGTTATAAATGGCATAAGACCACCCTTTCCACAAGATTCTCCAAACCCTTCAAACACTGATCTTACTGCATATTTCTTTTTATGTTCAAAATTCAGAGCATGAATAACATGAGTAATCTGAGCACCATTACCAAAAATTAGAATTGTATCAGGAATTACAATTGTGTTTGGCAAAGGGGAAGCAATAAGTCCACGATAACCTAAAGCAATAAGATTTTCATAATTCTTCACATAAAGTGCCTCGGCTCGGCGTTTTTCAGCCGCTACGTCTTTATGCCAGCCCTGTCTAACTTGGCTCTCAACAAATTCTTCTTTTGATATTGGTACCCATCCATGTCCTACAGATGAAGGGGTACAAAAATTGTCTTCGGCTGAAATAGCATAACTTTGATTAAATTTTCTAGCCATTGTGAATGTCTGACATATACTCATCTTTTTACCCAAAATATATGGTATAATGACATTTTCTGGGATTTCACTTTTATCTTTATAATATTTTATAGCTATGGGATATGTGGCAAGATGCAATTTATCATAGATTTCTTGTCCTGCCTTTTGATAATCTTCTTTGCTCTTATTATCTACCATTTTTTTCTTCCTCTTTTTTTTAATAATTATTTCTATTCTTTATGGTCTCTCTTTTTAACTCTTAACCTCGACTTCAATACTGACAAAAGTCAAAAATTTTTGTTAAAATTTAACCTGATCAATGAAATTTTTATCAATTCATTTTACCGCTTTTTTAGTCTCTTTATCTCTAATTACTCTCCTTAGTACTTTTCCAACAGCGCTTTTTGGTAAACTACGTACGATTTTTACTATTCTAGGATATTTATAAGCTGCCATATTGTCTTTCGCAAAATTAATTATATCCTCCTCTTTAATTTTACTTTTATATTCAGGTTTAAGTATAATATATGCGACTATTTCTTCTCCTTTCACCGGATCTGGGATGCCAAATACGGAGCATTCCATAATGGCGGGATGTTCATACAAAATTTCTTCAATTTCTCGAGGATAAACACTGTGTCCTTTATATTTTATCATATCTTTGACACGATCAAGTATATAAATATATCCTTCCTCATCTAGTTTTGCAAAATCGCCCGTTCGAAGCCATCTAAAACCTCCAGCTTGAAAAAATACCTTGTTATTTTCTTCTGGTCGATTAAGGTACCCTAACATAACCTGAGGACCTGAAACAACTAATTCTCCAGCTTCTCCAATAGGTAAAAAATTTCTGTTTTCATCAATAATCCCTACTAGTGTGTTTGCAACAGGATGACCACAGCTTCCATATTTCTTTCTTGCCCATGGAGGAGAATTTGTCACTGTGGGGCTTGTTTCGCTTAAACCGTAACCTTCTCCCATTTCAAATCCTGTTTTTTCCTTCCATGCTTTGAATACTTCAGTAGGTAATGATCCTGCTCCAACATTAGCATACTTTAAGCTAGAGAAGTCAACCTCTTTACTTCGAGGATAATTTAAAAGGTTTATGAACATAGTAGGCACTCCTAGCATTAAATTTGGATGATGATTTTCTATAATATCTAAAATTTTAGGAATATCAAACGTAGCTAAAACATAACCTTTAGCTCCGATCAATGGTGCTTGAGTTAATTCACACGTTTGTCCATAGATGTGATACCAAGGTAAGACTGATAAATTAATAAAATCTTCATTGAGATATGTATTCTTCATATAATCGCTGATTTGTTTCATCTGATATATATTAGCTATTATATTATAATGAGATAAACAAGCACCTTTTGGAAGCCCAGTAGTGCCTCCAGTGTATTGAATAATTGCGATATCTTTTTTAGGGTCAATTTTTACTTCTAGTTCTGAATCAGATAAAGGAGATGGATTCTGTTCTATTATAGTGTTGAAATGGATAACTTTATCAGTTTCGAGAATATCAGGAATTTTTCCCTCAACATTCACAACTATTACTTTTTTTAAATTTAATTCATTTTGGACACGTTCATATTGACCATAGAATCTATCAATTAATATCAAAAATTTTGTTCCCGAATCTTTAATTTGATATAGTATCTCACGTGCAACGAATAGTGGACTTAGGGCAGTTAATGTTGCACCAAGACTTAGAGCTGCAAAATATGCAAAGCTGAAATATGGACCGTTGGGTAACCAAAGTGCTATAACATCACCCTTCTTGACACCCAATTTATGTAAACCTCTAGCAAATCTCCTAGTTAGAATCTCCATTTCATTGAATGTGAATTCTCTTCCGTAGTAAACCATAGAAACCTTTTTACCATGTTCTTGAGCACCTTTCTTAAATATATCTATTAAAGAAATATCTTCAGGAATATCAATTATTGAAGTCATACCTGCGGGTAAATAATCTTTCCAATAACGATTCTTAATATAATCCGGAATTTCCATAATAATCAGTTATTATTCATTGAGTTATTAAAAAATTTAAATCTTAATATTTTTAATTTACTTTTAATAGTTCTTTTTAGACTTTTAGAGTTATTGATATAATAAATAACTTTAATATCTTCTTTTAATTATTTAGAAATATTGATTTTTCATTCCTTTATTTTAAGTGAAAATATCCCTTTAATTATCCTTAATTGGTTAGAATTATGAAACCTATGCATAAATTGGGAGTCCCAGTACCAACTAAACACTCATTAGTAACTAGAAATATCAAAGAAGTAACTAAAGAACAACGAGAACGTGCATTGAAAGAGACGGAGTATAGTATGTTTGCATTTCCTGCAGACTTGCTTGTATTAGATTTTCTTTCTGATAGTGGAACATCTACTATGACAGATTTGCAATGGTCTTCCCTATTTCATGGCGATGAAGCCTACGGGCGTAATAAAGGATATTATGTCCTTCTTGATGCTATTAGAGATGTTTTTGAAAGAGGAGACAAGCCTAAAAGAGCATTAAATTTAATTCTTTCGGGAGAGACAAATATTGAAAAGTTGATGAATGAATTGTATCTAACCTCATTTGAAGGAGGATTTGTAAATGGTGGTAAATTCCAACTAACAAGACCTAATACTTTTTTAGTTCCCCAAGGAAGATGTGCTGAACATTTACTATTTTCGACCATTGCACCCATGCTAAGAAAGAATGCCCCTGATAGAAGTTTTTTCATCCCTAATAATGGACACTTTGACACCACAGAAGCCAATATCGCTGCAAATGGAATAATCCCCATAAACATATTTTCTGCGAATTTATTTGATCCATTCCCTCTTGAACAATTAGAGGTTAATAATCCTTTTAAAGGCAATATGGAAGTAAAAGATTTGGAGGAATTTATCAATGATAAAGGCTCTGAGAGCATTCCGTTGATTTACCTAACAATAACCAACAATACTGCTGCAGGTCAACCAGTATCATTGAGAAATGTTAGAGAAGTTCATAAAATCGCACAAAAGTATGGGATTCCTCTTTTTTTTGATGCATGCAGATTTGCCGAAAATGCTTATTTCATAAAAAAATATGAAAACGGTTATAACAAGTATTCAATCGCAAAAATCATTCAAGAGATATTTTCCTATGTAGATGGTTTTACAATAAGTTTTAAAAAAGATGGTCTAGCAAATATTGGAGGAGGTCTTTTCTTCAGAGATAAAGGCGTTTTTCATAAAAAATTCTCCTATAAGGAAGATATTGGTATTAAGCTAAAGGAAAAACAAATACTTACATTTGGGAATGACTCTTATGGAGGTTTAAGCGGTCGGGATATTATGACTATAGCAACAGGATTATATGAGATAACGAAGGAGACATATCTAAGGGATCGTATTTCTCAAATTCAATATTTCGCTACAAGATTGGCTCAAGAAAGAATACCAATAGTTCTTCCTCCTGGAGGTCATGCAGTTTATATTAATATGGACAGATTTTTTGAGGGCACTGATATGAAAGTAGATGATTTTGGAGGAGTGGGATTCACAATTGAGCTAATTAAACATTACGGTATTAGAGCATGTGAATTGGGTCCATTTGCATTTGAATGGGACAATAAAACATCTGAACAAAGAAAAAATATTTTAAATTTAGTAAGATTCGCAATCCCTCGAAATGTATACAATAAATCTCATATTGATTATGCTATTGCTGCTATTACTGAATTATACAAAAATAGAGACAAAATTCCTAAAGTAAGAATCTCGCGTGGTGCAGAGTTAAAACTGAGACATTTTCAATCAGGACTTCAACCAATTTATAATTAGTAACTCATTTTAATTCAATTTTTTACTTATATTGAAGTAACGATTGACATAACCATGTAATTTCCTTTACTCTTTTGTAAAAATAAGACTTAATTGTTTTCTTAGCAATCACGTACAAAAAGATTACTTAATTAAATTTTAAATAAAAAGAAATTGATTTTACTATTATGAACACTGCCGAACATTTAATAATGGTTTGGATTATTTCTATTGTAGTTGTAATCCTAGCACTATTCACAATTAGTACATTGGTAAATTATTTTAGACAAAAAAACCGTGCTGCTTTATATCTCGCTTTAAATTATATATCATTTGTTATTGCTATGATCTTTCATCTTGTTGGCCATTTTGATTCATTTGTAAATGATATTACCACAAACTTTTATGAAGATGCAAGTATGTATGGTAAAGTCTTTATTATTCTTGGTATTTTATTTATTCTCCTCTTCCATGCAGAATTTACGGAAGTAAATAAAATATGGAAATATATTCGAATATTTCTGGGTATAACACTCATGATATGGATATTATTCCCCTCTAATTATACATTTGGTGGCCGAACGACAGTAATTATAACTTATATGTTTATGGCACTATATGGCTTAGCAATTAACTTATTTTTATCTATTAGTTTCTTTAAAATGGGAAAAAAATCGACAGTAAGGAGAAAGGAACTTTATTCACTTGGATTAGGTGCATTAAGCTTTTTGATTTACTATATCCTAATGACGATTTATGGGATGCTTCAATCTTTTCCAATAATGATAATAACCCAAGTTGACTTATTCATAGCACTCCTCTTCTACTTTATTGGCATATATTTACCTAAGTTCAGATCAGAATAAGTAGCTTTAATAATTTAACTCTTCTTTTATTTTTTAGAATTTCGAGCTAAATGGAGTAGAGATCAAGTTTGGTGATTAAATCTATTTTAATCCCTGTTTTTTCACACTTTTTGCTTTATAAATAAAATTTTGGGGAAATATTCATAGATCCAAAGTTCTTAATTTGTTTGAAATGTTTTTTCTTCTAAGAATTTTAATAAAGTCATTTTCTTTTTGTTTTAATCGGCTGAGAAAACTATCAAGTTTATCAAAATTGTTAAACCAGTGTTCTTCGCCATTAACAATTATCTTTACACCTCTTCTTTCATTGTTATTAATAATTGCATATATCCCCCCAATTTCAGAATCATGCTTTATAAAAACTTTCTCCCCATTAGAATCATTTGTTTTTTCATTTCCTTTTTTTGCCCAAAATTGGTTTTTTAAAAGATAACTTCTATACATACTCATTTCATCACACACAACTTATTTTTCGATATTGTTAGGGAGTCATCACAATACTATAGATAATGACCCCTGGAGTAGTATCTGAGTAATATAAGATATAGTTTAATTATAGAATCGTGTGTTATCGGGAATATATCTCCATATTATGCTAATTCGAATTATATCACTCATAACCAAAAAAACTGAAAATT
Organism: Candidatus Hermodarchaeota archaeon; assembly: GCA_048885535.1. Taxonomy (GTDB): domain Archaea; phylum Asgardarchaeota; class Lokiarchaeia; order Sigyniarchaeales; family SOKP01; genus SOKP01. Next base: position 16,743 of record JBHLLO010000009.1, read on the forward strand.
CATATTTAAATGACAAAGTAAAATTCGTAGGAGTACCTACTAAAAATCAATTACTTGGGGTTATCACATAAAAATTTCTATTGCAAGTCTGTGATATAGCAACGATATTTGAATCAAAAAATTTATTTTAAAAATATAAAATGATTAACATTTTTTGACTTTGAAAGGAGAAAAATGAGTTAAAGGAAGGTATATGTTGCAATGATGACAGAAATTGACTTCTATCTATCACTTTATGACAGTTTTTTAAAAACGTATGGTATCGATGATCAAAAGATCCTTTGGAAATTAAATGCAATTGTTAAATTAATGGAAGTAAGTAACTCAAAAGCAGATAATATGTTTTGTGAAAATGGTCTTAGATTGATTATGACATTATTTAAAGATTTTAAGTTTGACTCCTGTGATCTCAAAAGCTCAGATTTTGAATCATCTTCAATTCCAGAGCGAGAGGCTTTAATACCTATTTTGATTGAGGAATTTAAGTAAATTCCTTTTCAAATTCCCATATTGCATCTTGAATTGTGTGAAGGTTCTTTACCACTTTTCCTGATTTCATAGAGTTCATTTCTTCAGCATCGTACATAGCTTTCCCTACAGCTATAGCACGATCATGAGTTTCATCAACAATTTGTACAATATCATTCTTTTTAACAGTTGGATCAATCTGAGTTATCCCCGGACGCATCACGTCTGCCCCATTAGCAACATAGCGAATTGCTCCCATATCTACGACTATCGTTTTAATTTTAATCTTATGTTTTAGTAAAAAAGTTAACACAGGTATATACCCATCTGCTTCTGTTTTCCATATCTTTAATTCTTTGTTTATAGCATATAAAGTGTCTCCTTTCTCAGTTTGAATTACTTCAATATGTGCTTTCTTTGGAAATACTTGATTTAGAAACTCTTCATCATATTGTTTTAAAAGCTCTTCTTTAAGGATTTTAACTTCGGATTTCTGAATATAATGTCTATGTTTAATTTGCATTTTCATTAACTAAATAACTATTATTATATTAAAACCTTTTAATTCATCTTTCTTATTTTTTCATAATCATGAGTAAAGTATATACCACTGCAGTTGTGATTATCCCACCAAAGGATAGTTGGCCCCCGATTCAAGAGATTCGAAAACAATACGATCGTCAAATTCGGAGATGGATGCCTCATATTACACTTATATATCCTTTTAAATCAGAACAAGAGTTTGATGATTTGGAGAAAAAATTCTGGGAAATTTGCAAAGAAGTACATTCCTTTGAAATTACTTTAAAAAATTTTAATTACTTCACCCATAGAAATCAAAATTTTACAATCTGGTTAACTCCTGAACCAAAGGATGCTTTAATAATATTGCAAAAAAAAATCCAATTGATTGTACCGGATTGTGATGAACAAAACCAGTATCGAAGTGGATTTACACCTCATTTAAGTGTCGGGCAAATTAGAGGTAAAAACAACTTAATAAATACTTTAAAAAATCTCGAAAAAAACTGGAAACAACAAACATTCCTTTTGGAAGAAATCTACTTTATTGCTCGAGATAAAGATAAAAATTCTTCATTCCAAGAAAGAAAAGTTATAAAACTTTCTTCTAACAAATTAGTATAATTTTTAATTTATTGAATTTGAACACTCTAATACATCTATTACAAAATATTAATTTGCTAAAACGAAATCTTCATTAAAAATTAGTAAGAATCATCAAAATTTTTAAATTTGAACTCCATATTTAATATAATTATTAAAATTAATCTTCAGAAGATTGAACCATGAGCAATAGTGATATTGTCTTTCAAGGGAGAACTGAATCAATATATAAAGTAATAGTAATAGGGGATCCAGCTGTAGGAAAAACAAGCCTTCTTACTAAGTTTGTTACTAAACAGTTTGAAACTAGATATCTACCTACTGTCGGTGTAAATATAGTAAAGGAACCAATTAATCTAGTGGATCTGAATGCCACAGTCAATCTGATGTTTTGGGATGTAGCCGGACAGCCCCAATTCTATATGCTCCACCGTCCCTATTTCAATGGTGCAGATGGAATGATTTTAGTATTTGATATAACTCGTTCAAGCACGTTTAGTAATATAAACAATTGGTACTCGACAGCTGTGAAATACGGACTTAGTGAAATTCCCCGAATTTTGATCGGTAATAAAATAGATTTAGAAGAAGATCGAAAAATCATATTACCGATGGCGGAACACCTTTCTGAAAAATTGAATGCTCCTTATTTTGAGACTTCCGCGTTAACAGGAGAAAACGTTAAAAAAATATTTTATAAAATTGCAGATTTGGTATATAAATATAAAGAAGAATTAAAATAGTACTTTTTTCATTACTTTATTCTTAATAGTATAATTTATTCTGATGAGATCAGATTAGATTTTGACAAAAAACTGAAAGATTTCTTGTTAAAAACATATTTAGAAACATTTATTAATATTAAAGAATAATTTTAATAAAAAAGAGTTTGTAGAGGTAAAATTTTCCCATGGAACGAGAACAGATATTCTGGAAGTTCTTGGGTAGGAAGATGCTTAGTTATAAAAGACTAGCAAGTGGTGAAGTAATTGGTACTGGAATTCTAAATCCTTTTTTTGATAAAGTCGGTTTTATCCTCATGATTTTATTACAAGCTAATTTTTATAAAAATACTATAGTTGGCAAATGGAAGGGGAAGACAGTTTCAAACACATTTGCACCACCTATTGGTAGTCGACCTCAATTTCGTGCTTTATTGGGGATTTTAAAAGATTATTTAATGAAATATTCCATGCCAATAGCAATGACCTTTGCTGTTACTTATAGGTGCCAATGCCATTGTGTACATTGTAGCGCAGGAAAACATCTAAAAACGGATCAAAAGGAACTCAGCACAGAAGAGGCGAAAAAACTTATAGATGACGCCCAGAAATTAGGAGTGACTATAATTGCATTTACTGGAGGAGAGCCACTACTTCGAGAGGATCTTTTTGAGTTAATTTCCCATGTAAATCAGAAAAAAGCAATGCCTGTTATGTTTACTAATGGACAATATCTTACTGATGAAAACGTAGAGAAGTTAGCCAAAGCTGGTCTTTATTCACTCTTTGTTAGCATCGATAGCCCAAATCCAGAGGAACATGATGATTTAAGAAAAATGCCCGGTATTTTCGAGACTGCAATTGAGGGAATGAAAAAAGCGAAATCTAAAGGAATATTTGTAGGATTATCATCCTATGCAATTCGATCTCATACTGAAAGAGGCATGTATAAACAATTGCATGAACTAGGAAAGAAAATTGGTGCTCAAAATATAATCATGTTTGATGGAGTACCGACGGGTAATATGCTAAAAAATACAAGTGAAATTCTTACACCAGAACAGCGAGAAGAAATCCACCAATATTCTGCTGAACAATTTCGAAAAGGAACAATTCCTCCCCTCTCATCACAATCTTGGCAAAATTCTTTAGAAGCCTATTTGGCAGGAATTGGTTGTTTAGCTGGAAATATTCAATTCTATGCTTCAGCTTATGGCGATATTTCTCCCTGTGATTTTACACCCATATCCTTTGGCAATATACGCCAGCATTCTTTAAAAAGAATTTGGATGAAAATGGTTCGTCATCCTGCTTATAATCATAAAAATTCAGTTTGCAGGATGCAACATAAAGTATTTCGTCGTTTTTATGTTGATCCTATTCCAGATGATGCTCCACTTCCATATCCAATAGAAAAGTTACCATATGTGGATTATAGAAAATATTGTTAAATTTTTTCTCAATATAAATTTTTTAAATTACCTTCTTATCTTTAACCATTAGTTTATTGATCCAGAAGATTATTTTTTCTTGAAGCTCTTTCCTTAAAGGTTTAGATGTAGTTCGATCTTTATCGTATAAATCTGAAAGAGTTTCTGATGAGTTTAACCGGTTTACAAATTGTGCTATTTCAGTACAAATTCTGTGTCCTCCAGTAAATTCAAATATATCTTCTTTAATTTTTTCTAAGCTAGAGATAACAACTTGAAGGTCTTCTAAAGTTTCTAATTCCTCATTTAGTTTAGTTAATTTTGTTGTAATTTCTTTTTTAATATCGGAAGCCGTCTTATCTCTTTCAATTTCATTCTTCACTATTTGAAGTGTAGGAGAAACAACTTGAAGATTAATAATTAATGACTTGATAAATTCTAACTCGTTTTTTAATGATTTTTGGCTTTCGATTATGTTATGTAACTGGGGAATCAAACTTTTAATATCTAAAGTTACCTCATGCAAATTAGTTACTTTATCAGTTAACATATTTATCTTTAGATTTGTTTGACCCATTTTCGTAATGATATCTAATCCAAACTTCTCTAAGATAGATGAAAATGATTTCATTTTTTCATTTAATTCTATAATAACATCAAAAATCTCTTTATTGTCAGACTGGTTAGTGTTTGTCATATAATTACCAAATAAAATATTTAGCTTATGGATATGAGAATTAATAAAGATCTAATAAAAAGATCAATTTTTATTTTAAATATTTATTACTTTATTTAGCACTTAAATATTGTTCTATTTTGATTGTTTAGATTAATTGATGAAGTGGTAAAAATAATCCAATACATAAACATCCTAACCAGAGATGGAAAATCGCTTTTATTTAGGAACTATGGAACCAGTGATGTTGATAGAGATTTATTAGCTGGATTCTTAAGTGCATTTTCAGGATTTATGAAAGAGATTAGTCAAAGTGAGATAAGATCAACCGCAACGGATGAATTTAAGTATTATTGGACTATAATTGATGAGATTATTATTGTAGTTTGTGCTGATCTAGAAGAAGATGATGCTACAATTAATTCTAAGATCACAACTATAAGAAAAAAATTTATAGAAAAGTATGGAAAAGTCCTATCTGATGGCACTTGGTCTGGAAATCGGGCAATCTTTTTAGAATTTGAAAAAGATATTGATGATACTATTCTAGGAGCCATTAAAATCTCAATAATAGGAACTGGGGGTGTTGGGAAAACAACACTTTTACATCTAATATGTGGTAAAGATATCGATTTAGAATATATTCCAACCATAAATGTAGATATTACTTCTTATGATGGTTTTGATGATATCTACCGTTCTATTGTATTCTGGGATTTCGCTGGACAGAGTAATTTCAGATCATTGTGGAAAAGTTTATTAGATAGTACAGATATAGCCCTCCTCGTGTTAGATTCTACATTTGGAAATGTTAATCATAGTAAAGAAATAATTAAGGATATATTAGACAAATATTATAAAGATACTTTAGTAATTGGTATAGCAAACAAACAAGATTTGCCAAATAGATTAACACCCAAATTTTGCGAAAAAATTTTGTCTGAGGCAGATAGACATCCTTCAATTAAAGTCCATGGGATGATTGCTATTAACCCTGTGTATAGAGAAAAGATGCATGTCATATTGAGAGAAGCAATAAATAAAATATACTCATCAAAGTAAAGAGGGGAAAACCCTTTTCTTTTTTCTCTACCAACTTTAGAGTTAAACCTTTTTTAGAGAAATACATAAAAAATTTAAAATTGTAAATATTTTTCAATATTAACAGATTTTTTAGAAGGTTATGAAATGATTGATTTTGGAATTGAAGAAATTAGTGTTGAGCCACACGGAGATTTCCACATTTTAAAATTACCATCATTAACAGAGAAAGAAATAAAAACTATTGATCCTCTAGTTGCACCTACTTCTGGGTTGAGAATTCAAATTTTGGATGTATTGGAACAAGAAGGCACAAAGAAATATTATTTAACTAGCCGTAAACTGTTTTTATTTTTAAGAGTATTTAAAGCTATAAGTCAGAAATTTAAAGAGATGAAAGAAAGAGAGGATCTAAAGGTTTTGATTGTTACAGATGACCGACCAACCAGAAAAGTGCTTTTAACATACTGTTCTCAAATTTTTTCCTATGATGGTTATGAAATTTATTATCAAGTGGATGATGTTGGAGAATCAAGAATATCATCGCCCTACGGAGCAGCCTCAGTTGCTTTATTTGAGGACATTAAACTAATTATTGTTTTAACAGCATCTCATAATGATTTATCGTGGAATGGTATAAAGTTTTACATTGATTATCCAATCCCTATTTCAGGGAATTTATTTAAAGATATTTCAAAGATGGCAATAAAGGTTAAAGAAATTCCACTTAAAATACACTTTAAACCTGTTTTAATCGATGCTGAGCGAAAGAATAATGAATATGTAATGTCAATATTATCTAAAATTATAGAAATAAAAAGCTTAAAAGACAAAAATATTGTAATTTGGCCATATTTAGGCAAGGCTAGAGGAATTGTCAATTTATTTAGAGAATTAGGTGCAAATGTCACTGTTATTGAAGAAGTGATTAATCCTCCGAACCCAATTAAAGAGATCAGGGAAGACAAATTACAAAAAATAATGAATGAAGCTCAATCTAATCTAGCTTTACTTCTCGATGCTGATCGTGATCGAATTGCGTTATACGTGAAACAAAACGGTCAATATTATGTATACATTCCAAATGAAATCTATTCAGCAATGCACAATATTTTAGCTAAAAAATTTGATAAAAAAATTATAAATGTTAGGACTATTCCTACTGATCCAAGAGGAGATGAAACTAGCTTCTTAAATATTTTGACTGGTGTAGGTTATAAACATTTAGGAGTAATTCTATATTTTCTTTTTGGAATCAAAGTTGATAAGTCAAAAATAGACACAGCAATTCTTTATTTTGAGGATGAAAATAACGAATTAGTAAAACTCGAAAATCCTAAACCACTTATAGAAAAGCTCATTCAACTCATAAACAAAAAAGGTGCAACTGATGAAGAATTTATTGTCGTTATGTGGGAAGAATCTGGTGGGCATACATTAAATATCTTAAAATTGAAGAAAAACGAAAGGACTAATAATTTTGAATTTACATCAGAATTTCCACTTATTGCGGATAAGTATCCTGTACCTGCCCTAGTACTAGCTGCAGAATTGATATCAAGAGGTTTTGTATTATCAGAATCGATAGATTGGTCAATAGTAGGAATAAATCGTACTATTCCTGCTGTAGATGAAGAGAAAATACGAATTATGAATAATTTTGAAAAAAATGATGGTAAAACTATAAGTATTGGGAATAAAGATTACAAAGTTCAAGCATTATCAGATAATAATCAATTAGTTGATATTTATCAGTTAAAAAGTGAAGATTCTACACTCTATTTTAGGCCCAGTGGTACTGGTCCAGATGTTAGATTTTATATATTTGGAAAAAGAGAAACTCATTTAGATGAAATTACACGAGTTCAGAATCATATAAAAGAAAATTATGCTTGATATTCGAAACGGGTATCAAAAATCTTCTATAAGTTTATTGTATGCCCTAATTTCATTAAATATTTTATAAACAGTCTGGCTAGCTTATTATCTAAACTTTAATTACAATAAAAAATTAGACTATATATTATAAATTCTTTCAAATTTAACATGATTAATTAAACTTGATTAAAATGAAAATGCAAGAGAAAATTATTGATGATAAGATTCATGAAAAAATGACATTGGATAATGTATTTAAAATTTTTAATGAGAATGTCTTTCCAATGTTAAATGAAGAGGAAAAAAATTATTGTCAAGAACTTCAGAATTTTTGCTTGGAGCTTCATCCAAAAATAGATAAATCTAAAGATGTTTATGAATTATTTCCTGAATTAGGAAAACATGGTTTTTTGCAGCGCATAAATAAGTGGAAAGATTTCACGCCCTATGGAATGAAAAAAGAAATCTTATTAGGAACACACCTCTCCTTATTAGACCCTCAACTTGAACTAGCAAGATTGGCAAGTGGAATCCTATGCGGTAACCCTACCTTTCATTATTATACTCACGGAGGTACTGGAGAAACAGTGCAAAAAGTTCAGGATGAGTTAATGTCTGGTGAAAAGGTTGGATGTATTGGTATAACTGAACCTGCTCGGGGTTCTGATGCCGTTAATATGACTACGATTTGTACAAAAACTGAAGATGGCGTGATTTACAATGGTGAGAAAGTATACACCACAAATGGACCTAAAGCAGATTATTTCTGTTGTTATGGAGTCTATGACGAAGCTCAACCAAGAGATACAATGGTTCAAGCAATGATAAAGCGTGAATTTGGAGTTCAAACCAATCGTCTAAAAATTAATTCAGTTCCACGCGTACATATTGCTCATACGCTTTTAAATAATGTAAAAGTCCCTAAAGAATATATTTTAGCTGATGATGGATTAGGTTATGTAAGATTGTTTGAAGGATTAGTACCAGAAAGACTTGGAATTATGGGATCTGGAATCGGAATTTGTTGGGCTGGATTGATATATGGGATTGTTTATACTAACTTAAGGAAACAATTCGGAAAACCAGTTATCAGATATCAAGGAGTTGGCTATGGATTAGCTGATTTGCTAACAAAATCAACCGCAGCAACAAGTTTAGCACTTCAGGCAGCAACGATCTATGATGATAAAATTCTTTTTGCAGAAAAACCTTCAAAAGAAGCAGAGAAGTGGTGTGCCGCGATTTCCTCCCAGGGTAAATATTATACAGCGAAACTCACACACGATATCTGTTACGAAGTACAACAGCATATGGGAGGAGTTAGTGTCACGGATAATACCCCTGTAGATGAGTTAACGGACGTAAGTAAGATAGAGGAAGTTATTGGTGGGGCAAGAAATATCCAACTTCTTCTCATTCAGTCTCAGATTCAAAGATTTATGAGATTACTCTAACTTTTTTTTTATTTTAAAATATGTTTTTGAGAATTATCATGTCTAATAGGAAGTCAAATTGATTTTTCAATTTTTTAGAAAATAATATTATAAAACATCTTGAGGTTGAATCTCTAAAACTTTAGCTAATTTTTGTTTCTTTTTCTCCATTAGTGGACCAGCAGCAGCCGTAGCAGGGCCTATTGACCCCATTCCAAGTTTATTATGAATTTCCCAGTATGCTTTTTGGTATATATTCACTTTATTACCCTTATCTTGCTTAAATTCTTTTAAAGCGTCTTGTATTATCTTTTCTGCAACTTTTTCTAATTCTTTTAGTCTCTGATTTATATATTCTCCGGTTATATCCTTCCCCGTAGTAGGATCAATTATTCGTTGAATGAGATTCTCATCTTTTCTCTTCAAATTATTTTCTTTGTCCATGATTACAATTTAAATAAATTATTCAATTAATCTTTTAATTTTATTAATAAATCCGTAGATGAGCTAATGGATGTAAGTAAAATTGAAGAAGTCATATAGGGGCAGGGGAATATACAGTTGTTACCAATCCAATCCCAGATTCAAAGATTCCTACGATTAATATAATTATCAAATAATCTTTTTTTCTTTTTAATAATTTTTCAACCAAAAATTTCTAATTCGATTTCTTGAGAAATCGCAACCACTTTTTTGAATCCCATTTATGCTTCTTTTCCCTGATGAAATATCGTTCTTTAATCCACAACACCCATTGAAAATTCAGACTGACTTTTCTACTATAGGAAGATTCCCAAGAGATTCAGATATTAAACGCAAATGAGACTATTCAAGAGATTCTGTTTTCCAATTCAATAATTTTAATCCCCGCGATACTTTAAAATATCCTACTATACTAATAATCATGCCAGCAATCCCTATAAAGGCTCCCAAATCTATTAATATATCAAGTAAACTCCCTATAAGGGAAAGTGCATACCCGAGGATAATTAGAAAAAAGCCTTTATTTACATCCCTACTATTCTGCAAATACGGATTTAATTGATCAAAATTTCGTTTCAAAAAATAAAATCCAAGTAAATAAATTACTCCTCGCCCTAATTCTATTAATGTGGAGGGTAAATTAATAGATGGAACTTGCTCTAGATAAACATCTAAATTATCTATATCAAAGGATGGATCACTAAAGATTTCCCAGATTATCTCTAAAACATAATTTACCACGAAAATCGCTATAATAAATAAAATAATTCCAAAAACAATACTTATTGAAAAAAATAGATTAGTTTTCTGATATTTATCCCGATATGGGATGTTTTGGTTTTTTGCCTTCCTTAATACTATGATAAGGTTAATCACCAAAATATAAAATATTACTTCGAGAATAAAGGAGGCTATTAATATAGTCCAAAGAGTCGATTGAAATACATTGAAAATCGCTGATGGGGTTGGATCGCGTATTATAGAAAAAACCATTCCAACAGTTGCTACTGCGATAATCACTGCCGCAATAATTTGAATAATTGAATAAACCCCAATTCGTCTAAATACAATTCCTAAAGATCGAGAAAATGATTGAAATTTATTTATATCGTTATCTATCATTATCATAAATATCTATGAAATTTCTCCCTTGTTTATGAATATAACTCCTCCTCATATAAATAAACATTTCTACAATTATGTATTTCTTTAATCCTTTTACAAAAATGTATATGATGATCTTAATGCGGAATATTTTTTATTCAAATGAGAATTTACGGTGATTTCTATGGTTACTATAATAACTAGTTTATGAATTTTTTTTCTTTTCTTTCCTAATAATTTAAATAGCTTTATGCTATTTTTTTTTTAATTTCTTTAATTTCATTTCTGATAAAATTTACGCCCTCTTCATATTTTAAAAAGCTAAAAATTTCTAAAGATCGTTCATAATTTACAAGAGCTTTGTCATAATCCCCTCTAATCTTACATATTTTAGCTAAATTCATTAGATCAGATGCTACATTCATCCTGTCACCAATTTCCTCATCAATATGCAATGTTTCTTCAAAAAGATCCCAAGCTTTCTCATAATTCTCAATAGAAAAGTATATTCTTGCGATATTACTCATTGTTGCTGCTTTATTAGAAAGATCATTTAAATTGTTATAAATTTCTAATGCCTTTTCGTATCTTTCCAGGGATTCCTCTAACTTTTTAGTGGATGCTAATATACTCCCTATCTTTGTATGAAGTAAAGCGCTTTTATGTTGATCTCCTATTTCTTCTGATATTTCTAAAGCATCTTCATAATACTTTGTAGCTATTGCATAGTTTTTTTTAGATGTATGAATCATTCCTATATTATTAAGGTATATTATTTTCATTAGAGGATCTCCTAAAGAGGTTTCAATTTCAAGTGCTTCTTCATATTGTTTGAGCGCTAAGTCAAGTTTTCCTTGAGCAAGAAAAATAGATCCGACATTGTTAAGACAACCAGCGATCTTTGCTTTATCTCCTAACCTTGCAGCGACATCAATCGCATCGTTATAAAAGATTAAAGCTTTTTCTAGTTGATTTTGTTCACTAAAGATCCTTCCAATATTATTTAATAGAATTACCTTTCCATATAAATCTCCTAATTCTTCTATGACATGCAGCGCTTCTTCATAGTATGAATATGATTTCTCGTAATCTTCTTGTTGACTAAAAACTCTTCCAATATTATTGAGTAGTGCTGCTTTTTGCTCAAGAGCTCCAACTTGTTCACTGATCTTAATTGCTTCATTATAAGCATCGAGAGATTTTTGATAATCTTTTCTTTGTTCATGAATTCTCCCAATATTATTTAAAGCTGTTATTTGACCAAAATCTTGTTTAAGATCTTTTGACATTTGTAATGAATCTTTAAAATTATCTAAAGCCATATCATAATGTCCTAAAGTCATTAAAACTGAACCAATATTGCTAACATCAGCTGAAATGCCACTCTTATCTCCTAATTCTTTATCAATATCATAGGCAACCTTATAATAGTCCAAGGCTTTATCATATTCACCTTTAATCTGATTAAATAATCCCAAATAGTTAAGAAAGCGTGATTTGGAGGATAGATTATTCTCTTTCTCAGAAATTTCCAATCCTAAATTAGCCACACGCCTGAGGGAATCAATTTGTTTTAAATCGTAATATAACCGACATGAAAAGCGAAATTTTTCAATCTCTTGAATGGTTGTATAGATATCTTTAACCCATTCACCAAAACTCGAGATTTTGCTGTCCTTAATATTTCTAATAACATCTTCTATTTCCTCATTAGGTAAAATAAGGTCCCATATAAAATCATTAAGAAATGTTTTAGTGTTTACTTTAATTCTGATAACCTCAAATTGATTACTAGACCTAATTTCAGCTAAAACTTTTCCAATTTGAGACTCGAAATTAATTTTCTTTAATTTTTTTGTTTTTCTAACGGACTCTATCTTAGGTGAATCTTCATTAGAGTGCTCAATCCAGATTAAACGATTGAGACTGGGTAACTCCTTAAGAGTTGGGCCAATATCGAAATCATCACTTCCCGAATACCCCATAACAACTAAAGTACGGTTGAACATCAATGCTGACATTGCAGGTTTTTTAAAAGGTTCAATAGCAAATGTTACTCCTTCTTCTCGTTCTCTTCCTAAAGCACTGATAGTTGTTATAAGTGAATCTTGAGTATTCGAATCACTAATAATATTTCGTTTTGATCCATGTATTTTGTAAATTGGGAATTTTCCGTTTTTAATTAGATCGTATGGTTCTTTATATAAGAGAAAATCTTCTTTAGTGATAACTGGAATAATGTCTTTATGAAAATCGGAATTTAAAATTTTGAGTAATCCTTGTTCAATTAAGTAATCAAAATTAGTAGTAACCACATAGTGCCCTCTAATTATGGAAAGAGCTAAAAACAAATGAATTAGATTGGGTTCATTAACCAATTCTAAATAATCCATGAATTTTAATTCAGCATCAAAGATATCCTGAATTTTTTCAATAACTAGCTCATACCTCAATAAGTCTAGTGAAAATAATTCTTCAATCTCTTCTTCGGGTGCAAATAAGTTAAGCAAGCTCCATACAATTTGCTTAGCTGATGGCATATTTGTTGGAGCATCCATCGAAATCCCAGCCCCTACTAAAAATGTGTATTTTTCATTAGTTTTGAATAAATCACTAATGGTTCCATTAAACTCTGTAAATATCGAATGGCTTGACAATTCTTATCCCTATACTAAAATGTTGTATGAAAAAATAAATGTCTTAGGTATTAATATCTTACTTCAATGTTTAAAACTTTTAGGTACATTATAGGTAAAAAAACACACTACAGTGTAGTCATGCTATATATTGTAACAACAGCAATATGGATCCTTCGGTAGAGTTGGTTACATACTCCGCTTTGCTGAAGTGTCATAAACAGATCTGAGACTTGTTAAAATGCTAAGATAATTTAAAAAGTAGAAAAAAAAATTAATTAGATTTTTTTCCTTAAAATTTCTTTAGCTGGAAATACTAAGCCTAGTACTAGCAGTATAGTTCCAATAACGAATATAAACATGCTTCCCCCGTAATAACCAATAAGCATTTTATAAATTATAAACGTTGCCCAAGGTATACTTCCCCCTAATAAAAGAGCAAACCATGACCATTTTTCACCTTTACGATAACTCATGTGATTAATAAAAAGGACAAAAATGCCACATGCTAAAAAGATAAACCCAATTAACTTTTTTGTAATAATATACATTTGGGCATAGACAGGATCGGTAGTTAAATATACATTATAGGTTGTCCCTGTAAAAACCTCAAAATCACTCACAAACATTATTTCAGTAGCAAATATCCATAATATTGACATTACTACTATGTAGGCTCCCATAGCAGAAATAAAAAAAGATCCAATTTTCAACTTTGATGTGTTCATTATTTTCATTTAGATTTTTAATGTTGATAATAAAGAGTAAAATATAATAACTTTTAAATTGAAATAATTAAATTGAGTAGAACATATATAAAGAAATTAATCCTAATTACTAATTAAACTACTTATTTATAGAAATAATCATGGAACATGATTTATTCATAAGTTATTCAAGTAAAGATAAAGCAATAGCAGATGCAATCTGTCACACATTTGAAGAAAATAAATTAAGATGTTGGATTGCTCCAAGAGACTGTCAACCCGGTTCTTATGCAAAATCAATAACACAAGCAATAAAAAGTTCGAAATTGTTAGTTTTAGTCTATAGTAATAGCATTAATTACTCTGAACATGTTAAACGAGAATTAGATTTAGCAATTAATTATGCTAAAACTATTGTTCCATTTAGAATAGAAGAAGTAAGCCCGTCTCCTGCCATTAATTATTATCTTAGCTCAGTTCATTATTTTAATGCAATAACTCTTCCATTAGAATCACATATATTAGAAATAACAAAAATTGTGAAACGTTACCTAGAGATAGATAATAGAACACAAAAAGATCTAAATGATTTAATTAAAAAAACTTCTGTTTCTAAAGAAAAAGTCTATGTTATTGACAATTATGATCATGTTATGCACACAGAGGTACAAAAATCACAATATTTTAGAATGTTAGCACCAGCAGCAACAAAAGGCTCTGTATATCATATTGATATAAAAGAAGGAAAAGTATGTAAGATAGAGTCAGTTATCAGAGACATTCGAGAAAGCATAATTAAAAATGATGGTTGGATTTACCTAAGCGGAGGTTCAGGTTTATCAAAAACCACTTCTGCAAAAATTTTGGCTTACAAATTGAAAGGAGAAGGCTTTTCTATTATTTTTACTAAAAAAGTCAAAGAAATTAAGAATTTTATGAATTCTAGTTTAAAAATTAAAAGTAAAACTCTATTAATAATTGAAGATCTTCATAGAATATCTTATGGTAAAATAAATGAAAAACTACTTTTATTAAATTCTATTACCAATAAGCCGAATGTTAGCGTCTTATGTATCTCACGTATCCCTTTAGAAAAATTAAAGAGATTTTATATAAGGAATGTAAGAGAAGCACATGAAATAGCAGAAAAATTTAACGAAATCAAAATGGAAGATTATAAAAGAGAAATTGAAAATGCCAAAAAAGAATTAGTTAAAAAGATATTTCAAGAATTTTTCCCTTTAAATCATATAGAAGAAAGCAAGATTGATCACTTTCTTAATGAATATGGTGCTGACTTTATTTCACTAGGATTCTCTCTTTTACCAATAATCAATAAAGAGATTAATGATATAAATCAATTCAATGATTACTTGATTTTTGAAGGTATTTATCAATTTTTAAAGAATGAATTTGAAGAAATTATTGAAAACTATCATATTGATGGAAGAATTCTTCTTGGTGTCTTTATAGGTGCTTGCTATGAAGCATTATACGATAAGATTGTGACTGTAAATTATTTTGACCAAAATGAAATCTATGAAGGAGATTTATGGATTGCATTAGACGCGCTAACAAATCAAGGGCTCTTAACACGATCTAGAGAATGGATTACAAAAAAAAATAATAAGGTTCGTATTGATCAGTTTGGATTAAATCATGCTAAAATAGCAGAATTTTATATACAAGTATTAAAATCAGGGATTCATTTAAATGAAAAGCATTATAAATGGAATGAGATGGCTATCTTATCTCAATTTAAAGCAAATTTACCAATTAACTTCGACTTAAAAGAATTTTTTACTTCATTTAATAAGCTTAGAATTATAGACTTATCAAATTCTGGTATTAATGAAATACCTAAAAATGTAAATAATTTAAGGAACTTAGAAAATCTAATCTTAACTAATAACAATCTAAGATTTCTGCCAGATTCCATTTGTGAATTAAAAAATTTAAATTATCTGGATTTATCCTTAAATAAAATGCTTGAATTACCTGAAGCAATTTCTAATTTAAAATCACTTAAAAATTTAAATTTGTATGATAATAAATTGAAAAAACTCCCTAATTCCTTTGGGGGCCTCGAATCACTTGAAAAGTTATCTATAGAATTCAATGAATTGACAGAACTTCCAGAAAGTTTCTCAAATTTAAAATGCCTAAAGAAAGTAAGTTTAGGAGGAAATCATTTGACATTTCTTCCAGATTCTATAGGAAATTTAAACTCATTATTAGTACTAAGCTTATATGATAATAAAATAAAAAATCTACCTGATTCTATTGAAAATCTAAATTCACTGGAAACATTGAATTTAATTCAAAATAATATAGAAGAATTACCAAAAACTATCGGTCAATTACGAAACTTAAGAAATCTTTATATTAGTGATAACAAACTAAAACAAATCCCGGAATCAATAATTTCATTAGAATTACTTGAAAAATTGGAAGTTGACAATAACAATTTAATGGAATTACCTCAAAATGTAGGAGATCTAAAAAATATTACTCATCTTCACTTAGAAAATAATAATCTAAAAGAATTACCCTATTCTATTTGCGATCTCCTAAAACTTGAAAAACTTTCTTTAAGTAGAAACAAACTAGTATCACTTCCAAAATCAATTGGTAATCTAAAATCTCTGATAAAAATAACTTTAGGAGAAAACAATTTAACAGAATTACCCTATTCTTTTGCAGATTTGGAAAATCTAAAAGAAATATTTTGCAATAACAATAAGATCGTAGCTCTAAATGAAAAAATCGGAAACTTAAAAGAACTAATTAATTTAAGTTTGCATGGAAATTTATTAGAATATTTACCAGAGAGTATTTGTAACTTTAAACTCCTTGAAAAATTAGATTTGGATGCTAATAAATTAAAGATTCTTCCTAAATCGATTGGAGGATTAAAATCTCTTAGAATTTTATATCTCGAGAATAATAACTTAGAACATTTACCGGACTCCTTTTGCGATTTGAAATTAATACGGTTAAGATTAAGTGAGAACCAATTAGAAGATCTTCCAAATGATTTTGGAAATCTTAAATTTCTAAGATTTTTAAATCTAAGTTATAATAAATTAAAGAAACTCCCTGAAAGTTTTGAAAACCTTGAGGCATTACAAGAACTATATCTTGATAATAACCAAATTAGTAAAATCTCATTTCCTATTAACAAGTTAAAGTATCTTGAAGTATTAAATTTATATAATAATGACTTGATTACATTTCCAGAAGAATTATGTTCCTTACCTCAAATTGTCTCACTTAATCTAGCTAAAAATAAAATTTCAGAAATCCCTAAATCTATTAAAGACTTAATGAGTTTAAAGAGTTTAGTACTCTCCGATAATAAGCTAAAAACTATTCCAAAATCGATTAATAAACTAAAAAATTTAAGAGAATTACTTTTAAATAATAATGAATTAAGAAAACTTCCATTTAAGATTAATGAAATCGATTATATAGATGATTTACATATAGAGAATAATAAATTATAAAGCCTTTTTAATATTTTAACAATAATATTACTAATTATCGCTATTTTGATATATGTCGCATGAAAACAAAATTCTTATAAAATGTCCTAGATGTGGAAGTTTAGATTGTTTTATTGGAGAAATAAACCCTTCTGGGACAACTGATTTAGTTTGCAGAAAATCAGATTTAGGAAATAGAGGAATTCGTATAAAAGTGACGCTAAAAGGAGATCATACTGAAATATTAGCCTATAAAAGATAGAGTAATTTTCTTAAAATGAATTTAAAAATTGATATGCATATACACACTATGTATTCTGGAGATAGTGCCATCAAACCTTCAGAAGCTATAAGATATGCGAAAAAGATAGGATTAGATGGTATTGCAATATGCGACCATGGAACATTTAAAGTTCACAAGGTTTTACAAAAAAGATATCATGATAAGCAAGTTATAATTATACCCGCTATGGAAATAGTCACACATATCGGAGAAGTAATAGCTCTTTTTATAGATAAAGAAATAGATATACAAGATAAAGATTTTTTTACCATTGTAGATAAAATAAAGGATAATAATGGATTAATAATTATCCCTCATCCGTTTGATTTTTTACGCAAAACTCACATAAAGGTGAATCTACTTAATAAGAGAGTAATTGAACAATATATTGATGGAATCGAGATAATGAATTCTCGAATTATATTTAAAAATTGCATCAAACAAGCTCAAGATTTTAATAAAAAGTATAATTTATTTGAAGTTGGTGGATCTGATGCACATTTCGTTAAAGAAATTGGAAATGGATATACTATAGTAAGGGATTGTGATAAAACAGAAGAAAGTATAAAGGAAAGTTTAATTAAAAATAAATCTGTAAGTAAAGGCAGACTATCGAGTCCATTAGTCCATCTAAAAACAAAATTATTTAAACTTAGAAAATTAATTTGATTAGGTGTTTAAAGTCACCTAGAACAATAACTTCTTTTAACTAAGTCATAGCTTTGGAGGATTTCTAAATATTAAAAACAAGCTAAGTGCTAAAGGTGAGTTATGTGAAATATAGAAAAAAAAATGAATTGATTATTTCTTTTTTAACTTTTTAATTAGAGTTATTATCATTACCATACTCGTTATTCCAATTGTCAATCCAATTAAAATTATCGGATAACCAGATATAAATGGAGTGTAACCTTGTATTGGATATACATTAAATAATACTGTATCGTTTACGTTGCTATTGTAATAATCGCTAACTACTAAATAATATTCTCCATCAAGTGTGTGAGAGATAGGGAAAGTCCAATTGTATGAACCAAGATTTACCGTCATAGATGTAACAATATACTCTATAGTTGTCATAGATAAATTATATATATTAATTGATACATAAGGGATAGTTCCTGTATAATCCCAATCAACATGATACCTATTAGTTACAAAACTACAACCAACACATCCATAACTAGTAATATTTATGCTTTCTTGTGCTACTGTTTGAGTTGCTATTAATGAGGAAGATAATAGAAACGCAATTGATATTAAGAAGATTAATTTTGAAGCTGTTTTCTTTTTCAAATTTATACACTTTTGCATGTGTTATTGAATTTTCTTTTAAATTGGATATGGTATTATTTAATACTTAAATATTTAACATTTTTGTAATTACTAAGCAAGACAATTTTAAATCTAACTTATAATTAAGCCTATTAGGGATGTGACAATAGATTTCACGCTTATTATAAACAAAAAACAGAAAATAATTAATTGGAATAATTTAATAGAAATCTTAGGAGTTATTTTGTGACCTATTTTTGTACCGATTAAAATTATAGGAAATGCCAATAAAACCACATAAATTAACTCAATTGGAAACACTCCTCCAAATAAATAAAAAGGAATTCTAGAAATAGATAACACTGTACCTATTGCACCAAAATTTCCAATGAAATCTTCTTTAACGTGTCCTGTTTTTTCTAGTAAAACTACGTTAAGAGGTCCTGCAGCACTTATTAAACCGGTAAGCAGGCCATAGGTAAATCCACCGAAGAGAATAATGGGAGAGGATGACACAATCACTTGTTTTGATTCAGACTGAGTTGAGTTTTTAGTATAAACAATGATTTTAAAAGTAGAATAAATCAAAACAAAAATTCCAAAAACTAATTCAATCCATTCTGTCCTAATGTTTATGATTAAAAATGTCCCTAAAATAGTTGCTGGAACACCTAAAGACAAAAAACGGAAGAAATATGCTTTATCTAAGTATTTTCGATATTTAATGAAGTTAATTAAAGCTGGGAATAATCCCCAAATATTCACTAATATTACTGCTACTTTAATTCCATTATCAATTATTAGCAAATCAATTATGGGGGTTATAATAGGAATTAAGATCAAGGCATCTCCAAAACCAATTATCCCATATACCATACTTGAGAAAAAGATTGGAATTAGAAGTAAATATTCTAACATAATTAAGAACTCTCATTCCCCTAAATTGACTTTGAAAATTTAATTAAAAATTTAAGTTTTTATTATTCAAGGATAGAGATTTATAGATACAAAATAACATTATAAATCATCTAGTTTCTTTTGAACAGAACGATGATATTTCCCAAATAATAACTTTTTATTTTTTTCGATAAATTTCCAACTAAATCCTTTCAAATTGCTCAAAGGCCCTTCAATTCCTTTAGGATTCCCGGTTCTTGTGTAAGTAATTTCACTATGTTTTATTGCTTTAATAACCTTATGAGGAGTTTTGTATTGCTCAATCAAAGTCTTTGCTTTTTTTGGGCCAATATCAATAAGTCCTTCTACAACAAAAGTCCTTCTTTCTTCAAGACTCATCCCCTTTGGTGCTTTCCGAGCTAGTAAAGGCACACCATCCTTGATTTGTTCCCTATATGCTATACGTTCAACAACTACCGCTGTGTCTTCGACATTTCTAGTAGGAATAATTGAAACCCCTAATTTGTATGATACAAAGGCAAGAGCACCATAAATGGAAGAAATATTCATTCCTACATTGTCAAAAACATCATCATTTAAACCCTCAATAATTAAAATGGGAGTGATATAGGTTTCTTTTAACCTCATCATTTGTTCGAATAATCGATTATCCATAATTGAAGATACAAAATCGAATCCCTCTTTTCTTTCTATTGCCACTTCATTGGAAACTATGATGTCAGCTATATCCAATTGTTTAGTTTCATAAGTGATTCGATCTTTCTTACTTTCAAATATTTTGACTAATTTTTGTTCCCTATTATCAATAATAATGTGCGATATTTTATTTTGGACCATTATTCACTCAATTTTTTTCCATCCAGTTCTAATTCTATTTGAGAACTTTTAAATAAAAAATCTTTGAATTGCTTAAATCTATATAATTTGTTATTTATAAAAATAAAACTCAAAATCGCAAATCCAATAATTTCACTAACATAATTAAATGGTTGATTTAAGAGTTCAGTTAACCATGAACTAAATGGATCATCCAAATAAAAAAATTGATAGGGGATAAATGGAAATAATATAGGTACGTCTGGTAAATCCAGCAATAAATGGATGAGACTCCCTATAAAATAAGATAAAGTAATTACTTTATTTGACTTAGTTATTACATAAATTATTAGAGAGCTAATCAAGACGAAAAGAAGTGTATGACAATAACCTCTTCCAGAACTGATTCCTAAAAACATAAGAGACTTATCAATCACGTCAGGAATTAGTGATCCAATAATTAAAGCTAGTCTGTTAACTTGGAATCTTTTTTTAATTTGAGGAAATTCAAAAAGTAGTAATGGGATGGCAAGGTGAAATAGTGGATAAATAATTATCACTCCAAAATTAAAATCCATATAAAAATCTAAAAAATAATATTATTTCTGGCAGAAAGAATATAATTATTGAAATAATAATGAACTCAATAGAGATTTTTAAAGCTCTTTTTATTAGATAAGTGTATGAAATAACTTTGTGTTCCTTGGTGTCTGACATAGTTTAAATTTATTATTTTTATTAAAACTTAAATTCCTTTAGAATTTCTTCTACAGTATAATTTTGATGGACTATTTTTGTTAAAGCACTGACCAACTTTGTCGGATCGTCTGATTGAAACACATTTCTACCAAATGCTACTCCAATACCTCCTGCTTGAACTGAATCATAAGCAACTTGGAGTAAATCAACGATTGTTTCCATTTTGGGTCCTCCTGCTATTAATACAGGGACAGGAACACTTTTTACAATGTATTTAAAAGAATCAATATCTCCAGTATAATTAGTTTTAACGATATCCGCTCCTAATTCGGCTCCGACTCTAACAGCAATATTCACTACTTCTGGATCATTCTCATTAGTGATTTTTTGACCTCTGGGATACATCATTGCTAGAAGTGGTATTCCCCATTCTCTTGCACTTTCTATAACTTTTTGAGCATCTTGAAGCATTTGGGGTTCCTCATCCGCTCCGATATTGATGTGAATTGAAACAGCATCAGCGCCTACTTTTAGCGCACTTTCTACGGAGCACACTAATACTTTTCGATCTGGATCTGGCGCTAAATTTGTGGCTCCTGATAAATGAATAATCAGTCCTATATCCTTACCATATTTTCGATGTCCTGCTTCAACCATTCCTGAATGCATTAAAACTGCGTTTGCTCCACCTAAAGCAACTTTTTCTACCATACTTGCTAAATCTTCCAACCCTTTAATTGTTCCTAAGGTCAATCCATGATCCATTGGAATTATAATGGTTCTTTTTGTCTTTCGGTCTATTATTCGTTCAATTCTGATGTTCTTTCCAACATTCAAGTATAAAGCACTTTTTCTTTAAAATAATAATAAGTTATTCACAATTAATGAGAATTAACATTTAAAATTATATAAATCCAAAAAGAAGATAGTTACCAAGGTCTTCTAAGAGTAGTCATTCTACTCATAGCAGATTTGTTGGGATAATCTAAATTATAATGAATCCCCCGACTTTCCTTTCTAGAGATTGCACTTACTATGATTAATTTAGCAACAGTTGCTAGATTTCTTAATTCAAGTAGATCCCTTTCAATTTTAAAATCCCAATAATATTGGTTTATTTCATCTTGTAATAAATTTATACGCTTTTTAGCGCGTTGAAGACTCTTGTCAGTTCGGACAATTCCAACGAAGTTTGTCATAAAGTGTCTAATTTCATTCCAATTCTGAGTAATTACAACTGCTTCAGTTGAAGGTACAGCATTTCCAGGTTCCCATTCTGGAAATTCAATAGTTTTTAAATTTTTCATTCCCTTAGCTATTGTTTTAGCACATTCATGAGCACACACTAAACTCTCCACTAAACTATTAGAGGCGAGTCTGTTAGCCCCATGTAATCCCGTGCATGCTGATTCTCCTATTACATACAAATTTTTAACTTTAGTAGAACCATCTAATTTTGTAAGTACTCCGCCACAACAATAATGTGCGGCTGGGACGACGGGTATAGGATCTTTCGTAATATCTATATTAAACTGCATACAAGTTTCATAAACACCAGGAAAATGTGCTTTAATAAATTCAGGGCTTTTGTATGATGCAATATCTAGTAATACATAATCATCTCCTGATTTTTTAAGCTCAGAATCAATCGCTCGAGAAACTACATCACGAGGGGCTAATTCCTTTAATGGATGGTACTTTTCCATAAACAGATTTCCATCCATATCCATTAATATTGCCCCTTCTCCACGTATTGCTTCTGTTATTAGAAATGACTTTGCATAAGGATGATAAAGACATGTAGGATGAAATTGATAGAATTCCATATTTGCAATTATAGCTCCAGCTCGATATGCCATAGCAATTCCATCTCCAGAGGCCACATCTGGGTTTGTTGTATATAAATAAATTTTACCTGCACCACCAGTAGCTAAAACAGTTATCTTAGAAGCAATATTATGAATTTCATCAGAATTTTGATCCAAGACATATAATCCATCGCATCTAAAGTTGTTTGAGAATAAGTTAATTCCGACCCAATATTCCTTAATCTCAATATTAACATACTTTTTTACTTCTTCAATTAGTTTTAATGCTATATTTTGGCCTGTTAAATCGTTTACGTGAAGAACTCTTCTTTCGGAATGTCCCCCTTCCTTTCCAAGATCGTAATGTCCATCTGCATTTCGAGTAAATTCAACACCTAAATCAATTAATTCTTTTATCATTTCTGGTGCTTGAGTAATTATCTTTCTAACAATATTTTCGTCACATAAACCGTCTCCAGCTAGTATTGTATCCTGAATATGTTTTTCAAAATTATCATTTTCATTCCATACGCAAGCAATTCCTCCTTGAGCATAAAATGTATTAGATTCTTTCAACCCTTCCTTTGTAATTATCAGAATATTCTGATCTGGAGCTAACTGTGCTAATTTAATTGCCAATGTTAACCCAGAGATTCCTCCTCCAACGATTAAAATATCAGTTTTAAGCTTCAAAGAAATCTTTTTAATAAATTCGAAAAAGAATATTAAAATACCAAAATGAAATTAAAATTTTATATCTTTTTGAAAAGACCATCAAAATTTTTTTTAAATTTATAATTTTATCTAAATAGATTATGGGAAAAATAAAGAATGTACTCTTTGTCTGTAGTGGAAATAATTAATAATTAACCATAAATACTGCAAGGAGTCCCGCAGCAGAATATCTCTCGAAATGGTTAAAAGAAACAAAATTCAAAAAGGAGTTAAAAGATGTACATTTTCATTCTGCTGGTCTTTATAGTTATTACAAGACTCCTCAAGAAGGCACAGCTAATTATCTTGAATCAAAAGGAATTGATTTCAGTGATTTCAAAGGAAAAGAGATTACTGAAGAATTACTGAAAAAGCAGGATTTAATCTTAGGTTTTGAAGACAAATGGCATATTAGAAAATTAAAAAGAAGATTCAAAAATCTTAAAGAATTAGATAATAAAGTTTTCTTGTTATTAGATTTTGCTGGAGAAAAAGGAGACCTCGAAATCCCAGATCCTATGAATTTTGAACCGGAACAGTATAGGAAAATAATTGGAAAAATTGAAAAGGCATTAATAAAAGTATTACAAAAAATAATCGAAATTAATGAATCTGATCAAAAGTGAAAAAAATTAAGAAATTACTCTTTGTTTGTGCGGGGAATACAGCAAGAAGTCCTGCAGCGGAGTATTTAGCAAAATTCTATGCTCAGAAACATAATCTGGATATTTATATAGACTCTTGTGGATTCTTTAACGCTTTTTCTTATATGCAACCGGAATCTCAAGAATATTTGAATTCTAAAGCCATAAACCATTCAGATTTTAGACCTAAAATTATTAATAAGAATTTATTGGAGGAACAAGATTTAATTTTAACAATGGAGCACTCTCAGTTAATTGAAATAATTACAGATTATTCTAATGTTAAAGACATTGAAAAGAAAACTTTTACATTGAAACAATTTAATGGAAATTCAACTGATCTAGATATTATTGACCCTTATTATACTAGTTCAGCTACATATGCAAAGATTCTAAAGATTATTGATATTAATATTGAAAAATTAATTCAAAAAATCATAGAGTTGAATAGATAGATTTTCTTATACAAAAAAGTAAAAATCGTAGTTGATTTTATATAAGTTATTTAAAGGTCCAAAAAAGTATAAATATCAAATTTTTGGATAAATATTTAATGAATAAAATTACTGTCAATAATACTACTATAGAAATACTTATTAATGATATAGTTTCTACTGACAGTGATGCTATAGTCATTCCAACTAATAGTAAACTCTTACCTAGTGGAACTTTAAGATGCAAAGTATTACGAGGAGCAGGTTCGAAAGTACAGGTCGAATGTAATAAGATAATCCAGCAAATCTCAAATATTCCCTTAGGAAAAGCAGTTATAACTTCCGGAGGGAACCTTAAGACTAAATATATAATCCATACTCGGGCGGGTCATGATAAAAAGAAATTAATGTTATCTACATGGAATGCATTAAAGTTAGCTGATCAGAAACAAATAAGATCAATCTCTTTTCCTCCGCTTTCAATGGATGTTATTATCTTTAATGCTCAAATTTGTGCTGAAATAATACTTTCAACAATAAAAAAATATCTCTCTGAAACTAATTCGAATATTCGAAATATTATGGTTTATCTTGAAACCCTTCCTGATTATAAAGACTTTGAAAGGATTTTGGAAAAATTAAATCCGGAACTTTCTATGTAAAAATAAAATGGTTATTAAAGGTCTTAATCCTTTTTGAAAAAATTCTTCTTAGATAAAATATCCAGTTCAGAAATTAGCCAACATACTTCTTCATAAGTTGCTGATGATTTGAATATTTCCTCTGCCTTCTTCTTAATTTGATTTTCAGTTATTTTTCCTTTTATAATAGATAGTTGCATGCTTGCAAGTTTCCTGCATAATTCTTTATAATCATTATTTTTCTGAGCAAGCTCATAAGCTGCTAAATTTATCTCAGCTATTAAATCTGGCTCAAGACCTGCTTCTATAAGTTCTTTAGTATCCTCAATTTCTAACTCTAATTCAGGACGTATTTCAGTGTCATTACTTTTAACTCCCTTTGTTTTATAAACATCCATTATAGCTAGAAATCCTCCGTATTCTTGATTTTGTTTAACGATTTGAATTTTTGCTAAATTATTCCTTTCTTCATTAAGCTTTTTAGCCCTGTTGATACTTAAATCCTTTTTCTTTTTAGAGGCTTTTTGACCATGCCATAAATATATGATGTTATTATTATCAATAAGATAAACTCTAGTACTATCTTCGAAATTTAATTTTATAGTCTTTCGCAATGATCCATTCTCTGCAACATTATAAAAAAGCATATACTTCGATTTTCAGTTTTTACTATTATTATAGAAATAGTCAAACTTATTTTTAATTTTAAAGAAAAAAAAAAATTATTACTCACACTTATCTGTATTTATGTTACAAAAATTTAAAGCTGAAACAATATCTTCCTTACCTATTAACCCTAAAATGTAATCAGCTTTTGATTGAAAAGTTTGAAAATTTCAAAATTAACAATTCTTTTTAAGAAATAGATCATCATGTTGACTTTAAAGATAAATAAAATGTCAAAAGTTATAAAAAAAATACGATTTAATTATTTGTTGAAATTAATATCTAAAAATTAATGAAATGAGGTTTTAAGTTAAAATGACTGATGTAAAAAATATTGTAGTAATAGGCGCCGGATTAATGGGTCATAATGTGGCACAAATTTGCTTGATGACGGGTTATAATGTAACTTTAGTTGATATTAAAGATGAATTTATTGATAATGGAGTTGCTAAAATAGAAGAGGGTTTAAAGAAGCTTGAAGCAAAGGGTAGTTTAGGGGAGGGTGCTACTACAGCTGATATTATGAGAAGGTTGAAAAAAACTCTAGATTTGGCAAGCGCTGTAAAGGATGCAGACTTTGTTATCGAAGCAGTTATTGAAAAAATGGATGTGAAGAAGCAAGTTTTTAAAACTTGTGATGAAAATGCTCCTTCTCATTGTATATTTGCAACTAACACTTCAACTATGAGTATAACTGAGATTGCTAGTGCGACTAATCGAGAAGATAAGGTTATAGGAATGCATTTTTTCAATCCTCCTATCCTAATGAGATTAGTTGAGATTATAGCCGGTGAGAAGTCTTCTGATGAAGCAATGGAAATAGGAGTTAAAGTTGGTGAATCATTACCATGTCTTAGAGGGAATCGATTTGTGCCAAAAGTACTGAAAGATAGACCTGGATTTATAGTGAATAGAATAAATGCTCCTGTTAATATTTATATTAGTTGGATATTTGATCAGGCTGCTGAAAAGGGGATACCTTGGGAGCAAATTGATGCAGATACAAAGGGAATCATGCCTATGGGACCATGTGAACTAGCTGATTATGTTGGAATAGATACAATGCTTCATGTTAGTAGATATTATGCTGAAACCCTTTCACCAGATTTTAAAATAGGTAAAGTAATTACCAAGATGGTTGAAGAAAATAAATTAGGTAGAAAAACCGGTCAAGGCTTCTATAATTGGAAAGAAAATCTTACTGAAAAAGGAAGACCCACAATTAATAAATCTAATAAGGCAGGACTGGTAGATTTACAAGCATCAATGGCAATTATGTTAAATGAAGGATGCCGTCTCTTGGAAGAAGGTGTTGTTACTGGATATAAGATTATCGACGAAGCTAATATGGCGGGAATGAATGTACCAGGGCCATTCGCAGCTGGTAAAAAAAATTGGGAAGCATGGAGTAAACTTTTAGAAGATATAGCTGGTCAAACTGGAAAAAATTATCTAAGACCTTGTAATTTAATGAAGTCTGGAGAATTTGTTAATATGAGAAAATAAATTAATTCTCAAATTTTTTTTATTACTTTTTTTTGGTTAGTTTAATACTGATTTTTAAAATTTGAAAGTTTTTAATTTTTAAAATTATTTAACTACTAAAATTAAATTAAAATATGAAAAGATAAGATTTTAAAAAGGTTATAAGAATGACTGAAGAAACTAAATTTGAGCATGTAAAGATTGATTGGCCACCTTTAAAGGATGATGATGGAAATGTGATTCGTGAAGGAACTATTGATGGAAATTATGCCGTGATTTCAATCAATAGGCCAGATAGGCTAAATGCTCTGACAGAGCAAACAGTGGCAGAAATATCAAAAGCTCTACGACTTATGGAACATGATCATTCAATTCGGGCTGTAGTTTTAAGAGGGACCAAAGATTTTACAAAAAAACCTGCTTTCTCTGCAGGTGCGGATCTTGCTGCTATGGTTGATCCAAGACTAAAAATGAATGTTCCTATGCATATGAGTATGGCAATGAGAACAAGACATAGGGAATATGACGAATTAGAGCACTTCCCCAAACCCTTAATTGCTGCCGTTGATGGCTTCGCCTTAGGGGGAGGCTTCGAATTGGTTCTCACCTGTGATATAGTTATTGCAACTGATAGAGCCATTTTTGGAACCCCAGAGATACATCGTGGAATCTTTTCAGCTAATGGAGGTGTTACAAGATTAGCTGAAAGAATTGGACTCAATAGAGCTTTACGAGTAGGTTATTTTGGAGAAAATTTTGATGCAAAAACTATGCTTGAGTGGGGCTTAGTCACTTGGATGGCCCCTGCCGGAGAAGAATTCGAAAAATTAGTACATGAAAAAGCAAAATGGCTTGGTGATGCTCCCACAACTGCTCTATTTATTATAAAGAAATGTGTCAAGTTTGGAACTCGATACCCAGAGTTAGGTATTATAATGGAACAGCTTGGATTCGGTGTTAATAGTGCAAGTTTTGATTCTAAGGAAGGAATTGCTGCGTTTAACAGGAAAGTTAGGTGTCCTGTCTGCAATGGTAAAGGTAAAATGGAAGATGGAAGTACTTGTGAGAATTGTAAGGGTGCAAAAAGGATAAAAGACACTCCACGCTTTAAAGGGATCTAATTTGAATTATATCCATTTACTTTTTTTTGATTTTCAATAATTTTTATTTTGAATAATAATGTTGCATGACATCGAATTAATAGAAGAAATTAATGATAACAACATTTATATAAGAAAGATATCTAAAGATGATACCTCATTTTTCTATGAAAGCTTAAAAATTAAGGATATTACAAACTATTTGTCACTGGGACCTTTACTATCCTTGGATCATGCTAAACGTATCATTAAAAACTACTTAAAGTATTGGGATAGTTATCTTCAATTTAATTACATTATAGAACTTAGAGAAGAGTCTAAACCCCTAAAGATTGGTTCTGTGAGCCTATGGAATATAAGTTGGCAACATAAAAGAGCAGAAGTAGGAGTTTGGCTAATTCCAAATTATTGGGAGAAAGGAATTGGTAAAAAAACGCTAATGTTGATAAAGACTATTGCTTTTGTATATCTTAAGTTGCATAGAATTCAAGCACACATCGCTGTAGAAAACACTCGTTCGATTTCCACTTTTAAAAAATCTGGATTTATTGAAGAAGGTAAACTAAAAGAATATCTAAACATGAATGGTAAATTTTATGATGCTATAGTTTTAGCTTGTTTTAAAAAAATCTTGATGTAATAGATTTAATTCCCTTGGATTTGATTATACGTTCAATATCCTTGGAAAAAGGTTTAAAAATATTAATATTTCCGTTAAAATCTATTAGATTCCTTTTAAATTTTGAAGAAAATTTGTCTAATATTTCATAAGCAAACTGATCAACTGTTTTTTTCTTAATTTTTTTCTCTGTTCTAATGATTACGTGACAGATTTTTTCACTATGAGTATAAAAATAGAATTCACTTTTCCCAATTTTTAGAGTCACTAGACTCTGGTTAAACTTATACTTCGTAAAACGGCATATCTGATCAAAGTAACTCGCTATTAACCGATAATCATACCTTTTATTAAAACTATTATCTACTATATAGTTGAACAGTGGTATACCTGTATTAGATAAAATGATTATTTCTTGGATCAATTTTTACAATCTTAATTTTCAATTTTTGAACGTATAATCCCTTCTAAATATACAATTGATCCTATTCTAAATTTAATATAGTTATTAATCCAAAAATAATGATATAAAAAATAAATCATTTTTCTGGCTTAAAAGTCTCTAATTTTTCTTTTATCTCCTTAAATTTGTTTAAAGCCAATTCAAAATCTTCCTTGTTTACAGCACTTAATGCTTCAGAATTTAAAGTAATTATAGACATTCTTAAATTTTCAAATTCATTAAAATCCTTTATTTTATTTTTAATATCTTCAATATATTCAGAATACTTATTAACATAATTTTCTTTTCCGATAAATCTTGAAATTTTTACTATTTGATTACAATTTTCTATTGCCTCATTAAATAGAAAGTTTTTTATATTCTTTTCAACTAAACCTTCAATATTTTCGATATCTTTAACTAATTTATTGTATTTTTGCTCTGCATCGAGTATTGACTTTTCTTTCACTTTTAAATCTTTTTTATAAATCTCCAAATTTTTTTCTTCAACAACTTGATAAATCGATTTTAGTAAATTCTTTGCTTGGATAAATTCATATTTATCTGTTAATTTCGCAACTTCTTGTATTGATTCCTCAATTTTTTCGCGAAAGTCATATTTCTTTTTTAATTCAATAAAGATTGCTTCTAAAGTCTCCCATTTTTCTTTTATTGAAACATCTTTGAGCTCTTCCAGAAGATTTTTGGCTTTCCGTAAGGCTTCATAGGCTAACGTTACATTGTTTGTACTTAAATAACTGTTTAGCTGAATCTCTAGAGGTTCTAATTGTTTTTTTAAATAACTTTGTTTTTTAGAGTGCTTTTCCCAAATTTGTGATTCTCTTTCTATTAGTTTTTTTATATTAGAATTTGAACTCAGGTCTATGATTTTTTCATACTTCTTTTTAAAGAAATCTACAATTTCATGTGCCTCATTAACTTTATCATTGTTTAATAAATTGTTAAATTTAAGCTGCAAATCCTCAAAATCTTCCCTTAAGAATGACTTTTGGTCTCCTTTTTCAATGAGTTTATAAATCTTTGAAATAAATTTCTGTTGTTCCCTAACTATGGAATTTAATTCCGCTTTTTTAGCAAGCTCAATGATCTCTTCTGCTGTTTTTATAGCTTCATCGTATTTTCCCATTAAGTAATGGTTATTTGTAATTACTTTTAACTCGTCAATCTCTGAGATAATTATAATCTTTCTTTTTTGCTTTTCTAACTCTTGTTCTGAATTCATGTATCCCACAATTTTATTTACTTAACTAATAAAAATCTCTAACAATTCAATTATATTATCATATTTTTCTATGACTTCCGAGATTTTACTTTTTTCAAGAAGACCTAAAGCTTCTTTGCTTAATTCTTCTAGATCTCTTTTCTTTTGATTTCTGAAGAGTGAAAATTTGCTTTTTAACAAATCTAATTTATTTTTTATATCTATATCAATTAATTTTTCTGTTAGAGTTTCAATATTTTTTAACATTTTCCCTGCTTGAAGCATCTGACTGAGTTTTATAAATTTTTCTACTTTTCTTCCTAATACTTCGAACCTCTTTTTCAGTACTTCTTGCTCTTCTCTTAAACTGTATAAGAGGTTTTCATCTTTCAATATTAAATCTTGAGCAAATGGGATTGTGAGCAAATTAATATTTCTTTCATGTTTAGTTCTAAACTCTTGGGCAATTTTGTGAGCTTCTTTGTAGTTTTCAGCCCTAATTAAATTATCGAAAACCTTTAATTTAATTTCTGCTTCTATTTCAATTTCTCTTACGATTTGTTTAGCTTTAGAGTTAGTTTTAGCTTCCTCTATAAAACTGAGTATGTCATTTTCTAAAGAATAATCTTCAATTTCTTGGGCTAATTTTATTACTTTCTGAGCTAAAGCGATTGCCTCTTGATAGTTTCCTAAAACAAAATTTTTATCAGCATCATCTTTTAACCGATTTATTTTGGATAAAACAGGTAATAGTTTAAATTCTAATTGTTTAAAATGCTCCTTATATTGATCCTTTGAAATTCCAATAGTCTCAAAGAATTCTGATGGCTCAGAATCATATTCCACAATTATATTTCGTATAATTTTTAAATTAGGATAACTTCTTAGAAAAATTTCACGAATTGAAGGGATATGACTTTTCAGAGAATGCGAAACTCTTTTACCAATCCATATATACAAACGTCTTTGACTTGATACATAAAAAGTTAAGATATCAAATAATGTAAAATTTGAAAATAAATCCTCACCTGAAATATCTTTTAAATCTCCAGCATAATTCAATTTAAAGACTTTAATATCGTTTGTCAATTCTATACGCCCTTTAATCTCATTTTTAAAGTAACTAATTTAAAATAAAAAAATAAATTTGGTTATCTATTTCGATGATTTTAGTGAATTTTCATCAAGATCTTTTAGCATTTTTTCCCTTAAAATTTTTCCATTAATAGGAGTCCCTTTAATAAATTTTGATGATGTTTTTAATTCTTCTTGATATAAATCTTCAAATGCTTTTTCACGTGCTTTAATCGTTTTAGAAGGACCTTCTTCATTTATTAATGTTTTCCGATATTTTCGAACTTTCCTTACAGGAACAGGATATTTTAAAACCTTTTGATAATAAATGATATAAACCGTTAATATTGTTGCTCCAAATGCGACTAAAGCAAATAATAATTGAAATAAGTATGATTCCTCTACAGGAACAAATACATCATATGTTATTTGTAATATGACATTATCAATGGATAGAGTAATATCATCTGCAAGCATAAACTCATCTGCAATATATGTTTGGATTGAAACATTAATCTCATTGTCATTAGGAACTAACTCGGTTACATCAAATCCAGTAACACTGGCTCTTATAAGACTAGTTTCTGCTCTGCTTAACCTTATAGTTTCAGTATGTTCTACATCATTAATGGAAAAAATCATTTCTGAGTTTGGTGATATAGAAGTTGGCCATAAACGGCTAATTCGATAATCAAAATTAAGTATAGCCCTAGTAACTTCAATTTCATAACCCCCCGCCTCAATTTGTTCTCCTAAATATTTCCATGTAATGCTTGAGAACTGATTGATTTTTTTTTCATATGAAATAGACAAATTAAAATTTTTAATTATTAAACTCTGCCAATCGTCTCCATCCCCTGGATGACCTGAATCTTCGCACCATATATATATTCCTAAAGTTATAGCAAAATTTTGGTGATCGTATTGTAGGGCATGTTCAAGAAAGAAAATTAAAGTCTCTTCATTTATAGGGAGAATAAGTGTATCGTTTAGTTGAGTAATCTCAGGAGGTCCATCCTTTCCTAAATCATCAGTTTGATATTCAGCAGCAACAAATTTTCGATTACTTTCTGGATCAGATATCATGATGAAATATCTAGCAAAATCTCCTGTAGCAATCTGTACCGTAGTACCTCCACTTAAAGTGTCTCCTGGACGATCAATTCCACCTCCATCTACTGGACTAGCATCTACGGTTCCATTAATCCACGCTGTTAAAGATGCAGATGTTATATAGTAATCAGACATATTAACATTCATGGTAAAATTTTTCATCCATTGAACTTTTACAGATTGGGGTTGATTATCTGGCCAGTCATAATATGCATACCATCCTCTAGCATCCATACCATATCCACCACTAGCTATAACGTCAGGTAATACGATATTATCCTCATTTTCAATTCTCACCCAATTAGTACTTAAACCATTCTCATAAAATTCTTGGGTGCCGGAATCCCCTATAATATTAAAATTGGCATGACCACCACTAATATTTGCGCTTAAATCTAAGATATCACCATTGAATAGGTTAATCCATCCGTCTTCTGTATCGAATTGCGAGTTTTGAATCCATTGAGCCATTCGCGTGTCTCTCTGATATTGTTCTGGCGGAATGGCTTGAATTAGTGGTATCTCTCCTTGTCTAGTCTCAATTTTAGAACAATTTACTCTAGGTCCAATTAATATTAGACTAAAGAATAAACCAAAAACTATGAATAAAATTATAATTAACTGTTTTTTCTTTATGTATATTTTCCTACTTTCGCTTTTAGTAGTAGTTCGTACCCCTAAGATATTTGATATAGGTTTGATACCTTTCTTATACTTATTTTGAAACGCTCTTTTACGATCAGCTACTATTATATCTGGAGGGCTCTCTTTATTCAATGTTTTTCTGAATTTTCTTAACTTTCTAACTGGCTTGGGAAAACGTAAAATTCTACGATAATATACATAATAAAAAGTTAGTCCACTCAGAGTGATTATAGCTATTAACAACAGAGTTTGAAATAATGTGTTTAATTGGGCTTCAAAAAACAATTCGTAAGATATATCTAAGATTATATTATCTATAGATATTGTAATATTCTCCTTAAGTTGAAATTCGTCTGCGAGAAACATTTGTATAGAAATATTAATCATTTGGTAAGGTGGAATTAATCTGGTAATTTCAAATCCATTTTCCTTAGCTGAATTGAACGTTAAACCTGCTGTACTCAACTTAATTGTCTCAGTATGCTCTAACTTATTGATCATAATTCTTAATTCCGAATTCGGTGATAAGTTAGTAGGCCATAATTTATCAATTTTGTAATCAAAATATATTTTTGCATCCGTAATTCTCACAGTTCCTCCTTTATTATTGATTTGTTTCCCTAAATACTTCCATGATGCGGAAGTTAGTTGATTTATTCTCTTTACATAACTAATGGTAAAATTGCAGGATTTTATGTAAGCTGCAGTAAATTCATCTAAATCAGTCCAAAAGTTATCTTCACAATTAAATTCGATGCCAAGTGCTATAATAAAATTTTGATAGTCTCCATTTACTAAAATTTGGTTCAAGTAGAAAATTAAATCTTCAATATTATCACATTTAAAAATAGTATCATTTAAATAGTCATAGCTATCAGGATTTTGAGCACCATCCTTTCCCAATGTTGTAGTTTGATATTCAACGACACTATAGTCGACATCTTTATTTACATTCATAAATTTTACAAAAAATTTTATATAATCTCCCTCTCTAAGTCCTACTGCTGGTTCATAAGAGTCACCAATAACTTCTACGCCCTCCCAACTCCAACCATCAAAATTGTTCCCTCCAGTATACGCTTTTGCCGTAGCATTTATAAGGACTTTCAATGATGCATTTGTAATAATAAAATCAGACATATTATAAGGTGTAGTAATGATTTTTTCCCATTGAACGCTAGTTTTTTGGTATGCATTAACCGTAGTTCCTAAGTTTTCAGCCCAATAATGAGATGCGAAACATCCAGATTGATTAATCTTATGACCATTAGTTGGATAAACCGGAATTTCTGGATTCGTAAAATTTTTCCAGTTTTGGGATGTTGATGAATTAGGCGTTCCTGATATAAGTGTAGTTGTATGAGTTGCTCCAATTGCTTGAAAATTAGCGTTTCCTCCACTTATGGAAGCATCTACATCTGTTTTATCTCCATTATATTCAGAAATCCATCCCAAACTATTATTGAAATCAGGATTGTCAATCCATTGTACTTGATGTGATTCACTAAACCATGGTCCAAGAAATCCCCCTTGATTCAATAATAATACTCTATTTTG
The DNA here is from genome assembly GCA_048885535.1 of Candidatus Hermodarchaeota archaeon. Taxonomy (GTDB): domain Archaea; phylum Asgardarchaeota; class Lokiarchaeia; order Sigyniarchaeales; family SOKP01; genus SOKP01. Next base: position 52,086 of record JBHLLO010000009.1, read on the forward strand.
ATTAAATTGGGAGTAATTAAATTGGTAGTTTGAGAATATATATAAACTTGAAGTTATGAATATAAACAATATTATAACATATACAAAAATCCTCTCAATTCCCTTTTTTCTTGAACTCATTAAATTTTATCCCCTTTCAGATTCATTTTGATTGATTTATGCTGAAATTAATTAAAAAACCTTTAACCAATTATTAATGATATTATGTTGATATTAATAATTTATAGTTTTAGTTTTATACTTTTCTTAATATTAACAAAATTAGAATTTTTTGAAGAAAAAAATATTTTACTTTTTAATTGATTTAGATTCTTCTCCGAATAATTTATCTTTCTCAATTTTTCCATTCAGAGGTGCACCTTTAAGGATCTTAGATGTTTTCTCTATTTCTCCATGATATGTTTTTTTGAAAGTAGCTTCACGACTGGCAATTTTGACATCAGGATCTTTTTCATGAGGGAGTGCTTTTTTATGTTTTCGCACTTTTCGGACAGGTATTGGGAATCTCCATACTTTTACATAGGCAATCAATAATCCAGTTAAAACTGCCGCTGCCATCGAAGATATTATAAATAATCCCGCAAAAAACCAAGGTTGATCTTCTACAACATCAAGAATAAACTCCGTGTAAATAATCCTTAAATATACATCTGTTATAGAGATAGTAAAATTTTGGTTTAAAGGAAATGTGTCTCCTAAAAATAGTACTATACTTAATGAAATGTTGACATTTTTTAAAAGTAATTTAGTAACATCAAAACCTCCAACTTTAGCTTCTTGAAATGTAGAAGTTGCAGTACTTAATTTAATATTTTCTAATAGAGAATTATTATTGATTAATATATTCAATCTAGAGTTTGGAGATAACACAGTAGGCCACAATTGGTCGATCTTATAGTTAAATCGAAGATTTCCATCAATTATCGAAACGTTTTGACCACTAATGATATCTCCTATTTGATTCCAAGAACCGCTAGATCTTTGATCTATTTTTTTCTGATATGTGAACGAAAGATTACATGATTTTATATATAAGTAATTCCAATAATCTTGATCGCTAAGTCGATTATCCTCACACCAAATTCTGATTCCTAATGTAATGCTAAAATTCTGAAAATCACTTGATAATACAGATGACAAATAAAATATCAAATCTTGTTCTGAAGTTGTTGTCATCAATGTGTCATTTAAAGTAGTAATTGGAGGTGAATCCTGACCTAAATTAACAGTTTGATAATAGGCAACCTCATATATTTTACTCTTAGATAAATCTGATAATAAAACATAAAACCTAGTATAATCCCATGTATAATAATCTGTTGCAGAATCTCCAGGAGTTTCTACATTGGAATTAGCACTACCATTCACTATTGCTGTTAATGATGCTGATGTGATAATATAATCTGACATATCGATAGGCATAGAAACATTCCTCTCCCAATGTACACTTGGAGATTGATCAGAATATTCTCCCCATTGATGGCTAACATAGCATCCTCCTGAATTGATTGTTGATGTATCTGGATAAGACGGAAATTCTGGATTATGAACTCTTGTCCAATCAGTACTAATTGGAGTTCCTGAAATATCTGAAAATGAATATTCCTCACCAATTACTTTAAAATACCCCTCTCCGGGTATAAATCCAACATTAATATCTGATATATCTTCTGATACTTGAGAATACCAAGGATCTATTGGATCTGAAAAATCAGAATTATCTATCCATTCTCTATCACGTGTGATTATTCCAGAGGAATGAAGCCTCGATTTTTCATCTTCTAATAATATAAGATTTTGACTGTTATAAACCAAGGTTAAAACTCCTATTAATGCGAAAAAAAACGCGGCATATAGAAGTTTTTTATATCTTATTGATATTTTTTTCATTTTAAGCTTCCTCCTCCTTTATTCTTTGCAGATTCTATTTTCAAATACTTTGAAGATTTCTCCAGCTGTTTTTTATAAGTTTTTTTAAATAATGTTCCAGACTCTGCTATAGGAGATCTTGGAGCCTCTACTTTATTTAAAGTCTTTCTATATTTCCTTACCCTTCTAACAGGTAAAGGAAACTTAAAGATTCGTTGATATAATATAAAATAGGTTCCCACAGCAGTGCCAGCTACTAAAGCTAAAATTAACAATAACCGAAATATTTCTGGTTCACTTAATCCTATATCGGGATATACAGTAAAGTAGGTAATTTCAAGGAAAATATCATCTAGAGAAATTGTAATTGTTTCGTTAAATAAAAATTCATCAGCTAAATAAAGTTGTATAGAAAGAGAGATATTAACAGCTTTTAAGATTAAATACCCCACATCAAAACCTTCTGGTTTAGCTTCTTGGAAAGTTGTAGTAGCTAAATTTAAATTAATTGTTTCGGTGTGTGAGTTATTATTTATTAACATTCTAATTTCAGAATTCGGTGAAAGTACCTCGGGCCATGGTTGATCAGTTTTATACTTAAAAGTTAGGTTAGCTCCTGTTATATAAACATTATCTCCATTAATTTGATTCCCAATTTGATTCCACGAGACAGTAGTAAATTTATCAATTTTTTTTTCATAAGTGAAATTTAATTTACATGATTTGATTCTTAGAGAGTCCCAACGATCACGATCATAATTCCAATTATCAATACATTTAATTCTTATACCAAGTGTTATCTTAAAATGAGAATTATCGCGTTTAAAAAGGGAGCTCAAATAAAAAATCAATGTTTCTTGCACAACCGGATTCATAAACGAGTCTGTAATGTTATCATAAGCACCTGCTGAATCCTTGCCTAAATCTATACTTTGATACCAAGCTATTTCGTACTTTTCATTATCATCTAAATCAGAGATTAAAACATAAAATCTAACCGAATCATAGTCTCTCTGATAATCAGAAGCAGGGGTACCTGTTTGATCCCCAGGCGTTTCTACACCATAATTCTCACTTGGATTAAAAGCGCCTCCTGGATACGCTGTAACTGTAGCATTATAAACCGCTGAAATCGAAGCCGAAGTTATTACATAATCTGACATATTTACAGGCATAGTGACATTTCTTTCCCAATGAATACTAGGAGATTGATTAGGATCAGTTGGATCAATCCACGTATGATTTGCCCAACACCCATTACTATCAATTCCGTAATTATCTGGTAATGCAGGGAAAAGTGGATTAGTAACATTATGCCAATCTATTTCTGTGGGTGTGCCAGAAATTTCAAAAATTCTATGATCACCAATAATTTCCAAATTCGCCTGACTAGGAGAGTAAGAAGTATTTACATCTGAAGAATCACCACTTATTCTTGGAAACCAAGGAGCAATCGTTGTATCAAAATTTGAATTTTTTAACCAAGAACCACCACCAGGTACAATATAAGAGCTCTTTACTCCTTCATTTTCGTTCTTATAATATGCGATCTGAGCAGTATTAAAATAAGACATTAAAGGACTTAGCAAAACTAACAATAATACTATAATAAAAAATGGGACATATTTTTTAGTTTTAAGACTCTTCACGAGATTCACTCTCAAAAATTTAATATTTTAAATATAAAACTTCATATGGTTTAAATATTATCAAATAAGCTAATTAAGTAATTTTGGTATTTAATTTAATTGTTAAAATATTTAAATTAATTATAGGATATAACTTATCTTTTTCTAATTATAAATTATATGCAATCTATTTAGTTAAATCTTGATAAAACAATGAATTTTAAATACTCTTATAGGTTAAATTTAATTTAATATATTACTTAAGAAATTATAATAATTAAACAAAAATTTGAAAAAAATAAAAATCTAAGAGTGCGGCATCAAGATGATTCAAGGAATATTAAGTTTTAATTTTTTATTAAACCAAAATGAAACAACTGGTGAAATAGATCCTGAATTCAGCCCTATTCAATTAGTCTTTAAAAATGAACAATTTAATGAAAATAATTACTTAGAATTGATTGTTAAGGATGATATTTTTGCTACATTTTACCAACACACTACTGGACTTTTTGGGACAAAATATGGTTTTAGTAATTTCTATGAAGGAAAGTTAAAACAAACTCCCTATCAAGTTGTATCTTATTTTAAACAACTTCCAGAAGGAACTCAGTTTCTTACGATTTCGATCTTCGAATTGGATGATGAGATTGAACTTTTTGAAGATATTCTTAAGGATATGGCAAAAAGGTTAGATACTATCTTCGAAAAATTGAATAAGGCAACAAACACAAAACAGTTAGATTTGATCTCTAATGTAAATATTCGTTTAATGAACGAGTTAAAATATACAATATTTCAAATTGAGCGATTAAGTCAATTAGATAGACTCCAAAAAGTTGCATTAATTTATAACAGTCATGAAAGAATGAAAATTCTAGAAACTCTTAGGGAACGTCCAATATCAAAGGATGAAATGAAAAAAATCGTTGAAAAAATGAAGCCAACTGTCAATATCGATATTCTTCTTCGTCCTTTCATCGAATTAAATTTAGTAAGGCGTGACTGGATTAAAGGAGAGAAGGATAAAAAGACAGGCGTAGTTAAGAATCAAGGAGAATATTTGTTTCTAGTAAAAGATATAATGTTTTCACGTATACCAAATGAAAATCTATTAAAACATTTTAAAGATACTAATAATGAATTATTAGAACCTTTTAAACAAAAAGCAATTGACTACTTTGCTCATTATGATCCATATACTGAAAATCCTGAAGAGACAAAACAAACTTCAGCCATTTTATTAAATCCAGATATCTATGATTTCTTCGTTCTATTACGCAGCAATCATTACCCCCTTGACAAAATCCCTAAAATCTTTAGTGAGTTTGCCGTGACTGAGATACTACTCGATAATTTAAAAAAGCTAAATATAATTACTGAGATTAAAGACGAAAATAAAAGGAGTTGGATTTTATTATTAACTGATATTAAACCTTTGACAATATTCCCCGAATATTTATTGCCAAAAATTAGAGCTGCCTATAGACAAGAAGAATCTGATGGAAAAATAACTTATGAAGTGGCAAAAAAAGCCTTAGATTTATTAGAAGTATCATATCCTGAAAAAGTTACATTTTAAAAAAAAGAGATGATGAATTAAAATGTATTTATTTAAAGATAAAGAACAAGTTGAAATTTCTTATTCTTGCAAGGTATGTTTAAAGGAAATTAAATTTAAGGTCACTGTGGATGAATACAAAGCAGTTACGAAATTCCCTATTAAAAAAGAAAGCCTGCATGGTGATCCCGAGCATAAGTTAATTATTTATCTTAATCAATATCTAGAAGTTGAAAATTTCGAGATTAAAGATGTAATGAAAAGAGAAGAAGTATCTTATTCTGAAGAAATAACTAGGCAGGTCTTGGGTGAAGTTGGTTTAAATGATGAGGAAATTGAATTATATTTTAGAACTACTGGAAGAGAAGCTGTATCGATAGGGGAAATGGCTCTTTTGATAAATAAACCAAAGGACTTATGTGAAGGTATAGCAAAGAAATTTGTAGAAAAAGGGTTATTCAAAGAAATTGTTGGAGCAAAACCTCATTACACTGCGTTACCTCCTTATGCTGCTTTGATTGGGCAATTGAAAAAATTTCATAAATATATATCAGATATTAAGGCAAGTATTCCATCCCAATTAAATAAATCATTTACAACAATTGAAACGACTCCTGGTAAAGTAGCACCTTCAGATTCAACAAAACTAATGAAGGAACTCAAAGATACCATGCTTTCACAAATTCGATCCCAGAAAAAGGAGTTTGACGAAACTATGGCAGTTATGGATCAAATTCGCGGAATAACTGAAGATATTTCAAAATTAGAAGGAACAACTGCAACTGTAACGGGAGATCAATTAGGTGACGTCTCAGTGAAATTTGATGAAATTAATAAAAAAACAAATCAAATTATTAAAGGTCAGTTATCTGATTTAAAGAAAGAATTTGATAATATCAAATCAACTGTATCTTCAAATTTGCAAAAGTTAAGATTAGGAGTTATTCAGCAAACTGTTGATCAAGTACTAGAAAAAATAATCGATACAAGATTAAAAGAAATAACAGACGCTGTAAACGTACAGTTAAGCGTTAGTCAAATGGCTTTTTCAGATGAATTAAAAAAAGTTGCTACTGGAATTGATCCAGAGATTATAGCCAAATTAAAGGATTCATTACAAAGCACCATTGAAAATATTGATGGGCTTGCAACAAAAGTTGAAGAGGATAAAGAGAAAATCTATGCGGATATCGCTGAAAATTTTAATAAAGCAGTAAAGGCAGCTGAAGAAAAAATAGAGGGGATTTCTGGGGGCGTTCTAGAATCTTTCGGTGATATGAAAGATGTATTTTCAAGTCAAATTGTCTCTACATTAAACAGCACATTGGATGATATATTACAGAGATTAGAAGTATCAGAACGAGTCACAAGCGAATTCTGGGATCAAGCAAAAAAGGGGACTGGTTTCACAATGAAAGACATTTGGTTTATAAGATCCCCTGAAAGCGCCAAGGCTCATATAAGCGATGAAGTTGCGAAAGCTAAGATGCGAGTATTAATCGTGGCTCCACAACTAGATGATATCGACGTAGAAGCGATTAAAAACCGGCCCTCTCACATTAATTTCAGGATTGCAACAAGTATCGACTTAACAAATCCTACTCATGCCTCTATAATTGAACAATTTGATAAAATGGATAATGTTGATTATAGGCATCGAGCTCTACAAAATGTTTGGGGTATAAATAAAGATTATGAGGAAGTTATAGTCTGTGTACTTAGTAAAACAGAGATAAGGGGAGACATTGTGACAGAAATCGCAGGAATAGGCAGTATCATTGAAGAACACATCAAGATTTTTGTTCCCATCCTAGAAGAGTGCTGGATGGCTTCTCGGAAAGAAATAGTACATGCTGTTAAGAAAGAAATATTAGATAAACCTCCAAAAGCAGTTGAAAAAGTAGAACCAGTTACTCAAAAACCTAAAGTATTAGAAGAACCCCAGAAAGAGGTTCCTACAGAAGAAAAGTCCCTGCTATCAAAGCAATTCGATTTAATTTTTGATGGTCTTGACAAGATGACTGGTTTAGAAATCTCCAAGGCTTTAGAAAAATTTCAGACAGAATATATAAACAAACAAGGTTATAATAGCGTATTGAAAAACATGAATAATACAAGTAAGGAGTTTCGTGGAAAAACATATGTTTTAAGTCAACCTGAAAAAGAAGACTTGAAAATGAAAATGCAATTTTGGAGACAAAAATTAAACCTATAAAACTTTATTTTTTAAAAGTCAAAATTTATTCTTTTAAATTAGTTTGAAATAAGATAATTCAAATTTGATATTTTATTTTTTTTTTTATGGAACAAGATTTAATCACGGTTAATTCTGGGAAAATAAATGGATACCTTCATCATATTGACCTAAGATCATATGGAAAACCAAAAATGTTATCTGCTTATATCGCAGAATTTGATAATGATAGTATTCTCCTAGATTGCGGAAGCTCATTAGATGTGAAAAAACTTATAGCATACATCAAAAAGAATGAAATTCCTCCCAGTTCTTTCAAGTATCTTATAACTTCTCATCATCATTTTGATCATACAGGAGGCATGTATTTAGTTTACAATTTCTTAAAGAAACATAACCCGGAAGTCAAAGTCTTAACTAATCAGAAAACTAAACAGTTACTTAATGATTACACTCATCATCTTAATCGAGCAAGAAGAACTTACGGCGATTTTGTTGGAAATATGGAAAAGATTGAGGACAAGGCTTTTGAGATCATAAAACCTTGCTCAATTTTCGATAATAATATGAATAAGCTTGAAATTATCGATAATTTCTATATAAATGGGGATAAAATCAAATTAGGTATACTTAAAACACCAGGTCACGCACCAGATCATCAATCTGCTTTTTTTCTGAAGAATAATGAAATAGATTTTATCTTTTTTGGCGAAGCGGTTGGCACTATCTATCATTCATCAAAATTAGTTACAATGCCCGTTTCAATGCCCATATATTATGATCATGTGGAATATATGAAAACTCTTGAAAATTTAAAGAAATTACACCTAAAAAGAGCGGGTTTTGGACATTTCGGTATTGTAAATAGTCCAAATAATGTTCAGAATATATTAGTAGAACACGAAACATTCATGAAATTATTCGAATCGAAAATAAGAGAGTATCATGATCAAAAAGATGAGACGCGGTATATTCTGAATGAAATTGTTCCTTTATTCGCTTCTAGAACAGATTTAAATCTAGAAAAAGATTCTGTTTTTACAGGAATGGCTCTTGCGCTTGTTTATGGTATGATGATATCATTAGGATTTCGACCAATTCCTGAAGAGGATTTAAAATTCTATGAACTTTATTCTTAAAGTATGCCATTGCTGAGATTCTCCTACTAAGAAAAATTATACTATAAAATATAGTTTAAATTATAGTCTAGAAGTAGTCAAGAAGTAATGGTCAAAATTAGATTCTTATCAAAAAATTCTAATTTTTTGGTGAAATATTATCTTTAATGGATACCAATTTTGAAGCTTTTGATGTATGTATTGTAGGCGGAAGCATTGCAGGTAATTTTTTATGCTATTTGTTGTCTGATACTAATCTAAACATTTCTGTTATTGAGGAACATGAAAGTATTGGATTACCATTCCAATGCGCTGGAATTGTTTCTCAGAAATTAGGAAATCTTATTAATTTACCCGATAAAATAATATCAAATCGCGTTAAAATTGCAAAAATAGTTGCTCCCAAAGGGAAATACATCAAACTTTCTGGTACAGAAAGTCCTTATATTATAAATCGTGTAGCTTTAGATCAAATCTTTTATAACAAGGTCAAAAGTAAATCGAATATTTTTTACTTTTTAGGTGAAAAATACAAATCCTTCGAATATAAAAAGGAAAAAGGACGATCTTTTATCCTTATTAGAACAGATAAGCGAATAATTAAAGCTAGAATGTTGATAGGATGTGATGGTCCATTAAGCCGTGTTGGAAAACAATTAAATGTCAAACAAAAATTATTATATGCCACTCAAATTCGCATTAATGGACATTTTAATGAAAATGAAGCTGTTATGTACTTTAATCCAAGGTGGAAAGAACTTTTCGGATGGATTGTACCTGAAGGAAAGAAAATCTTTAGAATAGGACTTGCAACTACCACTGGTTTAAACATAAATTTTAAGTTGTTTTTAAAGAAATTAGGAATAAAATATGAACATAAAATTGACCAACAAGGAGGACTGATACCCTTTGGTACAATGAATAAATTAGCTTTTGATAATATATTATTACTTGGAGATGCTGCCGGTCAAGTTAAAGCTACTACTGGAGGGGGTATAATTATGCTTTTAAAGGCTGCAAAAGTAGCTTCTAATTGCATTAGGTCATGCTTTAAAAAGAATGACTTTTCAAAAAGATTTTTAAAAAAAAGCTATGAAATGCTTTGTAAAAAAGCTATTGGAAGAGAATTAAAAATACATTTCTTAATTCGTCTAATTTTAATGAGATTTTCCAATAAAGATTTTGAAACTTTTTTTCAGGTCATCAAGACACATCATATAGAAAAATTAATTACTTTATATGGGGATATGGATTTTCCAAAAAAGATGGTTATAAAATTAATAAAGAATCCATTTGTATTACAGTTCTTATTTAGGTTTTTAGTAAAGAATCCTCTGATTGTGTTCACTGCTCTTAAATTATTAACATAAAGCATATCTCATGATTTCTTTTTTCAATTAATGAAAAAAAGGTTTATATTAAAATTTTACAATTGTGTAAAATAATGGATTGTAGAAAAAAGTTAGGTCACAAGGGGGAAATCATAGAGAAAAAAGCGATCTGTTGGAATAGGATATACCATACAACCATAAAGGCAATCACTATTATTGAAGATATAAGACCAAATCCTTTCACTCCTCGAGGGATTCCTAAATCTTCATTCTTTCTTTGGACAATTGCTCTAATCATTGCGACAAGATAAATCAATGTAACTACTAAAGAGATTATCCATAGAAATAATAAGAATAAAGGAATTGTATACACAGGTGTTCCATCTATCGTGAATGAATTCAACCACTGCCAATATTCAACCATTAAATATGTAGGAATCGAACCATAAATCCCAGCGGTTAATAGAAATACAAAACTCCAAAGAAAACCTCTAGCTGAGCTCATAACGATCTGAACATTTTTATTTAATTACTAATCTTTCTCTATTTTGATTAATATATACACTATGATATATAAGATTTTAATCTCTGCTACTTATTAAATTTTGAAGATAAAAATTAAAAAAAAATTTCTTTTATATTTTATAGAAAGAATGATAATCCCACAAACGACGGAGAAATAGTCACAATTATAAATGCCACTAGAATCGCATTAATTACTGCCCCTGCAATAATGTTCCCTGATTTTTTATATACAATTATAGATGAAGATGAATTAACCATAAAAAGAATTAAAGCTATAGGAAAGAAGGTTCCGAGGAAAAAGAAACTCCTCATAATGAACCCCAAGATTAATAGATATATGAAATAGTAGGAGGCTGGTAAGAAAAGTCCTAAAACAAATACCTTCAATGTGTTCTTGAGTGTATCGCTATATTTATTTTGAATTATCACTTGCATTAAAAGAGAATAAATTATGTTTATAAAAAACATAATAATGAAATAGAAAGGTACGGTCCAGATTTTTGTAATTGAAGGTACTATTGCGAAGTAGTTTAGCCCTACAGATAAGTATGATATTATGTAAAGTATAGCTGCTAAAACTGTTCCTAATGTTAAGTGTCGTAAAAACTTCTTTATTCCCTTAAATAAGTTTTTAAACATCGATATTAGAGATACATTCACCTTTTTCCCAATTCTCCATAATAGAATAATAAATCCAAAAGTTTGACCGAATAATAGAGCCAATGCAAATCCCGCCACAGCTAAAGGTAATATTAATAAAAGTGGTATAAAGATAATAATCCCTGGAACACCAAACATTAATGAATAATCGAAGGCTTTAATTGATAAGTTTTTAGCTGTAAGGTCTTTTGAGTCGATTTTATAAAATTCTATATCTAATTCTCTTTTTCTCTCCTCTTTAGACTGAATTATTAATCTTGAAAGGGGCTCACTTATTAAAAAGAAGAATCCCATTCCCCCTATGACTTGTATTAATAATATTATGGCCCTAATATTAGCATAGAAGTTTTCATCAATCACATTAATATTAAAAGAATTAATAGCCCAATCACGAGCTTCTCGTATAAAATCATCATCCCACGCTACTGTTAGATGGTTGCTATCATCGTCTAAATAAATCATTGTCGCATTACCTTGTTGAAATGAACCATATATCTTATTTGTATCTATATTTTCAGCAGGAATATTTAATCTAGTTTCCATACTGTCCTTTAGCTCATGTAGTTCGATTGCTTCGTCGAATATAGCCTGAATCATAAGGATATTTAATGGATTTGTTGAATTACCTAATCTAAGATTAGTACTATTATATAATCCTGTTCCTATCCCAATGAAGCATGTAAATGATGTATCATTATTAATTAGACTTTGACCTAATCCCCCCATACTATAGCCAATATATCCTAGAGAGCTCATATTGACATCACCTCTAGAATTCAAATATTCTTTAATTGCTACTATATCCTTAAACATTGAAGCTGCATTCCCTGATGAGCTTTGACCATGACCTCTAAAGTCGAATGGAATTGCGATAAATCCTGTAGCTGCTAATTCTATTGCATACCCTTTTAGTATTTCTTTATTTGCCATGACACCATGCCCAATTATAAAAGCTGGTTTGTTTGGTCCACCACCCTGAGGCTCGAAAACGTTGAACGAGATTGTAACACCATCATCAGTGGTAGTCGTAAGCCCATAAGTAGCTTTAACACTGAAGGGGGTTATAAAAATAAAGACAGTGCCTACTATAAATATCCCTAGAAAGCTGCAAATTAATGTAATTTTTTTTTTAGAAAGCTTAAGTTGAAACATAATTACTATTTCAACTTAATCCTATTTAAAAAAATAGTGTAATGTTAAAAGATTCATTTTCACAATTGTCAGTTTTAGATTTATTGAACTTTAAAATTAATAGAATTTTTAATTTATTAATATAAGGTTAGTTCACTCTGACAAGCACTACTTTTTTTAATTTTTACTTATATTCAATTTTTATAAAAGATTAATATAATCTTTTTAACTTGGTAATAATTTTTAAAAAAATAAGGATCCTCCGTTTAAATTAAATAATAGGATCATAATATCGAAAAATCTTAATTGCGTGGTTAAAATGAGTGATGAATTAGCAAATCCAGCACCTCTTGGTCTCATGGGATTTGGTATAACAACAGTTTTACTAAATCTTCATAATGCAGGATTATACATTTTAGGTCCAATGATATTAAGTATGGGTATATTTTATGGAGGAATTGCTCAAATTATTGCAGGAATTATGGAATATAAGAAGGGTAATAGTTTCGGTACGACTGCTTTTACATCATACGGATTATTTTGGTTAACATTAGTATTCTTAAATATTTTACCAAATACGGGGCTATGGCCAAGCGCATCTGGATCCATGGAACTGGGGTCTTACCTTTTGTTGTGGGGTATATTTACTCTACTTATGTTTTTTGGAACATTGAATAAAAATAGAGCACTACAAGTGGTCTTCTTAACTTTAGCAATCTTATTTTTCCTTTTGGCAATTGGTAACTTTGTTAACATACCTTTGATAATTACAATTGCAGGATTTGAAGGAATTTTATGTGGTTCAAGCGCAATTTATTTGGCAATTGCTGAAATCTTAAATGAAACCTATGCTAGAACTATTCTCCCCATAGGTAAAAAATAATATTTATTTTAATTTTTTCTTTTTTTATTTATTTTTTCTTATCTTGAAAAATAGAATGATCGACTAAATTTTGGCAGAATTTTTTATAAAAGCTTCTAATAGTCGAATTGTATTTAAGATATCGTCTAATTTTAGAAGTGAAGTGGGAGAATGGATATAACGACAGGGAACTGACACTACAGTACTAGGCACTCCCTCACGTGTAAGCTGAATTTTTCCAGCGTCAGTCAATCCATACATAGGTTTTTTAATTTGGAATGGGATTTTCTCAAATTTTGCATTTTCTATAAGTCTTTTATTTAGATAAGGAGAGCAAATTATAGATTTATCTGCCATGGTAATTGCAGGACCTTTCCCAATATATACAGGGATTTTTGATTCCTTTATATCTGGAACATCTCCTGCTGTCGTATTTTCTATAGCAAGAGCCATGGTCGGTTTTAACTTAAAAGCGCCGGTTACTGCTCCAATTCTCCCAAATTCTTCTTGCACAGCGAAATTAAAAAGAAATGTGTCATCAAATGTTGGTTTTTGTTTTAATTCCATCATTAATTGCAGAAGAACATTACATCCCGTCCGATCATCGAATGCTTTCCCACGAACCATATTATTAGGAAATTCTACAAAAGGGTCATATAAGGTTCCAACTGAGCCAATTTCTAAGCCATTATTCATTACATCATCATAAGAATTCATTCCAACATCGATATACATATTAGTAAGTTCAGTCAATCTCTTTCTTTCATTCGGTGAAGTAAGGTGAGGTGGTTTCGATCCAATTATCCCATGAAGAAGTTTACCAGATTTTGATTTTAAAATTACGGCTTGCCCTAATAATATTCTTATGTCCCAATTACCAACCAAAACAAATCTTAAAAAACCAGATTTTTCAATGTGAGAAATCATAAATCCAATTTCATCAATATGAGCATCAAATAAAATTCTATTCTTGTTTTCTTCCCCTTCCTTAATTGCAAGTACATTTCCAAGAGGATCCTTCCAAACTTTATCCGCTAAGTCTTCATTTTCAACTTTGTTTAAAATATAATCACTTACTTCATTCTCAAATCCAGAAACACCAAATAGGGAGGAAAGCTCCATTTGAAGGCTTTTAATATTTTCTAAGTTCAATTTAAAACCACTTATATTTAAAAATCCTAATTGATATGTATAAGTTTGACCAATCTAAAATAAAATTAACCAAAATTGTGGATTGACTTCTAGAAAGAGAGAAAAGGAGTTTTAAAAATATACAAAAATTATTTACTTCTTTTTTTGAGCTCATTAATCGCTTTTTCAGCTAATACAATCGCATCTGCATATTTGGATTTATATTTTTCAAGTTGAGCCTCTAATTCAATAGATTTCTCTTGTAGATCAATAATTACCTCACTGCTCTCTTCTCCAGTTTGAGGAAATGAACTAGGGTCTTCAATTTTTTCTTTAATAAAGTTATATTTTTCTTGCCAAACTTTTAACTCAGTTTGTAAATCTAAAATTCTATCATCTACGTCTTCCGCTGTTAATGGAACTCCCGGTGCTTCACCTGCTTCTAACCCAACTAATTTATCTTTTAGCATCTCAACTTCTTCTTCTAACTCCTTGATTTTGATCTTCAATGCTGCAATTTCATCTAGATATTCAGCAGATGTTTTTGGTGCTGTAATTTCTTCAAAAATAGCTTTACCTGTCTCTAATTCATTTGCACTTTTTCCTCCAAGTATTCTCTGACGCCTTATTTGCATTTCCTCCACTGTTTGTTTTGGCAGAAAATCTAAAGGATTAAAACCAATTCCACCGTGCTCAGTACGTCGTTTTCTTATTTTTACATATAATGGGATCCCTTTAACAGCTTCTCCACAGATTATTGATTGGCCTTTATCTAATCCTGAGATATCTTTTCTATTATCTTTACTTAAATCCTCAGCACTCGAAATTGTTACGTCTATATCCCGTACATCTGTAAGATTATGAACGATCCATGAGCCTGCTTGGGCTCTAATGGTTGTATCAAGAAGTTGGGGTCTTTGCGTTCCTATTACCAAATTTGCACCAAATTTACGCCCTTCTTGGGAGAAAAGTTTCACAGTTTCACATGTTTCAGTCCTCTTTTTACCAGCAAAAAGGTGAGCCTCATCTAAGAACAAGTAGAAAGGAGGTATTCTTCTTGATGTACTTGCTTGGTATAGTTTTTTAAGTAGTTTTCCAGCAATCATTTCCTGCACAGTTAAATCCATGCCTCTCATGTTAACAATAGTGCATAAGTTTGGAGCAACGAGATCGGTTGCATCTAAAGAAAAAAGATACTCTACATCAATATCTCCCCCTTTATTAATTTTCAAATCAGAAAATTCTATAATTTTATCAACATATTCGCTTTCTGCTTTCTCTCCTTTCATCCCTTCATTTGTAGCAGCTACTTTTAAAGAACCATATTCCCCGTGACGGTCTAAAATAACGACCGGTATTCCTTTATCCATAAATTCTTCACATAGCACACCCATAGTATATGATTTTCCACTTCCTGACTTTCCCGTAATAAATATCCTCCCAAAATTTTTTACTAAAAGATTAACATCAAACTCATAACCAAGTAATTTACCAAGTGAGACTGATTCTTCAGGAGGATTATAAATACCAAGCAATTTTGTAATTTGCTCCTTTTTTGCCTTATATACTTCAGCACCAACCTCAAAAGGTCTTTTTGGTCTAATTCCTAACACAATTAGGTTTGCAAGCATTCCACTTTCATCACTCCACATATCCGCAATACTAAGAACGTAATGAGGTCGGTTACCTTCTTTATCTTTTTCTCCATAAATCACAAGATATGTGCTTTTCAAAACTGATGGATCTTGAACCTGCATTGTAACTTCATATGTGGTTGTTTTTCCATATAACCTGCCAACTGGCATTTCCTCTTTTCGATTATCCTTACTTATATCGTCAGACATAGTCTTTCATATTAATTTCATTTTTATAGTATTATAAGATAATTATGACTTATTAATACTTACTAACTAGAATTGTCAAGTAATAAGAGTATATAAATCTTCATAAATCCATTATTTAATCATTCTACTTTAGGATAAATTATACTTTTTTTAATCATTCTAATAGGCTTATAGGATTCTTTAGCTCTTCTTAATCCCTCTATCCCCAAATCTTGTTCTCTATTTACATATATAGCATTTACACAACAACTTTTTAGGAAGAAATTATTGATTGCTTGATAGGCTCCATCGTATTCCATATGTGCTTTCTCAATATGTATTAATAAAGTCTTATCGTTTAACATTTCACCAAATGTGTAAGCAACACAATTATCTTCCACACACAATAGTCCTCCACTATAAGCCAGATCTTCAAAGTTATTTAATGCATCATAGATAGCTTTTTGTTCTGCTTCTAAACTTTCATCTTCAGTGCAAGCCTTCATAATACACCATTCTAATTGGAGTTCCTTACATTTTTCAATAAGATTCCCTGTTATTAATTGGAAATCATAATCATAATTATCTAAAAACTTTTGTAGCCATCTTCTATTTTGGCGATATTTGTTTCCAGCTAAATTTAGAATTTCATCTTTATTATACACGTAGTCCCAGTTATTTTGATCCTCAAGACAGCCTAGATTTAGATTATTAAATTTTTCATTTTTGATTAGATTTCTACAAATATCTTCAGGAACTCTATGAACTTCTATATTTCTAAAGTTTTCAAATAAATCAAGGATGATTTGATCTGGAGAAGGACCTATTGGAGGAAAAAAATATATATAATTTTTAGAGATTTCTCGAATCGGCTTCTTTCTGTTTATTAGATAATCATCAGAAAATAAGATTAAATGATTTTTATATTCAAAAAATAAGAAATTATAATAATTCCTCCACATATAAAGATTAGTAAAGGTAAATTCTGAGATTTCAGGTTTATATATACTAAAATACTTATCAAATAAGTATTTATCAGTTAACTCAATCGGTTTACTTGAGCTTAAATCCATGAGTTATCTAAAATTTAACAGTATAAAAAATTATTCCTAATAAAATAAATTAAAAACCATTAATGTCTTAGTTATAATGTTATAAAGTAATAATTTCTAATTTTGATTCTATTATGCTAAATTGGTTAATTACGATCCAAAATATTCTCTTTATTCTCTTGATAATTTTTCTATGTGTTCTTTTTTGGGTGTTTGTTTTATCAAGGATTATTAGAAAATTATTCAAATTCCCAATTCCTTCATTCCTAACACCGCTAATAGATAACCCTATTAGAAGAAGATTTTTACAAAAACCAGAAAAAATTGCTGAGAGAATGAATCTCAAACCAGGAATGACTGTTATTGAAATAGGACCAGGAAAGGGAAGCTATACTAAAGTTGTAGCAGAAAAAGTAATGCCTAATGGAACTGTTTATGCTATTGATATCCAAGAATCTGTTATTACTCGTTTAAAAAAGCGAATTGAAGATGAAAAAATTCCAAATATCATCCCAAAAGTTGATGATGTTTATAATCTTTCATTTGAAGACAACTCAGTAGATCGAATTTTCGCCATAGCATGCCTTCCAGAAATACCTAAACCTATTGAAACACTTCAAGAATTTAAAAGAATTTTAAAACCAAATGGTATAATATCATTTAGTGAATTATTCATTGATCCCGACTATCCATTAAGAAGAACTGAAAAAAAGTGGGCAAAAAAGGCGGGATTAAAGTTTATTGAAGCATTTGGCAATTTCTTTGTTTATCATTTAAATTTTGGAAAATAATAGCTTTTTCTTTAAGAGGTTTTTCGAAGTAATTTTTATAAGTTTTCATAATTTATTAAAAATAGATTTAATAGTCATCGGAGTAGGATTTAAGATAGATAAGAAAAATAAGAACCAGTTAATAATAATTAGTGTATTATTAGTTTCTTTCATTTTATTATTACCTGTTATATACAATTTTAGGTTAATATTTGGTATTGGGCACTATAATATTAATAACAATTTTAATAATGATCTAGTTGGCGGAACTGGAGGACTAAATGTTGATTTTGATTTACTCATAACCGATGATGATAGATATACAGGAACAATTAACTTTAATACAATTTCAAGTGGTTCTGTTGATGCTATTGGAATTATCTCTATTACTTATAATATTTATAGAAATACCCAAACAATAGCTTATTATACAAACTCTTTTGATCCTCCCAGAATTGAACTTCGAAGAGTGCATAATAGTTTACACTGTGAGAGAGAGAATGAAATAAAATGTGAAGGAACAGCCACAGTGAGATTTTTAGTTGGAGCAGTCGAGCAAGAAGAAGTAATCAATTTTGAATTAAGTATAATTATTATGCTTTCGTCTTTAGAGATCGAATATTCATGGGACGTAATGGTGGTTTGGCTTCAAGTATTCGATTACGTCGTAATATTTTGTTTAATACTTATCTTAATTAGAAATATTAGAAGAATTAAGTTTGAAAAACAATACACTGAAGAAATGAGAAAAGAAGATGAAGATTTTTGGAAAAAAATCGAAAAAGAAAAAACGCTTTAGAATTTAACAACTTTTTTTTAAATCATCAATTATATTTTGCAAAATTCTAATAATTCTTTCTTTGTATGATGATTGCTCAGGATAATTATAACTAAATGTTTTCCAATGAGGACGTTTATGGCCTATCTTAAACTTCATTCCTTTCATATCAGTCATATAGGAATTTGCATCTAATTTAGTGGCAATTTGATCTGCTATTATATACCAATGAAACTGAGTTCCAATCTTGGCTCCTGTGTTATTTGGAGCAGAATTCATTCGTCTTTTAACACAGTTGAATTTCATTTTCCATTGATCTGGAGCAACCTTAGTTTCTTCCCATTTTCCGTTATTATAGTTCCAACAATGAGTTCCTCCTACTTTCATACCCGTATAAATTTGATCCTTATAATTTTTCATTGAATTATACATGATTATTCTTTGGTTTAATTTTGAGAGCTAAGATATTTAGTCAAGATATGCTTTAAAAGATAAATAGAGAACAAATTTAGTAAAATTACCTTCAAATAAAGTAAATGTATTTTAGGGGTGATTATTAAACAACTATTAGAGCAATTTTATTAAATAAAGCATGTAAAAAGATAAAAAACAAAAAAAATAAAATTTTAATAATTCGCTTATAAACGCCGTAGAATTAGCTCTCCCATCCTTATAGAGAAGGCCCATTCATTATCATACCAACTAAGAACGAACACTTCATCTTCAATAACTTTAGTCCAAAGACTATTAAATACTGAGCTGTGAGAATTTCCAATTATATCTGAACTTACTATTGGGTCATCAACGTAATCTAGAATTCCTTTTAAGGTAGTTTCAGAAGCCTCTTTCATTTTTGCATTAACTTCTTCGGCACTGCATTTCCTTTCTACAATGGCTTTTAAATCAACTACACTACCATCTAATGTAGGAACTCTCATGGCAATACCATCTAATTTTCCCTTGAGATCAGGAAATACTAATCCTATTGCCTTAGCAGCTCCTGTCGATGTAGGAATCATGTTTGAAGCAGCAGCTCTTCCTCGTATCATCTTGGAAGCATCACCAGAACGTGCGATGTCAGCAGTTGTTTGATCATTAGTATAGGA
>JBHLLO010000010.1:0-70597 GCA_048885535.1 Candidatus Hermodarchaeota archaeon
TATAGGGTTTACACGAAAAGTGAATTAAGTTCAATTTTTAATTCAATTTATTATGCATATATTGATTCAAATAATAACAACTGCATTAAAAAGCAGTTTGAGCAATTTAGTAAACTGCTTTCAGTTTAAATTATAAGAAAAAAATGAAAAAACCTAAATTCTATAATATCAAATTTTTATTTATAATTTCATTAAAAATCAAATACAAAAAAAAAGATTTGAAGTGAAATCAATGGCAAAGAAAAAGAAAGTTCTTGAAGAACCTGACACAGATGATGTTCCCGATGGAAAAGTAGACAATGAAGGGGATGAAATAATCGATTTATATGATGAACAAGATAATTTAGAGGAAGATCTCGATTATGATTTATCTCAAATTGACGATGAGATGCTAGCTGATGAAACTGAAGATGAAGAATTTGGCTATGAAGTAAATGAAGTAGAAGCAATGTTAAGGAAGGTTAATTGCGATCCCTGTTCTGGAAGCTCTAGCAAACGAACCTGTAAAGTGCGCGATGATTTTGGATGTCCTCCTGATAAAGCAAAAAAATAAAAAAATGATTTATTTCTGCTATATTTTATTTTTTACCTTTTATTTTTTTAATCATATAGATCATAATGAGGATTAATCTTTGTTATCTAAAAACCAAAAAAGGATTTTAGTAGTATATTTTGGGGTTATTATTAGTACTCTCATTTGGAATATAAATCAAAATGTTTTTAATAATCCTTTCTGGCCATGCTTTATCTTATCATCTACTACTTTTTTAATTATTTATACCCCCTTTGAAATTTATTTTAGTTTTAAAGACATCTGGTTTGATAGGTGGACTAAAATTCATTCGGAAGAATTAAACTTAAAGAAAGTAAGAATCGAATTAAAAGAACAGAAAAGGAAAAAATCTAAACGAATTATAGCCCTGTTAATAACTCCGAACAAAGAAAATACCATTGTTTCGAGAGATACAATAATTGTTATATGTCATGGTTTTTCTGATACTAAAGAAACACTCCAGTTCTATTACATCCCGTTAATCCTTCAAGGCTTTACTATATTAGCATATGATTCTCGAGGAACTGGTGAATCAAAAAAAGCTGGAAGAAGGAACCAGTTTTTAAAACGAGTTAAAGATTTTAAAGAAGTTATCAACTGGGTTAAAAATAATGAGGATTTGAAAAATAAAAAAATCTTTTCTGTTGGTTTTAGTATAGGAGCTCTTACA
This sequence comes from Candidatus Hermodarchaeota archaeon, assembly GCA_048885535.1. GTDB lineage: Archaea > Asgardarchaeota > Lokiarchaeia > Sigyniarchaeales > SOKP01 > SOKP01. The sequence continues at coordinate 1,224 of JBHLLO010000010.1, forward strand.
GTTTTATGTGGAGGTTTTCCAGATAATAACATAGAAAAAATAGTGGCAGTATCCTCTATATCAAATTATAAGAAAAACTTACCCAAATTTAATCCGATTGTTTTAATTCGGTACTTTTTTAAAGGTGTCAAACTTTTCGTGAGTAAAAATGAAAATGAATTACTTTCTCCATTTTTCGTTATTAATAAATTAAAACATTCTCTTCCTAATGAAGAGTGGGATAAACTATCGAACAGAGTTTTATTGATTCATTGTAGGAATGATAAAATAATAAAGTTTAGAAACTTTGAGGAAATTAGTAATCTATTGAACCTCAGAGAAGAAAATAAATTAATTCTTAAAAAAGGGGGACATTCTAATAAGAAAAATGAACTGATTTTAATAAGTGCCTCTTTGAAATTTTTTAACACTCCGTAAGCATAACCATAAGTGTCCTTTAAATAAATTATATTTAATAATAGGATAAAACTAAGTTTTGGTTAGATGATAATCTGTAATTTATGTAGCAAAGAAATCTTAGTCAAAGAATTGAAAAATTCATTTCAAATTACTTTAGGAAATGCTATAAATGGAAAGTTTAGCGGACAAAAAATGTTCTTTTACCACTTAGAGTGTTTGATGGGAAATCAGAAGTCAGAAAAACAATTAAAGACGAAAATTTCTGAATTAAACTAAAATTTCATCCCATTTGGAGTAATTTACAATTTTTTTATAATTTTGTACAATATTCTTAAATAAAACACAACCAATACAAAACAAATTTACGAAATCTTCAAATGACAAATTTAAAATATCACAACTTAACTTTGAAAATCCTATTCCTCTTTCGACTTCTATTTGACCATTATAACCAGAAAGATTGACTACAAACTCTTCCTTATTCAATCCATTTACAAAATAATTTCTTGATATTCGAGCTAATCCACCAATAGGAACAACTATACTATCGCATTGAGCCAAATATATTCGAATGTCAAACGTATGTTGTTCTCCTTTCCAATTTATCAATGAAAAGTTAGCTTTCTCTTGTAATGTGTATGGAAATGGATCACGAGAGAAGTCGAATTTAGTATAAAATTCTCTTTTACTTTCTTCTATTATTTTTCTAATATTAGAAGAATCCTCATCTTTTAATATTGGCATGACACCAGCTCCTCCTGATCCACCACTAGGTTTAATAATAACTGTCCTTTTAAATTTATTTTTAAATTTTTCAACTTTTTTTATAAGCTCTTTTTCAGAGTAAGCTTTAGTAAATAACAAATACTTTAATTTATATTTTTCCAGCTCCTCTTTACTAAAATAACTCGATAAATAAGTTAGTGATTTATCATCTGTAATCATAAAAATGGGGTTAATTATAATAGTGTTTAAAATTCTAAAATCTCTTTTTATTATGTCAATAAAATTTTTGGAACTTAAGCGTCTTGCAATTCCGTCGCCTATTAATACATTAACCTTTTCTCCATTAAACACAATCCAATTGTTAGAAAATGAAATAGAAAAAGATAATTGTTTATAATCTGCAATCACAAAGATAAATTCTGCTTTAAATTCTTTATCAAAATTATCAATATTAAATATTTTAACAGAGTGTTTTTCCATCTTTAATTTTTTTCTTAAATATTCAATCATAATAACTTTTTCATGTATCAGACCGTCATTTTCGGGAAATCCTACTAAAATCAATACTTTTTTATCTTCTTTTTTGTTATTACTGAATGCTTGATAAATCGCTTTGAGATATCCGTTATAGAGGATGGTTTGTTGTTTCTTTGAAAGAATAGAAGTACCTCGATGTGAACCACCATTGGTCTCTAATAAGAAAAATCTATTTCCATCACGTTCTTGTGAAACCATAAAATCTATACTTCCAGCATAGAAATAGTCAGTATGTTTTAGGTAATTATCATTATCTTTCCGCATTCTCTTTAATGCTACTTCTCTAACCTGATCAACAAAATCATCATCCTGAGAAGCTCTTAGATTTGCAAATGAAACCAAATCTAACCCTAATGATTTTCCTAACTCAATTAACTCCAAATCTGATTCAGAAATGTTTTTTGACATCAAATTTAAAAATTTTGCTGTTAAATTCTCACCCAAAGTGTTCCCTCATAAATAAAATTCATGTGAGTATATAGTCTTTAAAAAATAAATCTGAAAATCTACCTTAAAAATATTATCATAAATACAAATATCCTTGATGGTTTCCCTTCGTTGATAATCTTAAACTGCCAAGTAAGATCTTTTTAATTTGGGTTTGTTCTTTGAAATTTAAATCCGAAAATAAAAGGATATAATCCTTCTCTAAATTAATTACAAACAACAACCCGATTTTAATAAGCTTCGAATTCTTAGTCATCAAAGATATAATCACATAATGGTAAGGTAAGTTTATTAAATCTTTCAGATTTATTTCTATTTCAACAATTTTATTAGTTTCCTTATCATAATCGTTTTTTACGAATTTAATATCATTTAAAGGGATAGAAATTTTTCTAAAATCTTCTAGAATCTTAGCAAACTGACTTTGCCTTAAAAATCTTCTTTCTTCTTTATCTTTTTCGTAAAAATATTTATTAACTTCCCTTAAGAAAAATATTTTCCTACTTTTTGATTTCGAGGCGTTTTTTTCAATTTCCTTTAACTCTTCAATGCTATCATCATGAAAAATTATTAGGATATCAGGGTTTATGGTATCAATAAAGAAGTTTTTATATATAATACCTGCTTCTGTTTTAATCCAACCGTCACTGTCAATAAGAATGAAGTTTGAATCTTTATGTCTCTTAATATAATTGTCAATTAAAGATTTGCATGAATGAGATACAATAAATTTAAAGTTAGATTTCGGAAAGGTACTACCAATAAAAACCGTTTCTTCTGTATCAATATCTGCGCTTGATATGATATAGTCCTTAATTTTGCCTATATTTAAAGTTGTTGGCAAATAAATAATCTGTTGCCCCAAATCAGAATCAAGATATCCACCGATTAATCCCTCTTTAAGCAAATTATTAGCAAGGTACTTTATTAAGGTTGTTTTACCGCTACTTATTCCTAAAACCATTACTTTAAGAGGTTTACCTGTTTGATTCTTTTTAATTTCATTAATAACATCATCTTTTACGCTGAACCATTCCTTACTAATTGTATTTTCTTCTATAACATCGATATTATCTTCATTTGCAGTATAAATTTCAAATTTAGAAGGTTCTAACGTATAGATTGGATATTTTGAAGCGCTTGGTACAATTAAAGTAGTTTCTGCACCAGATTTTGAATGTGAAAAAATTTTGCCAAAAACTTCAACTTTTCCTTCAAGGAGATTAATTCTTGCAGGACCTTTTATTAAAAGAGTATGATTTTTATCTACATTTTTAATCATAAAACACTCATTTCATCATGTTAAAATAAAATTTTTTTGGTGTCTGTTGATACTATTTAATTAAAGAAATATTTTTTTTTCACATTTATTATTTATATTGAACTATTTCCTTTAATTTTTGAAAGTTTTTTAATTTGATCTAATTTCAAATATCTCTGATAAAATTTATTATTTCAGAAACAATTAATTTATGATCTGGACTTTCAAGAATTGAATGATCATTATTTTCTAACCATATTCTTCTCTTCAGATTTGAACCAATATTTTCAAAAATATAATTCATACTTTCAGTTATTATAGTTGAATCTAAGCGTCCTTGAAGTAATAATGCCGGACATCTTATAATAGGCAAGTTTTTTTTCATTTCTTTAATAAGTTTCTTCATTTTAGTTGCTTGGTTTAGTGGTATCTTATCATAACCAACCCATTTTCCATTTGTCTCTTTTTTAAATTTTTCAATGGGAATATGGTGATATCTTATAAACAATTTAATAAATGGTACTAACTTTGCTAAAAAGGGTTTAATACCTACTGGAGCACTTATTGTAAAAACACCATTCAAATTATGTTTACTGGCTAAAATTAATGATAGGACACCCCCCATAGAATGACCTCCAATAATTAGCTTATCACACTTTGAATTAAGCAATTTTATTTCCTCATTCAACGCAATTTTCCAAGCTTCAATTGGAGTATTCTTTAAATCTTGGGGAGAAGTACCAAATCCAGGAAGTAGCGGAATTTTAATTGTACAGCCATTATACCTATAAATATCTTCAGCAATATATTTCAGATCTGCACATGTTCCACCACCACCACCAGGAATCATTAATATCCCTATAGAATTACCTTGAAAATAAAAAGGACCCGCTCCCTGTAAGGTTTTTTTAGTTAATCTATTCATTCTAAATCATATAATTAACTCATGAAATAAAAAAAATTACCTTTTCATTGATTTATAGCAGGGTATACACATTTTCGATCCTTGATAATCAATTAGACGAGAACTCATTGTTAGTTCATTACAAACTTCGCAAGGATCGGATTCTTCTATTTGAGCTTTTCCAGGAGGGTTAAATTCTACTTCGCTTATATTAAATACTTCTTCGGGACGAGATGACAATAATTTCTTTATTTTCTCATCACGAGATATTTTCTTATTTTCAAAAATAGAGCTTTTTAATGCTAATCTGATTGCTGTTTTTGATTTACGATTATATATAGTGTAATTATTCTTTCCATAATCTAAGTGTATTAAATTTCCCTTTCCATATGTTGTCCCTAATAATGCCTGAATAGCATCTACACTACAATTATCATTTTCTACAACTGCTACTAACTCCTCGTCCGCAGAAGGTTTAAAATCATTGTCTAAACTGTATTTTGCGACTAATACACCAAGAGCTACACCAGGACATATATGGCCATGAAATATTGTAGCTTTTTTCATTAATTCTTGAACATCCAAATAAATCACAAAGAGTAATTTGTATTTATAAAAATTTCATTTATATTATTTATTAGATGATATTTATATATTTTTTATAGATATGAAATTTTCCGATGAAAAGAATTGTGATTATAAATTCTTAGTAGACGCTATGCTGGGTAAATTAGCCCGCTTTTTAAGAATTTTTGGGTATGATACAATTTACGCAAATGATTTAGAAAATCATTTCAAAATTGATCCTGTTCCCGATGAACATCTAAAAAAATACGCTGAAGAGAATAATCGCATTATCATCACTAAAGATCATCATTTTTATCATAAAACAAAATACAAAAGTGTGTATGTAGAAGGAGAAGGTATTTATAATTACCTAAATCAACTTAAAAAAAAGTTAGATTTACATTATGAATTTGACTTAAATAAAGCCAGATGCTCTAAATGTAATTCTCAATTACAAAAAGTTAGTGATAAAAATTCAATAAAAGAATTTGTCTTAACAGAAACTTATAGGAGTTATGATGAATTCTATCAATGTACTTCTTTAGATTGCAAAAAAGTATTTTGGAATGGGCCCCATATTTTACACATAACTAATAACTTGAAGAAAAAATTAAATACTAAATAATTATTCGCTTTTAAAATAAGTTTGCTTTATTTGCTGAAACTTTTTCTTGGTGTCTTCAGCTTCTTCTATACAATTACCCTTTATATACATATTATATGCTTGGTTTAATAACTCAAGGGTCTTTTTATATTCTTTATTCTTAAAATGATTTTCAGAAAGCTCTACTAAATAATCTCCTTTTTTCTTATAAAATGCCATAAAATCTTTAGAAGTATCAATTTTTTTATCCATGTGATTTATCTCTTGAAAATTTTCTAGGAATATATTATAATGTATGTTCTTGATAATAATAAAAGTAACGAAATTTCTTATAACTATATTTTTTCTGCTTTCTCCCTAAAATCCTTCATATTAATCACTTTATTTTTTAGACGGGATTCTTCAGCAGCAAAAGCCATCAAATGACTTTCTAAGGATGCGCGAGCATTAGTTAAAGGTTGTCTTTTTTTCTTTTTTATGAGTGATTTGATAAAATCATCAATTAATTTTGGATTAGCTCCACTATTTTCTTCGGATTTTAGGGCTAACTTTTTTTGATGAATAATTTTTTCCTTTCCAGACAAAAAATCATATAGCTTGATTAACTCTCCTGACTCATGAAATTCTCCTATTATTGTTGCTTGAGTCCCATCTATCCTAATTACGCGTCCTTCTTGTTCACTGAAGCCATTCATTGTCAAATTAGCAGTTACTCCCTTTTTAAATTCGATATTCACAATTTGATGGTCCACAACATCATTATTACACTGATATACACAGCGACCATAAGGACTATTTTTCAGTATTTCAGTTTTTGATTCATCGGAATAATCTTCTTTCTGATCTTCATACAAGTAATAGATCGGAAAATCCCTCCAGTATCTCAATCTTTTTAAAGGAGTTATAAACTTTGATAAATAAGTGAGTAGTTTTACATGATTCTTTCTTAGTTTTGCCAATATTTTTAGGAACTTATTATTACTTTTCAGCATAATCTGCAGTATTGGAATGACATCTATATATATCCTTGGAGCATAATATAAGCAAGTACTTTTTGCAGGGCAACCATTTAAACAATATTCTGGAGCTCCCTCGGGTGCATTCTCTTGTCTAAAATGTAACAAATTACCAAAGGATTGTATTTTTATTGGAACATCATCAGTAAGCCAATAGAGAAGATCTAAATCATGGCAACACTTAGCTAAGATCATAGGTGAAGAATCTGCGGATCTTGCCCATGGCCCTCTCACATAACTATGTGCTGTATGGTACCACATAATATTCTCTCTATGTGTTATATTAACAATATCTCCTATGCAACCTTCACGAATTAATCTGTAAATCTTAGAAAAAAAATCAGTATATCTTAATACATGCCCGATCCCTAAAATTCTACCTGTTTCTTCAACTTTTTTAACTATTTGGACACAATCCTCCAATTTATGAGCCATTGGCTTTTCTAAGAGTATATCGTATCCCTTCTCAAGAGCTTTTATAGTAGGTTGAGTATGCATTTGATCCTGAGTACAAATAAAAGCCACATCAGCAAGCTTATCTTTCTCTAATAAGCTCTTCCAGGACTTATAACAATTTTCCTTCGAAATCTCATGAAGTAAGGCAAATTTTTTACGCCTAGATTCTATAGGTTCAGCAACAGCCACAAATTTTAACTTGTTTTTGTTTTTTAGGGCATAATCTCCATAAATTTCGACTCCTCGCCTACCAGCTCCAATCAATACAGCAGTTATGGGGGTTCCCATATATTTCAAACCTATTTATAATTATAGTATTGAAGGTATCTTTCCTTCTACTAATAAATAATCTAATAAAACAATAGCAGTCATTGCTTCAATGACTACAATAATACGAGGTACAATACAAGGATCATGTCTTCCTTCTATTTGGATTATCTCTTCCTCCATTGTTTTAATATTTATGGTTTTTTGGGGTAGTTTAATTGAAGGAGTGGGTTTTACTGCTACTGTAAATTCTATAGGCATGCCTATTGAAATACCTCCTATTATACCTCCCGAATCATTTTTTTCCGTTAAGATCTTACCATTTTGAAGAATCCAAGGATCATTATGCTCAGATCCTTTCATCTGAGCAGCGTTAAAACCTGCTCCAAATTCTATCCCCTTTATAGCAGGAATTGCAAAAATGGCTTTACTAAGATTAGATTCAATGCTATTAAAAATTGGACCTCCAATACCAGGTGGGAAATTGATGGCAACACATTTAACTAATCCACCCACTGAATTTCCCTCATTTTTCACTTTTTCGATTTCGTCAACCATATCTTTAGATAAACCAGTATTTAATGCTTTAACAAGTGAACTCTCTCTGATTCTAAAAAGATTCTCATAATCCTTAAACTCATAATTTATCTCATCTACAATTGATCCTATTCCTTTTGTGTATGCGAATATCATTATATTATATCTCATTAAAACTTGTTTTGCTAATGCTCCCGCCATAACGAAACTAGCTGAAACTCTTCCAGAAAAATGTCCAGATCCTCTATAGTCTGCGAAGCCGCCAAATTTTTTAAAGGAAGAAAAATCAGTTTGAGATGGTCTCAGTAAATTTTTGATTTTTTCATATTGTGAAGAATCTCTATCCTTATTTTCAATAATAAGACATACGGGGGCTCCAGTTGTTTTGTTGTTGAAAATTCCTGACAATACAATTGCCTTATCTGGTTCTTTTCTGGATGACGTTAAATAGGAGAGTCCAGGCTTCCTTAAGTCTAATTCTTTTTGAATTGAACTTAGATTAAAATCTAAACCTGCTGGAATACCATCAACTATAACTCCTATTACTTCCCCATGGCTTTCTCCAAAAGTAGTCACTTTTAAAACATTACCAAACGTATTATCTCCCATTATTAACACTTTTAAGAAAGATTGTTTAAATTAATATTATATCCTTAATTTTCTTAATTTTTTATTCAAATAATATTGTGTTAGTTAACATAAAAATGAATACAAAAATTAATCCGATTAAATCCCTAAATGGAGAGATAATTGCTCCCCCTTCTAAAAGTTATTCACATCGTGTATTTATAGCCGCTAGTTTAGCTGAAGGGATTTCAATTATTAAAAATCCTTTGACGGTTGGAGATGTAGGAATTACTATTGAAATATTAAAAAAATTGGGAACTAGAATCGTAAAGGTAGGAAATAATACTTATATGGTTAAGAGAATTGAAAAAAATCTTAAAAGGAGTGAAGACGTGTTAGATTGTAAAAACTCTGGTACTTCTATAAGAATTTTTAGTGTTTTATCGCTTTTAATTGAAGGTGGCCTTTCATTTACGGGTGATTTCCTTAAAAAGGAAAGACCTATTCGTCCCCTTTTAGAATCCTTAAATGAATTAGGTGCTAAATATAAATTATCAGAAAACATCTTATCTATCAAGAGAGTTAATAATAATTGTAATATCATTAGGATACCAGGAGACATAAGTTCACAGTTTATAACTTCTCTATTAATGATATGCCCTATATTAAATTGTGAAAATAAAGAATATATAACAATTGAAGTGATCAGTCCTATTATCTCATATCCTTATATAGAAATTACTAAATATGTTTTAGACTCGTTTGGAATAAATGTTTTAGAGGACTTGAATCATGAAAAAGTTGGAAGATATTATATTAATAGCCCTCAAAGTTATAGAACACAAATATTTGAGATCCCTGGAGATTTTTCCTCCATAGCAAATATAATAGCTGCTACAATCCTAGCACCTGAAGATTCCAGAGTAGTTATCCATGGCTTAAATTTTGAAAAACCACAAGGTGATAGAAAAATAATAGAAATACTATGTAAAATGGGGGCGAATATTAAAATTGAACCAAAAGAAAATCAGATAATTATTTATGGGAATCGAAATAAATTTGTTTTAAAAGGAATAGACATAGACATTCAAGATAATCCTGATTTATTTCCTATATTATCTGTTGTTGGAGCATTTGCGAAAGGTAAAACAACTTTATATAATGGCACCAACCTTGAAATGAAAGAAAGTGACCGAATCTCTGTAGTTACTGAATTACTGACGAAAATGGGAGTTAAAGTTAAACAAGAAAGGCATAAATTAACTGTCTATCATTGTGAAAAATTGAAAGGTTCAATAATGAATCATGAACAAGATCATAGAATTGCTATGGCTTTTATAATAGCGTCACTATATGCGGAGTCTAGTTCTCAAATCAAAAATATCAATATAGTAGCGGATTCTTATCCCAATTTCCTTGTGGATCTGAATAAATTAGGGGCAAAAATAGAAAATTAATAAGTTTATTATCTAAATGATTTCTGTCTTCTTTTTCTTGCTTTTTTACCACCAAAATGTTTAGGTTCAATTCTTCTAGAATCTCCAGAAAGTAATGATTCATCATATTCTCTAAAAGCCTTTTCAATAGCTTTAGTATTTATAAATTTATAAATAGCTTTCGCAATTGCTATTCGTGTTGCATCTGTTTGACCCATTTTTCCGCCACCCTTTACTTCAACTCTAATATCACATTTTTTTATCTTTGGATGCTCTATGACTTCTAAAACTTCTTGGATTCTTAATCTAGCAATTTCAGGTTCATAAGCTTCTAATGGTATATTATTGATTTTTATCTGGCCTTTAGCAGGAAACCTTAATACGGCTCTTGCTATAGCAGTTTTCCTTTTTCCTGAGGATTGCACAATTTTAGTTTTTTCAGACATGTTTATTGAACCTTTACTTCTTTATTTTCCCATCCAAGTCGTGAACATAAGTTTTCTAAGGTAATGTATCTATTATAATAAGAAAGGCGTCTCTTATCTGCATTAGGTATCTCCATTGGAGTTAACTTTTGGTATCTTTTTTGAAAGCGCTCTGGAATGTCGCTAACATAAACGTGTACTCTCTTAATAGCATCTTTTCCTCGTATTTTCTTCCTAGGTAACATTTTTTTAATCACTTTTCTCATGAAAGTATCAGGTTTTCTTGGCCAAAATGGACCACGAGTAGGATTGGTAGCAGTACTAATATTTAATTTGTCCAAATACTTATTATGAATATTACTCTTAGTTCCGCTAACTATTGCGTATTTAGCATTGAAAATCACTACTTTTTCTCCAAGCAAGACTTTTTTTGCTACCTGACTGCAAAAGCGACCTAATATTTTATCTTTAGCATCTAACAATAAATATTCCTGCATTTCGATTCACTTCTTAATTGAATTTTAATAAAATACTTTAACATCTTTCCCTTCAGGATTTTGTTCCAATAATTCTTCGATAGATACGATCTTACTCCCTGAATTTTCAATTTTTTTCTGTGCTGGCTTTGAACAATCTAAGCAAGCAATTGTTATTTTATGATTTAAATCTCCAACTCCTAAAACTTTTCCTGGGACTACGATCACATCATTTTCCTTAGTCTTTTTGTTAATTCTATATAAATTTGCTTCTATACGATTTCTTCTTGGACCGGATAACTTTTTTGAGATTTTTTTCCAAATTCGTCTCTTAGTCTTCCTTAAATCTCTGATTAGTTTTCTGTTGTAATAATTTGAAGGACCTGTAACTCTATGACTCATTTTTGTAAATACTTTCTTATTAATTCGTAAAATATGGGATGTAAAATTTAGGATATTATAATAAATTTTTGATTGATTAAGATTCTATTTCAAGTTCCTCTAATTTAGTAATAAATTCATTAATTTTTTCGTCAAATATCTCAAAACTTTTCTTAATTATAATATTGAAAGGTAGCATTCCGTCACTTTCTATTGAAAATATGTATGAATTTTCTTTATGACGTACTGTGATTTTCTTATCAGAATTTTTCTCACATGATTGACAGAAATTACACGTTTTCCAATAGTCCTCCTTTATTTTCAATGTATTTTTGGATGTTAACTCAAAAAGTTTTTCAGGGCACATTCTCACAATTAATTTTTTTTGCTCTACATCCTTTAAATCATTTTCATTGAATTCCACAATAGGATAATACCTGAAGGCGACATTTGAAACTGCTTGCCATTTAGCATGATCTCTTGCAATTCCTAATATAGCATAGGCTTCTAAAATCACCTGGTTGTTTTTATCAATCTTTACTAATGGAATATTTTGATCTACAGGAATTATCTTAGGATCATTTGACTTTAAATCTCCTGAATAAATATCTATTGGAGTATTAGTTGTATTTGTAATTTCTAAAGTTAATGAGACTTGGCAAAGTGGACAGCCATAACCCGAGCATTCACAGGAATTTGGAAGTTTATATGCATCTAAGTCTGTGCTAAGAGGGATTAATCCAATTCTGTGAGCTAGAATCTCATCATAAAGAGGGCTATCGTTTTTAAGGATTATAACCTCATCCACTGCCATAACTGGAATTTCTGTTAATATAATTCGCCGTAATGCATTAACCATTTCAATGGAAATCCCTTCAATTACAAATATTAATTCATGTGGTGTCTGTTCAATTACATTAAGATTTAATGGGCTCATCGTTTTAATAACTCAAAAGGATAATATTAGTTTAAGAATATATTTTCAAATACGTAATTTAAGATAAATTTTTCTATTCTTAAAAAAAGAAGAATAATATAAATCAATAAAACTTGAAATATTCATATGCGATATTTGGACTTTGGAAACAATATTTTACTTCCTGAAAATCCTGCCTGAATTCAGCAATTTCTTGTTTAACCTCTTTAGGATCCTTATTATCAATCAATATTTTTTTTATAAATTCAGCAATATCTTCCATCTCATTCTTTCCCATCCCAAGTCTAGTAACTTCGGAAGTTCCAATTCTCAACCCACCTGGATTTTGATAATGTCTACCCTGAGCAATGTCATATGGTAAAAGGTTTCGATTAAGGATTATATTTGCCTCTTCCAAAACTTTCTCTATATCTCCCCCTAGCCCAATTCTTTCCTGGAAATCTGTAATATCTACAACAATTTGATGAGATTCTGTAAAACCCTTATGTTCCATTAATACATTTATTCCACGCTCATATAAAGCTTGACCAAGAGTTTTTGCATTATTGATGACATTCATATGGTATTCTTTTCCAAATTCAAGCATCTCTGCCAATGCGATAGCTAATCCAGCTACATTATGCAGGTGATGATTAGAGAGAAGGGCAGGGAATGCACAAGATCTTAGGGTAGGAATTAAATCTTCTCTATTTGACACTAAAGCACCATGTTGAGGTCCTGGAAGCGTTTTATGTGTGCTCATTGTCATGGCATCTGCTCCTTCCCTTAATGGATCTTGAAAGAACCCTGATCCAATCAATCCTGCAACGTGGGCTGCATCATATCCTACATAAGCTCCAACTTCTTTGGCTACATCACCTAATTCTTGAACTGGATGAGGGAATAGAAATACTGAACCTCCAAATAAAACCAATTCTGGCTTGAACTCTCTAATAATCTTTGCAGAAGCATCAATATCCAGATTCATCTCATCGTTATCAAAAGCAAGATATTCAACATTTAATCCCCTAGTTGTTCCAGCAGTGCCAAAAATCTCTCTCCCACTCTTTGCAAACCTAGGACCATGAGAAATATGTCCTCCTCTAACAATAGACATACAACACATCTTTCCATTATTATCTGATGTAAAAGCATTATACATAGTTAAATTTGCAACGACCCCCGAAACAGGACGAACATCTGCATGAATAGATTTAAAATATTTATTAGCTAAATCCATACAAATATCTTCTATTTTGTCTATATATTTACACCCAGCATATACACGTTCCCCACTCCATCCTTCAGCATATCGATGACTAAAATCACAACTACAAGCTTCATCTACTGCTGGGCTTGTAATATTCTCTGAAGCAATTAAGGGAATACTCTTTTTGAACCAATCATGATGTTCTAGTAATAAATTTCTAATTTCTTCAACTTTCTTTTTCACTTCTGATCCAACCTTCTAAATAGAATTTGAAATTGTTAAATTAATAATAAATCACCAATTTTTTTAAATCTTATCTCAAAATAAAAGATTTAATATATTTATGCTATTAAAATGAAGGTTTTAACTTAAAATCGATCAACTTCTTTAAAAGTTTCTGAAATAATTAACAATTAAGTTAAGATTTTCAAGATCTAAATAAGATGTGCTATTTTAGCTTAGCCTTTAGATTTCTCTAAAATCAGTCTTGCTTCATATAAATCTAATTTTTTACCAGCTTTTTGTTTTTCTAATGCTGTTGCTAGCTTTTCCTGTTTAATCTTTTCAAGTTCTATATCTTTCTTTGAAGGGGTTTTATAAGATTTCTTAGCTCCTTTTCCTTTTTTATAGGATTTTTTACTTCTTGAAAAATTCCGTTTATAATTCATTAACTTTAAGAATTGTTCATGATAAGTATCAGCCTTTTTTTTATTTTCAATCAATTTTTCTTCCTCCTGTCTTTTTTTATTTTTTAATTCTTTTGTTAATTGATAGCATTCATTCATTTTTGCGTGATATTTCTGAGATTTATTAGACCATTTATTAAGTTGCTCGTATATTTTACTTAAATTAATTTTAACAATCTGTATTTTCCTTTCTAACTTAAATAAATCAGAATTTTGTTGCTCAGCTAAATAATCTTGCTTTATTTTTGCTAATTCTCTTATCTTATCAACAATCGCATTCTCTTCAGAAATATTCAAGTTTTCGGTTTCAATTCTCCTTTCCATATTGCTTATTTTACTTTCAATTTGCTTAATCGAAACAAATTTTGAGTTAATTTTTATCTGATTAGTTGATTTCTGTAATTTTTTTTTTTCTTCCGTAAGCTTGTCTGAAATCTTTATATATTCAATTTTTTTTTCTTTTAACTTTTTAACTTTGCTATTCCAATAATCTCTTTTATTTTTATAATCATTTTTTGCTAATTGTAAATATCGTTTAATTTGATTGTCAATTTCCTGTAAATCATTTATAAAATCTTTAGTTTTTTTATTTAAATCATCTCTCTTCTTCTTAAATTCTTCAATTTGGTCTTGAAGTTCTTTAAAGGAAAGACTAGACGGTTGAGAGAATTCAGATTTTTCACTACTCATAAATAATTCATTAAAGAGGATGTATAAAAAGATTTGATTGATTAAGTAATTCAAGCTTACATATATTTTATAGTTTTGGTATAAATCCTCCTTAATCATTTAAGGTATCATTAATAATTACAATTCTGTAAATTTTTTAAAAAAAAATCATAGATCATTGTTCTTATTGAAATAAAATTGATAAAATCGATTTTTATTAAAGAATAAAATCATTAAATTATATTTAGCATAATTGAAAATTAAACACAAAGTATCATGAACTCAGAGTTAATAAATGAAAACGATTTAATCTTATTAGTTCTCGATGAAAGAAGGAAATGGTTAGTTAAAGTTAAGGCAGGAGATCAATTCCATACTCATAAAGGGATAATTTATTTTAATGATGTTATTGGAAAACCATATGGTTCTATCATATTTTCAAAGCCGCATGAAACTCAGGGCTATAAATTCTATATATTGCGACCTTTACCCTCTGATTATGTTCATCATATGAGACGCAAAACACAAATAATATACCCAGAAGATGCTGGATTAATTTTGATTTATACAGGAATAGGACCTGGGAGTCGAGTTATTGAAGCTGGTTGTGGCTCAGGAGCCTTAACATGTATTTTAGCTAATTATATTCGCCCGAATGGACATATTTACTCATATGATATTAATAAATCTCATATAAACAGAGCTATTAAAAATATTGAAAGAACGCAATTACAGGAATTTGTTACAATTCAATATGGTGATATATTAAATGATGATTTTGATTATAGAGAAATAGATTCTGTGGTTCTAGATATGCCACAACCTTGGATGGCTGTTGAAAAAGTAAGATCTTATTTAAAGTTGAGTGGTACTCTTGTCTCATTTTCACCAACAATAGAACAGGTCAAAAAAACTACATTCTCCCTTAAAGGTAACCATTTTTTTGACATAAAAACATTTGAACTTATAAAAAGAGAAATGCAAGTAAAGGAGAATGCAACGAGACCTATGACAAGAATGGTTGGCCACACTGGTTATATGACTTTTGCTAGAAAAATTCAGAAAGCGAAAAATTCCTATCGTGAAAGAATCCCTGTTAAAAAAGAATTTATTGATCTTGACGGAATGCCATTAAGGGGGTAAAAAGGAATGGAGGTTGATTATACTTTTTTTTCCAAATTAGATATGAGAGTAGGATTAGTTAATAGCTGTGAGAAGGTAGAAAAATCAAAGAATTTATATAAATTATTAGTTGATTGTGGTGATGCAGGGATAAAACAAATAATTACGGGTATAGCAAACTATTATTCTTCAGATCAGTTGGTAAATAAAAAAATTGTAATATTAGTTAACTTAAAACCAAAAATCATTATGGGTCTTAAAAGTGAAGGAATGCTATTAGCTGCTGATGTTAATGGCGAACCATTTTTACTAAAAATTGAAGAAAGGGAAGGAAGACTAGTACCTCCAGGAAGTAAAATTAAATAACTAAAAGCCTTTCAATTTCACACCTGTTTGGAACTCCTTTTTTTTCTTAAACCTTTCAGTTTTAAAGAAGTGTTTCTTCTTCTCGGGCAATATATTAATATATTTCCGTAAGATATCTTCTACAAATTCTTTTGTAAACTTATTAGGTATCTTATTGGGATCACTAAGAGATGCTAAAATTTCTTTATTTTTTGAATCTGGTGAAAGCCCCAAATTTTTAATCGGAATATGAAATGAGTGGATGAACCATCCTACTTTTTTTTCATCATGAGCAATTACTCTCAGAATGTTCTCTTGTTCTTTTCGTATTTTTATATCAAGTAATTTTTTCCCCGATCGAACAAGAATAGATGCGTAAATAGGGATATTACTCTTTGGATCATGAAGCTTTTTGTATAACTTCTTTAATTTCTCACTCATTCTATTTCAAATTATAAGTTATGTAATTAGAATGTTAATATAATCTAATTAAGAATGATAAATAAACTTACCAATTATTTCTATTGTTAAGAACCTTGTTTTCATTCTAATAAAGATGAAAAATATTCGTAATAAATTTATATTACAAATTTTTCTAAATATTACTATGCCAGTCCAATTAAAGGTATTTGAGATAAATACTAAACCTTTTTGTGATATAATAAATATAACCTCTCAAGTTCAAACTATAATTAACGAGAGTCGATTAAATAACGGAATAGTTACTGTTCATGTGGGGGGATCAACTGGAGCAATCACAACCACTGAATATGAACCAGGTTTAGTTAAGCATGATATTGAAGAACTCTTAGAGAATTTAATTCCTTATAAAAAGAGTTATCAACATCATAAAACATGGGGGGACCATAATGGAGCAGGGCACTTAAGGAGTCTTCTTCTTAAAACCTCTCAAACATTTCCATTTCATAATAAAAGAATAATCTTAGGTACTTGGCAACAAATTATTTTCTGTGAATTTGATGAAAAACCTCGAAATCGAAGAATTTATTGTCAAATAATTGGTGAGTGATTAAAAGTCTATTTTTTTTTAAGTAATGAATTGAACTCATTAACTAACAGATTATAGATTTCTCTACGACGTATATCTATCATTTTAAGGATTGTATAATGACAATCTTCGATCTTATTTTTAAAGAGTGGTATTTTTCTTATAACATTATCAAATCGATTTTTTTGATTAATCTGATATTTTAAAAACTCTAAAAACTTATTTTTTTCCTCAATCATTTAAATTAACCTCAAAAGTTATTATGAGAATACATAACCAAACCCAATTAAAAATAGAAATATTATCCTTAAGTCATTGAAATGTCATTCTTAGGTTATTAGAGTATTATTTAAGAATTACTGGAATATTATTTTAAATTCCTTTTGATTAACATAAGGTTAAAAATAATGATTTTCACTTTCTAATAAATATTTATAGATTAGTATAAATAACTCATATTTTATATATTCATAGAAATAACGAATTGAATCGATGATGGAACATCTTGTAAAAATTATTGTTGCTGGATTAGATAATGCAGGTAAAACTTCAATTTTAACAGCTTTAGATAAGAAATATGATTTTCATAAGGATATAATTTCACTCACTCCCACTATTCGAGTAGAATATCATGCCACTGAATTCTTAGGACAACGGGTGATCTTTTGGGATTGTGGTGGTCAACAAAAGTATAGAGAATTATATGAGAGAAAACCAGACTTCTATTTTGATGGAACAGATTTACTCGTATATATTATTGATATACAGGATAAAGAAAGATATGAAAACTCTCTTGAATATTTAGAAAGAATAATGGGATATTTTATAAAAAATAATATAGATGTTCCTCTGATAATTTCATTTCATAAATATGACCCAGAAATTAGAAATGGCGCCTTTTATATAGAAGAAATAAGAAATTTAAGAGAAAAAGTTCTGGTGAAATACCCGAATCTTAAGATTTTATTTCAACAGACTTCAATATTTGACATAATCTCAATTATACAATTAGTATCTTATGGACTATCTGTATTTGATGAGAAATTTTTTGAATTGTCAGAATTGCTTGAAAATTATCTGAATGAATTCAATTGTAAATCTTTAATTTTATTTGATAAAAATGGAATTATTATAAGTGAATTTTATAGTCGTGAGATACAACCAGAGTACTATGTTGAATTATTAGAGTCTATTAAGGAACATCTATTTTTGCTTAAAAGAATGCAAGAAGAATCTTACGAAGCAGAATATAACCTCTCATCAAATGGCACTGGGTTATTATCATATCTACATCGACTAACAATTGGAAGAGAATCATTATTTATTTCTGTCATTTTACAAGAAAATCAAAAAGATGATTTTTTAGAAAATTTTTCAGAATTTTTTACGAGATTGAAGGACCTACTAACCCCAATTCTATCATAAAGCACAGAATTAAACTCTTAATCAGCTTTCAAGATTTTTCTTGCAGTATCGATTAATTTTTCTTTTTTATTTTGATGATCTTTTATAAATTTGATTACTTTTTCTAAACAGTCCTGTTTATGATCCCCACACATTAACTCACCCTTTATACACGCTTCGAAGTCTTCAGTAAGTTTTTCATCTTTATCTTCAAAGTGGTACATTAACATTTTATAAATCATGCATTTATTAGGTTCTCCACCTAACTCCTTTTGTTCCTTTTTATTTCGACGTCCTCCTGTCAAGGAACCCATAACTTTCTTCTCAATTGACTCTAAAGGTTCATTAAAAGTGAAATAACTATTTGGATTTCTCTTTGCCATTTTTTCGGATCCATCAATACCTGCTAATAAATAATGATAGGTTGCACCTGGAATAAAGAAGCCATTGTAATATCTACGTGTGAGATCTCGAGTAAGACGAATATGAGGGTCTTGATCTATTCCCACGGGAACTATAGTTGGTTGGGGACCATCTAATATCTGAGGTAACACTATATCTCCTACTTGAATAAGTGCTGATAGATAAAGTCCGAAAGCTTTTTCTCCATAGATAGCATTTAACATATTCTGAGTAACTAATCTACTTACTTTAAAACACACGTCTTTTACAATTGGTTCTTTAGATTGTCTCCAAATAAATGCCTTGTTCGGGGAAGGATCTAATCCTAAAGCTAGAATATCTGCTATATTGTCAATCGCAAATTCTTCTGATTCTTCGTAAGTCAATCCATTATCTTCCCATGTTTCTATATCTGCTATTCCATAATATGCTTTTGCGCCCATTCTTTGAAATTCTATAATTTCAAGAGCTGTAGTTGATGTTCCAAGGTGAAACGGTCCAGAAGGCTTAATACCACTCATTACTGCCCAAGGTTGATTCATTTCCAGTGCTTTAAATATAAGTTTCAAATCTCTATGACCAAAAATAATTTTTCTTCTAATAAACCTATTTTCGATAAACTTTTCTCTAGTAATAGTGTCTATCTCTTCTATCCCAAATTCCTTAATTAATCTTACATAATCCTCATCTAAAAGGTGGGTACCTCCCCATGGATCGATTCTCATAGCTTCTTTCTTCTTTGGCATTTAAATCATTTTGAAAAATATATGATAGTACTAATCAATCACAAGTAAAAAGATTTTTGAACCAAGCAAAGTATAAAACCAAAATATAGTAGATTATATTTTAATTACTCTTCAACAGGTTTACCTAATAAAAATAATCTAAATTATAATTCCTTAACAAATTATAAGCAGAAACTATATTTTATCAATTTGGTATTTAGATATTATAATGACTGAAGAAGAAAATATTAGTGAAGATGATTGGGAAAAAAAATTAACCAAAGAACAATTTCATGTCTTACGTCAAAAAGGAACAGAAAGACCATTTACAGGTAAATACTGGAATAATCATGAGAAAGGAATATATTATTGTGCAGGATGTGGAACACCTTTATTTGATTCTAATAATAAATTTGATTCAGGGACGGGCTGGCCTAGCTTTACTGCGCCAATAGAGAATAAAGTAGTTTCCGAGAAAAGTGATTTAAGCTTTGGAATGAAACGTACAGAAATCTTATGCTCAAAATGCGGAGGACATTTGGGTCATGTATTTAAAGATGGTCCTAAGTCAACTGGCTTAAGATATTGCATCAATTCAATATCCCTAAAATTCGATTCTAAAGAAGAAGAATAATTTTTATAAACCAATAATTGATGAAGAGTTCTTATATTCCTTTAAAACCATATTTGAAATTGTTTTTGTTACATATGGTTTTTCGTTCAATTCTCTGATAAAATCATGAACATCTCCAGCTTCTTTAAATCGACAGATTAAACAGGCAGATTGTTCTCCAGTAGTGTGAAATATTGAACAAACCTCAGGGATTTCTTTTATTTCATTTAAAATATCTACCGTATGTTTACCGTCTATCTGAATTCTAATTAAAAAAATTAGTTTATAACCTAATTTTTCATTATTAAGCTTTAGAGTATAACCTTCGATGATTCCATCGTTTTCTAACTTAGTTAAGCGATTATGAATAGTTCCAATTGAAATTCCAAGTGAATCATGGATTTCACGATAAGAAGTCTTAGCATTCTCTTGAAGAATACGAATAATGCTTCTGTCGATATCATCCAAAGGCTTTTCTTTTTTCATTTTTAAAGAGCTATAAAATTATAGGAATTCATTATAAATTATTGTGAACGATATTTATAAGTTATTATTTGTAATTAAAAAAATTTCAATTTTCACATTAATTTCAATTAGTTTTTATAATGATCTCTAAATCATAAAATTCTTTAATCACGTGATATTAAAAAATTCAGTAAAATAGGATCAATTTTAAAGTGAAAAAGATGTCAGTACCAATATTAATTTTAAGGGAAAACACCGAGGACGTACGGGAACGAGAGGCCCGAATGCAGAATATTAAGGCAATGATGGGCATAACTGAAACAGTTAGGTCCACTCTTGGTCCAAAGGGAATGAACAAGATGCTTGTTGACTCAATGGGAGATGTAACAATCACCAATGATGGTGCAGAAATTTTGAAAAATCTTGATATTGAAAATGTAGCAGCTAATATGATGGTGAATATAGCAAAAGCAATTGATGAAGAAATAGGAGATGGTACTACAACCGCAGTAATCTTTTCTGCTGCATTATTGGGAAATGCTTTAGATCTAATAGAACAAGATATTCATCCAAAACCCATTACTCATGGCTATAGATTAGCAGCAAATAAAGCTCTTTCAATTTTAGACAAGATTTCAAATGAAATTTCTATTGAAGATGAAAAGATACTTAGAGATATTGCTAAAACATCAATGAATGCGAAGGATGTAGTCGGGTTGAGAGATTTTTTCGCAGATTTAGCTTTAAAAGCTGTTAATCATATTAAAGATGAAGAGGGTAAAACCTTCTCAAAAGTCAGTAATGTAAAAATAGTTAAAGCACCAGGAAAGTCTCTTAAAGATTCAGAACTCGTGAATGGCATTTATTTACAGAAAGAAAAAATCAATATATCTATGCCGGATATGATTAAGGATGCTAAAATTGCTGTGATAAGAAGAAAACTTGACGTAGTAAAAACTGAATTTGATGCCCAAATCCAAATTTCAAGTCCTTCAGATATCCAAAGATTCTTAGATCAAGAGGAAAAAATCTTAACAGATTACTTGAAAATTTTCAAAGAGACCGGTGTAAACATGATTATTAACAGCCAAGATATATCTGATAAATTTGGGGCTTATCTGGTAAGAGAAGGAATTTCAGCAATAAAAAACGTTGGAGAAGATGATTTAAAAGCCGTATTAAAGGCAGTAGGTGCCAAACAAGTAGATGATCTTACTTCATTATCAGAAGAAGATTTAGGATATGCTGCTTCTGTTAAATTCGAAAAGTTAGATAAAGATGACTATACAATACTTTCTGGTTGCAAGAATCCGAAATCTGTGTCAATCTTATTAAAAGGTGGTTTAGAAAAGATATTAAGTACAGCAGAAATTACTTTGCATGATGTGCTTTCAGTCATAGCTAAAACTTTGGATACTAAAAAAGTTGTTGCTGGTGGAGGGGCGATTTACATGGAATTAGCAAAAAGATTGAGGGAGTACGCAAATGAAGTCAGTGGAAAAGAACAACTTGCAATTAATGCATTTGCACTAGCTCTTGAAGAAATCCCAAAAACGTTAATTAGAAATGCTGGGTTAGATGAAATTGAAAAGATGACAGAATTAAGAGCGGCACATAAAACTGAGAATGATAAATGGATTGGAATAGATACGATTACAAACACAATAGGAGATAACTTTGAAAAAGGCATCGTTGAACCTGCTGCATTAATAAGTCATGTGTTAAAATCTGGAAGCGAATTAGCAAATTTAATATTAAGAGTCGATAGAATTATCAGTGCAAAAGGATCAAAAACTCCTGGATTAGATTAATTTTTTTTCTTTTTTTTTTAAGATATTTTAAATTCCTTAAAACATCTAATTTGTAAAACTTTTTAACAATCTTTCTTTTCTTTAAGCATATTCTATTTCATTTCTATTTAAATTTTAGGCACTTAACATGAACAATATTCAGTATTTTGAGCAATATATTGAAAACAAAATATTATCACGGAAAAATTTAGAAAAACTTCTTCTTTTAAATAACAAACGTGTATTAAAAATCGTAAAAGAATTTGTAGATTTATGTAAACCAAGTAAAATTACAGTTATTTCGGATGCTCAGGAGGATATTGAATATATTAAACAGAAAACAATTGAAAATAGAGAAGAAATGAAACTATCTTTAGAAGGACATACAGTTCACTATGATGGATTCATTAACAATTCAAATCATGACCAAGCAAGAGATAAGGAAAACACTCAAGTTCTAGTATCAAAAAATGAAACAAATAAATACCCTTGGATAAATACAATGGAAAGAGAAGAAGGTTTAAAAGAAATCTTAAGTATTATGGATGGTTGTATGCACGGACATGAATGTATTATTAGGTTTTATTGTCTCGGACCAAAAAATTCAAAATTTTCTATACTTGCTTTGCAATTAACTGATTCTTTCTATGTTGCACATTCAGAAGATCTCCTATACAGATCTGGCTATGAAGAATTTAGGAAATTAGATGATTCTAAAGACTTTTTCTATTTTGTACACTCTTCAGGAGAATTACATGGGGACCCTCCAGTAACCAAAAATTTAACGAAGCGTAGAATATATATTGATTTGCAAGAAGGGCGCGTACTTTCGGTAAACAATCAATATGCTGGAAATTCACTCGGATTGAAAAAGCTTGCCTTACGTTTAGCAATCTATAAAGCTAACAATGAAGACTGGTTAGCAGAACATTACTTTATAATGGGTGTCCATCCAAAAGAAAAAAATAGAATTACATTTTTTTGCGGTGCGTTTCCATCAGCGTGTGGAAAAACATCGACAGCAATGCTCCCAGGTCAGACTATCATCGGAGATGATATAGCTTATCTTCGTGACTGGGAGGATGGTTATGCTCATACAGTAAATATTGAAAGGGGAATTTTTGGAATCATTAAGGATGTTAATGCTAAAGATGATCCAGTTATATTTTTGGCACTCACAACACCCCGAGAAACTATTTTTTCTAATGTTCTAGTTAAAAATGGAATACCATATTGGATTGGAGATGGAAGAGAAATCCCCGAGAATGGCTTTAACTTTTCTGGCAAATGGAAAAAAGGAAAAAAAGATGAAAATGGTAAAGAAATACCGCATGCTCATCCGAATGCCCGTTATACCATCCGTATAGAAGAATTAAGTAATGCAGATTCAAATCTCCATAATCCAGATGGGGTGCCAGTCCATGCAATCCTGTATGGAGGACGAGACAGTGACACAATGCCACCAATAGTAGAAAGTCTTAATTGGGAACATGGTGTCTTTTTAGGAGCTTCTATTGAATCAGAAACAACTTCAGCAACGATTGGTGCAGAAGGTATAAGGACTCAGCAACCAATGGCCAATCTTGATTTTTTGGTAATCCCTTTAGGAAAATATTTAGAAAATCATCAAATTTTTGGAGCAAATTTAAAATATCCTCCTAAAGTTTTTGCAACCAATTATTTTCTGAAAAGTAAAGAAGGAAAATACCTAAACGGAATGTTTGATAAATTAATATGGATTATGTGGGCAGAAGGGAGAACTCATAATGAATTTGATGGAATCAAAACACCCATTGGTTATATTCCTAAATATCAGGACTTGAAGAATTTATTTGCCCTATATCTAAATAAAGAATATTCTGAGGACGACTATAAAGAACAATTTTCAATCAGAATTCAAAAAGTACTAGAAAAATTAGATAGAGTAAAAAATATGTATCTAAGTGAGGAAAATGTGCCTAAATTTTTCTGGGATATTCTTAATCAGCAAAAATTTAGCTTAAATGAATTAACTAGTAAATTTAATGAAAATGAAATTTCCCCCTTTTACTTTTAACTATACCTAGATTAAAATTTTTAATCCATCTTTGACTTTATAAGTTCGGCTAAATCGATCAATCTCAATAAATCGTTTTATTTCAAGATTATTCAAGAAATCTCTCATTTCAATTGGATCCTTCTTTAGTTTTTCTGCTAAACCTTCAATATCATCTTCAAAAGCACGCAAAGTCTCTATTAATGATGAATAGTTTTCATATATTTGATTTATAAGCTGCTTTAATACATTATCAAGATTCTCTCCAGTTCTAGTGCTTGTAGGAAATACCACGGCTTCTTGAGGTAAATAATTTTGAGCTCGAACCACTTCAGGATGTCTCGCTCCAGCAAGATCCTGCTTATTTGCCAAAAAAATTATTGGAATATCTTGCTTAATTACTTTCCTTATAGAGTTCAAAATTATTATAGCATCTTCATCTTTCTCAGGATGAGCTGCATCAAAGATAAAAATTATCCCATCAGTTCCCTTTAAAACGACATCTCTCATAACATTAAATCTTAATAATCCTGGGGTACCGAAGAGAAATACATCAAAACCATTCAATTTTATACATCCTAGATCCATTCCAACAGTATAGTACTTATTATCCCTCGCTTTCGCCTCAACATTTAATGAGTTCTCATCGAA
Organism: Candidatus Hermodarchaeota archaeon; assembly: GCA_048885535.1. Taxonomy (GTDB): domain Archaea; phylum Asgardarchaeota; class Lokiarchaeia; order Sigyniarchaeales; family SOKP01; genus SOKP01. Next base: position 26,272 of record JBHLLO010000010.1, read on the forward strand.
ATGTTTAATGAAGGAAGATTTTCCACATTGTAGAGGGCCTGATACAACAATCTTCATTTTGTCGGAGTTAATTTCTCTAATGTTGTTTATTATTGTTTTATTAACTTCTTTTGTTTTATTATTTCGATTAATATATAGATAATATAAAGCATGTTTTTCCTATATTTGATTTTTATACAAGTCTTTAGACTTATTGGATCACAGATCTGTCATTGATTTTTTATTAGTATAAGGGCTCATAATCTAATTCATTATTAATTGAAAAGAAAAATTACTAAAATCTCCAAAATTTATCGAAAATGTGATCGAATACAATAAATAATTGACAGAAAAAGTCCAAATATGGAAATATTTATATATACTTGTGATTTAATTTGTTAATTATAACTATATTAGTTTTTAAAATAAACAAACATTTTCAAAAAGGGCTAAATATTCTAAAGCAAGTATTGAAAAACAATAAACCCTAAAGAAAAAATGATCAAAATTGATGAAAAATGATAAATAGTAATATAATGATTATCGGTGGTGGAATTTCGGGCATTGAAGCAAGCCTTACATTAGCTGAACAAGGATATAAAGTAATACTTGTAGAGAAAACATCCTCTGTGGGTGGTCGGATGGCACAGCTAGATAAAACCTTTCCTACTTTAGATTGCTCAATTTGCATTTTAGCTCCAAAAATGGTTGAAGTGTCACGTCACCCAAATGTTGAACTATTAGTATATTCAGAAATAAAGGAAGTCGTTGGCGAAGAAGGAGATTTTAAGGTTAAAGTGCTTAAGAAAGCAAAGTATGTAGACTGGGATGTATGCACAGGTTGTGGGGGTTGTTCTGAAAAGTGCCCTATGAAAAAAATACCTTCCGAATTTGAGGAAGGTATGGGTAATAGAACTGCAATATATATACCCTTTCCTCAAGCAGTACCACGTAAAGCAGTAATAGATCCAAATAAGTGCCTTTTTTTAACTAAAAATGCTTGCAAAATCTGTGAAAAAGAATGTGAAGCTAACGCAATTAATTGGGATGATAAAGAGGAACTTGTTGAATATAATGTAGCATCAATAATCGTTGCTACTGGTTATGACCAAATAGATCCTAGTGTGTTAGATAGATACCATTATGGGGAATATCCTAATGTTATTACTGCTATGCAATATGAAAGATTGCTAAGTGCTTCAGGTCCAACTGGTGGGGAATTATTACGCCCTTCAGATAAAAAACATGCGTATAATATAGCATTTGTAGCATGTGTTGGGTCTAGAAATGAAGATATATGTGCTTATTGTTCAAAATTTTGTTGTATGTATATGGCAAAAGAGGGAGTAGTAACCAGAGAGCATGCCCCTGAAACCGATGTCACTATTTATTTTAATGACATACGAGTAATCGGTAAGAACCAAGAAGAATTTATAGAAAGAGCTAAGAATGAGTACAATTTACATTATCATCACGGAATACCTGGAGATGTTAGAGAAAATCCAGAGAATCAAAATTTATTTGTAAAATCAGCTAATTTGGACACTGGAGAAGTTGAGACTAAAGAGTTTGATCTTATAGTACTCGCAAATGCTGTGATACCTAGAAGAGATTCTAATGAACTTGCAAAAATTATAGGGATAGAATGTAATGAATTAGGATTTTTCAAAACTCGAGATTCTACAGAAGATTTAAAGTCCACTAGAAATGGAGTATATATAACTGGTTCATGTCAATCTCCTGATGATATTGCTAATTCTGTAGCAAAAGCGGGAGGCGCTGCTGCTTTAGCAGCTTCTCATGCAGTCCCTTTAAGCAAAGAAGAAACAACTATAAAATTACCTTTATTAAAATCTGTAAATCCAAAGGATAAACCTAGAATTGGAATTTTTATCTGTAGATGTGGTATCAATATTGCAGGTTATATGGATGTACCAGAATTAGTTGAATATTCAAAGAAATTGCCTAATGTAGTCTATTCCATGGAAAATAAATACAGTTGCTCTCAATTAACCCAAGATATCATAAAGGAAAAGATTGAAGAACTCAATTTAAATCGTATAGTGGTTGCAGCATGCACACCACGTACGCATGAGCCTTTATTTCAGAAAACTATAAGGGAAGCAGGATTAAATGAATATCTATTTAATTTTGTTAGTATTCGTGAACTTGATTCTTGGGTTCATATGAAAGATAATAAAAAAGCAACTGATAAAGCAAAAGATCTTATAAGAATGGGGGTTGCTAGAGCAATCCATCAAAAACCTGAATACAAAATCAAAGGAAGTGTAGTTCAAGAAGCATTAGTGGTCGGTGGAGGAATTACAGGAATAAGTGCCGCAATGGAAATTGCTAATAAAGGGTTTAAAGTACACCTTGTCGAACAACAAGATCATTTAGGTGGACAATTAAATCTAATTTACAAAATTAACTTTGATCGAATAGATTCTAAAGAGTATTTAGAGAATCAATTGATGGAATTTAACAATCAAAAAAACATAACTACGTATTTAAGTTCAGAAATAATAGAAGTAAAAGGTTCAATAGGCGATTTTAAAGTAAAATTAAAATCAAAAATAAAAGATAAGATTATTGATTTAAATATTGGCACTATTATAATCGCCACTGGTGCTTATGAGTATAAACCAAAAGGTTGGTACCATTATGGTGAACATGAAAATGTGATTACTCAATTAGAATTATCGGGAAAACTGAGGGATAACGAGCTAAATGATGGAGAGACAATTGTGTTTATACATTGTGTGGGTTCTCGCCAGCCAGAAGGAGGTAACGGAGTAACGTACTGTTCTCTTATTTGTTGTTCTGAATCAATTCGTCATGCTCTCTATGTAAAGGAGAGATATCCTAATTCTAATATCTACGTTTTATATAGGGATATACGAGTTGGAACGGATGAAGAAGTTTTTTATTGGAAAGCTCGAGAAAATGTAAATTATATACGTTTTAATGAATATCCTACTGTAGACATTGGGAATGGTCAACTAAAGGTAAGAGTGCAAGATATCTTGACTCAAATTGATCTTCTAATAAATGCAGATAAAGTAGTTCTCTCTACACCTTTAATTCCATATGATACACAAAAATTAGGTGAAATGATTAAATGTGCGAGAGACCAGAATGGATTTTTCTTAGAAGCTCACATTAAACTACGACCTGTTGATTTTGCTACTGATGGAATATATTTAGCAGGGACTTGTCACAGCCCCAAAGGGATATCTGATTCAATTTCTCAAGGAAGAGGTGCAGCAGCTCATGCTTTAATTCCTCTAATTTCAGGAGAAGTTGAAAATGAACCTTTAATCTCCATCGTAAATCCTGCCTTATGTATAGGATGCCAAAAATGTGAAGAAGTGTGCAATTTTGGAGCCATTGGTGTTAACTTTGATAGTGCTATTCTTGTTTCTAAGTCTAACCCTTTATTATGTAAAGGATGTGGAGATTGTGCTGCGGCATGCCCAGCAGATGCTATTACAATGAGTCATTTCGCTGATCAACAAATATATCCTATGATTCGAGAGGCTGTCAGAGGAGAATTTATTGACGAGAGACCGCGGATTGTAGCATTTTTATGCAATTGGTGTAGTTATGCTGGAGCAGATACATGCGGTGTAAGTCGATTCCAATACCCAACTAATATAAGACCTATTAGAGTAATGTGCACAGGAAGAATACCGAAACATTTTATTTTGCAGGCATTCTTAGAAGGTGCTGATGGTGTATTTATCGGTGGATGTCATATTGGGGATTGCCATTATTTAGAAGGCAATTATGATATGTTGAGACGATATAATGAAATGAATGAAATATTAGAAAAAGTTGGAATCAGCCGTGATCGCTTTCGGCTTGAATGGATTTCTGCAAGCGAAGGAAAGCGGTTTTCCCAAGTAATAACCGAATTTGTGAATAAGATAAAAGAATTAGGGCCCTTACCAAGAAAAGGGGATAAAATCGAATCAAAAAAACTAAAAGCAAAAGAGGTAGTATAAAAAATGACTCAAATGTTAAAGAAAAATGCTGAAGAATTGAATTTAAAGTTTCGTTATGAAATTACAGAAAAAGTCGGTGCCAAATCTCTTTTGAAATGCATCCAATGTGGTGTATGTAGTTCTGGTTGTACGGTTACCGAATATGTAGATTTACAACCACATAGAGTAGTTGCATCCTGTCTTTTAGGTTTGAAAGAAGAAGTATTATCTAGTAATGCAATCTGGACATGTTCATTATGTCATAGGTGCACTGAAAGATGTCCTAAAAATGTAGATTACTCTTTTATTTTAGCTTTATTACGAAACTTAGCAGCAAAAGAAGGTAAAATTCCTAAGGAATACTCAAGCACAGTGGAAGTCATTTATGATAATGGTTTTGTTGTTCCTTTTACTGAGGGATTAAAGAAAAACATTGATAGAAGAAGAGAAAAATTAGGCTTACCTGAGATTATTCCGCCCAATTTAGATGAAATTAAGTTTATAATCGATGAAACTGGATTAGGAAAACTTGTAATTAAAAAGGAGGTTGAAAAATAAATGACAAATTACGCTTTATTTTTAGGATGTACAATACCTTTAAAGCTTCCTCATCTTGAAAAAGCTTTTAGAGATGTAGCAAGTATATTAGGATTAAATTTAAAAGAGATGGAAGGTGTAAGCTGTTGTCCGGAACCAGTATCTTTGCAATCTTTAAATATTGATACTTGGATAACTCTAGGAGCAAGAAATCTCTCAATAGCCGAAAAAATGGGATTAGATGTATTAACCATCTGTTCTGGATGTTATGAAACTTTAAAGACGGTAAGTGTATTACTAGAAGAAGATAAAGAATATTTGAAAAAGATAAATCTCTTATTGAAGAAAATTAATCATGAGTATGGAGGAAAAACTAAGGTATTCCATTTTGTTGAATTATTTACTGAACCTAAATTACTTGATAAAATAAAAAGTTTAGTTGTAAAACCTCTAGATGACTTAAATCTTGCTGTACATTACGGTTGTCACCTCATAAGACCTAGTAAAATAATGCGTTTTGACCACCCAGAAAAACCTGAAAAAATAGATACTATACTACAAGCTTTAGGAGCAAGAACTATAGATTTTGCTACAAAATTAGAATGTTGTGGTTATTGCGCTCGTCTTCAAGATGAAATTGGAGAAAAACTCGTGGAAGAAAAAATGACAGAACTATGTGAATTTGGTGAAGAAGTTGACGCTTTAATTGGTGTTTGTCCTGCCTGTGTGACCCAATATGACCGGAAAGAAAAAATAATAGCTAGAAGGTCTGGAAAGGAATTAGATATTCCTGTTCTCTATTTGGCTGAAGTTATGGCATTAGCATTAGGAGTAAGTATTGAGGATCTTAGTTTAAAAAATAGAAGTGTGAAGCCTAATAAATTGATTGAGAAATTAACCATATAATTTTTTTAAATTAGTATAAAGAAATAAATTTTTTATAAAAATCTAAAAAAAATGAAAAGAAATAGAGAGTTGTGAAAAATGATAATAACCCAAATAAAAGATATTGAAGAAATATATGAATATATAAAACCATATTCCAAGATTTTAGTTGCCGGTTGCGATGGATGTTGTCAACCTCCTCGATCTTTAAATGAGGCGAAGTTGTTAGGACAACTTTTAGAATTAAAAGCAAGAACAGAAGGAAAGATAATTAAGTGGAAAGCTATTACAGTTTTAAGACAATGTGATGATAGGATTGCTGCAACGACTGTAAAACCTGTATTAGAAGAATATGAAGCTGTTATTACTTTAGCCTGTGGCTTAGGTGTTGTTATGATGAATAAAGTTCTACCACAGAAACTCACTTTTCCCGCTCAAAACAGCATGTTTGGAGGATCACAAAGTAATGGGGAAAATAATTACATTGAGCTGTGTGAAACTTGTGGAGATTGCATTATTGGGGAAACTGGAGGAGTCTGTCCTAGGGCAGGTTGTGCAAAACATTTAAGTAATGGACCTTGCGGAGGAATGGTTGATGGGAAGTGCGAAGTTAGAGGTTACACCGTACCATGCGCTTGGGTTGAAATCTGGAAACGCTTAAAAGAATTCAACCGGCTTGATTTATTTAAAAAGTATAGAGGTCCGAGAGATTATAGAACCTCAACTAGTCCCGGATATATGGAAATTTATAAAGAATACACGAATGTAGAACAAGAAAAGGAGGAGGTGAAGGACTAAATGGGAAAAAGACCAGCATATAGTAATTTATGCAAAGCAATTGAGTCGGGACATTTTGTTTTTACTGGTGAATTAGAACCTAAAAAAATACTTGACTTAAAGGATATATTTCATTCTGCTGAAGAAATGAAGAAGACTGGGAAAATTGTGGCAGCGAATGTCACTGATGGTCCACAGGGAGATGCTTATATGTGTTCATTGGTCCCAAGTTATTTAATCCAGGAAAAAGTAGGGCTTGAAGCGGTGTGGCAAGTCACAGTTAGGGACCGTAATCGAGTTGCCTTATTTGGAGATGTCATAGCAGGTGCTGTGTTGGGATTGAAGAATATTTTAACTCTAACTGGAGATCACACATCACTCGGAGATCACAAGAAAGGAAGAGTTGTTTATGATATAGATAGTACTCAGTTTTGTGAAATGCTTTCAATCATGATCGATGAGGGAACTGATTATGAAGGAAATGAACTTGAGGGTGGTAAGATTGAAATGAATTATGGATGTGTTGCTAATCCGAATAGTAACCCACGTGAGCCAGAGATTCTTAAAGTTGGGCGTAAAGTAGAACAAGGTGTTGATTTTATTCAAACACAAACAGCGTTTGATATTGATGAAGCCAAAGATTTCCTTAAGGATCTGGAACAATTCAATGTTCCAGTACTTTTAGGTGTCTTTCCCCTGAAATCTTATGGAATTGCCTGGTATTTTGATAATTATATTCCTGGAGTTTCAGTTCCAAAAGACCTTCTTAAAGCACTTAAAAAAGCAGAAAAAGACAATAAGGGTAATAAATCAGCTAAATATGCGGCACTTGATAAGATAAATCTTGAGTTCTTCGAACCATTTATCAAGGAAATTAAGAAAAACACTAAAGCAGCAGGCGTTCACACAATGGCAGTTGAATATGAAAGACTATTCGAGCCTCTTTTAAGAGATTTCCCAGAATATGTTAAATAAATTAATGATATTAAATAAAAAAAAGAAATACCGTATTTTTAAATAAATGTTTTTTTAAACCGAAAAGGGTAATAAATGACCAGAAAAAGAGTTAATTATGAAAAATTTGGATGATAAAGACAAGAAAATATTGGAAATGTTAATAGAAGATTCAAGAAGACCTTATCATGAGATTGGAAAGGAGGTAGATCTTTCTGAATCAACAGTTAGAAAGCGTGTGATTAAGCTGCAAGAAGAAGGAGTGATAGAAAAATTCACAATCAAAGTATGCAGAGAGGAAGAAAGATGCATTTATGCTTTTGTAACATTATTACCTAAAAACCAGTCAGAAATTAAAGAACTAATTAGAGAAACTCAAATTTTACCCCAATGTGAAGAAGTTTATTTCTTAGCAGGCGAGTGTGGGATTTTATTAAAGGTTAATGTTCCCGAGATAACAGAGCTTGATGCATTAATAGAAAATTTTAGGGGTAGAAGTGATATTAAAAGCGTAGAAAGAGTATGCGTTGTACTTAAACCAATTAAAACTTTAACTTATAATAGCATCTCACCACTTTAGACTAGTTAAATACCTAAATAAATTGATAAAGAAAACTAACTTCTTATCATAATGATATTTCAATTTCATAACCTCACACTTTCAAAACTTTTTTAAGTATTAAAATCAAACTTTACTAAGAAATTCATTAATGTGAGAAATTGGAGATCTCAATTTAATTATTCTAAATAATGATTCCCATGAATGAGCTGATTAAAAAGAGTAATTATTACTTCCAAGTAGACCTCTTAAAAGCTATTTTGATAATTTTTGTCATTTCTGAGCATGCACTTATTTATCTTCCACTAGAAATAAGAGATCAGATGGTTGTTCATTTATGGCAAAGACTTTCAATCCCCTTTTTTGTAGTTATCTTGGGATTCAATATGGGGTTGTCTTTTAAAAGAACCGGAAAATCCTCTTTAAAACAACTTTATTCATGGCATTATTTTAAGAAAAAATTTTGGAGATATGTTTTTCCATATCTTCTTTTATATATCATATCAACAATTGTTGGTTTAATCATCTATGGTTCCTTTGAAAATATCGTTTCAAATCAATTATATCCTGTTATGAACGAAAAACATCTTTATTTTGGCATTACTCCTTTTTGGGGACCAGGAGTATGGTTTATTCCCTTACTTTTCCAATCAATATTATTAATGCCAATTATTTATAAAGGATTTTCTGGAAAAACTGTTTGGGCTTTACTCTCTCTGATTTTATGTATAGTCATTAATTTCCTTACAAGCCTATTTATGTTTTACTTTGCGATGGATTGGCATACCATGGTTTTCTTTTATATGACCATTTTTATGTATCTTGGTGGCATCGGATTGGGAATGTGGTTCTCTCGAAATCATAAACTATTTAGTTTGCATAATTTATTTATGTGGATTATCTTTCCTCTTTGTGCATATTATGTATATCTTTTTCAATTCCATGATTATGAAATTGAATTTTTGAGAAGTGATTATAATATTATTTTTTATACATATGCTGCTTTCATATTTCTTGTTTTAATTTTAATTTTTCCAAGGAATCCAAAGAACAAGTTCGCGAAAGGTATAGCATGGATTGGCAAGTCATCATATCACATTCTCTTAGTCCAGATTTTCTATTTCGGTTTATTGAAAGCATTTACTGGAAACTTCGCATGTATCCTTCCAGATCCATATCAAACCTCTGATATCCTATTTTGCGTGTTGTATGATATTGTTGCAATAATCGTATGTGTTATTATCGGCGTATTATGGTGCTTTACAGAAACCAAAATTAGAAAAAATCATCTAAGAAAGAAACAGAACAGAGTAAAAAATTCAGATTCTAACTCTTAAAATAAAATTTTCCTTTTTTTTCCACTCTTTGAACTCTTCCTTCATTTTCCAGATAAATTAAATGCCCTAATACTTCACTTAAAGCCATATACGAATTAATTTCATCAAGATCATCACCAAAATGAATCTGAGAAATTTGTATTGGTGTCATTGAATTATCCTTAATTAAATTGGAAATCTCATTTAGTCTCTTTTTATGATGCTCCTTAATTGCTACAATTCGCTCATGTGGGTTATAGATAATTTCTTGATGGGCAGGAAAGATTACTCTTGGCTTTGACTCATCGATCTTATCTAAGGATTTTAGATAATGATCTAAGATGTTATCAAAATTATAATTTCTATACTTTTCATTTAGAGCAGAAGGTATAATAAAATTACCTATGTGAGGAGTAATTCTAGAGAGTATATGATCTCCAGAAAAGAGAAATTTGGTTTTAGTGTTGAAAATACATATATGACCAAAACTATGGCCTGGAGTCCAAATTACTTCTAAATGATTTAAAATTTTATCCTTGTCATATACAATTAAATCAGGTTTTTGATATCGTAAAAATTGCGGCCAAAACTTATAAAATTGGACGATTTTCTTCCCATTTTCATCAGTAAGTCCATATTTTATCATTAAATCAGCAACCTTCTCAGCTTCCTGAGTTATTTCAACCATATTAGTGTTATTAGTTTCCCACTCTAGAATTTGATGAGTAAGGTCATTCATTACTATGTTTATCCTTTCATTCTTTCGCTTTAATGTTCTTGCTAACCCAATATGATCTACATGAATATGTGTAATAATACAATAATCAATATCTTGGGCAGAAAATCCAATTTCGTTTAAAGCTGAAAAAAATATTTTACTCCAATTCCCTATATTTAAACCAGCATCTATAAGGACTATTTGATCCTCTATCTCAAAAAGGTAAAGGCTTACATATTTCACTGCAAACGGAACATCGATCTTAATCTGAAAAACATTTTCAATCTTATTTATCTCTGATTTGAAATTATGCAATCTTTAAACCTAAAGAAATTACAATCTTCTTTAGTAGAAAAAAGCTTCAAAATTTTTGTATCTTCCGAATTTTATAATTAAAAATGAAGTATTGCTAAAATCGAGAGTTCAATAAATAAAAAAAAAAATTCAGATAAGAGAAATTTAATTTAGGTTTTTAGACCGTAGTACATAAACCAAAAGCTACTTAAATATCCAATTCGCACAAATATTAATGTATAACCTGGTTCAGTTAAACCTTCTAATAATCCAAAAACACAGAAAAATATTGACCCCAGAGATAAAAGAAGAAATTTCTTTCTTAGTATGCCGCTTGATTGAAAAGCTTTGACTAGAAATCCAATTCCAAGTAAAACTATTATACTTAGAAGAAATACAGCCATCAAAATACCTGCTATAGAAAATATTTTAACATTATAGTCGATTAGTAATTCTGCTGGATCGGGAGGATCATCAAAATTAAATGCACTAATAGGATCGATAAAAATAATAATTTCGAAGGAAATACTTAAAATTACAAATAAGATCACAATGTACCATTTTAACTTAGGTATCTGAAGCTCTGCTCCAATATATATTGATGTGATAATTGCAGGTGCAAGCCATATATAACTTAAAATTCCCACTATGCCAGAAGTATTATCTATATTTGTTTCAGTAGGTAAAACATATAAAAAATCCAAAAAGACTCCAAGATACATTAAACCAGCGAATAAATTCGCTAAACCTAAGAAGTTTAAAATCCTAGCATTAGTCTTTTTTGCTTTATAAATAAAGAATATCCCAATAACTATACCAAAAATAACCACTCCAGAGGCTGTAATCCCATCAATCCATCCAAATAGATTAAGCATAATATTATCACAACTATTCTTATTAATTACGGTATGATTCTACCCAATTTTAATTATATTATAATAATATTATTAAAACAAAATCAATTTATAAATAATTACAATACGATTATATTGAAGAATTAACAACTAGAATTATCTTTGATCTTGTTCTTTATCGGATTCAAAAAAAAGTGATTTTTTCATATCAAATTCTAATTCCCTTAATTTTCTTTTTATTTCGGTTGGATTGTAATCTTTTTTCAACATATCAATGATAGTGTCTTTCAAGTTTTCTAAATTATCAATAGCACACTGATAAAAAATGTTATTTTTATCCATACTCATATTTAGAATATCATACAAACCCATGAGAGTATCTCTTATTTTCTCATAATATTCCCAAGCTTTCTCTAAGTCTGATTCTTTTTTAGTGTCAGTCATCATGGCAATATCGTAGTTTTGTTAAATTAAGAAATGTAGTACAATTTATAACATTTCCTTAATGAAATTAAATCTCTCCTTTTAAATCATGATAATAAATTTAACAAAATAAGAATTTTAAAAAAAATTTAATATTTTACAAAAGTGCTTTAATTTCTTTTACTAAATCTCCAGCGCCAGCTTCTTCAAGAATTTTGAAAACTTCCTTAGCATCTACTCTTAAGGCACCATCTAGAAGCTTCTCAAAACCAATTCTAGTATTTAATCTTTCTGTTTTTTGTAAATGAAAAATAACTCTTCCTAATTCGTTTTTCAGAATTCCACCTTTCGCATTTAAACAAACACTTAGAAGTTCAGGAACAACATCTTCAATAACTTCCAAATCAATATGGCTAGCTAATTCATATACCTTTTCGATTTGATCATCTGTTAACGTTAAAGATTCTGCTTTTGACTTTATGACTTCCATTTTTTTAACCTCATTTTTTAATATTAATTTCGTTTTTCATTACTAACTAAAGTAAGAATAGTTTAATATTTAAATGTATTGGGGTTTTTTCCGTTGCCCTTTTAACAGAATCGGGTAAATAGTCAAAATATTTACTCTTTACGGACCCATCTTGACAAAATCCAGAATTCATCAGATTTTAGGGTAAAAAATCCATTTTTTTTATTATTAGACAAAACTTTGATAATATTCTGACTAAAAAAGGAATATTTTTGACAAAAAAAAGCAATGTGATGAGGAATGGGTAAGAAATGGGTCATCGTTATCCAAAAAAAGTTATGAAAAAATGATCATAATCTAACAATATTAATTTTTTCTTTACTAGAAAACAAAAATTCTTCGGGATCAAAATACTTTTTTAGATCATATTTAACATTCTTAATAATGTGTTTCTTATTCTTGTTTAAAAAAGATAAAAAATAATTGAATTATTTTCAATTTCATTCAAAATTTAACAAAGAGAGTAAAAATAAAAAAAAATTAAATTGGAATTTTTTCTAATAAACCATCTGGAGTTCCTATCCCGAAATAACCTTTTTTCCAAAAGGACGTTGTAAAAGAAGCAAGAGTAGCTACACTTAGAGGGTCATTAGGATCAGGATATCGACATATACTTGCATCTGAGCCATCATAATAACATTCTATGCTTATCCCGTCTTCAATTTTAAAGTTACGTTTTTGAACTAGCTTCGCATTTATTAGTTGCTCCGCTTGCTTTTGGCGTGCTATACTATAAAGTGGATCAATTAAAAAGGGTTTAAGTTGATCTGAAGTATAAGTATTAGTTTTCACTGCAAATTCTTCCTTACTAACTTGATTGATTAATGCTACTCCTGGTACTGTCTCAATAGCTAAAACCCTACCTTTTTTATCACAAATGATATAATTCCAAGAAGCACAATAGCTGGATATCATTATTGAAAGAAAGTCTTCAGTGTTTTTACAATTTTCAAAAGCAATTCTAGATTTAATAGACGATGGAACACCAAAATTACCTTTTTTCCATGTCTGGACTAAATTAAGAGTACAAGAAACTCGACGATTTTTTCCAATAGCTAAGGTACTTGCCCCCATTCTAAGTGTAAATACCTCTTTTTTACCATGAATTTTATGGTGCACCCAAACCAATGTAGGTTGAAAGATTAATGCAAAATCCATTGTTTGGCCATGTACAATATGAGAATTTCTAATCTTTACTGCGAAGGCAGTACAAGCTCCAATATTATTACTTGAAACTTGCAGTGGGATTAATATTCCATAGTATAAATCTAAAAAGACTACTTGAAGTAAAATATCTTCATAAGTGAGACCAGTCGCATCTGCAATTCCTTGCATTTCAGATTTATATGATTCTGGAATATTATACATTTTAGCATAAAATAGAATAGTATTTAGATCAAGATTTAGAGCTTGAATAAAATAATCAATAATGTTATCGAAAGTAATTATTTGTGATAATAAGAAATGTCCAGTTAGAAAGCCTAACTCATAATAATTCTCTGCAACAACAAAAAGATACTTCTGGTTTTTACCACGCCATTCTGCGAAGTTCTCATGTTTTTGAGGACAAGATGAATTAAGAGATACACTTTTTATACTTGAATTTGTATCTTCTGATGCTGAAACTGAACCTGAACTAAATATGAAACCCATAAGAAAAAAGGTAATGATAACCAAACCAATTATGTGTATTTTTTTCATAATATAGAATCCTCTCATAGCTTTATTGAAACCTAATATCGATTCATTTCTAGAATCATATTAATTATATAACTAACTATAAAAAATACGCGAAATAGCTGGTTTAAATAAAAATCAGTGCGTTTATTCTTTTTATCTTATACTTTTGTGTCATATATGTCATTTTCATCAAAATTTTTCCTATTATCTAATGATAAATAAAAACTTGAAAATTATTATCAAATATCAAGAAATTTAAAGCAAAATATTAAAAATTCCTACTAGTATATTGTTTTTATACAAACAAATTAAAATGCTACTTAAAAGGTTAGGTGTTTAAATGACCCAAGAATTAGAAAAAGAATTATCTAAGGTTATTAAAAAGGAACGAGTTCAAGGAAAATTGATTAAGTATATGACAAAATGGGGTAAGCCTCTTCTCTACATTTTACCAATCATACTTGTTATTATGGCATTATTAACATTACTAAGATATGCTATTTTAGATTTTACACTACAAGTAATTTTTATTATTATATTAGGGATTTATGGAATTAACTCTATAATTTTAATTTTGGGGGCTCAAAAAACAAATAAATCGTTAAAAGTACGATTAAACTTTGAAAGAAGAAGAGGAAGACCCATAGATAGCTTAGACGGCTTTGATATACTGTTTAGCAGAGTGAAAAGAGTAACTAATCTATTGAAATCAATTGGACTTATTTGTATTGTTGCTTTAATATTGTTTTCTATTATGATTTTTGTACCGAGTTTTCTTGATATAGGATATGCCGCAGTAGGTTTTGCGCTTATTGGTTTTGGTTTGGCATTATTAATTCGTAGTTTGAATTTAAATATCCATAATGTTAATGGACTTCAAGACTTTTATATCCCCACCACCCATCAAATTTTTCTTGATAATCTTTTTTCGGAAATTTTCGCAAATCATTTAGATCCAGTCACTTTTTTAAAATGGGATGAATATTTAGCGGGAATTAATAAAATCCTTAATCCTACGTTTGTAGAGAAAGTTAAGGAGCAAGAAGCAGAAGAACTTCCAGTAACATTTGCTGTTGAATCATTATTATTTCTTTACTATTTGCGATATCAAGAAGTACTTACAAATGAGCAATTCATTCGAGAATTAAAGGAAATTATAAATGTAGATTCCTTTGATTATGATATAGAAAAAGGCTTATTAATAGAAGGCTCTTGGTACTTTTCTACTGAAGATATTTATAGGTTATTTAATTATATACGAAAATTTAATCCGGGCTTTTTTAACATTATTGATAGGTTACAACTTGAATTAATTGATAATATTGAAAGAGTAGCTAAGGATCCAATTTATATGGATTCAGCAGCTCAAGAGGTGGTTTACTTAAATGCAGAATTAAATATAATGATCTTTCTTTACAATAACTCTATTGCTAGTAAAAAATATAAAATTAAAGTAGTTGCTCCCGGATTTGATCCTGATGAACTTATACTAAATATTGAGGTTGAAGGTAGGGGATCTTTTACCATTCCTGATAAACCAATTCCATTAATATCTTCTGGAGCCATGGACATTGCTAATGTGTTATCTACAATGCTAGAGAATGCAGATACAACTTGGCTAACTTTAGAACCCCGAGAAACGGGAGAACAAACAATTCAAGTATTTCTAATGGCAGAAGACGGAACAATCATTGAAGGCAAAACGAGAGCTGTTAAAGTAACAAAAAATTTAAAAGCCTACTTAAAAAAGTTTTCTTCCATTGGTTCCTTACTAGGTGGTCTTGCTGTTCCTTTAGCAAAAATTCTTCCAGCTCTATTAGGAGTAGGTTTTTGATCTATTCTCTATTTATCTTTCTTTATTTTCTTCTTATTCTATACGTAAGTGAATAGTTATTTGAAAATAAGAATTAATATGATCTTATTTAAGCTAGTATCCTATCTTTTATAAAAATCAATTTTGAAAAATTAGTCATTTTAATGAATAATCTTGTCAATTATATTTTCAATTTTAATAATTAACTTAAAATTCAGTTCTTAATTTTTTTTCACATTGAAAAATGAATTAAATAAATTTGGAAAAAGTTAAAATTTTAACTGAGATGATATAATAGAATGGTTGTTATTACTACCCAAAAACCAGATGAAGAGGTACTCGAAGCTTTAGAGAATTATGGTGTCAAGAAGCTTACTATTATTTCTTGTGGGACTTGTTCTGCACTTTGTCAAACAGGTGGGACAGAAAAAGCTTCGGAATGGCAGCAAAAGTTACAGGAAAAGGGTTATGAAATCGTGGCAGTTATAGTATCAGAAGATGTATGTGATAATAGGGTTATGAAAAAGGATTTACGTAAAATCGATGAAGAAGTAGATGCATCTGATGCTATTTTAACTCTAAGTTGTGGGCTTGGAGTCCAATCAATCGTAGAGGTTCTTCAGAAAAAACATCCAGAAAAACCAGTTCTTATTTCAAATAATACAAAGTTTATTGGAATGACTGAAAGAATTGGTAGATTCTATATGAGATGTCGAGCGTGTGGAGATTGCTACTTAAACTATTCTGGGGGTATTTGTCCAATTGCAACTTGTGCTAAAGGCTTAATGAATGGTCCATGTGGAGGTATGGTCGATGGGAAATGTGAAGTTGGTAATTATCAAAGAGATTGTGGTTGGATTCTAATTTTTAATCGTTTGAAGGCAATTGGCAGACTAGATTTATTTAGCCAACTACATGATGCTCGTGATTGGTCGGAATCTGGTCACCAACAAGAAGTTATATTCAGGTAAAGGTGAAAGAATATGATAGAACATAACACTTATTCAAAATTAGGAGAAGCTCTTACAAAAGGAGATTTTATATTAACAGGTGAATTAGAACCCGAGAAAACATGCGATCTTTCTCATACAATACAGGAAGCAAAAGCTATGGCACCTTATGTTATTGCAGCAAATGTAACAGACAGTCCACTTGGTATAGTGACCATCAATAGTATGGCTGCTTCACATATTATTCAAAAAGAAGCGGATGTGGAAGTAATTTGGCAATTAACCGTAAGAGATGTCAATAAACTCGGAATTGCTGGCATGGTTATGGGAGGATATGCCTTAGGACTAAGGAATATTCTTTCATTAACTGGAGACCATCCAGCATTGGGTGATATGCCTGAAACTAAACCAGTTTTTGATTTAGATTCTGCAACCTTGGTAAAATTAGTTAGAGAGATGGTTGATACAGGAAAAATCAACGGTCATGAAATTGAATCTGCTCCAAAACTTCATATTGGTGCTGCTGCTAACCCAAATGCCGAACCAATGGAAGCAGAAGTATTAAAGATAGGGCGTAAAGCAAAAGCTGGAGCTGAATTTTTACAAACTCAGGTAGTATATGATTTAGATCGTACTATTGAATTCTTAACTGCAATTAGGAGATATGGTGTCCCCATTCTATTGGGAATATTTCCTATGAAAAGTTATGCAATTGCTAAGGGATTCGATACATTTGTACCAGGTGTTTCTGTACCTAAAGACATCCTTTCGAAGTGGAAGTCAATTAAAACTAATTATTCTACTGATAAGAAAATGCAAAAAGAGGCTTATGATCACGCTAATTATGAATTTTTTAAACCGTTTATTACTGAACTTAGGAAAAAAAAGCTATTAGACGGAATTCATTGTATGGCAGTTCATTACCCCCGTATTTTCCCAAAACTAGAGGAAGTTATAAGAAGTACAAATTAAATAACCCTTTTTATTCTTTTGGAAATTATTTAGCTAAATTAAAAACTTATTTAAAGATAATAAAAAAAAAAAAAAAAAACTTACTTTTAGTATCTAATCCGCGGATCTAACATTCCATATATTAAATCTGTTATTAAATTGATAGTAACAAAGATTATTGAGAAGAAGAATACCAATCCATTAAGTACCCAATAGTCTGAATTACGGATTGACTGAACAAGTAATTGACCGATTCCATATAATCCAAAGGTTGTCTCTGTAAGAACGGCACCTGATAAAAGTCCAGCAAAGCTTAATCCTATTACGGTAACAGTTGGAATCATCGCATTTTTTCTGGCATGGGTATTAATCACGTCTCTTTCTTTACACCCTTTTGCTCTAGCTGTCCTTACATAATCTTGTTCTAGTACTTCTAGCATGCTGGAACGTGTCTGTCTCACGATCCCTGCTAATGAAATAAACGATAAACAGAACACTGGTAATATTAAGTGGTATAAATAATCTGTTATCATATATATCTCTTGAGAAATTAAGGCATCTATCCATCTGAAACCAGTAACAAAAGGAGGATCAGCATAACTATAAGTCTTAAATCCTGTCGTTGGAAAAATAGGAAAAATATAGCCTACAACATATTGTAAAAGCATTCCAAGAAAGAATACTGGAACAGCAACTCCAATTAGGGATATCCCTCTAAAAATAGTATCCTTTGCTTTATTTCTATGTTTCGCAGAAATAACACCGGTCTTTATACCGATAAAAGCGGCAATGATTATTGACAATACTGAAATATCAACAGTTCTAGGTAAATTAACCATAATTAAATCCCATACATGCATGCCTCGAGCAATAGAAATAGAAATTCCCCAATCTCCAGTGAATAAATTTCCAAGATATCGAAAATATTGCTCATAAAGGGGCCTGTCTAATCCCAATTGACGAAATATTTGTCTATAAAGATCAGGATCTACATGACCCGGTGGTAAATACGCTAATACTGGATCCCCTGGCATATATCGTGATAATACAAAAGTTAAGGTTAGTACCCCGAAAAGTACAGGAATCATTGCTAGCAGCCTTCTGATGATATATTTTATTATACTCATTCTTAAAAACCTCATTAAATTATAGATTTTTTAAGCGAGGATCCAATGCATCTCTTAATCCATCTCCTAATAACATAAATCCTAATACAGCTATTAAGATCATGAAACCAGGACCCATTGAAGCCCAAGGAGAGATATATAGGAATTGTCGAGCATCAGAAATTTCATTTCCCCAATCTATCATTCTAGGGTCACTAAATCCTAAAAATGAAAGTCCAGCTAACGCTAATACAATACCACCAATATTGAACGTTACTGCTATGATAATTGGTTGAATGACATTAGGCAAAATATGTCTAAACATTATTCTCCAATTTCCTGCTCCTGATACTCTAGCAGCTTGTATATACGGTAATTCTCGCGCTTGTAGTACTGATCCTCTTATTAATCGAGCATAAAACGGTACTCCAAGAATACCCCACGCAAGCATAATATTTTCAATACGAGTTCCAAGGATTGCGACAAAAACTAATGCTAGGATTAAACCTGGAAACGCAAGGAGCACATCAGCGATTCTCATGATGACTGAGTCAACCCATCCACCGAAAAAGGCAGCAATCACTCCAAAAAAAACTCCAACAATTACACTGAACCCAATAGCAGGAAGTGCTACTGTTAGAGAGGATCTTGCTCCAAAAATCATTCTTGCGAGCACATCACGTCCAAAGATTGTTTGGCCTAGAGGATGGTCTGGGGAGGGTGCTGCCCAAGCCCCTGGATAAACACCATTGGCTTGTTCAATTGTAAAAGTCGAAATCCAATGGGGAAACACAGCTAAAGTGACGATTAGAAAAACTATAACTATTCCTACTATAGTTAATGTTGCTTTAAATCTTCGAATGAATTTTCTTCTGCTCACTGTCTGTTCATATTCAAATTCTCTTTGACTTAATTCTTCAACAGTTGAGCCGGGAATTAGAAGAAATTTAACATTTCTTAAAATCCACTTAAGAACACTTTTAGATACCGAAGGTTTTTCAGGAACGACTTCAAAATCGCCTTCTATTAGTTCATACTCAGATTTTTTACTCATATACTTCACTCTCTAAAGTCATTATCTTTTAAATCCTCAGCACCTGATCCTTTATTAATTATACTACAATGACTATGTATTGAAATCCACTCATTAGTGAATGTAGAATGAAAAACTTCTTTCTTTAGTTAAATTCTAAATTCATTTTTATGAACTAAAGATTATTAAGTAAATTTAGAGTTCTAATATTGAAAATTAAAAAGATTAAAAAAATAATAAATAAAAATTCAAATTATAGGTTTTTTAACCGAGGATCCAACGCATCTCTGAGTCCATCCCCTAATAACATAAATCCTAATACAGCCAATAATATCATAAACCCGGGTCCCATTGAAGCCCACGGGGATATGTATAGGAATTCTCGGGCTTCAGAAATTTCATTTCCCCAATCTATCATTCTAGGGTCGCTAAATCCTAAAAATGAAAGTCCCGCTAAACTTAATACAATACCTCCGATGTTAAAAGTAACAGAAATTATTACAGGTTGGATTACATTTGGTAGAATATGTCTAAACATTATTCTCCAATTTCCTGCTCCTGATACTCTAGCAGCTTGTATATACGGTAATTCTCGCGCTTGTAGTACTGATCCTCTTATTAATCGAGCATAAAACGGTACTCCAAGAATACCCCACGCAAGCATAATATTTTCAATACGAGTTCCAAGGATTGCGACAAAAACTAATGCTAGGATTAAACCTGGAAACGCAAGGAGCACATCAGCGATTCTCATGATGACTGAGTCAACCCATCCACCGAAAAAGGCAGCAATCACTCCAAAAAAGACTCCAACAATTACACTGAACCCAATAGCAGGAAGCGCTACTGTCAACGAAGTTCTTGCGCCATAAATCATTCTAGCTAGTACATCACGTCCAAATTTAGTTTGTCCTAGAGGATGGTTTGGTGAGGGTGCTGCCCAAGCCCCTGGATATACAGCATTGGCTTGTTCAACCGTAAAAGTCGAAATCCAATGGGGAAACACAGCTAAAGTGACGATTAGAAAAACTATAACTATTCCTATTATAGTTAATGTAGATTTAAATCTTCGAATGAATTTTCTTCTGCTCACCGTCTGTTCATATGCAAATTCTCTTTGACTTAGTTCTTCAACAGTTGAGCCGGGAATTAGAAGAAATTTAACATTTCTTACGACCCACCTTAGAACACTTTTGGACGCAGAAGGTTTTTTAGTAACGACTTCAAATTCGCCTTCTATTAGTTCATACTCGGATTCTTCACTCATTTACCTCACTCTTTAAAATATTTCTTTTATTAAATTCCTAGGACTTGATCCTTTATTAATTATACTACAATGTATAGTTAATATTAAATTATTCTATTAATAAATATTTTTGAATTTATAACCATTCAACTGTAGAAGAACATCCAAGTCCTTCTTTATCTTCAATTCTACCATGAACTATAAATGTATCACCTTCATATCTACATTCGGGGCATTCATTTTTTGAAACTAATTCTACCAAATCATCAACTACTATAGCATGATTTACTGATGCTGCTACTCCAAACGGTGTTAGAACTTCAAGTAAGCCTTTATCACCAATCTTATCAAGAGGATCAAATGTGTTTAAATCCCTGATTATAAGTCTAGCTTGAGAAGGACAATGAAATACAAAGTCTTGATGCTTATCTGACCAATGACTCCCGAAAATGATTGGAGTTTCAGTAAAACCATACATGTCCCTAACCTTATCAGTAGTAGCCCCTAATGCCTCAAAACAATCTGTCACAAATTTTATTTTGTCTATTGGAGGATATTTCAATTGAGATTTATGACCACTCCATCCTCCTCCACCCGTAGTTATATAACAATTGGGCAAATCAAAATTTATATCTGCTTCTTTCAAGAACTTATTCATAAACGTGTTTAATAATTGGAGACTTCCTCCAATTGAAATATTTTTTTGTTTATCAAGGGGTTTACTCGAATTCTTGTTGATTGTCTTTATTACATATTTAGAATTAATTCCAAAAGCACCTACTAAACTACGTCTCTTGATTATCTCTTTAAATGCTTTGAGGATAAAGAATTTAATCAAATATTTTGGTTTTGTTATTTTAGTAGTAATTTCGTTTAAAGTGCTAGTATATAAACTTACTGGCCTTATATCAGTGTATCTCATTGCAATCCGATTTAAAAATGTAACACTAGGAGCAAAATTCATTGAAATTGTCTTGTATTGATTATGTTCCTCCATTGGTATTGGGATGAACTCATAAATACATTTTATAGTCATGCTGGCTAAGAACTCAATATCATCTAGAGATCGCCCTACTAGGGAGGGGTCTCCAGTTGTACAAGAAGAAACATTCCAAGTTTTAAACTCAGGAGAATTTATTGGGATTTTCAATAATTTCTCAAATTTTTGGGCCGATTCCTTGAAAAAAACTGCAGGTATATGAGGGATTATTGTTAAATCATCTAATTTATTCACGTTGTCTAAATTAAAGTTTGCTTTTTTTACTAATTCCTTATAAAATGAATTAGATTCAATGGCTTCACTAGTAATGTTTCTCATCAAATCCAAAAATTCTTTATCCTGGTAATCTGTATTAACAATATGTCTTATTTTTTCATCGGGTACGATTTCGCTTGAGATGGTTATTAATAAACACCTTTCTAATTTTTTTTTACTATTAATATTAAAGAGTCCTCTAATTATATAAATTGCTATCTCTTAGACCTCCTCATTATAGCACTTTAATATTTTAATTTTAAACCAATATAATCCAATATATTTACCTCTTTTCCTTTAGAACATTAATAAAAAGTTTAAATGTGATATAATAAAAATTGAATGTATGGAATTATATGATTTAGTTGTCATCGGGAGCGGAGCCGGTCTTAATGTTTTAAATATTGGTCTTCAAATGGGGCTTAAATGTGCCCTTATTGAAGATACAAAAATTGGCGCTACATGTTTAACGCGTGGATGTATCCCATCGAAGGTATTAGTTTATCCAGCAGATTTAATTAGAGAAGCTCAACATGCTGAAAAAATCGGAGTAGAATTCAATGTAACACGCATAAATTGGGATTTAATCTCAAGACGAATGTGGTCTCAAATTAATGAGAGTAAAGAAATTGAGAAAGGATTGTCTCAAGTTCCAAATCTTAAATTATTTCAAGGAATTGCACAATTTGTAGGAGATTACGAAATAGAGGTATTAGCTATTGATAAAAGTAAAATTATTGGAGGATTTAAGGGAGAAAGATTTGTAATAGCCTCAGGAGCTCGTTCCTTCATTCCACCAATTAAGAGATTAAATGAAGTTGGTTACATCACTAATGAATCTTTCTTTGGTGAAAAGTTCCCTAAAAAGCCATATCAGAGCTTGATTATCATTGGAGGGGGAATAATTGCTGCAGAATTCGCTCATATCTTTTCTGCTGTAGGAACAGATGTTACAATAATTGAAATGCTTCCCCATTTAATTGCAACTGAAGAACCTGAAATAAGTAAATTCGTAGAGCAAAATTTCAAGAAATTTATGAATGTGTTAGTAAATTATAAAGCAATTGAAGTAAAATTAAAAAACAAGTTGAAAGTAGTTATAGCTGAAAATGTTAACACAGGAGAGAAAATAGAAATAGTTGCTGAAGAAATTTTAATTGCAACAGGTCGCCAATCGAATGCTGATCGCTTAAAAGTTCAAAACACTGGAGTCGAGATAGATAATAAAGGTTGGATAAAAACTAATCAATATTTAGAAACATCCAAATCCAACATTTGGTGTATAGGTGATGCAAACGGATTTCACCAATTTAGACATAAAGCTAATTATGAATCGGAAATTTGTATAAATAATATGTTCGGACAACATGATAATAAACAAACAGTTGATTACACTACTGTGCCATGGGCTATTTATTCTTATCCTCAGATAGGGCATGTAGGAATGACAGAAGCAGAAGCTATTGAGAAAGGACATGAAATCTTTATATCGTTAAAGAATTATTCTTCTGTAGCAAAAGGTTTTGCGATGGGTTTTGATCAGAATGACTCTGATGATGGTTTTGTTAAACTAATTGTAGACAAATACTATAGAATTCTAGGAGCGCATGTAGTTGGTCCTCATGCTGCCATCTTAGTTCAACCATTTGTATATTTAATGAATGCAGGCTTTACGTGTCCCTCACCTGAGTTCTCTGAGAAATCCGACATACCAAAATTAGCTAGAGCATGTCCAGAAGGAGGTTCATTCATGCCAATTTATAAATCTATGGTAATTCATCCTTCATTAAATGAAGTAACAGGTTGGGCAATTGGGTCCCTCAGACCAGTTAATATTAAAATGGAACATCATCATCATCACAATGAGTATGAACATTAATACAATCTTTATTCATTTTAAATCATCACATTTTTAGATATTTTTACCTATTATTATGTTAGATGGTTTTAAATAGTAAATCTAAATTAAGAATAAATTCTATTGGGCAAATCTTCACCCCCGAATATATAGCAGACTTCATGGTTAAAAATATTGAAAATTTTCTCTCTTATTCAAAAAATAAAGAATACATAAGAGTCTTAGAACCTTGCGCTGGAAAGGGGATTTTTTTAAAACACCTTCTTCAAAACAATTTTAAAAATATAACCGCATATGAAATTGATACACGATTAAATAATCAGCTTCTAGAAAAGTATCCCGATATTAATTTTCGATTCGACAATTTTATGGGATCAGATCCTCAAGAAAGATTTGATCTTATTATTGGCAATCCTCCTTATCTCGGTCAAAATTATAATGCTGAAATTTTTCAAGAACTAATTTCCGCATTTCCAAATAACAAGAGATTTTTCGTTGGAAACATGGATTTATTCTACTTTTTTATACACCTGGGAATTCTTAAATTAAATCCGGGGGGTATTCTTTCTTTTATTACAACAAACTATTGGATTACTAAGTCAAAGAAAACCGGTATTAAATTATTAAAGCCACACGTCCTAGAAGAATGTTATATTCTCCAGTATATTGATCTATCACGCTTAAAGATGTTTAAAGATGCCCCTGGTCAACATAATTGTATTTTCATTCTTCAAAAAAAATATGAATGGGAAAAAAATCAACGTATTGATAAGTCTATTGAAGTTATTCAAATACTACCAAATAAGCAAGAATTTAGCGATAATTTTAACAAAAAAGCTCTTAATCAAATAATTCATAATCATTATAGCCCATACATTAAAAGATATTTCTCTTCTCTTACAAATAATTCATTAAGTGTAGAAAGAAGTTGGAATCTTTTGTATCCCCCCCAAATAAAGCAAATTGTTGATCAAATCACTTCCTATTGCCAAATAAACAATCGTACAGCTGTTATAAAAGATTATTTTATAATTAGAAATGGACTCATCTTAATAAAAGATGATATATTCATCCTAAAACCGGGTGAAGTTATAAAAGAGGTAGACAATGAATTCTGGATTAAAATTAATCATAAATTTTTCAAATTAAACGAAGATGAGAAACTAAGGCTAAAGAAACTTTATAAAAGTAAATCAATTAAAGCCTATGGTTATGATAAAAACGATTTTATTGGTTATTTAATACTTCTTAATAAAACAGAATTTATATCCAAAGAAAAGAGAAATGAACAATATCATAACAAGTATCCTAATTTAGTAAATTACTTGAAAACGTATAAAGAGGAATTAAGTCAGATTCTGATTAACGCGAAAGAAAATCCACGTGATATATTTTTCCCAAGGAGAGGAAATTTTATAATGGTTCCAGATATGTTGCAGAATCAAAAACTTATAGATCTTGAACCTCTTTACGATAAAAGTCAAAAGATCTTTTTTAAATTTATATCTAAATCTAACATATTTGGGTATTCTAATAAGCAATATTATGCTACCTCAGACACCTATTTCATGTGGCCTATAAAAAGTGAGAATGGAATTAATTATTTATTTATCTTAGCTTATTTAAATTCAAAACTTGTAGACTTTTTATTTAAGGCTAAAAATATCTCTATTAAGAGAAGTAAAACAAGATTAGAAGAGGAGTTAATGGTTCCGAATTTAGATTTATTTCACTCTGATTACCAAAAGGCGATAATTAAGTTTATAATAGTGTTAACAAAATATTTAACTGAAATTAATGATTTAAATGAGAACAGGATACAAGAGTACAAAAGTAATATTCAAAAATTCGAACTATTAAGCAATGAAAATTATATCCAGGTTATAGATGCCATTGAACAAGGTAATACAGAACAAATTCAAAGATTTATTGATCTTCTTTTATTCAAATTATTCAATTTAGATGAAAAAGAATTAGATTATTTAATTAAAACACACTACCATTTTTAAGTAATAAATCCCTTAAATTTTTAGTTTAGAGTAAATAATGAACCAGTTTCCCTTATATGATGATGTTGGAAGTTTCCCTTTGCCAGAGAATTTAGATAAAGAAGCTTTTCACAAGTTCTATTGGATTGGGTATAAAGCACTTGTTAGAAATAGTGACATCTACGCGAATAAGGGAATCCAAATTTATTTTATTGAGCCCATGCTTAAGTCATTTGAATTAAAGGTAAAATCAGGAGTTGAAATTATTAATTATCCACAGCATATGAACATGTATACTCAATTTTTACAGCCAATATCCGATTTTGCTATAGAGCCAAACCTAATTGATGCGAAAAAGGCTCTTATTCCTGAAGTTTTTATAATCGAAAAATTTGCTAAAAAATATTATGAAGAAACTGGAAGTACCCTCCAAATTAAATTATGTATAACAGGACCTTTAGATCTCTACATCAAGCAGTTTAAGTTTTCAATTTATCCTGATATGGTATTAAACTTTGCAAAATCTATTAATTACTTTTTAAAAAACTCGCTACGGTATAATAAATATCTTAAATCTTCTATAATCTCAATTGATGAGCCTTCTTTTGGCTATGTCGATATTGTCAACATTACTGAAGATGAATTAATCAAAATATACGATAGATCTTTAGAAGGAATTAAAACGGAGAAAAATATTACTCAAATGCATATTCATACCCTTAATAGGGCTGATATTCCACTTCAAACTAAAAATCTTGATACTATAACCTGTGAATATGCATCAAATAAATCTAATAAAATTTCAAAAAAACTTCTAGAAGAATATGATAAATTTATTCGCGTTGGAATTACAAGAACAAATGTCGATAATATAATCGCTGAAAAAATAGATCTTGGTGCTAGCTGGGAAGGTTTAAATACTTTAGATGGTACATTGAGTTTAATTGATTCAGAAGAAACAATTAAAAGGAATCTTCTAGATGCTATCGAACATTATGGAGAAAGATTAAGATTTGTCGGACCTGATTGCGGATTAGGTGGCTGGCGTTTTCCAGAAGTAGCCTTTGAGCTTTTAAGACGTACTAAAAAAGTTATTGATGATGTGAAAAGAGAAATAAAACTATAAAAGTTTTTAATTAGGCATCCTTAAAAGTGGGAACCCTATTTTGCCAGGGTGCAATTTCCTCGTAAATTAGGGAAGCTTGAAGCACAGATAAATCATCAAGTCTTCTTCCTATAATTTGCATGCCAATAGGTAAACCACTTTTTGACCATCCAACCGGGATTGAAGCAACAGGATGTCCACTCATATTAAATGGATAAGTAAAAGGTATCCATTCCAGTGGTGAAATTTCTTTATCGTTTATTCTTTCTGGAGAAGATTTATTTAATTCAAAAGGAAGGCAAGCCGTTGTTGGAGTGATTAATACATCAAATTTATTCAGAGTCTTACAAATTTCTTCGTATATCCTTTCTCGTTGTAATTCTGCTGTAATAACATCTTGAACTGTGAAACTTAAGCCAATTTCAATAGTACGTCGCAACTCAGGGTCAATTTTATTCTCAAACTCTTTTAAATACGATTTCAAAGCATATGCATATCCTACATTCCAAAGAATCCACATAGCTGATTCAGCATTTTTAAGACTAATATTTGATGGTTCAATTCGGTACCCTAAATCTTCGAAATTTTGAATCCCTGTTAACACCTTCTCTTTTACTTCAGTATCTATTACTTTAACAAAACCTAAATCTAATGAGTATCCAATTTTTAATTTTTTAGGTGTGTTTTCCACCTTCTCAGAATAACTAAACTTTTCTTTCGGCAATGAATACCTGTCGGAATCATCTTCTCCGCTAATCACATCCATCACTATTGCAGCATCTCTCACATATCTTACAATTGGTCCAATATGGACTAAACTACCTGTATTTCCAAAAAATCTTAATGTGTCTTGAGGAATTCGCCCAAAAGTAGGTTTAAATCCAAAAACTCCACAAAAACTACTAGGAATCCTTACAGATCCTCCTCCATCAGATCCTATGGCTAATGTGGACATACCAGAAGCTATAGCAACAGCAGATCCTCCACTTGATCCTCCAGGTGTTTTCTCTAAATTCCAAGGGTTTTTTGTGGTTCCAAAAATTAAGTTATCAGTTACCCCTTTGAATCCTTGCTCAGGCATATTTGTCTTTCCAAGGATTACAACTCCAGCATCTCGAAGTCTTTTTACAATGATTTCATCGCTTTTAGGAAAGTAATTCTCGAAAATCTTGCTCCCAAAGGTGGTTCGAATATTTTTAACTTCAATATCATCTTTTAAAGCAGTCGGTATCCCCTCTAGAACTCCCAGAGGTTCGTTTTTATTTATTTTTCTATCTATCTCCTTTGCTTTTTCTCTAGCTAAATCAAAAGTTAGTGTACAATAAGATTTTAAAATCGGATCTAATTTCTCAATTCTACTAATAAATCTTTCAATTATCTCTTCTGCAGTGATTGTTTGGCTTCTTATTATATTAGACAATTCAACGGCAGAAATGTAAAAGATGTCATTTTTATTCACAAATGATTCCCTCCCGCTTATATATCAATATATTCCTCTTTTCTTATTTTATTAGAGGTTAATTATATTAGTATTTAAAATTTCTCTCCATTCAAAATCCCAAGAATAAAAAATTATACTTTAGCTTTTTTACTAGCTTTAAAAACTGTTTTTTAGACTGGAGCAATTATTTTTTAAAACCGAAACATTAATTAATGTAAAGCAACATTTGTAAATTAGAACTTGACAGAAAATTGGTGATTTTATGTCTGATGATTATGATGAATATGATGATTTTTTTGAGATAATAAAGAAATATTTAGGTATAAATACAGATATGTTTGATGTTGATTTTTTATTCTTACCTGAAATAGGTTCAGATCCTCAAAGCAAAGAAGGTGCAGGTTTTAAGGTCACGTACCATTTTGAAGCGGGTATGGATAGACCTGAGGTGAGGATTGAAGGAGATTTTGATGAAAAAAAACTTCAAGATTATTTTGAAAGAATTAATTATTCGAATTATCCTAATTTTAAAGTAATATCGCAAAAAATAAATAAAAAAGAAATTGATGTAAAAGAGTTGCAATTAGATTCGGTCGATAATAAATCTAAGGCTATTGAACCTTTTACAGAAATAATTGAATGCACAGATCACATTAAAATAATTATAGAAGCCCCAGGAGTAGATAAAAGTCAACTCTTGTTAAGCCTTAGTGAAGATGGAAGAAGCCTTAGAATTAACGCGAAGAGCCAATTTCGAAAGTTCCTTAAAACAATTCATCTTCCTTTTAAATGTTCCTTAGATAATTATAATCTAGAGATAAAAAACGGTATTATTACTTTAAAGTTAAATAAATTAATTATTAAGAGAGGATAGAGGATATGAGTAGTATAACTGGTGAAGACAGAAGGCGGTTTAAACAGGTTAGAGTAAAAGATGCACTAAAACAAGACGTAGGGAAAGGATTTATAAGGATAGATTCAGATATAGTAAAGGAACTGGACATTCATCCCGGAGATGTTATTGAAATTGTCCATCCATCAACGAACAAACGCACAGCTGCAATATTTTGGAGCGAAATTAAAGAAGGGACTGAAGTAATTAGAATTGATTCTTCGATTAGAAGAAATCTAAATACTTCTATTGATGATATAGTTAGAATTGCTAAGATAGAAGCTAGTATTGCTGAAAGAGTCACTTTTGCCGGTTTAGAAGAGGCAATTATTTTAAGAAATACCCAGCAATTAGCAGAAAAATTAGAGAATCGAGTAATTACTAAAGGTGATATCCTAAGTTTTTATGCGATGGGCGGAAGAGTAAATTTAGTTGTTATTGATTATTCACCAAAAGCGGAAGCTGTTATAATAAATGTTCAAACAAAGATTATATTGTCTCCCAAGAGTCATAAAGAGTTGGAAGAATTAGAAAGATCACGGGTTACATATGAGGACATTGGAGGTTTAGAGGATGAGATTCAAAGGATTCGTGAAATGATTGAATTACCTATAAGACATCCTGAATTATTTAAAAGAATAGGGATTGAACCTCCAAAAGGAGTTTTATTACACGGACCACCTGGTACAGGAAAAACATTATTAGCTCGAGCAGTAGCTTATGAAACTGATGCTCATTTTATTACTATCAGCGGACCTGAAATAATGAGTAAATTTTATGGTCAAAGTGAGGAAAATTTAAGGAAGAAGTTTGAGGAAGCTAAAGAAATGGCTCCTGCTATAATATTTATAGATGAATTAGATTCAATTGCACCAAAAAGGGGAGAAGTAACTGGAGAAGTAGAAAGAAGAGTGGTAGCTCAATTATTATCATTATTAGATGGCTTGGAGAGAAGGGGTGAAGTTATAGTGATTGGAGCCACTAATAGAGTCAATGACATAGATCCTGCATTAAGGAGACCTGGTAGATTTGATCGTGAGATTGAAATTGGAGTGCCTGATACTGATGGTAGACACGAGATATTATTAATTCATACTCGTGGAATGCCATTAAATGAAGATATTGATTTGAAATTAATAGCAGAAAGAACTCATGGATTTGTTGGTGCTGATGTTGAAGCATTATGTAAGGAGGCAGCAATGTTAGCAATTAGAGAAATCTTACCTAAATTTGATTTTGATAAGCCTATTCCTGTAGAGATATTAGAGCAACTTCAGATAAAAATGGAGAACTTTCTTCAAGCCTTAAATAGTATTGAGCCTTCTGCTTTAAGAGAAGTCTTAATCCAACAGCCAAGAGAAACTTGGGATGATGTGGGAGGATTAGAAGATGCTAAACTTCAACTAAGAGAAGTAATTGAATGGCCCTTAAAATATCCTGAATTATATAAACACTTGAATTCTAGACCCCCAAATGGAATACTACTATTTGGGCCTCCCGGTACTGGTAAAACTTTATTGGCTAGGGCTTTAGCTCATGAAAGTGAAGTAAATTTCATTTCAGTGAAGGGTCCCGAGTTTTTATCAAAATGGGTCGGTGAGAGCGAAAAAGCCGTTAGAGAAACGTTTAGAAAAGCTAGAGCAGCAGCTCCATGTATCATATTTTTTGATGAAATCGATGCAATAGCAGGATTGAGAGGTAGATTTGCAAGTTCAGAGGTAACTGAGCAAGTAGTCTCTCAATTATTGACTGAAATGGACGGTTTGGAAGATTTAAAGGACGTTATTTTGGTAGCCGCAACCAATCGACCTGAGCTTCTAGATCCTGCATTATTACGTTCGGGTAGATTTGGAAGACATATTGAGATTCCCATTCCAGATTTAGAAAGTCGAAAAGAAATTTTTAAAATCCATCTAAAAAATAAACCTTTAGCTGATGGTATAAATATCAATAAATTAGCAGAAGCACTAGAAGGATATACTGGTGCTGACATACAGGCAATATGTGAGGAAGCTACATTATTAACAATAAGGAATGCAGTTCCATCCATCAATGAGAAGAAACAAAAAATTCAAGACTATACTAATCAATTAAAGCTGTTAGAAGAGGAACAATCAATAAACATTAATATTAATCTCGAAAAAGAAATTAAAGATTTGAAAGCTAAAATAGAAAAGATAAAATCCCAATTGGTTGATAACATTTCTCTTACAAAGGAGGACTTTGATCTTGCGATGGCAAAAATTCTTAAAGGAGCAGATCGCGCGAGAATGGCTCACGATAAGTATGCTAAAGAAGCTGAAGGCTTATATAGATAATTTTTAATATAAATCATAATGGTGTGTAATAAAGTTGGAAATTGGAAAAAGTGAAAATAATCAAATAATAAGTTTGGATTCTTTATTAGAAATATTAGGGAATCCTACAAGAAGAGCTATATTAAACAAATTAGCTAAATTTCCCCACTCAGCACCAGAACTAGCAAGTGCTCTTGGCATTTCTAGACAAGCAGTCCATAGTCAGTTGACACTGCTTCAAGAAAAAAATATAATTGAACCCCTTGAGGCATCTGAAATACGAGGTGACAAATATCGAATAAAAAGTAATATATCAGTGAATATAGATATAACTCCTGATTATTACAATATCAAATATGATACTACTACTTCTGATACAGAATCGGAACTCGTTGAATTCAAAGATATGAACTGTTCAATCAATTATTCTAAAATAAAATCCCCAAATGATAAAGTAAGATTTTTAAGCGATGAAATTCGAAAAATCGAAAAAAATATGATAGATTTAGAAAGTAAAAGAAAAGGCTTCCTTAATCAAAAAGAATGTTTGATTTTAGAGATAAAGGGTTTGATGAGGGGACAATTTAAAGAAAAATTAGAAAAACTACTCAAAGATAAATATGAAGGAAATATTAAAGATAAAAATTTGAGAGCCAGTTTAAACCTTACTGAGGAAATTTTAACAACAATGTTTTTTAATCCAGAACGTTATTTCAACCGCTTTAATATCAATAGACTAATGGAAGATTTATTTTTCTCAGATATGGATAAGTATGAACGTGATCGCAGATTTGGTTCCATTCGTCCCATCTTAGAAGAAATTTCGCGATTAATGGGCTTTTTTCATGAAGATGATGATTGGTTCTTTGATTTTTAATTAATTTTTTTTAATATCTAAAATGAGGAAGATAATGAATTTACATGATTTAAAACAAGAAATGCCTGAGATATTTGAAAAAGTTAAAAAGGATGTTAGGAATGTATTAGGGCTACATAGGGCTGGACTTAGCCTCGGTTTGGTTGAACTGGGGATGTTTAGGGATGGTTTTATTGGTGGAATGCATTTTTACCCAGGTACTGAAATAGTCATGAATAAATCTCCATTAAGAATCATTTTGGAAACACATTCTTATGAAATAGTCTGGGCGTATACATATCATATTCTCTTACATGAATATATTCATTCATTAGGGATAATTGATGAATTTCAATGTAGAATAATAACAATTAAAGTCACTGAAGAAATTTTCCAAGATTTTGATCATCCTGCCTTAATTATAGCTAAAAATGGAATAGGTACTTTTATTCCTAAATTAAAACTCCTTTACATCCCCCCAGAGAAGAAACCAGACGACATTCTGATTGAATACGTTTATGGATTTGATAAAGAAAGCCAAACCTATTTTTCCTAAACTCTAATTTTAACTATTTTTAATATCCTTTTTAAATTATAAAATTCATTTTGACAATAATTAAAGTTTTTTTAAATTATTCAATACTATAACATAGATTAAGTTATAAGTAGGTGTTATTTCGAATTTCTAATTCGTCCGTAAATGAAGAAAAAAAGCAAGAAAATATTGAAAAAAGCCTTGAAGTAGACCCAGATCGATTAATCCTTAACTGGAAATATAAGGATGTTAAGAAAGAACTTACTTATGACATAAAAAAATGTATAGGTTGTAGTTTATGTAAATTAGTTTGTCCAGTAGACGCGATCGAGCTGGGACCAATCCCTGAAATTGCTCAAAACATATTAGATGATTCTAATCCAAAACTCTTTATAGATCATAATAAATGTTGTTATTGCATGTTATGTGTGATTGTATGTCCCACTGATGCATTTCATGAAAATATTGAACCAGAAGGGCAAATTTCATTAAAAGAATTTCCCACAATTGGTAAATTTTATAAAATTGATATAGATAAGTGTATTGAAGACAAAAAAAATAAAGTTTGTGAACTCTGCTTAAGTGTTCGTGAAAGGAATGCTATACAAGAATATTTTAGGATAGAGAAAGAATGTCCAACTCATTGCTTTCGTATAAAATCTCCTATTCAAGGAGATGTAATTATTAAAAAAAATATGTTACATAAATGTGATCCTCAAGGATGTAAAGCTTGCATTAATATTTGTCCAACTGAATCTTTTTTCATCCCCGAAAAAGCTGAAGATGTACTAAAATACGGGAAAATAGCTTGCGATGAAAAAGAATGCTTTTATTGTGGAGCATGTGTAAATTCTTGTCCTGATGATTTGATAATTGTAAATAGAAAAGAAATAGAGATAAAAGATCCAAAAAAGAAAGGAAATTACCCTTGGATTCAAGGATGGATTAAAAATATCAAAGAAATATTAAGAAAAAAGTTAATTGAAGGAAAACAGCAGATCGAAATACCTTTAATTGAACAAGAAATTAAGGAAGTAAAAGATAGAGTCGAAGAGACAATTCCACAATTATCAAAAGAAGATAAAGAACGATTATCTGAATTAAATGAGAAAATTCAAAATTTATTGAAATCATCTAAAATAAGATATTGGATTAAAGATAAAAAATCTGAAAAAATTTCGAAAGAATTAAAAAAAATCCTAAATCAATAAATTTATCCTTTCAAACTATATGGATGTTATATATGACATTTGATTTCTTTATAAATTGGCCTTCTCCTAAAATAACAAAAATATTGCTGATTTTTAGCATTATATTATTACTTGTTGTATACCCCATTTTAATGTACCTTTTTGCAATTTCTAATTATCCTGTAAGCTTTTTTGAAAGCCAACTATCATTTAGTGGAGGGATAATCAAATCACATTATGCAACGATGACTTTTATTGAGATAAATCTATACATTGTTGCAAATATACTAGATTATGGATTTATGTTATCCTATGGATTATTAATTTTCTCTCTTGCACTTATTTTAAGCAGAAAATTCGAACCAAATACTTTATGGAGAAAAATAGGATTTACAATAGCAGTTTTTGGAATTCTCGCAGCATTTTGTGATGGAATTGAAAATATATTCATTCTTTTAATGGCAAATGACCCAATAGGATTTCCTGATATGTGGGCAGTAAGTCATTCTTTTTTTGCTTTGATTAAGTACATTTTAATGCTAATAGCAATCAGCTGGTTGATCATAGCAGGAGTCGTTAGAATAATTAGGAAAAAAAAATAACACTTTAATCCTCCTTAGAATTGTTTTTGCTGTTATAATTTAAATTATACGATGATAATTAGAACCAGATTATTACACTTAGGATAAAAATAATCGTTTTGAAATCAGTAGTGAAATTATACTAGGAATAAACATTAGTGGTAAAATGATAACAAATAAATTGAGTGATATTGCTATGTCAGGATTTAGTGTAAATATAATAAAAATTAAAGGCAGGAATAACCAGAAGATAAATAATCTCCATTTAGGCTTTAATCTTATTATTGGTTTAAATAATGAATTAAAATTGAAGGAAATCAAGAAATAACAAACAACTAAAGCAATAAAGCCAGGAATTAAAAAGACCCAATTTGAAATGCCAGTATAAATTGTTATTAGCCTAATATCACCAAAATTTAAAAAGCTCCCGATCAAAAGGTATCCTGTCGAATTCATAAATGCCCAAAATCCATACCAGAATAAAACATGAAGTAAAACGAACATTATACTTGATTTTATTGCTCTTTTTCTTACGATATAGTATATAGCAATATGACAAGAAACTGCAGCTATAAGGCAAGTAAGAATCCCGCCACCTGCCATTAACGCCCTAGCAATATTGCTTGCTCCTATAGGAAATGACACGATAGCATATCCAAACTCTAGCGGCCAAATCCAAGACACATAATAACTTATCGGCTGACCTCCTACCAAAAAGCCTATTCCAAGGTGACCCAAAAATTCATGAGTCCATTCTGAAATAAATTTCATTAAAAAGGAAATTAGAACAGCACTAATAAAGCAAAATATTAATTTTCTCGATTTTGTTTTAAACAATGCTTCAACAGATGTCATCTTCATTTATTATAAATAACTAAGATAAATATAAAAATATTAAATACATTCTTACTGGATTACAATTCTCTTAAGAGTAAAATATTATCTGTTTATATATTTATCACTATTAAGCTGTCTTACATTAAGATTCTAGATGTATTTAGAAAGTAGGATAATGAAATGCTCTTTAAATGAAAATAAAGATTTTCCTTAAAATTATTTCTGTTTTTATAATCAAAATTAAATTAATATCATAATAGGTTAAATTAAAATCAATAAGTGCTTTCTCAAAATGATTCTAAAGTTAAAGATCAAGGACGACAGAAAATCTAAAAGCAAAAAGATTTATGTATGGATACAAAGACATAACAGCTTTAATCAAGATATTCTGCAAATATTACAATTTTTTAAAGATCAAATCTTAGTATCAAAAAAAAGAAAAATTTTACCTTATTATAGAATAACTTCTGATAACCCTGCAATGGTCCTATCCTTATTTTCAACAGTACAAGATTTAATCCCTGAAATCTACTTTAAAGAAGAAAGTTCAGTTGAAATAGAAGAAACTGTAAATCCATAATTCCTAATTCTTTAAAGAAAAAGAATTAGTAATCAAATAATTAATATAATAATCGGAATAGAAATTATTAACGCAAATAATACCATTATTATTGTGATTGCGTTATCCCGAAATATATTTGGTTTACCACTTTGTTTTGACATGATACTACCACCTAAAAACTATATAATAATTCATGTTTATTAGTTTATTCATTAATACAATTCTAGATTTTTATTTATAAAGATGTAATATCTGTATATTAAAAAAGAAAATTTATAACCTCTTTTACAGTTTAAATGTATAAAATCTTATAATGATTCATTAAAGATTCAATTCTTTCTTTAAAGTTTTACTCTTTTGAATATTTTCGAATAATATTCAATGGGAGAGGGGGGATTCGAACCCCCGGCCCCTAGGTTTTTTGCCTTCGTACAAAAAGCTTACGCAAGACCCAAACCTAGAATCATACCAAGCTAGACCACCCTCCCTTGAGAATAGGTTCTAAAAATTAAAAACAATTTTTAACCCTTCTCTTACTTAGGAGATAAATTAAGAATTAATCATTCATTAATTGGTATAGATAAGAAAAATTAATTAAATAAAAAAATTTTTCCGTTAAATACTGAGATTTGTATTCGACAAGAAATAATTCAATTCTATAATCAATAATTTATTTGATATGAAAAAGAAAATTTTACTTCTCAAAATTGGTCAAATCAGTGAAGTAATTGTATTAAAATTGAAGAAAAATTTAGAATGGATCTTTAAAAAATTTAATATCGAAATTGAACTAATATCTAAAGAGGTCGATTTGAAAGAGTCTTTTTATCATTCCCAGAGGAGGCAGTATAATGCAGATAAAATTATGGTGGAAATGGACCAGTTTCTATGCAATTATAATTTTTTTCGCGCCTTAGGAGTAATTAATGAAGATATTTATTCAAGATTTTACAAATTCATATTTGGATGCGTAAGTGGATTAGAATCAAATATTGCTTTAATTTCAGTAATCCGATTAAATGAAAACTTCTATAATAGAACTGAAAATCCTCCTCTTTTTGAGAAGAGAATTTTAAGAGAAGCAATTCATGAGCTTGGTCATACTTTTGGGTTAAAACACTGTGAAAATTATTGTGTAATGCAATTTTCCAATAGTTTAGCAGAAGCAGATGACAAGCCAATAAAGTTTTGTGAGGATTGTAGCAAAAAATTAGAGATTTTTTTTGCTTAAGATAAAAATGTCATCCATATCTATTTTTGAATTTAAAAAATAAGGATTCGCTAATTTTCATGATCTCTTTATTGTTTTTGACTAGTTTTAACAATTCATAAGGGATAGTTTTTAAGCCAAAATAAGCTCCAGCTAAACTACCTCCTATGGCGCCGACAGTATCACTATCTCCTCCTGCTGTTGCTAACTCATAGATACACTCCTCAAATGATTCTAAATTCTTTAAAAATATAAAAATCGCACATGCAACTGTACTTAAAGTATACGGGTGGACAAATGCTTTTCCGAGGTATTCTTCGATAAAATAAGGAGATTTGACTCCAATTTGGGAAAGTTTAATCAATCCTGCTTCAATTGAAATATTTAGGTTTTGTTTTACTTTAGTTAGGATTTCGATGAATTCTTCCCATATTTTATCTTGAGATTTTGAAATCGAAGAAATAATTACTTCAAAAAATTCATTAATAGAAAATCCCTTACTAGGAGTGTTTTCTACTAAATATGATATTGCTCTTGCTACAACTATTGCTCCTGCGGAAGCTGCTGGATGTGAATGTGTAATAATGCTTGACTTTAAAGCTATGGCTTTTAAAGCTTTGATATCTTTACAGTAAAATAGTCCAATGGGAGAAATTCTCATTGTAGTTCCGTTTCCACCAGAATTAGAAGCAGCTTCTTGCCAGGGAATTCCATACCTTAGTTTTTGAATTGAGCTTAAGCAACCATAACCTGGACCAATAGGAGGATCGTCTAACCACTTTACATATTCTCTAATTAAATTGTTAATATTAAATCCAGAGCTTTGAATTAAAGCTTCTGCTGTATGTAGAGTTAACTGAGTGTCATCTGTATAAGTATTAAATAACTTTTTATGGCTTTTTATAAATTCCTTAAAATCAGTGAAGTAGGAATGAATTCTATCTCGTAAAACACCTTCAAACGGATGACCTAATGTATCTCCTATAGCAACTCCCATTAAAGTTCCTGAAAATTTATCTAAATAATCAATCTTCATGTTTTAACGCTGTTTTTATAACACATATCATACTTTTTATTTATTTTTTTTTATAAAGATTGAAACAATTAGATAATCAAATAAAAATAATTTTTAAAAAGAAATTTTACCCATTTATATCTTAATAAAAAATTATAATATCTTTTAACTAAATGCAATGTCAAAAATACAAAAACTTAGAGATGTAATTACAGCAATGATTACTCCCTTCAATAATGACTTAACTTTGGATGAAGAGAAGTATCGAGAGTTTATTAGATTTCAAGTTGAAAACGGTTGTAATATATTAACTATGGGTACTACGGGTGAATCTGCGACAATGTCTCATCAGGAACACCATGTTGCCATGGATATTGCGATAGATGAAGCAAAAAAGACAGGAAAAGATCCAATTGTATTAGCTGGTACAGGCAGCAACTCTACTAAAGAAGCAATCTCACTCTGTCAGTATGCTGAAAAAGTGGGTGCTGATGGATGTTTAGTTGTAGTTCCCTATTATAACAAACCTGTTCAACATTCCTTGATTGACCATTTTTCTAGTATTGCTGATTCTATTTCGTTACCCATAATTTTATATAATGTTCCAAGTCGTACTGGTCGAAATTTAGAATCCGAAACGGTATCTAAACTAGCATATTCGAAAGACAACATTGTTGGCATTAAATGTGCTAGCGGAGATATAGATCAAATAACAAGAATTATTAAAAATACTCCTGATGACTTTATTGTTCTAAGTGGAGATGATGGGTTTACTTATCACATAATGAGTCTTGGGGGAAAAGGAGTTATTAGTGTAGCTTCGAATATCATCCCAAGTATGATGGTAGAATTCACTAGATTAATGAATAGTAAAAAGTGGGATGAATCAAGAAATATGCATCTGAAATTGTATGATTTATTTAAAGTTTTATTTATAGAAACTAATCCTGGTCCTGTGAAATATGCTGCAGAGTTAATGGGCTTAATGGACAAAAGAATGAGATTACCACTAACACCACCCTTGATAGAAAATCAAGAAAAAATTAAGAAGGTACTTCAAAGCTTGAATTTAATTAAATGAATTGATTAAATATGATTAAATTGTTAGTTTTAGGTCCTACTGGGGCCATGGGAAAATTGATTAGTGAATTAGCTCTGAAGGATGAAGAAATAAATATTGTTGCTGCTTGTGATGTTAATAATGTGGGAATGAAACTAGCTTCATTCGTTACTGTTAAAGATCCTGATGAGATTATAATCAATGATGTAAATTTTTTACAACAAATAATTGATCAAACCAAACCTGAAGTCGTTGTTGACTTTACAGTAGCCTCAGCAACTGAAAAAAATTGCATAATTTGCGTTCAAAATGGTCTGAGGTGTGTTATAGGAACAACAGCCTTATCACAAGAATTCCATAAAGAATTTGAAGTCTTGGTTGAAAAATTTAAAGCCCCTTCTGTAATTTCTCCAAATATGGCTACTGGTGTAAATATAATGTTCAAAATGGCTTCCGTATTGACAAATTATTTAAGTGACTGGGATATTGAAGTAATAGAAAGCCACCACCATCGGAAAGTGGATTCCCCCTCAGGAACGGCTTTAGCAATAACAAAAATAATCTGTGATACTCTTTCTTGCAATCCAATAGAAACCTTAAAATTTGGGCGTTCTAAAGGACCTAATAAAAGGAAAGTGGGTGCTAAAAACGAAATAGGTATACATTCTATTCGTGCAGGAGATATTGTTGGAGATCATACCATTCTATATGCTGGATCTGGTGAAAGAATTGAATTAAAACATCAAGCACATAGTAGATATTGTTTTGCTGAAGGTGCCATAAAAGCAATTAAATTTATTGCAGAAGCTAAAGAAATTAAAATATATAGCACAAGTGAAGTACTGGGACTATAAAATATGGATAATCCTTAGATTTCTCTTTAAATATGATGAGACAAAATTATAAAATATTTCAGAGCAGATCAGTCTTCTCATCAATCTGTGTTATCAGATTTCATAACGCCAACTCTTCATTTAAAAGATTAAAGGGTATCCTGACTTTAATCTTATATAATTTTATAATTCTATCTCATTATAATAAAAAATGTCTCGAGTTTTAACTTTTATTATAGGTAAAAGTAAGCTTATTCGATCATTTCAAGTGATTTGGTATAGTTTGATTCTTTAATAAATCCTCATAATCCTCAGCATCTCTAATTTTAAAAATATTTCCATTACTGATTAAGAGTTCGGCTGGTCTGGGTCTTGAATTATAATTGCTACTCATTACATAACCGTAAGCTCCAGTATCGAGAATTGCAAGATATTCACCTTCATTTAGTTTTGATAGTTTCCTATCTTTCCCAAGTATATCTCCCGATTCACAAATTGGACCAGCTATATCATAATTGAAAATCTCCTCCTCTTTCCTCATTCCACAAGGCAAAATATGATGATAAGATCCATACATTGTAGGACGGATTAGAGTATTAAATCCTGCATCTACTCCTGCAAACAATTTATATCCGTTATCTTTAATAGTATTTACTTGAGTTAATAATATACATGATTCAGCAACCAAATATCTTCCTGGTTCGATCTTAAACATAGGTTCTCCAATCTTATCCGTATATATTAATTTTTTAAAAGATTTTAGAACAATAGCTTTATAAACTTCAAGATCAAAAGGTTTTGACCCAGGGTGGTAGGGGATTCCTAAACCACCACCAAAATCTAAGAATTCAAAATCAATTTTTAGAGTATTTGCTAATTTCTGTATGATTGATAAATATTTCTGAGTTGCTTTCTCAAAGTCGTATGGATTTGTAATACCAGAACCAATATGTTGATGAACACCAAATGATTGAAAGCCATATTCTTTAGCTTTCTTATACGCTTC
This sequence comes from Candidatus Hermodarchaeota archaeon, assembly GCA_048885535.1. Lineage (GTDB taxonomy): Archaea > Asgardarchaeota > Lokiarchaeia > Sigyniarchaeales > SOKP01 > SOKP01. The sequence continues at coordinate 67,383 of JBHLLO010000010.1, forward strand.
AATAACTTGATTTTCCAATATTCCGAACTTTATGTCCTTTCCAGCAGTTATATCGTGAATATGATGTCCGGCACCAAATTCTGGATTAATTCGAAAAGATATGGTTTTTCTCTCTTTCCCTAAATCCTTATAAACTTTTACTAATCGGTCTAATTGGCTAATACTATCCAAATTAATTAAAACATTATTTTTGACCGCAAATTTAAAATCATCATCAGTAAACATATTACCTGTATAAATAATCCTTTCAGGTGTAATCCCTGCTGAAAAACAAGTGTAAATTTCACCTTGAGATGTGCAATCAAAAAAAGCACCCTCACTATTTAGAATTTTTAAAATTGTAATATTAGAATTTGCCTTAACTGCATAATGAATTTGATTTTTTTTATATTCTGAATTGATTACATTTTTCAAGGTTCTATATCTTTCACGAATAGCCATTTCGCTTATAACATAAATAGGTGTTCCATATCTTTTTGCTAATTCTATAGTATTTAAACCATTAAAATAAAGTATGTTATTTTGATATTCTAAACCTTTATACGTTAACCAATCTCTAATTTCCATTAAAATCCCATAATCTTATTATAATTCAATTTTATCAATAATACCTTTAAATACCTTCACAACTGGACCTTCCATAAAGACCTTTTTTCCATTAAACGTTATTATTAAATCACCACCATCGTTATGTACTGTTATTGGTACGTTTTTCTCAAATAGTCCAAGTATTGTTCCTGCAACAACAGCAGCACATGTTCCAGTACCACATGATTGGGTAATTCCTACTCCTCTTTCAAAAACCCTTAAATATGCTTCTGTTTTAGATTCAATTTTTATAAACTCAACATTAGTCCTATTTGGGAAATGTTTGTTCCCCTCTATTGCTGCCCCATATTTATTTAAATCATTGTCATTGATGATTTTCTGAGTAAAAATTACCGCATGTGGATTTCCTATTGAAACTGCTGTGAAATTGAAAATCTTATCTAAGACAACAATTGGTTCATTTACACACCTATCAACATCATCATCTAATAATACTGGAATACTATCACAATCTATAATCGGAGAACCCATATCAACTTTAACAGAATCAACTTTATTATCTACTACTTTGAGTTCATTTATAGTAATGCCTTTTAAGGTTTCTACAGTAACACTTTGCTTGCTCAGGATACCATTTTCATAGATATATTTACAAAAACATCGTATACCGTTGCCACACATTTCGCTTTCAGTTCCATCTGGATTGAACATTCTCATTCTCACATCAGCCTTCTTGGATAAACAAACTAGTAGCAAACCATCAGCGCCTATTGAAAAGTGGGGTTTACATAATATTTTAGCTAACTGGGGCATTATATCCTCTGGAATATTCCATTTAAGATTGTTAATAATAACGTAATCATTACCTAAGCCGTGGTGTTTTTCAAAATCTAAATTTTCAATAATCATATTTATTCAATTCTGGTAAATTTAGTCAACTTTAATATTTCTTACCTCAAATAATAATTAAGATTAAAACTTCATTGAAAAAAATTTCTTTTTTCAATTATTTTAAGAACTGTTTTTGAAAAATCTAAATACAGCATAAAATTATTATAACTTATTCATTTTGAAAGATTCACAGATTAAAGATAATGAAAAAGAAGAAACTTGTTTTTCCATTAATAATTTTGTCTTTGTTAGTATGGTTTCCTACAGTACAAGGTTATCAATATTCTGACAACATTAATGAGGGCATATCAGTATTCTTTTTAATTGCATTAGATGAGGGAGAAACCATTGAAGTAAATGTAACCCATTCAGGAACTGGAAATTTTACGATGTTTCTCTTTAATCAACGGCCTGTGGATTCCTACGTGAGTTTTGATAAAACACTAAACAGAGAAATTTTTAACATAGCTATTAATTTTAGTTTGGAGGAAAATCCTTATATGTACTATAACGCCACTGAATCCAAAATTTACTATTTTCAGATTATATTGCTTGATGATGGACCCGATACATACTTTATTTATAGTGATAAAGAATTAACTCGATATTATCTCCCTATTATCCCAGGATATCATGTACTTTTGGTCTCATCGTTAATTATAATGATTTCAGGACTTCTCGCATTTAAATTTAGAAAGAAAATATTACATACGAATCAATTCTTATCACCTTAAACTAATCCTATATATGATTAGAATAATGATGACGAAAACCGACATGATAGATATTTAAAGAATTATCAATTTAGATAAATAATCGGTCTAATCACTTTCAAAATGGTTCAAAAACCATTAAATTCGTTGATCCTTGATCCATTTCCATCACATAATTTTATATTCAATTCATCAATTCCCTACCTATCTTATATACAGAAAACAAAAGTGAGAAAAAATTTCATTTGAAGAGATCAGTAAGAAAATAGCTGAATTAATGAAAGATACCGAATCTTTAGAACTCAAGGATGTAGAACTTTTTGCGGAATATATGGAATTTCAAATGCTTCCTGGTATCGTCCAAGCTGCTGCTCAAGCAGCTCTCCCTGGAATTGGAAAAGCAGAATGGACTTCAAAGAAGTTTTCCCTAGATGTCACTTATCCGGGAAAGATTCAAACCATTGAATTTATACGAACAAATGGTAAAAAAGCAGTAATTGGAGGAGAAGTAGTCCCACCTTTCTATAACTTCCTTGGTCTTGATAAGCGTAATCCAAATCCTCCGCTTGTCACATATGATGTATTTGATATGGGTGCAAAAATGATGCTCCCTAAACCCATTAAGCAAGAATATGGAGATGTATTAGAACATCCAGCACAATGGGCAAAGTTCGCTGTTGATAAATTCGGAGCGGAATGCATAACTTTTCATTCGCTTGAAATCGATCCAGCGATGGGAGACGCTCCTATTTCTCAATCTGTCAAATTTCTGGAGGATATATTGCAAACTGTCGATGTTCCAGTAATTATTGGATGCTCAGGAAATAAAGTTAAAGATATAGAGCTATTTAAAGCCACTGCAGCTGCAACAGAAAGCGAGGTTTTGATGCTTTCAGCAGCAGATAAGGCAACATGGGAGGAGGTAATTCCCCTTGCTGTCCAATATGATCACAATTGCTTACTTTGGACAAGTTTAGATTTAAACAATCAAATTAAGATGAATAAGGATGCAATAGAATTGGGTTTACCTAGAAATCGCATAGTTATGGATCCAACTTGTGC
>JBHLLO010000011.1:0-9382 GCA_048885535.1 Candidatus Hermodarchaeota archaeon
CTAATAGTATGATCCCATCTGAATTTGTATCTATGCCATTAGCGGGTGCTAATGCTCCAATTACATTAATTGGTTCGGTAACTCAGCATTGTGCTGAATCTCTTGCAGGAGTAGTAATAGTTCAATTAGTTAAAAAAGCAGCACCTTTAATATGGGGAGGATCTCCTGCTATCATGGATATGAAAATTGGAACCACCCCCATGGGCGCTATTGAGACAATGATGATAAATATAGGAGATGTTGAAATGGGAAAATTCCTAAACCTACCAACTCATGCTTACATGAGTTTAAGCGATTCAAAAGTACCAGATGCACAAGCTGGCTTTGAGGCAGGAATGGGAGCTCTTTTAGCAGGTTTAGCGGGTATAAATATGGTTTCTGGACCAGGTATGATAGATTTTGAATCAACGCAGAGTATTGAAAAGTTAATAATTGATAATGAAATTATTGGGATGGTTAGGAGATTTTTAAAAGGTATTGAAGATTACGGAACTCCGTTTGCCTCAGATATACTTAAAGCGTATGAAACAAAACAGGAATTATTATCCCATCCATTAACGCTGAATTTATTTAAGAAGGAACTATTTATCCCAAGTTCAATTATAGATAGAGCGACTCGTGATACATGGAAAAAATTGGGATCCAAATCTATTAGGAAAAGAGCAATCGAACGAGCTTTAATCTTGGAAAATAAACCATCAATTAGACCTATTGATGAAAATTTAGCTAAAGAATTAGAGAAAATCAGTACTACAAATTTGTAATTATTACAACATACTAGCGCATTCTTTCATAATTTATAAGAAGAATTGCTATAAATACAATAATTCCTCCTAAAATATTCCAGATTACAACCACATCTTTTCGTCGGAATAACATTGAGAATAATAATGTAAGGAAAGGTTGAATATATAAAAATGAAGCTACCTTTGCTGATTTTAATTTATTTTGAGAATATTGCCAGATGTAATAACCGATAACATAACAACCAATCCCTAAATATATTGAACTCAAAAATAAGATTGGATTTAACAAGTTTTGAATAAAAGAATTTAATCCATTATTAATTAGTACTAATATTAATAATTCAATAGTTCCTAAATAGCAAATATATTTATTCACTTGGTTGGTAGAACTAATTTTAACTAATTTTTTACTTATGGTGGAATAAATTGCCCATAAAACTGGTGTCAAAAGTGCTAATATATATCCTAAAAAATTAGGAGATATTGGAGTTAAAGTAGCAATATCTCCTCCTGTAACTAATAAAAACCCTCCAATCGTTGCAATAATTAAGCCGGTGATTTTTATTTTGCTTAACTTTTCTTTAAAGAAAATGAGTGCTAAAATTGAGATTAATACAGGTGCTAGCAAACACACAAATAGGGCTGGAATTGAGGGCCCAAGCAAAGTAATAGAGGAATATTGAATAAAAAAGAATAAAGAAACTCCAGAGAGGCTAGCAATAAATAAATAAATCCAATCTCTTTTTGAAAATGGTCTCTTTAAATCAATGGTATCATTTTTATTGTTTGGTTTTTTATTTTTTAATCTTATATATAAATCAATTAAAAGATAAGCAATTGAAGCAATAATAAACCTATAGAGTGCTATGGAGAGCGATGGCGTGAATTCTACTAAAATGTCTACTATAATAAATGAAAAACTCCAAATACTTATCATTAAGAATAAAAATAAATATATGACCAACATCAGAAAAAGGCTGTATTAATCAAAATTTTATAGTACTAAGTTCTATCTATATTTATAAAATTAAAAGTATTAATTATTATTTTTGGAACGTGAAGTTTTGAAGAAGATTAAGTTGAATTTAAATCTTGGGATAATAGGAAAAGATGACTCTGGCAAGGAATTTCTAATAGAATATTTAATACAAATAGCATTGAATCATAATGAATCTGGAATATTACATGAGTTTTTGACTGTATTCCAAGATGTGCCCATTAAATTCCGAGTATATACTGTAAAAGATTTCAATCAAATTCTAATTGAATATGAATCTATTAAGAGGGTTGATATCCTTATCATGGTTATTGATATCTTTAAACTAGATTCTTTAATCGATATCAATTTTAAGGACATTGAAGAGTTTAATTCAACTTATATGTTTAAAGGTATTTCTATTCTTGTGGGAATTGATAAGTACTCTATTGAACATTTAGACGTTTTACACCAAGAAAGAATAAATAGATTCGATTTTATACAAAAGTCTAAGGATTTGGGCTTTTTATATTGTTTCGAAGTTAAAACAAGGAAAAAAGATATTTCAGAACTCTTTAATATAGCTATTAATAATTATATCTTGAAATTGAGAAATACAAACCCAGATCTGTTAAAAAAAGCAAAATCTTATGGGAAAGAATTAAAGAACCAACTGAATTTTTAAATGTTCTCGTTGTAAAAATTTAATAATTACAAATCTCATAATATAATCAAAAATAATAATAAAACAATCAAAAATTTACAGAGTTGAAATATTTCTATGGGAGAAGGAACAAATAATCTTTTAACGATTGAAAAAACTGAGGGACGTCGAAAATGTCCAATATGTTCAAATGAAGAAAAGAACATGATTCATGAATCAACTGATAAAACAAATATAATAAGTGATTATCCCAGAGTTTACGGCAAAAAGTATAGATGTGGAAAATGCGGAACAGAGTGGCGTGAAAAATAGGATCTTTATTTTATTTTTATTTATTCTTTTTTTAAATATTCAGAATTACAATTTATTCATCTAGAAGTCCAAATTTTTTAAGACCTTCCCTCATATCAGCTTGAAATGGTCCTGGTGTGCCTTCTATAAATGCTTCACGAATATCTTGATTTTCAACATCTGATGATCCCCTCTTTTTTGCTTTCTCAATCGCAAGTGAGGAAATAGCCATCCGTGCCATAGATTGAAATTGAGGTGGTGATATTTTAATCAATTCATTAAAGATATGCTTAGTTTCTTCATTCCAATTTAACTCGGAACTCTCGGTTTCTTTGGGTTTAGCTGAAGTGACACCAAACTCTCGACTAGTAACAATATCATTAATATAACTCTTTAATGATTCTACATATCTTACAGATTCTTCCTTATTAACAACCACTGCTTTTTTAGCCCACTCTTCGCAATACTTACAATCATTACACAGAGCTATACAATTTTGCTTTTTGAAGAATTCTATAAAACCCTCTAATTTGGAATTTTCTATAATCATTTTTGATTTAAACTCCTCTCCAATAGTTTCAGTTAACTTAATATTAGGGTCTTTCTTTTCAAGACCCCCAAATGACATTGAGAACCCTTGGATAATATCTATAAGATTTCCATCATACTTTTCTTCTGAAAATGCTTTCACTGATCTTACAATCCATTCTGTTGACATTCTACGACCGGCAATTTTAAAATGGTCAATTCCGATAGCCTTGTAATGAGTTAAATCTTCAGGGCGAACCCATCGTGCTTTAACTACTTCTGTTGGATTTGAAAATTTTATAACGCTACAATTTAAGATGCAAGTGTCGATATAATTACGTTCAAACTCTTGATGTGTCTGAGAAGCATGTCCTAATATATTATAATGATAATATCTAAAAGGACATTGATATAAACATCCATCAGTTAATAATAAAACTATTTTACAATTTACAGTTTTAATGATTTGCTCTAATGTTTTGAAATCACGATTAATCATAACATCAGGAGTTATTTCATTTACTCCCAATATTTCATAAAACTTCGCTCGATTTACACTATTAACATGAGCTATTGTAGAAAGTCTTATTTTTAGTTTAGGAAACTGTTCCTTTATTAATTGAACTAAAAAAGGAGTAGTCACAATAACATTATCAGCTCCAATATCGCTTATCCACTGAATATATTTGAGGAGTTCTTTATGGTAATGTGGATCATATTCAAGATTATTCATACATGGCGCATTCAACAAATAGGAAAATTCCATATTGTTGTTATGGACATTTTGAATATATTCGGCGATTTTATCTTCTGAAATTTTAGGTAATAAGAAGGATGGTCGCCCACCTCCCACAATACTATGATCAGCAACCCCATATAGGTCAACAACAGGGTACTTAGCCAATTCTTCAATTAGTTTGAAATCCCAATTCGTCGCAACATGGAAGTAAATAAATTTCACCTTTTTATATTCTACTTTCTCTTTTTTAAGAAAATTTTCTAAGAATTTATTTTAATTACACTAAATTATATTTAAAAATTACGAAATGCTAATATTGATTTTTACAAATTATTCTAAAACATAAAAAAATTATACAAAATAAGTTGAAATTAATTAGGGATTTTTGGGACCTGTAGTCAAAAACATGGGTGCTGTGCTTACAAAGAATAATCTATTAAGGTAATGAATATCCAGTCCAGAAAAACTTTTTGTATCAAAATTTATTACATTATTCAAAGATGATACTTTTGCTTGCTTGAAAGCTTGAACAACCTCTGGAAAGGATTTATATTTTATTTTTATTCCAAACTTTTCAGGATCTTCAGCAGCAGGAGAACCAGGGAAGGCATAATAAGGTTCATTCATTATAGTAATTGGGCTAGCATTTGATTTTCCATATTTAAAAAGACACTTCATGGCAAAATTAAAATCTTTTACAAGATCAAGGCGAGTCTGGAAAGGATAACCAATTGTTAACCAAATTCTTAGTAAAGTTCGAAAGATGTTTGCATTTTTAATTAAATCATTAATTTGATTTTTAGGAAATCTAAAAGTTGGATCACATACTTCAACGACTTTTCGATGAACTTTTTCTGAAATTGTTCGAGGGGAGATACTTATCGATGACCACCTCTTATTAAAGGTCTTATGAAATAGTTTCCACATTTCTTTAGGAAATGGTAAACGCCATATCTCTAAATCCCCTCCAATATCAAAATTTTCTTTTTGTATCAATATAAATAGTTTTTTCCAATATTTCAAACTATTTTGATAAGATCCATGCCCAAAAAAAATACTTGGAATTTTATATTTAGAGATTATATTGTGAATGTCATTTACTACTTTTTCTGGAGTTCTAAGAAGCACAGATCTCCGACCTGTTATATTTTGTTGAGCTCTTTGACCTCCAGCACAAAGAGGACAATTGAAAGGACAACCTCTCCCAACAGGAAGATTAAAAGAGATGCCCATAAGCCTCCTACTACATTCAAAATATTGTTTTGCACTTTTCAATAAGGTTACATTTGTAAAATCTAAATCATCTAGTTTTTTTGCGACATATGATACGGAATTAAGAATAATATGATTAGAGGAGTCTCGATAAGTTAAGTTAGGGACAGAATCCAAAGTTTTATTTTTAAGAGATTGTACATATTTTAAAAGCGGAATTTCACCCTCTCCCCTAATAACTGCATCAATAAAATTATAATGTTTTAAGATTTGTGAATGGTAATATGAAGCACTAAAACCACCTAGGACTACTTTAGCATTAGGATTAACATCTTTAACAATTTTAGCAATTTCAATAGCACCATGAGAGTGATGTATCCAATGTAAATCTATTGCACAAACATCAAAATTAATTCTTTTTATATAACTTTTCAAATCCCAATTTTTATCCAAATATTGCTCCAAGGCATAATTTATAATTTTAACTTCAAAACCTTCTTTTTCAAGTTTATCTGCAATAGCAAAAACCCCCATTGGAATGAAAATAAACGCTCCTCTAACAAATTTTACAATCCTTCCATAATTGGGTTTTAAGGCTCTAGGAGGGTGGATAAAAATTACATCATAACTTTTCAAAAGAACTACCAGATAATTTGAGTTAAACTAATTCCTAATTAAATTTAGGTTTAAGATAGTATTGAATCGGCTTATTTAAAATTATTTAATATGCAATTAGTTGTGCAAAATATTACAATTTCAAATTATTTATTACCAATTAAATACAAGAAAAAGTCATAAATTATATAGATAATTTTAAATAAAATTTCGGGGGATATACATTTGTTTTTAATTCTTCAAGGAATAGATTTACCAAGATTTATACAGATTTTTATAGTTCAAGGATTTTTTGGTTTATTTTTCTTATTTGTGATGTATAAAATTCTAAAAAGGGAACATAAGGGAATTGACTTAATCTTAAGCTTATTTTACCTCAGTTCAGCTATAGGAGTGATTATAAATATCATTTACGCTTTTATCTTCAATGAACAAGTTGTATTTATCCTCCATTTTATTACATATTACCTATTATGTTTTTCTCTGATATTTTTATTAATATTTGTATTAATTCTTTGGAAATCTGAAAAAGTAATTACTATTCCTGCTCAAATTGCATTTGTACTTATTTTTGGGTTAGTTTTAGTTGGATCAATATTTATACCCGGGGGAATTACAATTAATGCTTATACTAATTGGAAACCCATTTGGAGTTGGCTATTTTTTATATATAGTATATCTATTTGTAGTCTCCTTGCGATTTTTCCTGCAATTTTTATTTCTTTGAGAATTTATCTTAAATTTGAACATCAAGAATTAAAAAAGAAATGGAAATATTTCTTAATAGGAATATTTGCATGTTTTTTTCTATATTACGGTACATCTCTATCGAATACATTGGCATCTCCTGCATTTAGGTTCATTTGGTCTATTATTTCATTACCTACATTAATTAATCTTTATTTTATATATTATGGTGTCGCAAAGCAACTATGAATCCTAATTTTTTACCTGACTTTTTAAATAATAGCAAATGTTAAATGCATTTAAATTATTAAATTACAATAATAAATACAAATCTCATAAAAAAATTCAATGTGTTGAATAAGGTTATGGTATTATATCAATTAGATCCAATAAGAATTCTCACAGTATTTGTTGCACAAGGACTAGTTTTTGCTTTCTTCCTTTTTTTAGCAATTAAAATTCTTAAACGAGACACAAAAAGATTGAATTTAATCTTTTCAGCTTTTTATATATTTGCTATAATTGGCTCTTTTGTGAATTTTGTTTACATATTTCTTACAGATGTACCTACAATTCTTGTCTTGAACTTTATTACTAATTATTGCATATTTTATGCCCCAACATTTCTTTTTGTGTTTAATTTAATACTTTTAAAATCTGAGATGGTAATGACAACCAGTAAACAACTAATTATTTTTGTTATTTATGGGATAGCAATGTTTGGGACGATAATCTTTTATTTCACTCCTATACCTGGAGTTACTCTGAATCCTAACTTTTCTCCAGTTTGGAGTATTCATTTCTTTATATATCTGTTAATAGCCGAAACAGCATTAATTTTGCCTTTACTCTATTTATCATTTCAAGTTTATAGAAAATTCGAAGATATAAATTTAAAAAAGAAATGGAAATTTTTTATATTCGGATTTTGTGCTCTTAGTTTGTTCATGTATGGTATTTTTGTATCGAATACCCTCGATAATCCAACATTTAGAACTATTATAAGTGCAGTAGGAGTGATCTTAGGATTAGCAGGAGGATATTTAATGTATTATGGTGTGGGGCGTCAAATAGAGAAATAATATCTTAATTAGAAAGAATTTTTTAAATCTAAAATTTTTTTTTTCTGTGTTAATATATTTAAATATAGCATAAACATATTCGATTAGATGAACATTATATAATTGTGTAGAATTAATTAAAAATTCTTTAATAGAAATTCAAAAAAGTTTTTCTTAATATTAAAGGGTTTAAGTTTACTAACTATGTCTAATGAACTTGAACGTATAAGGGGAATTGGTCCAGTAGCGGCTATTAATCTGAATAAAGCAGGTGTTAGTTCGATTGAAGATATTGCCAATGCAAAACCGGAAGAATTAGCTTGGATCAAGGGAATTGGTTTGATTTCTGCCAAAAAAATGATTGAAAATGCTAATGAGCTTCTTAAATTAGAGAAAAATATTCAAAAAGTATTGGATTCTATTAAAGAAAATTTTGCTAAAAATTGTCCTAAATGTGGGGGTTCTATGAAGACTAAATATATTATTTTAGGCCCTGATACGCGGCTAAAAGCAAGCCAATGCAGCCTATGTAAATTCTATATGCCAGTATAATCATAAATTATGAAAACCAGAAGGATAATAGAAACACATAGGAAAGCATATAAAGCATAATAAACACAACTCCTGCCTTTTTATCTACTTTTTTTCTAACTGCTATAATTGTAATTACAAAAAAACTCGCAACTAATGTATATAAGACTGTGGGAACAGCAAGACTAGCAGTTACTTCTTGAGGGAACAGAGCTTGACCAATTCCGATTGATAGTGTAGAATCGACTATACATGATCCTATTATATCACCAATAGCAATCTCATGATGTTTTAATCTCAATGCATTTATATCAACGGCTAATTCAGGCAGAGATGTTCCCACAGAAACAATAAAGAAGCTTATAATATATTCATGAACATTTAATACACTAGAAATAACTATAACAGATTCAACTATCATAACTGCGCTAATAGTAACTCCAACAAAAGCTAATGATGCAATTAGAAGATGATACCACTTCCTTCTTGGAGACTTTATTTTTTCTATCATCCCTACTCTTTGGAGAATGCTTTCTTTATTCGCATTATAGATTAACCAGATGTATATACCTAAACAACCAATCATAAGTATAGCATCAAGTCTAGTAAAGTAACCTTTTTCAACAACAGTATATATTAATATTAATGATAAAACTTCACATGCTCCTAAAATGATAATATCTTTTCTATGAACATAAAAGGCTCCAGAAATTATCGGCAATAAACCAAATACTAGTGTAAGTTGAGTTAAATCTGAGCCTACACTATCTCCTACATCAATATCTCCATGACCTAATGCACATGATATTATCGAATTGAAAATTTCTGAGATATCTGTCCCAATTGAGACTAATGCAACCCCAATTACCAATGGAGATACGCCTAGTGCTGCAGCAAGGATAGCTGAATGTTTAACAGCTTTGATACTACAGAAAATTATTAATCCTAATCCTAAAACAAAAATAAAAATCCAAAATATTAATTCTACTATCATTTTTATGGTCTTTTTTTATCTAATTATTATAAAAATTCCCCTAAAACAATACTTTCAAATGGCATTATATGTAGGAATGACTCGAAGAACGAGATTAAAACCATCTAAAAGGTCTTGAAATTAATGAATTGCTGTATCAATTTGTTGAATTAGAATCCCAATTTGAGAGTGATCTTTAATATTTAAATATTTTTATTTTGTTGAAAAAAGACTTAATAAAGCTAAAAGTTAAAGAATTTTCCCTTGTCAGTTAAACAGAAATATCCAAATCTGTCTCTGCGTTTTTCTTTTACCCATAAGCTCTGCCATTCTAAATCTTTTGTAAAAAATTGAGATTC
>JBHLLO010000011.1:9482-69524 GCA_048885535.1 Candidatus Hermodarchaeota archaeon
AGAATCACCGTGTTTAATTCTATTATTTTAGTACTCTCATTTTTGTATGATTTGCAGTCTTAATTATACATTTAAAAAAACTTAGAGTGATATAGATATAATAAAAATGCAATTTATTAAAAATTGAAATAAATTAGGCTGGAAATAATGACTCAAGAAATTGATGTTAGAATAAAAGAAAAATATGAAAATCCTAAACGTATTATGGCATCTTATGGCTCCAGAGAGATGTTTGGACAATTTATAACTGCGGCATTTGGTTTTAACGTATTATTTTACTATGAATCTGTAATTGGACTTAGTTCTCTCTATATAATGTTAGCATTTACAATTTATAGTCTGTGGAACGCATTTAATGATCCATTAATCGGTTGGATTATGGAACGCGTAAAGTATCGAATGCCTTGGGAGAAGAAGTGGGGGTATCGAAGAGTTCCATGGATGCTATTAGGTGCGATACCATGGATTTTTTCATACTTAATGATTTACATGGTACCCCTTACTTGGTATAATACTCCTTCAGCTGTAGCTAATAATCAATTAGCAATATTTGGATGGTATGTCATAACCATTATAATATATGATACTTTGCTTACTTTATACGATGTAAATGTTATCTCAATATATCCTGAAAAATTTCCTGGATTGAATGAACGGAGAACAGTTCAAGGATTTGGGACTATATTAGGAATTCTTGGATTAGTTTTAGCCGTTGTTTTACCAGGTTTCTTCATTATTAGTGATCCTGCTATCACAGATAACGTTCTTATTGCCTCATCATATCAAACTGCAGCATTTGTAAGCATAGGAATAGGTTTCATTTTCTTTCTCTTTATTATACCAGGAATATGGGAAAATAAGAGAGTAAGAGAGAGATATGCAAAAAGAATTGAATTACCTGAGAGTAAAGAAATTGAATCATTTTTTAGAGAGAGTAAGAAAGCAATCAAAGATAAACGTCTAATGCTTAAAATATTATTTTTCTTTGGGTACCAAGTAGGAGGAGTAATGCTTCAGAATTCTGGTAGATATATTGTTACTTTTATTATAAATGCTGGTGAATTGGAATTTATTATAGTTTTAGGTTCAATGTTACTTGGAGCAATTATTTCAATTCCATTGTGGGTTGTATTGTCTAAAAGAATAAATAATAATAAGAAAATGAGTGTAATAGCTGGTTTTGCTATGTTTTTTACAATTGTTCCGATGATTTTTCTTCCTGATGGACTTACATTGCCTGGTTTTGCCACTATAATTTGGGCCATAAGCTTGTTTTTATTCGGAATTGGTGTTGGAGGCCAATGGTTTATGGATCCCCCTACCATGGGAGATGTTCTTGATGATCATGCAGTTAGAACAGGAAAAAGGCAACAATCTATCTATTATGGGTTTCAAGCTCTTTTTATTAGATTAGGCTATGCTTTAATAGTTATTATAATAGCAACTGTACATATTTTAACAGGCTTTAAAGAAGGAGCTGAAACACTTGGAGAATTAATAGCTCAAAATCCGACTGGTTGGCAATTAGCAGTTTTTGGAGTTAGGTTACACGCAACTATAATCCCTGCGATTGTTGTTTTAATTACGACATTAATATTTTGGAAATTTTACGATTTGACTCCCGATAAAGTTGCGGTAAACAAAAAGAAATTAAAAGAAATGAAAATTGAGTTCTAAATTCTAGACTAAATTACTATTTTTTTTCTTAATTTTATAATTACCAACGCCAGAATATATCTTCAGCATGACCTAGCATATTTTTAATATGGATTTTATCATCATTATCCAATTTTAAAACACCATTATATAATCCATGCATTAAAGAAGAATCTAATTTTATTATTCCAAAATTAATTTTTTCTGTATGAGGAATTAGAGGTATAAGCATCATATCAAATCGATTATCATTACTGGTGAATTTCCATGGTTTTGAAGGATCTCGATTTTCATGGTGAAAAGTGATTTCGTCAATTTTATGAGCCTTGCCATTATAAAAAACGACGCTTTCTGTATGAGTTGAGAGGTCTCCAAATCCATAACCAATATTAAAAGCAACAGGTACTTCATCAACAATGCCACATGCAGATCCCCATAACCAATGAGTTTTATATGGCCAAATTCCACGTCCCCAATCCATTAGACCGAATGATGATTCTGGTTTGAAATCATATACTTGTTCTCCTAGATGTATAGACCCTTCTGCGGGCATCATATTTATTTTATGATTATAATAAAATAGTTTTGGATTTTCTTTATAACCTGTAACTACCACAGTATTATCCCAATTAGGATTATCATAAAGATTTATAGTCCCTTTTATACCCTTACCCAAGAACGTCTTATCATCAATACTTAAAATTCTATTATTCCCTTTTCTTTCAATAGTAGCCTTAAATTTAGTAGTTGGAAATTCTATAATGAAATCTTCCATAGAACTTAAAGGTAGAATTTTAGATTTGGTAAAAAATTTCATTGGAGCCTTACTGTATCTTTTCTTAGTAGTAAAATCGAGCCATACATAACTCATCTGTGTAAGATATCCGATATCTCCTATGGTTAATTGAAATCCAAACTCTTTATTTAAAACAGAAAAGTGATCCCATTCTTTAATTCGAATCCAACCTTTTCCAATATTTTCTTTATTATATTTCAATATTGGCTTTTTTGCCCAACCTCTTTGTGTGAGAGTCCCATCATTTTTAAATAGTTCAGATGATTTAGTGATTTCTTGTTGTTGCCCCATTAAAATAATCTACTCAATTGCTTAACAAATCGTTGTTATATTAAAGAATTGATTAATTAATATAAAAAATACTAATTTTTGTGATTAACTTTCGACAAGTTTAGGAATATATCCTAATTGCCTTCTGAATGAGTCTTCTTTTTCTTTGGAATTTTCAATGATACAATTGCCAAGATAATACTTAGTACTACGAAAAAAATACCTGTAAACAATTGAGGATTAACAGAGATAAAAGTTGGTTCAATTACATAAAGTATTGAACTAAGATAAAAGACGATTACGAAAATTATAATGAGAATTGGCCATTTAGTAATTTTCATCCTTTCAGCTACTTGTTCTTCTAGAAGTTGTTTAAACTTGACTTTTGAAAAAACCTTATCAAAAATACCCTTTATCACTCCTATTAAAGCTAAAGAAATAATCCCTAAATTAAAAATCAATATAAAGTAGTCAAAGTAAAAATAAAGAAAATAGGCAATAGAAACAAGTAAGAAATACATAAGATAAATGATTAAAAAGATAATTATCCATTTAAACATTTTATTTTTAGGTGAAATCTCATCAAGAACATGACTAGCCCTTCTCTTACCAAAAAATCGTATCCTTAATAAAAAAATTAACATCAAGAAAATAAATACAAAAGGTAAAGTTGCAAGAATTGTCAGGAATAAATCCATAAACCTAGGATCAAGAACATAAACCAATATAGGAGTGATTGTAGCTATTATTTGAAGAATACTCATAATTAATAACTTAGCCTTAGCTTGGTCACGATTTATGATAGGGAGTCCTGCGGTTATACTTTTCCCAGTATTCTCTATATTCAATATATTGTATACAATTACTCCAGAAAGAACAGGACTAAATCCTACAATTACCAACCAATTATAAAATAAATCACCCCCCAACAACGCTCCTTGTCCATAACTGATATTGAAAAAAATTATAAACACAAATGACATAATAGTAGGCATTAAGAAAGACATAAATGTCTGTATATTTCTGGAAGCAATAAGTAAATCTTTCCGAATAAAAGCTTTGATGGGAGAAACTTTGTGAATTCTTACTGTTAGCTCCTTTTCTGGTTGAATATATTTATTGAACTTATATTTTAACGATAGGATATTGTTAATCGAATTCATCGCTTTCTTAAAGAAGAAATAAAGTAAGATTAAGTATAAACTCATACCAAATAGAGGACTGAGCCAAATATTAATCGTCATCTCTGGAGCATTGATAAAAAAGCAAATTAAATAGGTTGGGCTAAAAGGAAAAGGAATAAAACTCAGAATAAGGTTATAAAGTGGGGAATGATATAAATTAGCAGAAGTTACAATAATCGAAATTAATGAATTTAAACCCATTTGAATAGCAAAGATACTGCCAAAGATTATTATTGAATAACTGAAAACATTTAGTATTTGTAGTGACAATGCCTTTCTTACCTTTTTAGTCTGTAATTTTATCACATTAGCTAGTTTTTCTCCAAGAATAATTAGAATCGAAATTGAAAACATCACATTGATGACTGAACAACCTAATGAAATAAGAAAAGCAAGATAATTTTGGGTAACAAAGTACAACATTATCGGAAAAGTAAGGATATTTGTTAATATTGGTATATCAAAATTATGTATAATTGTAAGTAATGTTACTCTTTTTAATTCCTTTCGAGACAATGGGAGTGTTTTAAACCATTCAAAAATTTCACCAGACATTATATTCATCAAATTGAATACTCCCATTAAAAAAAAATCGAAAAACTGTAGTAGGAAGTAGGTTTGGAGAACAAAACTTTGAATAAATACAATAATTTGAGGATCAGCTCCAGCTTCAGTGAGTGAATTAGTGATACCTAAAAATGCTATTAAGGGAAATATTGGCAAAATTACAAAGATTATACTATTAATGATTTTATATGAAAGAAATTTTAACTTGAGAGAACGCTTTTTCTTTCTATATTTTGCAAAAATTTGATCTATTGCTTCACTCTTCAATTGTAGTTGTTCTTCTATGAGAATTTCATAAGAAATATTTTTAGCTATGGAATATATGCTATATTTGTTGTTTCTCATTAAGTTACAGTTTTAAAATTTTAAACTTATTAAGATTTTAATTTTTGAAAAAATAAATATCTATACTTATTTCTCAATTAGGATATTATTATCAAATATTTATTGTGTTGATGTTTAATTAAAATCTTAAATGGGGAAAAGAAGTTTTAAGATTTTATTCAACTTTCTGACAGATATTTTCGATCTTTTGAAAAGTATTATTAATTATTTCGTCTGTATGGAGTATACAAGTGTAAAAACGACTTCCAGCCACAGAAATAATTTCTTGATCAACTAGAGCCGCGCCCATATGATCCATAAATTCTTTTCGTTCTTTAATTTGGGGAGCTTGGTTGGGATCTGTTATATTTATTCCAAAGACACAAGAAGTATGAAAGTGTACTGTTCCACCATAATTATAGGAAAACCATGGTAAATCATATTTATTAAATATTTCATTTAATCCTTTTGAAATTTTTGATGCTGCTTTTCCTGCAATTTCTGTTGCATTAGCTTCTTCAACATATTTAATAGCCCAATAAGCTGCAGCACATGTTAATGGATTGGCTGCTAAAGTACCTCCACAATAAGCTCTTTTAGCACCTCCACCGACTCCTGCCGCTACAGTAGCCATAATATCTGCTCTCCCACCTAAAGCTGCAGCAGAAGGATATCCATGACCAACAATCTTACCAAATACAGAGAGATCTGGAGTATAACCAAAATAACCTTGGCCCCCTCCCATATGTAATCTAAAAGCACACACAACTTCATCACTAATCAAAAGAGTTCCATTTTGGTGACAAAGTTCCTCTACTTCTTTATTAAATTCTGGTCTCACAGGAATTGCCCCACTTTCTCCTCCCATTGGTTCTAAAATTACAGCTGCAATTTTCTTTTTTTCTCTGAACAACTCTCTCAATGCTTCAATATCATTTGGAGGAATAGATTCAATACTCTTAAAGGTCTCTTTAGGAATTCCATGAGACTCCATCCTTTTTGTACCTGGGATATGCATGTCATAGACAAGTTGATCTGACCATCCATGATAACTTCCACCTACTTTAATAATATATTTTTTTCCAGTAAATACACGTGCAACTCTTATTGCTAACATATCAGCTTCTGTCCCACTTTGGAGCCATCTTATGGTTTCACATGAAGGAAAGTGTTTATTTAATTGTTCTGCTGCTAAGTATTCATATTCATGTGTTATTCCATGGCAGGGCCCAATCTCTTCAATAGTTTCCAATATCTTTTCTGTTAATGGTTTATAATTATGTCCTAATATAATAGGACCTCCGCACATTAAGTAATCTAGAAGTACGACATCATCTACAGTTTGCATATAACAATCATAAACTCGCTTACTTGCAAGCGGGAAAGGAAAATTGAAAGCAAGATTATGTTCCACTCCTCCAGGTAAAATTTTTTTTGCTCTTTCAAAAGCATCTTTAGATTTAGGATGCCTTCTTTCATATCTCTCTATAATTCCCTTTAATTCTTCCGGCTTAAATTTTCTTAAAGGATGGCTTACTATATTCTCGATTTTAGCAATTTGTTCTTCATACTTCATACTACACATTATTATTCAAAACCAGCTTTAAAATTATTTTAATTAATTAATAACTAAAGAATAGCATCAAAAAAGAAGTTTGTTTTTTGAGAAAAGAATGAACAATTCTAAGTAAAGAATCTTTATTTAGTCTTAAGACATTTAATTTAATTATGACGATTTCTGAAAAAAAATATATACTTGCTATAGATAATGGAACAGGAGGACCTAAAAGTGCAATCGTGTCCACTCATGGTGAAGTACTTGAATGGGCTTTCCAAGAGGTTTCTTTACATGTAACAAAAGGAGGAGGAGCGGAGCAAGATCCAGAAGAATGGTGGGATGCTATATTAAAAACAGCTAAACAAGTAATTGACAGTGGTTGTGTTTCTGTGGAAGACATTATAGGAGTGTGTAATACAGGTCAATGGAGTGGTACAGTACCATTGGATAAAGATGGCAATCATTTAATGAATGCGATAATTTGGATG
Source organism: Candidatus Hermodarchaeota archaeon (assembly GCA_048885535.1). Classification (GTDB taxonomy): domain Archaea; phylum Asgardarchaeota; class Lokiarchaeia; order Sigyniarchaeales; family SOKP01; genus SOKP01. The sequence continues at coordinate 16,326 of JBHLLO010000011.1, forward strand.
GATGTTCGCGGAGCATCCGCAATTCAAAAGTTTTATAAGGGCTTAATTAAATTTGGAGGAATAAATGTAATTAAAGCATTAAAATTTGTTAAAAGAACTGGTGGAGCTCCAACTTTAAGTGGAAAAGATCCTGTTGCACATATATTATGGCTTAAAAATGAACATCCAGAGATTTATGAAAAAGCATTTATGTTTTTAGAGCCTCAAGATTATATTAATCTAAAATTAACTGGAAAATTTGCCTCATCATATACGACTATTGGAATTCATTGGCTAACTGATATTAGAGATATTAATAATATTAGTTACTCTAAAAAATTAATTAAAATGTTAAAAATAGATAAGGAAAAATTACCTTCTGAATTATTACATTCAACCGATATTTTAGGTCCAATTAAGAATGAGATAGCTGAGGAATTAGGATTAGATAAAAACACTAAAGTCGTTGCTGGAGTCCCTGATGTCCCTTCTGCTGCTATTGGCTCGGGGGCTGTTCAGGATTATGAGACACATTTATATATTGGAACTAGTGATTGGCTAATTTGCCATATTCCTTATAAAAAGACGGATATTTTTCATAATATGGGTGCTATTGCTTCAGGAATTCCTGGTAGATATATGATAATTAATGAACAAGAAATAGCAGGTGGTACTTTATCGTTTCTGAGGGACAAAATACTTTACCATAAAGATGAACTTTTAAGGGAAGAAGCCGTTCCTGATGTCTATAAGATCTTTGATAAAATTGTTGAAGAAACGCCACCTGGTTCAAATAATCTTATTTTTACTCCCTGGCTTATAGGAGAGAGAGCACCTATAGATGATCACACAATTAGAGGAGGACTATATAACATTTCTTTAGAAATGTCAAGGAAGCATTTAATTAGGGCAATTTTTGAAGGTGTAGCTTATAATGTTAGATGGCTTTTTACGTATGTCGAAAGATTTGTAAGAAAATTAAAGAAAAAGGGAGGAATTAGTATACCAAAGAATCAAGTCGTTATTCCAGAAATTAATATCATTGGAGGTGGAGCTAGCAGTAATGTATGGTGTCAGATTTTTGCCGATGTATTAAATCGAACAATAAAGCAAGTAGAAAATCCTATACAAGCAAATGCTCGTGGAGCAGCATTTATTGCTTCAGTTGGGCTTGGTTATATTGAATGGGATCACATTCCAAAGCATATTCAATATTCAAATATCTTTAAACCAAATCCAGATAATAGAGAAGTTTATGATAACCTCTTTAATGAATATTTGAATATTTATAAAATTATGGGAAAAACCTATAAGAGACTTAATTCTGCCTGAATCTGATATAAATTTATTATTTTTTTATTTTTGAAGCTAAAATAGGTGAAATCCTTCGACTAATAAATTCTCTAATATACCTCAAACGCGTTTTATTAATTGAAGAAAGAGTTAATCTATCATTCATTACTTTAATTAATTCTTTTTCTGATATTTTGCTGCAATCTTCGAGGATTGAGACCGCAAATTCAACATCTCTTATAAATCGCAAAACTATGTCTGCCAATGATTTGAACTGAATTCCATTTTCGTTCTTTTCTCTCAAAGCATTTTTAAGTATTGCTTGTTCATGTTTAATATCTGTTTCAAAAGGATCTTGAATTACATGCTTATAATTATTAATTAGAAAATCAAATTTCTGTTGATTAGCAACCATATTATAATAAAAACCTGGATTTGGGTAAATTTCTGGATCATACTCAATTTTTTCTAATGCATGAGAATTTCTATATTCTTCAGGGATCAATTCATCTATTGCATTATTTAAGGGTTCTAAATTTACACTTTCATTTATTTTACTAATGATAAAGGAAGAATAACCAAATAAACTGGCGTGAATTAACCCTGCAATACAATTAAAACCAAATTCACGTACGAAACTTATTAAGGAAGGACCTTTTACTTCTTCATCCTTAATTTGGTCTTCTTGTTTTAAATTTGAAATAAACATATCTATAGTTTCATAACCTAAGATTTTACCATTTGGATCCGCTAAAATCATAAATCGATCTTCACAAACAGCTCCTTGAGGCACTTGAATCTTAACAAAACCATACTTTTTTTGAGAAAAAACTTTGAGCGGAATTCTTAATCTTTTTGTAGTCCCACAGGCAGGACATGCTATTTCCAACTCTTTTACAGCTTGTTCCATTCCAACCCCACCTTTTAATAAAAATGAAAATATATTCTCAATAATTATTAAAAAAAAAATTTTAAGTCCATAAAGGACTTGAAATCTATAACAAAAGTATAATAAAAGAACTAGTATTAAAAATTATCTCAAAAAATTAAAATAAATAGAAAGAAAAAAATTAACCCTTAATTTCCTTACCTTCTTTAATTTTCTCTAAATCTTTTTCTTGGAGCTCTCTACGTTGCACTTTTCCTGTCATACTAACTGGCATTTTACGTATGAATTCAATGTATTTAGGAGATTTCCATTTAGCCATATTCTCTAAACACCATGCCTTTAACTGATCACTAGTTATATCCCTATCTACTTTATATCCTTTTTTCAGTGTTACCCATGCCTTTGTTGCTTCTCCTGTAAGTTCGTCAGGAACTCCTGCAACAGCAACCTCATCAACCATCTCATGGTGTCCTATTAGCTCTTCCACTTCTTTTGGAAAGACTGAGTGCCCAGAAACCTTTATTAAGGATTTTTTACGGTCTCTTATTTCGACAAAACCATGTTCATCCATAAAACCTATATCACCAGTAAGTAACCAACGCTTTCCTCCCCAATACTTTAAATTTTCTTCCTGCTCAGCTTGTACGCCCAGATATCCTAACATTATATGGGGACCAGCAATACAGATTTCACCAGTATGTTCTACCCCAAAGTTGTTTCTTTCAGGAGTACCATCACATATTGGACCAGCCTCAAAATTTTCTGAATCAAAAATAGCCCAGTCAGCACCAGGAATTGGTAACCCTAATTTTCCAATCTTATAATCACCCCAGTAGGGGGCAATACTTGTCACAGGGGATGTCTCTGTTAATCCATAACCCACTCTTATTGGGCAAAAAATCTCTTCAAATGGAACTCTTACATAATCGTGAAGTGGACCAGCACCAGAGGTAGCATATTTGAGTTTCTTCCAAAAATCATATTTTTTCTTGAATTCTTCGACTCCAACAGATTCCACAAAATCGGTTAACCGCTTAAAAAGCATTTCAACTGCCACATAGATAATTCCTTTTGGTGTATCCAACTTATTAATTGTTTCACATAACACTTCATCTGAGGGAGGTTTAGGAAAAAGAATCATAACCATTCCTAGTGACAATGCTCCATTCATTACACATGTCATTCCAAAGCTGTGAAAAAAGGGAATGCTACCTATTGTTAACAATCCAGGTTCTAAATTAACCCAAGGTTTAATCATATAAAGATTTAAATTTAGATTTGCATGACTTAACATTGCAACTTTAGGTAGTCCGGTTGTACCTCCTGTCATCAAATATACAGCAGGGTCTGTCCATGGATCGATTCTTGTTTCAATTTCTACTGGTTTTGTATCTTTAATGATTTTATCCATCCAATATACTTTATAATGCTCTGTTTCATCCGGAATTTTATCTCTCGCATTAGGAATTCCTAATTTTTCTATTGTTTCAGCATCGGCAGTAAGGAAATCTACAAAATTAGAAGGAATCAAATATTTTACACTAGTTTTTGGAAGTATATCCTTAGGACCTGCTATATACAACATATCCATCATCACAAAAGCTTTCGCTTTTGTCATCTGTAATGAGTGTAGGAGCTCCATTGGTCTATAAGTAGGGTTTATACCTTGTGCAATTGCTCCTATATACATACAACCCATATATGCGACTACAAAATTTATGGAATTAGGGAGGTCTATCGCTACAACGTCTCCTTTCCGAATCCCTAGAGTGTCATAGAGAAATGTACCAAACTTTTTTGCATAATCAAATAAAGTCCTCAATTTCACTCTTTCTATATAAGGACCATATACAAAATAGCAAACATCACTATCCCATGTCCCGTAATCATTTGCTGATTTAATGAAACCTTCCCATAAAGGATTTGCCTCAATTCCTTCGACATCCTTTATTTGTTTTGGTACCCCTTCTGGCCAATAACCCCCTGTAAACCATACTTTATTCTCATCCACTAAAAATTCTGGATCATTTAAACTCGTCATAATTACTCATTTTTATTTTCATTTTGTAAGATTTTGAAATTTGTTATAATATGATTGATTTGTTATTATATAATAATATAATCCAATTTAAGAGATTTGAGTCCTTTTTTTAATTGTCTTTCTTCTTTTATAGAAGTAATACACATTGATAGCAATTAAAATTCCCACTACTGCCCATTGAATTGGGGGGAAATCTGTTAATAATGAAACTCCTAGGAACGTAAGCAGGAGATTGATTGTGATTTCTTTAAAAAATTCCCATATTTTAATATTTCAAATTTTAAATTATTATATACTTTTTTTAGACATAATTATCATGAACTTTAAAAGTAAATTAAAAGAAAGTTTAAAATTTTCTTTAAGTGAAGAAGAACTCTCTTTACTTCCACGCGGCTTTCAAGCTTTGGGAAATGTAATAATCCTAAAGTTAAATCCAAAATTGTTTAATAAGGAACAACTCATTGCTAATGCATGCCTAGAATTGCTGCCAAAAGTAAGATCGATTTATGTAAATAGGGGTAGAATAGTGGGAACTTTTAGAGAGCCAGAAAAAATTGAGCTAATTGGGGGAGTAGATAATCCAATTGTCGAACATAAAGAGCATGATGTTATATTTAAATTTGATTTAACAAAAATTATGTTCAGTAAAGGAAATGTTAATGAAAGAAGATATCTCGCAAAACTCGTAAAAACTGAAGAAGTCATTGTAGATATGTTCGCAGGAATCGGTTACTTTTCACTCCCAATAGCAAAACATTCTCCTGTAAGAAAAATTTTTAGTATTGAAATTAATCCAGTAGCGTTTAGATATTTAGTCGAGAATGTAAAACTTAACCATCTTGAAACCGTAATTGTTCCTATTCATGGAGATTGTAAACAAGAAGTAATAAAGTTGAGTAAGGCTGAGATTTTAGTTGATAGAGTCATTATGGGTGTTTTTCCTGCTCCAATTGATTATGTCAAAGAGGCCTTGGCACTTGTGAGCGAGAAAGGTACAATTTACCATTATGAAGGAGTTGTTAAAAAAGATGAGTATTTATTACTATTTAATGAATTTAACGCAATAGCTAAAGCAGAAAATATAAATTGTAAACTTCTCGGGCAAAGAATTGTTAAGAGTTATGGACCTAATTTATATCATACAGTAATAGACATATTGGCATTAATGGCTTGAAGCTTTCTTCTTGTTTAATCTCATATGTTAATTTATATGAAGAAAACAAAATTTTAAAGTAAGCTAAAAAGAAATTTAAAAATAAGAATTATTATTATTAAAAAGAATAACAAAAGAAATGATCACTACCTATGAAAATTGATATCGCAATTGGGCTAGATTATTCACATAATAATATGCTAAGTCTAGAAGCACCTAGTTATGCGGATTTCACCCAATTTCTTTTTAATTCAGGATATAAATTAGGAAAAATTGAAGCTGGTTTCTCTACAGAGAAATTAGGGAATTATGATGTGGTCATCATGTCAACTCCGAAGAATATTAATCTGAGTCCAAAAGAGCTCGAAAGCTTAAAAGAATATGTAAAGAAGGGTGGATCTTTGTTAGTAATAGGCGCACGGGGTGGGGATTATTTAAATCGTACCAATTTAAATGAATTAACACGTAATTTTGGCTTTGAGTTTACTCCTGATGAAATTTCTGACTCTGTAACTTATGTTAATCTACAAAAAAGACCACTATTACAAAATTTTAAACCCCATTTTATAACTGAACAGATAAAAAAAATTGTCCTATCAAATCCATGCTCTATTGAAGTTTTAGACTTTTTAGAAGAAAAAGATATTAAAATAGAGGTCCTTGTTAAAGGGGGTTTAAATTGCTGGAGAAAAGTATTTGACGGAAAAGATTGGGTCGAAGAGGATTGCCCTAAGGTTCCTTTAATGGTAGCTGTAGAATATTTTAAGGGAAAAGTTGTCGCATTTGGCACTCTATCAATTTTTTCTTCACTAGGGAGAGAATATGGATTTTTTGCTTTTGAAAATGATCTAATTATAGCAAATATATTAAGATGGTTAACAACAAGTGTGGACATGGAAGGAAAAGCTATAACAATCGATCTTCAATTAGATTTATTTCATTGGGCTAGTTCTGCTATAAGCGATGGCGATTGGGAAAACTTTTCCGATCTAATAAATGGTAGTCTCCAATATTTTAAAGATAATTATAATAATATTTTGAAAGAGATTGCTAAAGAGAGAAAAGAGAAATTAGAAAAGAAAAAGGAGCATTTAGAAGCTATCAAAAAAGCTTTAGAAGATCAAGAAAAACCAGAAGAAGAGTTATTAGAGGCTATCCCTGAGAGAAAGAAAGAAGACTTAGAAGATATCCTGGGAGCAATTGAAGAATTAACAGGAGAGAAATTAGAACGAACAATTGATTTAGAAAAAGAGGAAAAAATGAAAGAAGGATTGGCTAAATTACCAGACGATTTGAATGATTGGACAGTGAGGGAATTAAAAAAATTTTGTAAAGAATATGAAATAGAACTACCTTCTAATGCAAGAAAAGCAGATATTATTTCAGTTATTAAATATGTTTTTGGAATCGATTAACTAAAACAGTTAAGTAGAAATCTAATCCTTATTTTATAAGCTTAAGTAATTTTTATTTATTATTTATGGAAAAATTTTTAATGGTTTTAGGATCGAATTGGCAGCTGTCTTTAGCAGAATTAGATAATGTTTTAAAGTATTCCAGGTTTAAAGGAAAGATTTTAGATTATTCAGCTAATATAGCAATTGTAGAGTTTGACAAGTTACATAGTCATAAACATTATATTAACGAATTAATGGAATTCCAATATATATTAGGTGGAATTCAAAAAGTTGCAAAAGTTTTTGAATTTATTCATATTCACGATGTATTAAATGCATTTCCAATAGAGATTAAAAGCTTTAAAAGGGTTCAAACAGTCCGTGAGAAAATTTCAAGAATTTTAAGTTCAGTTTTGGATAAAATATTTTTCAAAATAAAGAATGAAAGTATATTTTATGCGATATCGATATATCCAAATCTTTTTGAAGAAGAATATTATTCCAAAGTTCTTATAAAACACTTTTTACCTTATCTGAATACAGAAATAATGAAATTGTTAAGGGAAAAAGGAGTTAAAAAAGCTTTATATTATCAATATCCTGAAGAATATATAGACAAGGGAACATTAAATCCTATTTTTCCGCACCATATCATAAAATATGGTTTATTCAATAAAGATCGCGCTGAGATTGTATTTGGTTTCACTGAAGAAGGTGTTTATGTTGCAAGAACTTTTACATGTGATGACCCTAATTTTAAGAAAAAAGTAGATGAAGAAAGACCATTTAAGGAATTTAGAAGTAGTATCTCACCAAAATTATCATTGATTATGCTTAATTTCTTAAATCTCTTTCATAATAGACATAACAAAACTATCCTTGATCCTTTTGTTGGAAATGGTACAATTTTAATGTTTGCTTTAATACAAGATTTTCTAATCTATGGTTCAGATATAGATAAAGAAAAAGTAAATAATACAATTAGAAATATTAATTGGTTATTGAACGAACTAGAGGAACCAATACCACTATTATTGAAAGAAAAAATAGTAACAGTAGAAGTACAAAATCTCTCAAATGTTTTCAAAGAAGATTTTTTTGATGGAATTATTAGTGAACCAGAGTTAGGTCCTTTTTATAGAGAAAGACCATATTATACAGAGATTAAAGAATTAATTAAAGCAAAACTCAAGCCAATATATGAAAGTATGTTCAAAGAAGGCTATAAAATTCTTAAAGAAGAAGGAAGGATTTGTGTTATTGCTCCTATTTTTGAAACAATTGATGGGGGAGATGTTCAATTAAATGTTGAAAAAATCGCCAATTTTTATAATTTCAAGCTTATTCCATTATTAGATCCTGATAGAATAATAAATAAATCTAATGTGAAGTTGCAATTTCAAAAAAATCAAGTAAAAACGATGATTGATGCTAAAAAAGAACAAATAGTCAAACGAAAAATATATTTATTTGAAAAAGTTAAAAATTAAGATTAATATGGAGATAGATCTAATATTAGATAAAATTGAAGATTCACTTGAAGGAGAAGCGCATCTAGATGAGTTAGCAAAAAAGAAGCAAGATCCTTTTAAGATTTTAATATCTACTATTTTATCAGCTAGAACTAGAGATTCAAACACCAAAGAGGCAACAGAAACACTGTTCTCAAAGTACAACACACCACAGCAAATTGCAGATGCAGATATTGAAGAATTAGAACAACTTGTCTACAAGTCAGGATTCTATAGAGTCAAAGCAGTTCGAATAAAAGAAGTCTCTAAATTAATAGTAGAAGAATTTAATAGTGAAGTTCCAAACAATCTTGAGGAGTTGCTTAGATTGCCAGGAATTGGCTCTAAAACTGCAAATTGTGTTTTAGTTTATGCTTTCAAAATTCCTGCTATTCCAGTGGATACACATGTACATAGGATAAGTAATAGGTTAGGATGGGTTAAAACAAGAAATACTATGGATACAGAGAAAGAACTAAAAGAATTAATTCCTAAAAGTGAGTGGATTCGTGTTAATCGTTTGCTTGTAAGATTTGGACAAGAAATATGTTTACCGAATAATCCAAAATGCAAAATATGCCCATTAAGTAATAGTTGCCCAAAAGATTTTTCTATGGAACAAGCGAAAAAGGCAAAAAATATTAGAAAGAAGTAAACGCCTAATCTTCAATAGTTTGCTTATAGTTAATAATATTCCTCTATTCTTTCTTTCCTTTTTAGTAAAAAACTAAAGATAAATCCCCCCAATAAACCGAAAATATGGGCGTAAAAATTTATTCCTGGAGAAAATGATGATATAACAAAATAGAGCACATAAATCCCACTTAATATTAATAAAAATTTATTTCTTTGTTTTATAATAATGACAATGGCAGCACCTATTAATCCAAAAATGCAACCAGATGCTCCTAGACTAATTGAATTTAATGGTAGTAAAATCAATGAAAAAAGATTTCCAATCAATCCTGAGGTAATATATAGCCCTATAAAAGCTATTCTTGAAAAATGTGATTCACTAAAAGTCCCAAAAATTAATAAAGCAAACATGTTAGAAAAGAGATGTAAAACATCACCATGTAGGAACATAGCAGAAAGCAGACGCCAATATTCGTAGTAATTAATAATTCTATCATTATCTTGCACTAATAAGAGGAAGAAATTTTGCTCTATAGCAAGATTAAAAGTTATAAAGAATATAATATTAATAGTTATCAGAAGGAGAGTAATTCTTGCTCTTCTAATACTTTCAGTTGATAATACAAACATATTTTTAATGTGTAGGAATTTTATGAAATATTGATAATATAACTTTATAAATATTTAATTATAAAAAGATATAATAATATTAATTTTCATTATTTTGTTGAATATCATGGAAAACAGTAATAACTTTTATTCAAAAATACAACTATTACTATCGTTATTGTACAATGGTTATCTAAAAGATCTTAGACTTTTTAAAGCTTTTTTAGATGTAAGATTAGATAGTTTCATACCAAAGGAAATCTTACCGTCCGTTAGAATTTATGATGACGCACCAGTTCTCTTTTATTATGAGAAAGAACGTCCAGAGAATTTAAGAACCGTTTCAGCACCTCATATGATTACAATAATGCTGCAAAATTTAATCTTAAATGAAGATGACGATTTATTAATATTAGGAGCAAAAAGCGGATATATAGCCGCTTTAGCACATAAGTTAGCTCCAAAAGGAAAAATTGTCATTTTAGAAGCAAATTCTAGAATAGCTAAAATAACTCAAGAAAATATAGAACGTCTTGGATTGCTCGATAAGATTGATGTTTTAGTGAAGAATCCATTAAATGGATTACCTGAGATGAGTCCATGGAAAAAAATATTGGTTACAGGAGCTATCAAGCAGGAAAAAATCTATCCTTTATTAAATCAACTTGATCACAATAATGGTGTTTTATTTGCTCCTATTGGTGAGGATTATATACAAGTATATACTCAAATTTTAAGGGTAAATAATCACTATTATGGGAAAAAACACCTTTCAGTTAGATTTACTCCATTAATTACACAGATTGAACTTGATGAGTTAAGATTGATCACTGATATTGATGAAATGGATGATTTTGATGATAATAAATATGAAGTGAAAAAAGATAAAACTCAAATTTCAATTACATATGCAAAAGATATAATTGAAGAAATAAATTTAGAACCTAAATTAAAACAACCAACAATAGAGATTAGTCCTAAAAACATTTTCTTAGCCTTTCTAGAAAATATGGATGACACAATAGAACTATTGAAAAGTATTCAAGATTTGGAGCAATGGATAAATTTTATAGAAAATTTTAGAACACTTATAGAAATTTTTAAGAAATATAAACGAGGAATTAAAATTAGTGTCATGAACATGGAATTGTCGTTAAATCAAATAAAATCATTCCTAATAATTGGAAAGCGAATCGAAGCGGATAAAAATTTGTCAAGAAAAGAATCTTTAGATAAAAAGATTGAAATTTTTCGGAAACAAATGGAAGAAATTGAAAAACTTCAACAATATATTAAAGTCGAATTGGATAAGATAAAGAAGAGCTAAGATTTGATTTCTTCCTTGGAGAGTTTTATGCCAAAAATTTTAAAACTTCTTTCATAAAATCAGGTAGATCATCTGGTTGTCTAGATGTTATTAAATTACCATCAACGACGACAGACTTATCTTCAAATTTGGCTCCAGCATTTACCATATCATCTTTTATAGCAAAATAACTCGTAGCTCTACGACCGTTTACTATTTTAGCAGAAATTAAAACCCATCCTGCATGGCAAATACTGCCTACCAATTTGTTCTGTTCATTTATTCTTGAAACAAATTTTATAACTTCTTTTTCTCTTCTCAGATAATCAGGGTTTTTTGTACCCCCTGGAATAATTACACCATCATAATCATCTGCATTTGCCTCTCTAATTAATTTATCTGGCTTTATTGGATATCCATGTTTTCCTATAATTTGTCTTCTATGTAAACTGATGAGTTCTGTATTGATTCCTGCTTCCTTTAATCTTATTTTTGGATATAATAGTTCAGCATCTTCAAACCCATCAGTAGCTAGAATAGCTATTTTTTTGGTCATTTTTTCATAACCTCATTTCATTTATTATTATGTTCTAATTTACTTCTAAATATATTATAATTCGCTTTATAATTTATCATGATAAAAAATTAGCCTTTTAAAAGGAAATTAAAGAAACCTATATAAACCACAATTACAGCAAGTATCATGAAAATATAATTATACGGTTGTGGAAGTAAGCGGAAAGGAGTTTTATTTTTATATTCGTGATATTTTTTCCCAAAAGCAGGAATAAGAATATATCGCTCCTCTAGAATACTATGAATTTCTAATAGAATACTAAATACAGGCAAAAAAATTAAAGTGATATATGAATCAAAAACAAAGCAAAAACCCATAAATATTAAAAGCCAAGATAAATAAATTGGATGTCTTATTACCGAGTAAATCCCCTTTTTTATTAACTTCAATCCATTAACTCTTACTGCTTTAACTTTAAATAATTTTTTTGCCATAGAAGCAATTTTAAGACCAGCAATAATGAATACAGTTCCTAATATTATGAACCATGACCAAAGATCTTGGAAATAGCTGAAATTTTCTTTAAAAACAAATTGAATAATATTAGATGAAAGTAGTATAATGAATACAAGACAACAAGTCCAGACTATTGGAAAAATTTTTTTACAGTAGTAGTGTATTTTAGCAGTTGAGCTTTTAACTTTTAAAATGATAAACCAATATAGTATTAAGTTGACTAAAAATAATATTTCAAAGAAAATAGTCAAAATTATGATTAATATAGCCATTTTATATTTTTGAATTTTAATTAGGATTAAAACTTGATTCTTTTTCTATTTCTCCAATTACACGGGTTATAGTAGCAAATAAAGGAAAAAACTCTATGATATATTTTAATTCTGGAGTCTTTTCGGAACTTATGATTCAAAAGAATTTTGAAATATGAAAAAAAATAAAACAATTAGTTTTGATTAATATATTAATTTGGTGCATCAAAATAATAATTATTTTTGGTCTATTATCAAGAATTTCAACTCCTTGATGAAATCTGCTATTAAGGGTCCAGACTGCACTGATCCTAATAAGTGTAGAGGTAATTGTTGCTCTATAAAGATAGACGTCCCCAAAGTCTTGGCAGAAGAATATATTAATAGAAATTATGCCAGTAAAGAAGATTTTATTAGGAGTGATGTCTTTTCATTTGAATTACGATTTAATGAAGAAACTGGTAAATGCTTTTTATTTGATTTAGAATTAAATGGTTGTAAAGTTCACAATTCAGGAATAAAACCACCTCAATGTTGGATTTATCCATTTTCTAATTTTCCAAATCCATATAGGGTTCTAATTAGTTGTAAAAAATTATCAGGTTGGCAGATTATTAATCTTGAAAAAACTCTTGAAGCTGAAAAATTATTAGAGAAATATAATTTCTTATGCAAATTAGAAGCGAAAGCTGAGATTAAAAATATAAAAAATCGATTAGATTGTAATTCTAAACGAGAAGAGTATAAAAAAGAAGAACTCTTAGTGCAACTCCTTATGGAAGTTACACCAAGTAAGTTAGGAGGTTTTATTGATAAATGGGATAATTTTGATATTTTATTAGCGGAAGGATTTTCCTTACAAATGAAGAAATTTTGTTTAAAATATAATAGTTCCTGCCATTTGCTCCCAAACGATTTTTTTGAATGTAAAGGTATATGTAAAGAAATTGCTAATCGACTTGTTTTATTTTTACGTCAAAATCTACTTGATTTTATAGAACTGCATGGACCAGATACTAGTGGTGAATATCCACTATATAAGTTATTTAAACAGAGCGGAATTTTCACAAAATGCTAAATATTCCCCCTCAAAATTTTTGTCGGAGAAAGTTGACTCTTAAAAATTTTTTTTTTATCAAGAATACACGCATATTATGTGCATATTACATATTTTTATGATGATTAGTAGGAATTATACAACTAACATTTAAATAATACCTAAACGATATATTTAAGTAAAAAAAAACGTGATCCCATGTCATTTAGAGAAACCCCGTTAGCAGAATTGGCAAAAAAAGTCTTTTCTGAGAAATTTCATTATATTAATAATCCCCAGAAATTTAAAGGTAAATCTGGAAAATTATGGGATTTCAATGCAATTGTGGATGATGAAAAGTATGGAAAATACGGTATTTTTATTCGGGATTGGAAAAGGGAAATCTCTATAACTCAATTACGACAACTTCATAAGGCATGTCTGGATGTTCCAGAAATTGAAGGTGGTATTATGGTGTGTAATATAGCAACTGATTTTGCTCGAGATTATTCTAATCAATTTGGGATACAGCTTCTAAGCAGAGGACACTTAGTCTCAAAATTAAGAAATCGAGAATTTCAATTTTAAGCAATTTTTCTTCTTCCAAGGAAATAATGTTATTTTAATCTGAAAAGATTAATCTTTGTTTAAACAGTGTTTGATTAGAACTAGCATCAATAATATACAAGAAATATTCATGACTAGTAGAATAAATCGGTGAAACAATAATTAATTCCTCTTCAGGAACCCACTTTTCAATCTTCTCTCGTAACACTTCACTCTCAAAAAATTCTTGAATAGAAATAACTTTTGCACAGATATTGTTAAATAAATTTTTTGATTGGTTCTTGATTAAAATTTCTACTTCTTGAGTATCTTTGTCCATATCTGTTCTTAAAATTCTAAAATTTTTTTCAAATCCATATAACTCATTTGTTAAAACTTTTGATTCAAATAATTTAACATTCGAAAAACCTAAATCATCTTCTTCACTAAAAATGTAATTTATTGGAACTCCTTTTAATGATAAATATGATATGGCCTTCTGAAGTTTGAAAGTTGTAGAATCCGTTCTTTTAATAACAGATTGGAAATATTGTGAACAGGTGTTTTTGATTAGAACTTTTATTCGTTTTTTAATAGCTTCTCCTATATTGATTAATGACTTTATTGTTGGAGTTTTTATTGCTTGTGTTTTAGCTACTTCGGCATCTATTAAATGAGATATCTTTGATGAAAAATGTTTTATTATTCGTTCAGCCATTTTTTTTAGAAGAGTTCCTCCAAAGATATCCATATCGATTGGTAGAGCTAAGATCAACACAAGAGTTTCGAAAAGATCTTCTTCAGAACCAGATCGCCGTTTTTCTCTTTTAGATGATATTAAAAACTTCTTTGCGAAATATATTTTTTCTTTATATTCCAAATCCATTCGATCTGGAGATGTTTGATCACTTATATCAAGGAACCAAATTGAGTGAATTCTAATCAAGCGCATAATATCAAGATTATCTTTTAGAGATTCATCAGGAGTGATAAGAAGAGGCACTGGACCAAACTCTTCGTCGAAGTAGAGTAAAAAGATTTCACATAATTGCTCAGGTTCTATAACTTCTTTCTGCTTTTTTTTTGAAAAGTTATCCATTTGAGTTACACCATTTTTAGTAGATAATTTTTAATGTGTAGCACAAGAGATGCATGGATCAAAAGCTCTTATCAGAATTTGAACCTTTCTATTAACTGATTCTAGATCTTCTTTTTTATATAACTCTTGAGCATAATTTTTAATTTTTTCATTTAATAGAGGGAAATTTATTTCAGTTGCGATAAAAAGTTTAACATAATCAATATTATTAGACTTATTCATATGATAATGGTGTATAAGGGTACCACGTGGTGCCTCAACCATCCCAACACCGTTTTGATGTACAATAGAGTTAAGAGAGGGAAGTGGTTCTTTATTTTCCAAACTATGTTGATTTAATATTTCTAAGCTCGCCTCTATTTCCTTAAAAATTTCAATTAATTGTAATACATTCATAAATAATATGCTTTCTCTCCAGTTTTTTTCAAAATTATCTATAATAGAATTTTTTCTATTTCCAAAGTCATTTTCGACTAAATGGAATCTAGCAATTGGTCCAGTTAATATATTTTTAAAATCTTTTGATCTAAATTTAATTCCAAAAAGATTACAATCTTTATCAAAATAATTCAAATAACCGTTTACTTCAAACTCTAATTTCTTCATATTAAATGGCATTATATTTAGAGTTCCGTTATATCGATCATATTTTCCCTTGTTGGACATTCCAAAATATGATGGATTCTGTAAATTAAATTCATTTGGGGGAATTTTAGTAGCAAAGAGTTCTACAAATTTATCAATAATATATTGTATATTAAAAATAGATTTCTGTAAGTATTTCTGGGCAAGTAAAATATTCTTTTTCGAAGGGTTATAAATGATTCCACCTGGAATAGGTGTAATTAAATGAAGCATTCTTCCTCCAAAAATATTATTTAATTCTGAACCTGCTTTAATTAAATCATAAACACTAGTGGTTAATTGAGAATCAAATCTAATTAGTTGGTAAGGATCTATCCCTTTTTTATAAATCTGAAAAATTTCTAAAAAATCAGGTAATGATTGAAAGAAAAAATGCATTATATGAGATTTAATTAATTCAGCTACCATCAATATTCTTCGAAGTAGGGTTGTTTGGAAACTAGGCTGGATTTCATAAATCTTTTCAATGGCTTTACAACTAGCAAATGTTTGAGAAGCATGACATAAACCACAAATTCTTGAAACGATTCTAGGAATATCATTTAACTTTTTGCCTACTAAAATGTTTTCAAATCCTCTAAATGCAGAAATTTCAAATTCTACATGATCTATTTTTTCATTTTGAATGAAATAATTTACTTTTCCATGTCCTTCGACTCTCGAACATACATTTATTACCTTTTGCATTACTTTCACCTTTTTAATATTGGTTTTGAAAACCTATAAAAGATACCAGAATATCTCTTAAGGTTATTAGAAAGATGAACTAAACTTAAGAAATTAACAAGGTTTGAAGTAAATTGCTTTGAGGGAGAACCTAAACAACCCTCACATGGCATTCCTAATTCTATACATTTATTATCGCACCCTTCTCTAGTAATTGGCCCTAAACATAAAATTTCATTATTTAAAAAACATTCCCGCTTATTTGAAGTAATTTCAGAATTAGTAGGACTAAGTTTTGATATTTGAGAATTAAAATTAAAATGCTTCTCGTCTCTCAGTGGACAAGAACTACACATATTTTTTTCTGAGAGCGTTATATTCTTATTTTCAATAAGCCTCATTAAAGAATTTCCTAATAAGTTTGTTGGAGGAGGACATCCAGGGATAATATTATTAATCTCGATGTATTTTGAAATTGGATTCGAATTTTTCCTTTTTGATAAACCCAGAATACCCCCAAATGCAGCACAAGTACCTAAAGCATATACTTTTCTTGAATGCTTTCGAATTTCCTTCAATACTTCTATTTGATTTACTTCTGAAATGCATCCCTCTATTAATGCAATATCTGAATCTGAAATTTCATTTTCACTTGAGATAAACGGAAAAAATGTAATTTCAGTCCTTTCTAAAAATTGAGGAAACATATCTAAAGACATAATAGAAGAAATACAACCACTACATGAAGTTAATGATGCTACAATAAATCTAAGTTTGATTAGTGACCCCCTCCCTTAAAATATTATAAAATTTGTTAGCAATTTCTGCAAACTTAGGACCTTCTACCGCGTTTAAATTTTTAAATATAATTCGGTTGCGATATTTTGGGCTTAAGATTTTTTTAAGAATTTGTATTTTTTTTTGTGCTTTTTCAATTCCGTCAATATATCTACAAGCATCTTTTCTACATCCTATAACCATTACACCATCAAATCCTACCTCAAAAGATTTAAATATAAATTCAGTATCTAATCTTCCTGTGCATGGGATGCGAATAACAAAAATATTAGGCTGATATAGCTCCTTCTTTAGCCCAGCGTCATCAACAGCTGCATATCCACAAGAATAACAACAGAAAGCAACAATTTTAGGATTTTTATTAAATTTTGAATAAATTTCAATTGTTTTCAATATTTTTTCTGATGTATCTATATTCATTTCAATTGCGTTTGTAGAACATACACTTGCACATGTTCCACATCCTTTACATTTAAACTTATCTACGCTAATCTTATTAGATTCTATAGTTATCGCATTATAAGGACACACTCTTTCACATAAGCCACATAATCCGCATTTTTCTTCATTAATTCCAATACTTGTGAATTCAGTTAATAAATAATCATTTGATAATAGAGAGATGATTTTTAATGCTACTACGTTTGTCGTAGACATAGTAGATTGATAATTTAGCGGTCCAAATATTGTTCCAATGCCATAAATCCCAGATGCTAAAGTCTCTTCACTCATAAATCCATTATCATTTAAAGTAAAATCCATGAATTTTCTTAATATTTTAAGATCTTTATTTGGAATATACTTAAGATTTAAAACTATCAAATCACTTGGAAATTCAATGTTATCTGCGATCACATAATTAACGTTATCATTAGATTGAATTGTAATCTTATTAGCATATAGAAATCTTGGATTGGTAGATCTTAGAAGAATTTCATCCTTATTTTTTAATTTACTCAAATCATAAAAAACATTGACTTCACACTCAGGGCTTCTTATTTTAATATCCTCAATATATTTTTGTGCTAAGATTTCAGAGTATTCAGTAAGATATTTGGAAGGACCAACTTCTTGAATTATTGAAATAGAGTTTATAGGTATTTTATCGGATAATCTTAATAATTTTCCTTCAGTGATACCATCAGAAGATAATATTCTTTCGAATTCAGCCGAAGTAATAATACTTTTTTGAGGATTATAAAGATATTTTTCTAAATTCGTATATAAATCCGCACCAATCGCAATGACTTTAACTCCAACCTTAATACGAATCTTTTCAAGTTTTTGATGTAAGTCAATTGCTTTATTAATACAAACACGCTCACATATCATACAGTTTAAGCAATTATTAATATCCTCTTCATCAATTATAGGAGCATATGGATAAGAATTTTGGAAGGGAATGTATATTATTTTTCGGTTTGATAAACCAAATTCATATTGATTTTTCTTTTCCTTACCGCATACACTAATGCATTGTTTACAACCTGTGCACTTTTTTTCATCTACATAACGAGGTTTCTTGATTAAATCTAATGTAAAATTACCTACTTCTCCAGAAACCATTTCTATTTCAGTATTGGTCAAAATATCAATATTTTTCTCTTTAGCAATCTCACCAATTAATTCAGAAATAAAACATATAGAGCAGTCCCCCATATTAGAAATTCGATGCCATCTAGCTACTTTTCCTCCTAATGTTGGTGATTTCTCTATAAGATATACTTTTATTCCTGCACGTGAGAGATTTAGAGCTAACGTCATCCCTGCAATGCCACCTCCTAATATCGCACAGCTTTTTTCAACATCAACAGTTTTTATTTTGACTTCTTTTTGAAGTTTTACACGTTCAACTGCAGCTTCAATTAATAAGCTCGCCTTCTTTAATGCTAATAATGGATCAAATTGCTGAGTGTTTGAATGATGAACCCAACAACATTGCTCTCTAATATTGGCTATTTCTATATTAGCACTATCAATCACAGGTTTAAAGATTCGTTCAAAAATGTGTTGATGTGTTTTGGGGGAACAAGCCGCTATAACCACTTTGTTTAAGAAATTTTCTTTTGTCCAATTTGTAATTTTATTCAAGTTCTTTTCTTGACATAAATTATCAAAAACTTTTACAGAAACTACATTATCTAATTTTTCAATCTGATTTTCTAATACATTAATATTTATTATGTTGGATATTTCAGTATTACAATTACATAGAATCACTCCAATTCGACTAATTTCACTCCCCTTTTTGTCTAAGTATTCTATTTCTTCCCCTGCTAAAATACGTCTGCTTACATTCATAATTCTTAAAATTCTTTTGCCATCTTCCGTCAAAAAGTAAGATTTTTTATCTTTATTTATTAAGGATCCTAATTTCTTTAAATGAAAATTTAATTGCCCGGTTTGGGCGATCCCCATTTTTTCCATTAAATCTGTGTATGAGATGAATCCTTCTTTTTCTAGGAGTAATAAGATTTTTCTTCGAAAAGGATGAGATAATATGTTATAGATATCTATTTTTAAATCCCCTCTATTGATTATTGTTATTGTTATTTTTGAAATTTGACAAATTTATTTCTCTTCATGATAATGAAGTTATTAGATTATTTAAACTTTGCCGGATCCTGATCATTAGGATTTTCTTTTTTATAAATAAGAGTGTCGCTATCAGTCGGAGAAATGTCGATTTTGCATATAACAAAAAAAGTTTTATTAGATAAATTTCTGACTAAAAAAATTATCAAACTATAACAAAATTTTCTTGTCAAACTCTTTTTATTCTAACAATTTGATTATTATCTTAGATTAATAATAATCTTTTAATAAAGGTTTATGAAGAGGTGTTTTGTAAAATGGAAGTTTTGGAATTAAAGCCTATAAAAAATAAAAGAATTGTTGCCTATATTACCTCAAAAGAAAATGCTAAGTACTTCCAAAACAAAGACACTGAAAAATTAAGGAAATTTTTGAAAAAGAACACCGTCGATTTTGTGACGGTAGATTTCCAAGTTAACATGAAGGAATTCAATAAAACATCATTTGCACTAACATTAAATGAACTTAAGATCCCTTATTGTCAAGTTGATATTCCAGACTACGCAATGGGATATCTTTATCAAGAAATTATCGAAAAACAGCAGTTACAAACAGAATTGTTTGAAGAATATGAAAATATGAGCGAGAAAGAATCATATAAAGGACTTAGTTTAAAAAATTGGATTGATATGCTAGGTGAGGAAATACAAGAAAAAGAAATATTTCTAAGTTTAAAACTAAGACCTCAGTGGATTGTTAAAAAAATGTTAGATCTAATATCAGACTACGAAAAAGATGTCATAGTATTTGTTCATTTTGTTCAAGAGGACATATGTGAAGATATTTGTCCAGAGATTACAAACAATTTGAGGGAATTAGGCGTAAAAGTTGTCTCTTATAATAAAAAACATACTATCCAAAATATAATATTTTAAAAAAAGGAGGAGATAATAATTGCCAGAAGTGTTAGAATTAAAGCCTTTAAAAGAAAAATATTTAAAGTTAATAATGGTTGAAAGTGAATTTCCAATTGATTGGTGGTTCGAAGTCCCCGATGAAATTAAAGAGGATCTTGTATGGAACCTCCATTTAATTTCAAAAGAATACCTTCAATTGATTGATTCATTAATTGAAAAATATAAACCTGATTTTGCGGTAGAAGAAAAGCCAAATTTTTGGAATAATGCAAATCACACAAAGGATCCATTAAAAAACTTATTTGAAAAAAAAAAAATTCCATTCAAACGCGCAGATATTTCCGAAAATGCCGAATTGTATCTTTCATCAGCCCTAGATGGACATAGATCAGCAATTAAAAATCTTGAGTCGAGAATTAGAGAATTAATCCAAAAACAAGGGAAAATTCCTGAAAATGATGACTTATTTCAAAAGTTAATATTATGGAAAGAGTATTTACAGAAAGATTATGATACTCAAGAAGATGAAGTAAGGTATAAAGTAAGAGAAGCGTGGATGATGATGAATATTCTTAACCTTGCTAAGGATGTACAAGGGAAGAAATTGAAAGGGATGTTCATTTGCGATCTTCGCCACTTTAATGGGATTGAAAAACTGTCAGAAGATTTGGGTATAGAAATAGAACAAGTGAAGATAAAAAGAACTATTAAAACTGAGGACCTCGAAAAGGATCTTGAAAAAGATGTAGAAATTGACATTTCTAAATAAATAAAAAGAGTTGATAAAAATGGTTGAAAAAAGTGTAGAAAGTATTTTAGGAAAAAAATCTATTATCGAATTAACTCCAATTATTATAAAGAAACAAGATACTTCCGATAAAATTTGTTATTTTTTTGATACAGATGATAATGCATCTCCATTTGATATTAATATGGCTTATGATGCTGGTTTCGATATAGTTATACCTCTAAATAAAATGAAAGCAGAGTATGTTCCCAAATTAGTTCAAGATGCTATTTTTTCTAGGAAACCCGGTGCTCCTACAGCCTTTTTTATTGGTGGTTCAGATGTCAAAGAGGGTGAAAAAATTGCTAAAGCTGTGAAAAGTTCATTAGTACCACCTTTTGAATGTCCCATCATTATTGACCCTAGAGGATCTCATACTACAGCATCAGCGGTTATAGCCATGACGATGGATATTGCAAATAAAAAGCATGGTATTAAAGATTTAAAAAGTAAGAAAGTTGTAATCTTTGGTGCGGGTCCTGTTGGCAGAATTGCTGCAATTATAGCCGCAAAAATAGGCTGCAAGGTCTACATCGTTGAGACTTGGGAGAAATCTAATGAGAATTTTGTGAATGCTTTAGTAAAGGAACTTAATGCTGAAGCTGGAACCGAAGGAGAAAAGATTATTGGATTATTTGCACCCGAACTTGAACAGAGGTTTGAAATAGCTAAAGATGCGCTTATTATATGGTCCCTTGCTGCAGCAGGAGTTGAAATATTAAGTGTTGAATGGATGCAAAAATTGAAGGGTAAAAAAATTGTTGTTGATATTAATCTTGTGCCACCATATGGTATTGAGGGCATTAAACCAAAACATAAAAATGACGAAATCTATCCTGGAATATTCTGTATTGGGGCACTCGCATTAGGAGCTTTAAAGGCTAATACTGAAAGTCAGATCTTAAAAGAAGCCTCAAAAACAAAAGGATTACAGATATTTGATTATAATTATGCATTTGAAGTTGCGTCTGGATTGCTTAAAAAGTAAAGGTATAAACATTAATTTTAAAAACATATTTTCTTTATTTTCAGAAAGGGGTGATTAGATTGGAATTATCGTTAAAATTGAGAATTAAAGATGCGTTTAAAGAAGATGCTGGTAGAGGAATTGTTCGAATTGATCCCGATGTAATAAATGAGCTAGATCTTAAAGTAGGTGATATAATACGGATCAATAATCCAATATTAAACAAAAAAACTGCTGCTTTATTATCAACAGGGAAGGGTGAGGACAAAGGAAAGGGAATAATTAGAATGGATCCTTCTTTAAGACGAAATCTAAATGCTTCTATAGACGATTTAGTAGATATAAAGAAAATAAAGGCAGATTTAGCAGAAGTTATAACTTTTGCTGGTTTAGATTCTTCTTTAGTCCCACGAGATCCCCAAGCCTTAGTAAGAAAGTTAGAGAATCGAGTTATTATGAAAGGTGATAGTTTGAGTTTCTATGCTATGGCTCATAGGATTGATTTGGTTGTTATGGATTATATGCCAAAAACAGAGGCTGTTAGAATTAACCTAAATACGAAGATAATTTTTGCAGAAAATACTCAGAGTTCAATTGAAGTTAAAAGAAAAGTGGTAAAGTATGAAGGAATTAGCGATATAGAAGAAAAACTACAGAAAATTCGTGAAAGAATAACTTATGAGGATATTGGGGGATTAGAAGACACAATCCAGAAAATAAGGGAGATCGTCGAACTTCCAATAAGGCATCCAGAGCTTTTTGAGAAAATAGGTATTGATCCTCCTAAAGGGGTTTTACTTCATGGTCCTCCTGGTACAGGAAAAACCTTAATTGCAAAAGCTGTTGCTTATGAAACAGATGCTCATTTTATAAGTATCAGTGGTCCTGAAATAATGAGTAAATTTTTTGGTCAAAGTGAAGAAAATCTAAGAAAAATTTTCGATGAGGGAAAAGAAAATGCTCCATCTATAATTTTCTTAGATGAATTGGATTCAATTGCTCCAAAAATAGAAGAAGGAAAAAATCAAGTGGAATCAAGAGTCGTTGCTCAATTACTTTCACTTATGGATGGCTTAAAGGGGAGAGGAGAAATGATAATAATAGGGGCAACGAATAAAGTTAATAATGTTGATAGTGCTTTAAGGAGGCCAGGTAGATTTGATCGGGAGATTGAAATTAAAGTTCCAAATACTGATGGACGATATGAAATTTTACTAATTCATACTAGAGGGATACCTTTAGATGAAAGTGTAAATTTAAGAGAAATCGCTGAAAAAACGCATGGTTTCGTCGGTGCGGATATTAAAGCCCTTTGTAGAGAAGGAGCAATGCTAGCCATTAAAGAAATTATACCTGAAATAGATCTAGATAAACCTATCCCTGAGGAGATTTTAAGTAAGTTAAAAATTAAAATGCATCATTTCAATGAAGCTTTGAATAGCATTGAACCTTCTGCATTAAGAGAAGTCTTGATTACTCAGCCAACGGAAACATGGGATGATATTGGTGGCTTAGAAGATGTAAAACAACAATTAAGAGAAGTGATAGAATGGCCATTAAAGTATCCTGGGTTTTATAAATACATGAAGTCAAAACCACCAAATGGAATTTTAATGTTTGGACTCCCTGGGACTGGTAAAACCTTATTGGCTAAGGCTCTTGCTCATGAGAGCGAAATTAATTTTATCTCAGTAAAAGGTCCTGAATTTTTATCTAAATGGGTGGGCGAAAGTGCTAAAGCTGTTCGTGAAACTTTTCGAAAGGCAAAATCTGCTGCTCCCTGTATCATTTTTTTTGATGAGATTGATGCTATTGCTTCAAGACGTGCCGAGTCTTCTGGTTCAAGAGTGAATGAACAAGTTGTTGCTCAAATTCTAACAGAAATGGATGGCCTAGAAGAATTGAAAGATGTGGTCTTGATTGCTGCCACAAATCGTCCTGATTTATTAGATCCCGCTTTATTAAGATCAGGTAGATTTGGAAGGCATATTGAGATTCCATTACCGAATAAAACGTCACGAATGAAAATATTTGGGATTCATCTCTCTAATCGTCCTATTGATAGTAATATTGATATTGAATTATTAGCAGAAATGTTAGAAGGATATACTGGTGCTGATATTAAAGCTGTATGTGAAGAAGCATCAATTTTAGCAATTAGAAGAGGTGTATTTGATACAGATACGAACGTTACTGATCCTAACTCATATATAAAAGTCAAAATTTCTCAAGAGGATTTTGAAAAAGCGATTGAAAAGATAAAAAGAGGTGCAGATCAAGCAAAACAGTCTTATAAAGAGACCATTAAAGAATTACCTAATAATATTTACCGCTAATTTTTTTTTATTAAAAAAAATTTTGATAAAAAAATTTATCAAACCTATAAAAAATCTTCTTATCAAATTTTTTAAATTGAGAGATAATGGTTATTTACTTAGATAGAATAAAATTACTTTCTAAAAAGGATGTGGTTTTAATGGAAATTGTTGTAAAAAGTTTGGAAAAAGTTGAACAAAAAATCGATAACTCATACAAACAATTTTTAATTGAATTTGCAGCTGGATATCTTGAATTAGAATTTATCGAGAAACAAAAACAATTGAATGAATATATGAGAGCTTATGATGAATTAGAAGATAAGGAAGCATTTAATGCTGAATACCTAGCATCGCTAATTGAAGCTCTCAAATTAGAGCTTCAGTAATTAATATTAATTTCTCTCCTTTTTCTAATAATAAACTTATTTAATTTTGGAAAATAATTACTGCAAAATGGTTTCTACAATATTAAAGTGATATTTATTGGTTTCGCGTAGAGTCAAAGATATAGAATATGCAATAAGAGATATTGCGGTTATCGCAAATGAAGTAAAAAAATCTGGAAAAGAGGTTATTTCTCTAAATATTGGAGATCCAGCTATTTATGATTTTGAGACTCCTAAGTTTATTTCTAAAGCATTAGCAAGTGCCAGTCTTAATGGAAAGAATTATTATGCTGATTCATTGGGGGTTATTGAGTTAAGAGAAGAGCTCAGTAATTTTATGAGAAATAAGTATAATCTAAATGTAAATTCTAATGATATTATAATTACAACAGGTGTAACCGAAGCAATTTATTTCCTTTTGGCGGCACTTGTTGAAAAAAGTGAGGAGTTTCTTATACCTGGTCCTACTTATCCACTCTATATTAATAATACTCGTTTTTATGATGGAATTCCGGTAGAATATGAATTAGACGAAATTGATGATTGGGATCCTAATATTGATGATTTAAGAAAAAAGATTACTGAAAAAACTAAAGGAATTTTAATTTGTTCCCCAAATAATCCTACAGGTGTTTTATATACTGAAAAAAGAGTTAAGGAAATCATCGACTTGGCCGGAGAGTTCAATTTACCGATATTATCAGATGAGATTTACGATCAAATTACTTATGAAAGAGATTTTGTATGCCCAGCAAGTCTTAGTAAGGATGTGCCAATTATTGGAATGAATGGGTTTTCGAAAGCACATCTAATGACTGGCTGGAGGTTAGGTTATTTATATTATCATGATCCAGAACAAAAATTAATCGAATTAAAAGAAAGTATAGGAAAAATGGCAAGGGCACGCTTATCAGCTAGTACTATAGCACAGTATGCTGCTATAGAAATTTTTAAAACAAAAAGCAATCATACAAGAGAAATGGTAAAAAAATTAAAAGAAAGACGTGATTATTCATATAAAAGATTAAAACAAATTGAAGGTGTTAGCTGTGTTAATGCAAGTGGAGCATTTTATTTGTTTCCAAAAATAGATTTTCAGGAATTCTCTAAATGGAAAGACGATAAGGATTTTGCAATTAATTTTCTTAAAGAAAAAGGAGTATGCACTGTTTATGGTTCTGGATTTGGGGAATATGGAAAAGGTCATATTAGAATCACTTTCTTGCCTAAAAAAGAAATGCTTGAAAAAGTGTTTAACTATCTTGAGGATTTCTTAAAATAAATCCAATAAGATTTAGAATCTCTCATCTAATACAGCTCCACAATTAAAGCAATGCTTCTTTATTCCAATTAATGGTTCTATTTTCTTAATATTAGTGAAAGGCTTTAATTTTTTGTTTAAATTAAAATAGATATCTGAAAACATATAATTTTCAATTGAAATTAATTTTAACTTCAACTTTTTATAGAGTTTGATTTTCTCTTTTTTTCTCTTTAAATAATTTTTTCCATGGAATCCCCAATATTCCAAGTAAACATCAAATTCAGGTAAATACCAGTCACATTTAACCTTATAGTTTAACAATTTTATTTTCTTTTCGTATTCATGTTTAATATCTAGAATATATAGGTAATTATCAATGATTAGCTCACCTTTAGATCTAACTATATGTCCATCCAAACATTTGAAATTTTTTGTGTTGTTTTTTCGTTCTCTTTTCTTCCTTTTGATACTTTTTTTAATACCAAAATAAATTATTAATATTAATACGATTAATACTCCACTAAAAAATAAATAGTCCCAAATCCCACTCAAGGTTTCAATATCCCCGAATATTGAATTCCAAATGATTTCTATGTAGATTATAGTCTTCCAATATTTAAATATAGCGAGTACAAGTTTAGTGACAAAATTTTTAGCATAGTTTGGAATTATAAGTCATTAGACATCTAATTATTATAAATAAACTAACTTAAGCAAATGGTTATTGTTATGGAATTATTTGTAGATACAAAATTAATAGGGAGAAGAAAAAATCGTCCAGTTGGTGAAATTAAGTCAAAAAATCATTATCAAGACTTGATAAAAGGTGCTGAATGGATGGTGTCTCAGTTAAAAGATTTAACTGGAGTAATTGGAATAACATTAAGTGGAGGTTTAAGTAGAGGTTATGGAGATGAATTATCTGAAATTGACTTAATGATTTATTTAGACAAAAAAGCTTATGAAAAATGGAGCCAAGGAGAAGCTCCTGTCCCCCAAGGAGATACTTTATGGAATGGATATTATTTCGATCTCGAATTTTTATCATATTATGAAGAGTGGGATAAAAAATGGGACCCCTTTATGAAATGGGATGCTTCATATAACAAAATATTATACGATCCTTATAGTAAAATAGTAAAATTATTGGAGCATAAAGATATTTTTACTGCAAGAGAAAAATTTCAATGTGCAGCAACATCATTTGGGAAATGTGTATATATCGGGAATTTAGTAGTTCAACAATGGATCAAACGAGGAGATCCATTAATTGCGAATCATTTAATTAATAAAGCAATCAAGGGTTTAATAAAAATAGTTTTTCTAATTAATGACGAATATCTCCCTCCTGATAAATGGAGTCTAAATTACTCTTATTCTCTTGATTGGTTACCTGAGGGTTGGAGAGAAAGGATCTCAGATGTCATCTTAGTAAAAGAAATTTCGATGGAAGAAGCTGAAAGAAGATGTAAAATTCTTCATAGAATATATAATGAATGCTGGGAAAGATTAGTGGGCACCAAATTTAAAGATTTAGAATTTATTGAAATTAATCTCTATAATGAGCTTCAATATATAATCAGTAAAACTCCAGTAAATTTGAATGAATTTTCTGAGAAATTTGATATCAAGCACTTAACTTTTGAACCTATATTTCAATTAACTGAAATTAAAACAAAAGATAACGTGAAATGGATCATCTTCAAAAAAGAAAAATTCCTTGAGCAAAGAGAAGAAAATTTCAAGGAGTTTTTGGATTGGAATAAAAATCTCTTAAAAAAATTGGTCTTATAAAACTAAACTTGCTCTTTAGTGACCTTTGTTTGATGTCTTTCTTTCTTAAAGTTAAAAATGTCAGTTACAAATGAATCGAGATTTCGATCGTGAGATATAATAAACATTTGAGATGTATTGAGTTTCTCAAATACCTCTTGCATTTTATTAATTTGCTCTTGGCTAAAACCGTCAGTAGGTTCATCTAAAATTAATAAATCTTTTGTTTTTACTTCTTGGTATCTCTCATTGATAATTTTATTCAATGCTAGTCTATAGGCTAAAGATAAAGCACTTTTTTCTCCTCCTGATAAGTCATTAAATGGTGAATCATATCCATTCACAGTAATAATCGGTTCAAAATCATCAAATCGAATTTCAACATCAATATTTTCCTCCTCTACCAAGGTTCTAAACCATTCTTTAAAGTATTCATTAAATTGTCGAGCGCTGGATGAAATAATTTCTCTTTCTATGTCCCTTATTAGAATTTGGAATTTCTCTACAATCCAATTTCTTAAATCTGTTAAATATTCTAATCTATCTCTAAATACTTTTTTCTTTTTAAGATCTTCTTTTAGCTTATTTAATTCAGATTCTAATAGTACAAAACTAGTTTGTTCAGCACTTAATTCCTTTTCAAGTTCAATTTTTTCTGATTTTATTTTTTTTATAAGATTCTTTTGGTTTTCTAACTTAAAATTCAACTTGGTCCCTAGCTCTTTCAATTTTTCTAAATCTTTTATATCATACTTATTTAGAATAATTTCTATTAGTTTCTTATTACTTTCAATTTTCTGATTTAGTTGGTTAATTATTTCTTTCAGTTTTATTTCTCGTTTTCTTTTTTCTTCAAGTAATCTCATTAAAGCTTCTTTATTTGTTTTATAGTTCTTAAATTCTCTCAATTTCTTTAAACTTAATTCATATTTCAGAATTTGAGATGCAATATCTGAGATTTCTTTTGAATATCCTGAAATCTTATTATTTACTTCTTTAAGCTCCAAATCAAATCTTTCTTTTTCATGAATTTCTTGTCCACATAAAGAGCATTTTCCCATTCTTAGAAGATTATCTAAGTCTTCAATTTTTTTCTCTAGGATTGCTTTATCTTTCTCTTTTTCTGATTGGATTTTTTGGTAATTTTTAATGGCAACCTCCAACTCGTCTTCTTTTAAGTCATGCTTAATTTTTATTTGAGGTATGGCTTTTATTTCTTTTTCAAGCTTAATTATTTCTTTTGATAAGATATCTAATGAATCCTCATTTTCCTTTTTAGAAACAACTGATTCAACAGTAACTTTTTGATAACCATTTATTTCAACTATTTTGGTGGAATATTCATTTAATTCTAACTGTATTTTTTCGCCATTCAACTCCGCTCTTTCAATTTCTTGTTCTTTTTCTTTTAAGAACTGTTGAATCTTTTTAATTATCTCTTTCTGTTGATTAATTTCTTGCTCTTTTTTAGGAATTGTAATTTCAGGTTCTCCAATAGTGTCAAGGAAGATTTGTGTTTTTTTTAACTGATTATATAAATATTCATTTATAACACCTAGGTTCTTAAGACCTATTTCATATTTTTCGATACCAAAGACTTCTTTTAAGATTTCAAATCTCTCCTCAGGCTTAGATAGAAGTATCTCTTTTACTTGTTCTTGTGGAGTATATACAGTATAACGAAATATTGGAATCTTTTGAGCCTTTTCATAACGAGTTATTGAATAATTTAGAAGACTCAATATTTTTCTTCTTAGATCTGTAGGTGCATAAGAAGTCTCCGAAGCTTCATTTCCAACATATTCAATAATTGAACCTTCTTCTTGAGTTACAGTCGATTTTTTATCTTTAATAATTCTCTTCAAATTCCGTTTAATTTTATACCTTTTACTATCAATTAAAAATGTTAATTCGACCGAACCTCTATTTTCACCTCTTCTTAAAAGCGAATCACCCCCTAAATCTGCGGCGGTTAAAGTTCCAAATAGTCCAAATTCTATTGCTTTTAAGACTGAAGATTTTCCACTTCCAATATCACCATAAAATAGCAAAGTTGAAGGAGGGAACTTAATATCTAGATTAACTATGCTTCTAATATTCTTTACTTTTACAGATTCTATAATCATATTTCTATTCCTTATCTTCAACTAACTGAAAAATTTTTGTGAAATTAGCAATCAATAGCTCATTATAATCTTTTACTTTCATGCCTTCTTCTCTTTCTTTCCCAATAATACCTAACAACTCATGTACTTTATTTTCTAAACTCTTTTTGCTAATATTTTTAATGTTGAGTTTTTGTACATGTTCATAAATAAGTACACTTTCTATTTCTTCATTTGATTTCCCACTTGGAACTTTTACAGCCGAATATTCTTTTGATGAAAGTGAAAATTTATTGACTAATACTTCATAAGCACCTTTTTCTTTAAGAGATTGAATGAATTCATTTGTCTTAATTTCATAAGTTTTACCTGATGATAGATTTCCATGGAGACGTAGTGTAATAATTTTATCTTTGACATTAAGATTAGTAGTTTTTTCTTTTAGTATATTCTGAACTTGCAGAGCTGATTTATTATCACAATTCAAATCTATTGTAATTACATCAATTATTTTTAAGGGAACAAATTTCACTTCAAAATGAGCTACTTTTTTTGAATGATCTATATCACCTGATATAATACACATTCCACCATATTTATAAGTCTCAACTTCTCGAAAATCTGTAAGACTTAAAGCTCCAGGGTAAATGATATTATTTTTAGAAGATAGTCCAATAAAATTATCATTTTCTCTTAACTCTTTAGGAAGAGTTTTATGAAGATGCCCCCCAGCATAATAATGGAAATTTTTTGGTAAAAGAGATTTTGGAGCAGATTCCATATCCTTAAATTCAATTGGCTTCAATTCATTTAACATAGTATGTAAAACAAAAATCTTTATTCCAGTCTCTTTTTCTAAACTTTCTAAATCTAACTTTTTATAATCTTCAATTTCTAAACTTCTCTTTCTAGCTCTTAATCCAGTTAATTTAATTTGAGTTTTTGGATCTTGAGTAAACAGCAATTTCAATTTATTATCCTCGGTACTTTCTCCCTTTGATATGTTTATAAAAAGACCAGCTGTAATTAATGGACGAATCATAGATTTATCAGACGGAGAAAAGTCGTGAGATCCCATAATACCATAAACAGGAATATTATTATCCTTGAGTTTCCTCAATTCTCTTACTGTTAAATCTATAATATCTACTTTTGGATTACTAACATCAAATAAATCTCCACTAATTATAACAAAGTCAACTTTTTCTCTGATTATAATATTAATTGCCATTTCAAAAGCTTGATTACCAAGAGTATTTAGGCTTTCATTTCTCCAAGCACCTAAATGGCAATCAGAAATGTGAGCAAATTTGACTTTCATAATTCCAAGACTTAACAAAGTTTAATTTTATATAAAGAAAAATATAAATTATTTCTTATGAAAACCCAGGTGATAATTGCTTTACTTTCTTTTTGGACTGGACATTATTTTTCATCAAATCATCAAATAAGGGAATTTTAATTGGGATTGCAAACTTAGTAAAATTTGAGGTAATAATTGCTTCACCAATGTCTAAACTTGCAATTGTCTGGCTATCATCTGATAAATCTTGAGCAGAACTTTCGATTAAAGTATGCCGTTCTGGTCCCATTTCATTTCCAAGAATTATCTTTGTATTCATGTTAGCAAGAATCTCACGAGGAATTAGACTTGGTAATTGCGTAATTCCAATTAATCCAATCTTAAATTTCCTTCCCTCTCTTGCTATTTTTCCAAAAACATTTTCTTTAGCTTCTAATGCTTTAATTCCTATAACCCGCGGTGCTTCTTCAAGGATAATACTGATAACAGGTTTATTTTCTAATTTATCATTAAATTTGAAGTTCTTATATCGATTAAAAATACTCTCAACAATAATAGTTGCAATAAAAATTTCTTCATTCCCTGAAAACAGAGAAGTATCTATAATCACTGTTTTTCCATCAACTAAAAAATTAATAATGTCTTCAATTGTAGATTCATAACCATTAAGAGAAAAGATACCGTTTTCAATGATATTATCTTCATCATCAAATCCAAATTCGAGTAATAAACCTAATTTTCTCCTTAATACTGATAAAGTTATTTGAGTTATTCCTTCTGGTACTGACTCATTCTTATCGAATATTTTTTGTATCCACTGCTTTTTATGTAATCTATGATATAAAATAAGCGCATCACTCTGAGGTTGTGAAAGATCTATGCTCCCCAAAACATGACTTGGATATAAATATTTTACATTAAATCTTAAATCAAGTTTTCCAGGGACATCTCTTAAAGTATAATATTTTATGAATTCATTACTTTTTGGATGATCTTTAAGACCTTTTACTCTAGGCGTTCCGTAATATTCATTGTGAGGATCAAAGACTAGTTTTCCACAAGATAAGTTTTCAATAATATTATATAGAATAACCTTAACTAGATTTGATTTACCTCTTCCAGTGGTGGCGGGAATTAAAACATGATGACGTAATACTTCTGAAGCACTAACACTGACATCTATATCCAATATTTTTGACCCTGATCGAACTTTTCCTAATGTAATAGGATCTTCATAACTTTTTTCTTTAAAAAATTGTAAATGTTGTTCGTTTACTTCATAAATAGCTCCAAAAAATTGAGGGAGTTTTTTTGGTAAGTATAAGTTATTACTTTTAACCTTTATTAGCGGTTTAGCTTGAGCTAAAACATAATTTCTTAATTCTGGTTCATAAATTTTAAGATCCATATCTTCTCTCTCTAAACCATATCCTGCTATTAGTTCTAAAGAATTCTCAGGGATTTGACTTCCATAAAACAAATCTTTAATTTGATAGATTGAATAGTCATCCTTAGCCTTTCCTGCGACAATTAATTGTCCTAGTTCAAATTCTTCATCGGATTTTTGTCTTAATATAAGTCTAACAAAAGATCCTGAAACAAAACTTCCGATTTTTTTTCCTAATTCATTCATATTAATCAATCTTATTATTTTCTTATTTTGTTTAAAATATCATGTGCATCTATTGAGCGTAAACGCGATAAAATGTATTTATTAAAAACATTTTTATCAAATTCAGTTAAAAGTTGAATCTTTTCTGACTCTACTTCTTTTTTAGATATTCTTGCCAATTGATCAACCTTGATTAGACCGTACGGATATCCTAAAAAAGCAGGATCATCTGCATTATTAGCTATATTTGATATGATTATTTCTCTTTCTTTTTTATCAATTAAATTTGATTGTTCTAAATAAATATCAAATCGAAATGAATAGGGTGAATTTTTATTTAACTTAACAAAAAAAAGATCTGCTTGATTATCAGCCTTGGCTAATTTCATTGTAGGATAATAATACCATGAATTTGTAGGATATTTTGAATTACCAATAATATTTATTTGAGCATTCAATGAAGTTCCACTTTTATTTAATATACGACATGATTTTGATAAACCAGTAATATAAACTTTCTTATTAATTCCAGCAGAATATACTTCATTAGCTAATCTAGCCTCACCAGAATAGCCAGTTTGCAATGAACCATCTCGAATGAAAATATCTCCATTATTCAATTCATTCTGTATGAAGAGTTTTGCGTAAGCCCATTCACTAAAACGCATTGCAATAGTACCATGATTTTCAATTGGCATTATAAATTTACCGTGCATTCTGATTGATGAATCCTTATAGGGGATAATTAGATCTGTTTGAGGTAGATATTCTTTATATGCATCCTCTTTTGAGAAATAACGAGTTCTAAAAACCACTTCATCCTTATCATTTTTTTCAGAAATTGTAGCAGAATAAAACTCAATGATTAAAGGAACCTTCTGAGGAAAAATAATATCTCTTGAATTTAATAAAATTCCTGCAACTCGACAGAGATTGATACTAAAATCGGAACCTTTTATTATTGGCTCAGTACCACCATCAACAAATCCAATGGTTCTAAAATCTTTAATTTCAGGTATTAGAAATATATGCTTATCTGAGATTGTAAACGCTTCTTCACCATCTTCTATGGTTAAGGCAGAATCATCATCCTCAAAATCTTTCTTTTTCCGCTCTTCAATATACTTTATACATTCTTGAAGGGCTGGTACTTTTTCATTAGATCTCATTTTTGAATTCTGATTTTTCTTAACTTCTAATTTTTAGAGAATGTATATTGCATTAAGATTTATTTAAAATCTTTAAAGTTTCATATTATTTTTTTAATAATATATCAATTAACTCATTTTTAAAGCAATAGGAGTATTTAAGTTTTAAAGTTTTCATTCTCCATTATAAAACTGAGAAAAAAATTCAAGATAACAAATATAGGACTTTTTTATAAAAAGTATTAAAAAAAAAGAGAAATTGATGTTTCTTTGTTTTACTGAAGAGAATATCTTTTCTCTATGGGTTTACTTTGGAGGTGCTAAAACGATCTCAATGCTAGAGACATTATTATTTTGACCATTTTCACCTTCTAACTGTTCAGTGGAGAGCTTAATATCTTTGTATATTGTGCCTTTTAGAAATCTGTTTCTTAAAATCTCACACACATCCACTGCATGAGAGATTGCTCTTCCACGGGCCTTAACGGTGCATTCCTCACCTTTGTTAAGGATCATCATAGTCGCCATCACATAATTCATGGTAGGACGACGGCCCACGAACACGGCGTTTTCTTCTTTTTTTGACAAGTTTAAAACCTCTATGTTTTTTTGTTATATAATTTGTTTTTTTGTTTGTGTGTATTCATGTACTATCGTAATCATAAAATTACGAGTAATAACATGTTTTTTGAATATTTGATTTCATAAAAATCTTATTATCCATTTAACAAGAACTGATGTTATATGTATCATTAGAAATTTAATTTAACGTAAAAAAGGAACTTAACAATCACTCTAATGTCTCTGATTTAATTTCTTTTTTTTCTTTTTCTTTACCTTCTTTAATAATGTCACGAATAATGCTTATAATTAATATTGCTGAAATTATAATAAGTAGTGGAATTAATAGACCCGTATCTGCAAGTACTATTTTTATCCAACCAATATAGGGGATACCACCACATACAATACCATAAATATTATATTCAGGAACCCAACCTTCATCGATAAGTGCATTATTATCTCCTTTTGTACGAAATTCCCAATAACTACCAGTATACCTTTTATTTACTACTCGGTGTACGACTGGATCGGCTGGGGGAACAGTCCAAACACCATGAGCATCGAACACAATAATATCGCCATTCTTATCTTCGACTGTACCGTTTCTAATATATGCAGCGTCAATTCCTCTTACAAATAGTAAATCACCCTTATTTAATGTTGGTCTCATCGAACCAGATACTACTACAACAACAGGAGTTTCAGTGTTTAAGGAAATTTGCAATATAAAATAGATTAAAAATGAACCGAAAAAAGCTATGAAAATCATACCTATAGCTATTATAATCTTTCTTTTTGAAATAGGTTTTTTTTCCTTATCAGAATTTTCTTTTAAGCTATTTTCTTTCATATTGTAAACATATTCTTTTCTCTTGTCTAAATAAATAAATATAGAAATTTAAATTTTGTTTAAACAAAAAGCTTAGCAATGAAATTTTTCAATTTGAAGAAAAAATAGATCAAAAAACTATTTGATCAAAGGAAGAAAATATTTTAAATAATCACATCTTAATCTTAAGATATCAGAAGATCGATCAGATCAAGAACGTTGAATTCCCTCTTAGGTTGAGGTTAAATAATTTGTTATTAGAGAATCCTGTCTTAAAAGATTATATTATTAACGATATTATTAAAGAAATAGAAGATAAAGGTTTTAATATAGATAAAGTATATGTAGAACATTTCATTGAAAATTTCCAGGAAGAATATCATCGCTTACCTAAAAAAAATGAAATTCATTCGATTGTTAAAAGTTACATTAGAGTAATTGAAGGTGATGACCAAGAGCTTATCAAAGTACCTCTTGAAAAAGAAGAAAGTGTTTCTGAACAAATGGAACCTGTAATAAAAAACTTCATACAAAAGAAAAATATCATAAAATCTATTTCTAAAGAGCCATTATTTAAATATTCTGGAGAGATATTAACTCTACCTAAACCAAATGGACGTCGTACTTGTCCAATATGTGGGGATGAAAGTTGGTTCAAAATTCATGAGACAATAGATAAGCATTATATAATCTGCCAATATCCACGTATTTATGGGAAAAAGTACACGTGTAGTGGCTGTGGTTGTCAATGGAGAGAGGAATAGATATACTTTAATATGTTCACTTGAAAATTTGGATTATTAGTTATTGTTTTAACTAGTTTTAATTAAAGATTTAAATAGCTTGATATTTAAAAATATATTACTATTTAAATTTATAACTTTTAAAAAAGAATTGACAGATTTTATTATGGAAGCTAATCATGCGATAATTTACAATCCCATCGCAAATAAGGGAAAAGTAGCTGAAGATATGAAAATCGTAACTCGATATTTTGATGACCTAAATGTTTCGTATAAGCTTTATGCAACTGAATATGCGGGTCATGCTATTGAACTAGCTAATAATCTCGCTAAAGATGGCTATAGAGTGATTGCTGCTGGTGGAGACGGAACTGCAAATGAAGTACTCCATGGAACAATAAGCTCAAACTCAGGAGCACTTTGTGGTTTCATTCCAATGGGTTCTGGAAATGATATTCCCGCAGCAGTTGGATATAAAGCAGATATTAAACGCGCTTGTGAAATCATAGCTGAGGGATATTCCAGTAAATGTGATATTGGTTTCGCTAGAACTGATGCTGGAGTTGAAAGATACTTTCTCGGAATAGGGTCTCAAGGTTTCGATTCAGAGGTAGCTAGATTATCAAATGAAAATAAAGAAAAAGATTACAATATGATTATTCTAAGTTCATTGAAATCTTGGGAAAATAAAGAAATTATCGTTAAAATGGACAATGATCTCTTTGAGGGAGAAGCGAACCTTGCAGCTGTGGGGCTTTCTGGTGCTTATGGGGGTGGAATGTTTATTTGTCAACGAGCAAGTGTTGAAGATGGTCTATTTGACATAAGTATTGTAAATATTGATAAAATTCAATTAGCAAGGCAATTTAGAAAGATGTATAGTGCATCCCTCTTACCCCATCCGAATGTCAAAGAATATCGGAGTAAAAAAGTAAGAGTAGAAATGATGCACACTGAAGATAATCCATATTACACTCAGGTAGATGGTGAAGTATTAGGAACACTCCCAGTCACATACGAATGCATCCAAGATGGGTATGAATTTATTCGTCCAAGGACAAATGAATTTGCTGAAGAATTT
Source organism: Candidatus Hermodarchaeota archaeon (assembly GCA_048885535.1). Taxonomy (GTDB): domain Archaea; phylum Asgardarchaeota; class Lokiarchaeia; order Sigyniarchaeales; family SOKP01; genus SOKP01. The sequence goes on from JBHLLO010000011.1 coordinate 53,546, forward strand.
AAACAAAAGTATGGACATTATATGTGGGAATGTTGGGATGAATTGAAAAGTCATAAAAAAACAAAGAGTTAAAATTAATTCAACTTTAATGGTTAAAATTATAATCACATAAGATACAATGGACAATGGAAAGATGGAACTCTATTTTCACTAAAGAGGGTAAAGTATTCATAGAACCCCATCCTGATATGGAAGAACTTGTAGTATCTTTCCAAGAAAAAAATATTAGAAAAATCCTTGATCTTGGGTGTGGTACAGGAAGACATACAATTTATCTCTCTAAACATGGTTTTGAAGTCTACGGTTTGGATTCTGCTCCTAAAGGTTTAGAAATTGCCCAACAGTGGTTAAATGAGGAAGATTTAGAAGCAAAATTAATTCAACACAGAATTGAAAAACGATTTCCTTTTGTTGATGAATTTTTTGACGCTGTAATATCAATCCAAGTTATCCATCATAATGTTATGAAAGATATCTTATTTACAGTAAAAGAAATTGAAAGAGTCTTAAAAAGAGAGGGATATATTTTTCTGACTTTTCCTATCTTGAAAGGAGGAACAAAAGTAGATGAGTGGGAACTAAAAGAAATAGAAAAAGGGACCTATATCCCTTTGACAGGACCAGAGAAGGATTTAGCTCATCACTTTTTTACAATAGAAGAAATCCATGAAGTTTTCAGCTCTTTTAATTTACTGAAAATATATATCGATAAGACGAAACATCGAGCGATTTTAGGAATAAAAAAATAGATCCAAAGATTATTTTTTTAACCTAAATTATATTCAGTGAATATTTTCCTAATGAAAGTTTGCCTTCCAGCTAACTTTCCTAATTCTGTTGCTGCTTTAGAATATCTCATCATAATACCGATATTTCCTTCGATCTTTAATCTACCCGACATTATAAATTGATTTGGATTAATCCTTTTTGTACGCATTTCTTTCCAATTTCTAAGTGGTGCTCTCATTGTTAATATCGGATTTCGTGGAGGATTTTCATTTGGAGCTAGTAAATTTATTCCCAAGCATTTACCATCCTTAAGATCCAAATAAATTCTGATGTCATCTTCAATCTCACCACTTGCTTCCATCCACAACAGTATAGACCCCTCAAAATCCACTCCCCACCCTTTTGCTGCCTGATTGTATTCCTGACTTGTATTAATAGCCTGACAAAAATCATCTACAAAATTATCACTGATTCTTAATAGATCTTCATATTTCAACACATTCAATCACAGATTTTTCGGAATATTCAAATTGCTATTACAATTTAGAATTCAATAATGAATCTTACATGGGATATTATAATTATCTTATTAATTTTTGGTTTTCTATTCGGATTACTTAGCATTATAAGTGGACAAGGAGGAGGATTATTCTATGTAAGTTTTATGACTATATTTCTTTTAATTCCTATAAATATTTCAATTGATACATCTAATTTTATTATTTTATTAACCTCTGCTTCAGGATTCTTAACTTATTTAAAGGATAAACGCACAAATTTGAGACTCTCTTTAATCTATAGCGGATTCTCAATATTAGGATGTTTAATAAGCACTTTAATGTTATTATTAATCCAATTTGATAGCTTTCTTTTAAGATTTGTATTTGCTACTGTTCTTGTTATTATTGGAATATATATGGTTTATAAAAGTGTTTCAATCCGCAATTCCGTGAATTATGTAAAAGATAATGAACTTTTAGTTATGGATTTTACATTTTTAAAAGAGTATAAATATAAAACGAATTTAAAGAGAGCGATACCACTTTTTTTATTAGCAGGTTTTACTTCAAACTTATTGGGGCTAGGTGGTGGAGTTATTGCTGCTCCAGCTTTAAATTTAGTATTAAATTTCCCAATTCATTATGCTACAGGAATTTCAACTTCTATAGTATTTTTCACTGCAATTTATAATTCTATAACTAAATTTGTTTTTAGGGTGATAGAATTCCAAATAGGTCTATTAATAGGTATTGGTTCTATATTTGGGGGTTTTATTGGAGCTAAGTTTTCAAAAAAGATTCCCACATTCTATCTTCAATTAATTGTTGCAATAATATTAATTTTATTTGCATTTGCTATTTACTTTTAAAGATGTAGATTAATTCCTTTTCCTTTTTTTCTGATACAACCATCTTATTGAAAATATTAATACTAAGGGTAATCCAATTAAAGCAGATATGATTATTATAAAAATTATGAAATCAGTATCTAATTGATTTATATCTTCTTTCCATGGGAAATTTCCTTTATAGTTATTAGATGGAATATCTAAATAATTGTTATAAATGAATTGCTCGATTGTTTTACCCGAAACATCAAGGCTCATATTTGAAATATGAGACAAATCATCTTGAATTGTATGATGATACGGCCAATTAGGATTGTCCCAGAATTTTATAATTAAATCTGCTGAGGGAATTCCATAATTAACAAAAGCAACGTGGTCGTCAGTAATCCTTGCTGAATAAGCGTCAGTGGGAAATTGAATAGTATATCCTAATTGCCTTCCAATTTCAAATATCTCGTTTAGTAATGATGAAGTCGAGTATTGCTCATTAATAAATTGGAGATTTTCCCCTCCGACCATATCAAGTAAGATCATGCAATCAAAATATTCATTCGAAGAATTATAAAAGCTATTAATAGAATTCACGAAAGCGGTTGAACCTTCGCACCAATCCCACCCTTCTATCCCAGCAGCGTAGTCATAGCCTTGATCTTCGGCATCAAAAAATAAGAACCAAATTTGACAACTTAAATTTATTTTCTTTTCAAATAGTACTCTTGCTAATTCAATTAATACACCACAACCGCTTGCACCATCATTAGCTCCTGGGACAGGTTTTATTCTGTTTCCAATTACAGGGTCTTTTGTTGCTTTTGCTCGAGAGTCATAATGTGATGCTAATATTACTATATTATCATAATTTTCATTAAGTTTGAATAGGACATTTTGACATTCAACTGAATGAATTGTAAAATTATGTAAAACATAACTAAAATTTAATTCTATTTCTTGAAATTTTGAAACAAAATATTGAGCACATTTCTCCCTGCCCTGAGTACCAGGTGTGCGAAAATAAGTTTGATTAATCTCCACTTGATCTCTAACATAAAGAAATGCATTATCATCCTCGAATTTCAAATCTATAACAATATTACTAATAATGTTGCTTCTAGTTAAAAATAATGGTAATAGAAACCCACTTGTTATTATTAAAGTTATTAAAATTATAGAAATAATTTTACTCGATTTTTTTATTAAATTCACCTAGTGTTCAATATAATATGTTTAAATAAAAAATTAGATAAGAATTATAATTATTTTTAAATAGGTTCAAACCCTAAATCAATTCTGGTTTCTCCACCTTGAAGCTCAGTTTTTATAAAACTAACTTTTACAGGAGTTTCAATCTTTATAGTTTCTGGTTTACTTTCATCTACTCCGATTAACTGGCCAGAGACCATAGGACCTTCATCAAGCTGAATAACTGAAAAGCAATAAGGTTTCTTCATGGAATATCCTTTAGAAACCATAAATGTTGTTCCAACCCCTATGCAGGAAAATGCGGCAATTTTTCCCTTACCAGACATTTCTACCCATTCTAATTCTGGGGAGTTACATTTTGTGCATAAACTTCTAGGAGGTACATAAATTGCGCTACACTTCTTACATTTAGAACCCATAAGCTTATTATTTGCCATATAATCCAAATAGTTTTGAATAGTTATTTCTTTTTCTTCTACCATTTTTTTCACCTCATTTTTCGTAAATTGTTACAACACATGTACCACCACTGCCACCTAGGTTATGAGTTAAAGCTTTTTCAACATCAAATTTAACTTGCCTATTTCTTTCAGCGATGCCTCTCATCTGTTTAAACGTTTCAACTACCATAGCCGCCCCTGTAGCCCCAACTGGATGGCCTTTACTCTTCAAACCTCCAGAAGTATTTATTGGTAAACTTCCATCCCTCTTTGTTTCCCCATTTTGAATCGCCTCCACAGCTTTCCCTGTTTCATAAAAACCTAAATCTTCAAGAGCTACTATTTCGGCTATACTAAAGCAATCATGGACTTCAGCTATCTGAACGTCTTTAGGACTTAAACCAGCCATCTCATAAGCTTGTCTTGCTGCTTCTTTTGCTGCTATAAAACTTGTAATGCTATCTCTATCATGTAAAGATAATGATGCACTTCCTTGACCGGTACCTGTTATCCATATAGGTGTGTCCGTATATTTATTTGCAACATCTTTAGCTGCTAGAAAAACACATGCAGCTCCATCAGTAACTAAGGAACAATCAAAAAGTCGAAGGGGCGACGCGATATAAGGATTTGAAGTGCTTTTAAGAAAGTCAAATTCATTATTCCAGCTGGGAACTTCTTTCCCTTGACTTTCTATTTTTTTTATTTTGCTTGCCATTATATCTTTTATTGATTGTTGCATTTGAGCATAAGGATTTTCTTTACCATTTATGTGATTTTTAATAGCTACTCTCATTAAATCTTCTGGGGTAGTCCCATATTTATGAAAATGAGCTGAAGCCACAGCAGCATATAATCCAGGAAATGTGGCACCAGCGGGATATTCAAATATATTATCTGATGCTGTAGCTAATGTGTCAGTGACTAGAGTTGTTGAAACTTCGGTCATGCATTCAACACCGCAAACAGCAATTACATCATGAATCCCTGATGCTATTGCTATTATAGCTTGGCGTAATGCTACACCACTACTTGCACAGGCACCCTCCATTCTTGGAGCGGGTTTTGGTGTCAATCCAACTAAATTTGCCATCTGAGGTCCCAGATGTCCTTGGTGATTAAACAAATCTGATGAATAATTACCGACATAGCATGCATCCACATCTTTAGGTTCTATACCGTTATCAGTTTTGCTAACAGCATCTAACCATGCATCAATCCATAAATCTGGAATTCTCTTTGTTGGAAACCATTGACCAAATTTACTCATACCTGCTCCAACTACGGCAACTTTTCTTGCTAATTTAGCCATATTATCATCTTAAACTTTTTTAATTCATTAAAATTGTAATTTAACTAATTGAATTTTCTAATTTTTTTATTTTTTATTTTTTAATTTTATCACTTATTCTCAAATCTGAATTATAACTCAAAAAAAATAGGGAAGAGGGAGTTAAAGTTTCAATCTTTCCATACATCAATGGTTTTTTGCTCAGATTTTTTAATAATTAACTCATAAATCTTCTTAACATTTTTCTCAAACTCAAAAGGGATAAATTGAACACCTAATCTTGATTTCAATAGTGGAGGAATATGACCTGGGTTAAAAAATATAGGGATAATAGGTATTTCCATACTATCGGCAGCAGTCCATTCTTTTATTACTGGTTTAGATTTTAAAGCATTAGGCGAACAAAATAAAAGCATAACATCACATTTACCCAGCTTCTCATCCATATATTCATACATGTTGTCTTTCATATCCTCTTCCCAATAAAGAACTTTTTCAATCTCATTATAATTAGTTAATGCTGTTGAAATTTCTTTAATTTTATACCAATCAGCGTCCATGGTAGCATAACTAATAAAAATTAATATCTTTTTACTAGTAGGTATTGTAGATATAGGACGAACAGCGGAAGGACTGAAAATTATTTTATTTTTGATAATTTCAGCATTCAAGTCTCGTCTAAGTATCATTTTTTCAATCAATTCTTCAACTTTTTGAGATTTTAAACCAGTTTTAGAAGCTAAATTATCAAATTTTATTTCTCTATGCGTCTGTGAAATTTTTTTCTTGATATATTTAGTAAATTCATTTTCAATAACAATGTCTTTAAATTGAAAATTCGGAACTTTCCAATCTGCAGCTTCTAAAGTCCTAATATAATCGAAAATCTGATTGGTATAGGTTTTGTCATAAAATACACTTTTTAAAGATAAGTATTGATAAGTGTATAAAATAAGATCTTTTTTTTTTCTTAAAACAAAAGGATAGTTTTTATAAGTCTCCTTTTCCATTAACTTGATGACAGGTCGAGATTCAAAATGTGCTATGCCTAATTCATAGAATACATTTGGATCTGGGAAGGTCAAGATTGCGATGCATATATCCATAGTCAAAATTGCTTTGTAAACTTGATCCGATAATACTTTAAGAACTTTTTCAGATAATAATCTAAGTTTTCGTTCAGATAATAAACCAGGTCCTAATGAAGCCACATTCGACTTTAAATCCATAATCGTATAAGTATCGAGATCGAATTTCTTCAATCCTGGCTTAATTATATAATTAAATACACTATCAATATGTTCCTTCATATCTGATCCTTCATGAGTAATAGGTCCAATTATATAGCATTGCTTTTTCTTTCCTTTTTGAATTGACTCTTTCACTTTCTGGACCTTTTCGAAGCTAAATGGTTGGAGGGACTCCCAGTCATTTATTTCAATATCATTGACTCTAGAGATTATATCCTTAATGACTACCTCAACATTTTCTTGCTCTAAATTGTCTAAATCATAAATAACGTTATATTCATTATTGAGGTAAAATGGAAGGGACTCTCCTTTTGCCTTCAGAAAAATCAGAGGCTTACCTGCACATTTTGCGATTGCAGTTTGATAATATAATAATGGGTGTTCCTTTGAATGAATTATTATACATAGATCATATGTGGGTATTAAATCAAACACTTTATTGCTTAATTTTGTTTCACGGAATGTCTCTATTCCGTATTCTTCCATTGCTGGTTTAATAATTAGATTATAAATTTGATCATATCGATCTTCTCGGATGGGCGATATTACAAAGCATCTGGGCATATATCAACATCAAAAATTAGATAAAATACATCCATAAATGGATTTGAAAGAAACATATTTTATATGATAATTGAATTTTCTATTATTTAAAACTTACAGAAATTAATAACTTAATTTTTGAAAGAAAAGGAAATTTAAAATTACTATAAGTCATTATTATGTTTTAACTAGTTCTATTTTAATAAGGGTTAAAATATTGACAGATGGTTTTTATATTTTAGAAATTATAATGGTATTAATTACAGCTATAATTACGCTTGCAGGGGGGATTATTGAGTTACGCCTAAACCCAACAAATTGGTTAAATAGATGGTTTGCGCTGTTTTTTTTCTCTGCTTCTTTGGGGTTTCTAACTTATATGATTTATCATTTAATACCATGTTGCGGACTTGAATCCCTTATTATTTCTATCATGATTTTAGCTCAAATCTTTTTCAATTTCATCCCTATATCTTTAGTAATGACAGTTCAGATATTAGAGAAATCCCAGAAAGTTGCTACGAGTGTAAAGTATCTTGGAACCTTAATGATTTTATTCATAATCATGAGTTTTGGATACTTTATTTGGAGACCGTATTTAAACCCTTCTTACTACACACAAGGTATCACTGATACCTCGACTCATCCTGTCTTGTTATCTTTTGTAAATATTCTGAGAATAAGTTTGGTTGTTTATATTATATACAAATATGCAATGATTACAAGAAAAACTGAAGGAGAAACTAAAAAAAGAGTACAATGGTTTTTTATAGGAACAATTATCGTAGTTATTGGGCTTGGTATCAATTTAATTGGTGGTATTTTTAACCAGATATTTATTGAAAGTTTTGCTTTAATTCTAATTAATATTGGGGCGATGGTAATAATTAAAGGCTTTTTTATGTGATATTATTTTTTTTGAGATGATTCCTTCATTTTTTGAAGTCTCATTAAGGCTTTTTTGTATCCTTTACCTTTTAAAGACCACTTTTCTAGATTCGCACAAGGGAATTCAACACATTCGAAACAATAATTCAAATTTTTGGTCTTAGAACAACAATCCCGAATCCAACACTCTGTACTCCAACATTCATCAATAGGGCCTCTACAAGTACTGCAATTAAAATCTTCAGGTTTCACATTTTCCCAAGCTCCCTCAAAGCTTTTTGCTAATTCTCTGGCAATTTTAGGATTAGTAGGAGCAAGATAAATCTGACATTTTCCACAATCAATACCACAATAAGCTATAAACTTATCTTCTGTTCTTTCTATAGATTTTTGATCATTCATATGATACTATAATTAATATTTCATATAATTTTATTTTCTATTTTTTTTGGCTTTATTTTTAGGATTTCTTCTCGTTCTTTTCCTTTCAATTTTCGAATTGCATAAAGTGTTATTGTCGATGAAACTCCCATTTCTCTTAATTTCTTTACATATTTTAGAACTTTTTCTTTATTTTTACCAATCATATTATCTTTAAGTGCCCATCCAACTGCCTTTCTTACTAAATCCTCCTTATCCCATATTAAATTATCACATAATTTTAAGAGATAATCTATATATTCACCACTAGCTCCTACTTTTCTCGTAAAGACAACGACACTTGCTCGTTTTTTCCATAGATGTTGAGACCTATTCCATTTTTCTAATAATCTCTTTACTTCAATAGGATATTTATTTAACAGGGGCTGCATTATATAGAGAGAAAACGAATCTGTTGGGCCCCACCCAGTAAAATTACTAACAATATTGTCTATATAATCGAAATTTTTAGGTGTTAATTCTGTTAGGCTAAGTTCTAGAAGTTTTAATCCAAAACTAGTTTGCCCAATATATCCTGATTTGTAAAATTTTTTCGCTAAATCTAACCTTTCATCAAAAGAAAGTACATTGAATTGATTTATATATTTCTTAACTATGGTGTCTATTTCGGGTACGCTTAGTTTATAAAATCTATATCCTTGGTCATCGTATACTTTTTGACTCCAATTTAAATATTCTTCCTTTGATTTGAACTTACATATGGCTTTCTCTTCGAGTTCACTCGTGATTTTTTTATAAAGATTATTAATATCCATCTTTTTAGTATATTTCTAGCTTTAATATTCAATTCCTAACCTTGCAGTGATACCTTTTGAAGAATAATAATGTTTTATCATTCTCATTTCAGTCAACAAATCAGCTTTTTCTTTGATTTTAGGATGCATGTTAGGACCACCAGTCAATATTAATTCAACTTTTTTAGGTTTTTGATCTATTAAACTTAGGACGTCTTCAACATCGATTAACTTGTATTCGAGAGCAACACCAATCTCATCTAAAATTACGATATCATATTCATCACTTGTTATTATAGACTTAGCAAAATCTAATGCTTTCCTAGCTTCTTCATAATCAATTTCCTTAGGTTCTGAAATAAGATCAGCCGTACCAAACTGTTTAAGCTCAAAATTTTCAGTATTTTTGATTGCATTCACTTCTCCGTACTTATCCCAACCTTTCATAAATTGAATCATAAAAACTTTGAAACCATGTCCGGTGGCGCGAAAACCTTGACCTAAGGCAGCTGTAGTCTTTCCTTTTCCTCGTCCGAAATACACTTGTACGAGTCCTAGTTCTAATCTTTTTCTAATACTAATCACTCTCTTATTTTGAAAAGGAATGAAAAATGAATTTAAGTTTGGAAATATTTCATTATTTAATTATTTTTTACATAAAAAAGAGATTAGAACCTAAATATGAGTTCAAATACAGAGGAAAAAGATATTTACAGAAGACTTCAATTACATCTTGATAAAATGCCGATTGGGTTTCCAGCAACAAGATCCGGATCTGATATTCGACTATTAAAACATCTGTTTAGTCCTGAAGAGGCTGAGGTTGCTATGTTCTTAAAATTTGGGTGGGATCGTGATCTCGAAACATTAGACACCATCTATGAGCGAGTAAAAAATAAAGTGTCTTCAAAAGAGGATTTAGAACAGAAACTTGACAGTATAGCTAAAAAAGGGTTAATCATGTTTAAAAGAGAAGATGCTGTTAAATTCTATGGAAATGCACTTTTAATGGTTGGGATATTTGAATTTCAAGTTAATAATCTTGACAAGTTACCCAAAGAGTTTATTAAAGATTTCCATGAATACATTGACGAAGGGTGGCTAAAGGAAACATTTAGGGTGAAGGGAGCTCAATTACGTACTATACCTGTTGAAGAAAGCATTGATGTGGAGCAAATTATTACTGATTATGATAACATTAAAAAACTCATCGAAACTACTGAAGGACCCTATATGGTGACGAATTGTATTTGTAGACAAGTTAAGGATATTATGGAAAGTCCTTGTGAAATTACATCAAGAAGGGAACTTTGTCTAGGATTTGGTTATGGGGCTAAAATTTATATAGAACAAGGTTGGGGTCGTGAAATTACCAAAGAAGAATCACTAGATATATTAAAACAAAATCAGGAGGATGGTTTAGTTTTACAACCAGATAATTCTCAGGAATTGTGTTTTATATGTAGTTGCTGTAGTTGCTGCTGTGAATCTTTATCTCGTTACATCAAGCTTCCAAATCCAGGACATATAACAGTTTCAAACTATTACGCTAAAGTGGATTCTGAAAGCTGTACAGGTTGTGAAACTTGCATAGAGATCTGCCCCATGAAGGCAATAATTATGGAAGATAATATATCACAAGTAATTCAAAAGCGTTGCATTGGATGTGGAAATTGTATAGTAAAATGCCCATCTGAAGCGATAGAATTAGTAAAGAAAGAAAGACAGTTTACCCCATTTCCTACAATGGATGATTTATTTGACAAATTGAAGCAAAGGAAGAAAATTTTACAAGAAGAGAATTCAAAGACTTAAAGGTGTTCATTATGGAAAACTTGAAGGATTTAGATAAAAAATTAAATAAGTTCTTGAGATTAAGTACTTTTCCTATTGGTGTGAAATTGCTAGAAGATCCTAAAGAGCTTGAAACAATTAATTTTTTGAAAAAACCTGAAGAAAAATTAGTTATTTGTCAACTTTTTAGTTATGCAAGATATTATGGATGGACTGTGGGCTGCACAAAAGAAGAAAATTTATGCCCCCTCGCTGGAATTTCCATTGGATTAGAAGAATCGTATAAACTCTTCGAGGAGGGGGCTTTTTTTGAAGGAAGATATAATGAAACTAAAGAGGCAGCTAAAAAAACTACAGCTTCTATTCCTAGAATACCTTTTGGTAAATATAATGCCATTGTTTCTGGTGCTTTACACCGTATTGATTTCAAACCAGATTTAATATTGATTTGGGGAAATTCCGCGCAAATGATGCGTATTATCCAAGGATATCTGTGGAAAAAAGGTGGGAGAATCTCAATTTCAACATTTTGCGATGGAGTGTGTGCAGATACTATCTCAAAAGCTATATTAACTAAAGACTTACAAATAGCTTTCCCATGTTTAGGTGATCGCAGTTATGGAATGGCTAAGGATTCAGATTTAATTGCTTCTATCCCACTTAATCTAATCAATGAAATAATTTCTGGAATGGAAGAGACCCATAAAAAAGGTACACGCTATCCTATTCCCTTCCAATTGGCACCTCCTGAATACTTCCTAAAGTTGAGAAAAAGGTTGGAAAAAATTAAAAAAAATTAATTCATTTTATTTTTAAATCGTTCTCTTCCATATTTCCGATAAGCTTCTGGCATGGATGTAACAGGTATTTTATTTTCGACCTTTTCAAGAATCAATCGTTTTGATGAACAATTTGTAGAACAAATGCCACAACCAATACATAACTCTTTTTTTAATTCCAAATTAAATTTGCCACCTTCCTCAATTGAAGGAAAAAGTGCATGCGTAGGGCATAAATCCACACATCGATAACACTCTTTACACTCTATGGATTCATCTATAGCAGCACGAAAGTTTGAGAATGCATTAGAGATTGGTAAACCAAATCGATGGAATTTTGTTATTGATTTTAAAATTCCACAGTGCTCTTTATCGCAATTACAAATAAAGTCAGGTTGTTGGGCATTCAAGGTGCAATGCACTAATCCATGTCTTTCACATTTTATTAATAATTCTAAAGCTTCTTCTTTAGACAATCTTCTTCCCATTCCATTTTCAATAAAGAATTCTGCTGCCATATCAAATGTCATACATACTTCTATAGGTGTTTGAGGCGTGTAACCCATATGTGAAGCTTTTACTCGGCAAGAACATGGCATTACGGAAAATGAAATATGCTGGCTTATCAACTCTTCAACTTCCTCGAAAGCTAAAATTTTTTGTGATACAATTCCTAAGTCCTCATTGATTTCAATCACTTTTTCAGAGGTTTTTGAGGGTAAAACTCTAGCAAAAGGGTAATTAGAAGCGTTCGCTGTTGGAATTATATACCTATTTAAGTAATTGTCAAAAAGCTTAGCAAGTCGATTCAATTTCTCATCTGAATATATTTTTGGATTACTAAATACAAACTCAAATATCCCAATTACTGTTGGCCAAATCATGTACTTTGCTCTCTTAGCTGATCTTCCTACTTTGAACACCAATCCTCTCTTCGCAAGAGAAGCAAGTATTTCTATTACTTTTTCTTCAGGTTTGCTACTTCTTTCAGCAATCTCTAAGGGAGTTGCTTGATCCATGAGAGGGGCTTTAAAATGACTTAGAATTTCTGCTTCTTCTTCTGTAAAAAGCTCTTTTAAAATTTTAATAATATCTTTGGATTTAGGTGTTCTTGTGGGCCATTTATCCATCTTTTGCCTTAATAACTCATAATAATCTTTTGTTAATGTTCCTTCTTGTGTCATTTACAATCAATTTATTATTTTAATAATTTAGATAATGCTAAGAAAGGTTATTTAATAAATCTAATTTTTATATGATAAAGCCTATTCTTATAACTAGTAACGGTTCATACTGACTATAATTGGGAAAAAAATTATGGATATGTTATAATTATGCTCCTTTTTCATTCAACCTTCTGATAAGTTCCTCCTTTTTACTCAGAAATGATGGAGATTTCCAAGTGAATAGAATAATCAGGTAGTTACACAGTTCATATTTAGGATATTTAACATATTGATTTTAATTAAATAAAAAATTATAATTGTAAAGCATTTAATTATAGCTATTTTGATGAATTGAGAGATTTTTAATGAGAAAAAGTAAATTGATGTCATTAAGTGATGCCATTTCAACTTTCATTCAGGATTCTGATCTTGTTGGCTTCGGAGGATTGTCATTTTGGCGAAAACCTATTAGTGCCTGCAGGGAAATAATTAATCAAGATAAAAAGAACTTAATAATATGTACCTTTGTGGGCGGATTTGAAGTGGATATGTTAATTGGAGCTAGTTGTGTGTCCCAAGTAAAATCATGTTTTGTAGGGATGGAAATATTTGGCATGGCGCCTAACTATAAGAAAGCAGTAGAGTCTGGTTCTGTTAAAATATCTGAAGAAAGTGAAGCAACAATTGCTTTAGGATTAAGAGCCTCATATCTAAAAGTACCTTTTATGCCATTAAAAGGGATTATTGGCACTGATTTTCCAAAGGTTAGAAAAGATATAAAACAGATTGATGACCCACTTGGCTCTGGAATTCAGGTTATCGCGGTCCCCAAAATTGATTTAGATGTTGCAATTTTGCATGTACCTTACGCTGATGAGTATGGAAATGGAAATGTAGCAGGAGCAGTATGGATGGATGATGATATGGCAAAAACTGCCAAGAAAACTATAATTATATGCGAAAAACTTGTTGAGACTGAAGATATTCGTTATCTACCGGGAAAGGCTCAGCTCCCAATGCAAACCACCTCCGCTGTAGTCAAATCACCTTTCGGAGCCCATCCGACTAGTTGTTATCCAATATATACTTTTGATCCTCTTCATATTCAAGAATATCTTAGATTAGATTTTAAAGAATATAAAAATAAATTTATAATTGATAAGACTCAAGAGCAGTATCTTGAAGAAACGGGAGGGATTCAAACAATTTTTAATATCTTATTATAATAGTAATAAAAGTTCAAAATTTTTAGATTAAAATAGGTTATGGTATGAAAATAGCTAATAAAGAAAATAAAACTTTAGAATTGATCGAAAAAAGAAGAACTATTCGAGCATATAATCCAAAGCAATTAACTCAAGAAGAAATCGATATTATCATCCACGGAGCTATGAGAGCTCCTACGGCAGGAAATATGATGTTCTATTCTATTATTCAAGTAACTGATCAAGGAATGAAGGACAAATTAGTAAAAACTTGTGATAATCAACCTCACATTGCAAAAGCACCATTAGTTTTAGTGTTTTTGGCTGATATGCAGCGATGGTGGGATTACTTTTATATTTGTAAGACAAGGGATGTATGCAACGAGATTGGGGATGAATTTGAGACACCTCAAGAATCTGATTTACTTCTTGCTTGTTGTGATGCTTTAATTGCTGCTCAAAATGCGGTAATAACAGCTGAAGCTTTAGGAATTGGTTCTTGCTATATTGGTGATATTATGGAAAACTTTGAAATCCATCGTGAATTGTTTAACCTTCCCAGATGGGTGTTTCCTATTACAATGGTCTGTTTTGGTTACCCTAAAGGTGATAAAGAGCATATTCCTCTACAACCTCGATTTCCTCAAAAGTTTATTCATTTTATTAATAAATATAAAAGATTAGATGAAAAAGATTTTAGTGAAATGTTTGAAGGAGTAGAGCGAGGTTATGATATAAAGTATGCCAAAAATTTAGGACAAAAATTTTATTTTGCAAAATTAGCTGCAGATTATTCTAAAGAAATGCGCCGGTCTGTTAAAGTTGCAATCAAGGATTGGATTTTGAAAGTTAATGAATTTAAGGTGGAAAAAAATGACTGAATATTCAAAAGATTATAGTGTAGATGAATTAATGACTGTTTTAATGGCAAGAGAGGTCAGAAATGATGATATTATGATCGTTGGTGTTGCTACTCCAATGGTTTGGGCCGCTTTTACTTTAGCGAAATTAACTCATGCAGCTGATGCTATTTATCATTATATTATGGGTAATACATTCGTTTTGGAGCCTCGCCAAGTATCTCTCCTTTATCTAGAAATGAATACATCAAGAGCTTATCGATTCCAAAATTCAGTGGAATGTACCCTTGAATCATTACCTTCCGAGAAATTGACCACAATAGAGTTTTTTAGACCTGCTCAAGTAGACCAATATGGAAACACCAATAACATATGTATTGGGGAATGGGAAAAACCTAAAGTTCGACTTCCTGGTTGCGCTGGAATAGCTGATTTTAGCATGTTTTATTCTCGTGGTTCCTTTTTATATACACCACGGCATGATACAAGAACTTTTGTCCCAACTAAAAACTTATTTTTCATTTCAGGTGTAGGATTTCCAGAAGGTAAACCCTCTATATGTGGTGGTTCTGGACCTCAATGTGTAATAACAAATTTAGCATACTTAGATTTCGATGAAATGAGTAAAAGGATGAGAGTAGCTTCTGTTCATCCAAATATAGACATTGAATTTGTAAAAGAATCTACCGGTTTTGAATTAGTTATTACTGAAGATTTAAAAATCACAACACCTCCAACAGTAAATGAAATCAAATTATTAAGAGAAAGTGTTGATCCATTAAACATTAGAAAGCTAGAGGTGCTTGCCGGAAAGGAACGGGAGGATTTATTAAATGAGATCATCCAAAAAGAGTTAAAAATGGAAATTAAGTTTCCTAAATTATTAAATTAATAATACTTTAATAAAAAAAATTAAATTTAAGTTATTTGGGGGGTTGAATTTCATCTATTATATCACCTATCAATCGTTCGGCTTTCTTCCTCTTTTTTCGTTTCATCAAATAAATTGTAACTCCAATAATAATTACTCCACCGATACTAGATGAAACGATAATAATTATTAGCAACGTTCCATCTTGATCAATAGGTGTATGAACAACTTGTAATGACCAAAGCCATGTATTATTTGCAAATAATCTATTATCAACCTCATTTATATAAGCATTCCGAATAATATCATCATCACATATCCAAGTAATCTTTCCTCCACCATGGGATAAAGTTGCCACAATTAATTCACCATTTTTATCTCTAACTAATTTAGTTAACCTTGATGTTGATAAATCTTCATCAATTGCAGTATAGGGATAA
>JBHLLO010000012.1:0-31583 GCA_048885535.1 Candidatus Hermodarchaeota archaeon
TTTTTGACTTAAAAATTTATTAGAATATTATTATTATAAAAATTTTTAGCAATAAATCTTTCATAGTCCAGAATTTGTCGGTGTCATATGAAAAAGATAATTTTAAATTTTGAAAATAAAACAAATAACCTTAAAGAATTAGTTCAAGAAGCTTTTAATAATAATTTTCTAAATTTCTTAGTATCTAGAGAGACTTTGAGTGTTTTTAAAGATATTAAACGTATTAATCGATATTCTAAATTCCCTGAAGATATTTCTGAATATATTATTTTTGATTCTTTAAATAACCTAGAAAAATTCAAAGAAAAGTATTCTGATAAGAAGGGAATAGGTTTTTATAAGGTGCTAAAATCAAAAGAAGATGAAATTGAAATTCAAAACTTAATTAATGAAAAGATTGTCCACTTTATTATAATCTTCACCTCAAACTGGAAAATCATTCCATTTGAAAATTTAATTTCTATCAGCCAGTCTAGTGATGTGGAACTACTAGCTCATGTTAACAATATTCAAGATGCAGAACTTTTGTTGAAGACTCTTGAAATTGGTGTTGATGGAATCTTATTCACCCCAAAAGAAATTAATGAATTGAAAAAGTTAAAGGGTTTATTAAATAATACTTTTAAAATAGAATTAATAAGTGCGAAAGTTGTAAATATTCAGCAATTTCCAGAAAGTGATAGGGTATGCGTTGATACAACTTCTCTCTTAAAAAAAGGTGAAGGGATGCTCATTGGGAGCACAGCTCAAGGATTTGTATTAGTTCATTCAGAAACAGTTGATACAAAATTTGTAAACTCTAGACCTTTTAGAGTCAATGCTGGTGATGTGTCTGCTTACATTTTAGTGCCTGGGGATAATTCAAAGACATTCCAGACTAAATACCTAAGTGAATTAAAAGGAGGTCATAAAGTTCTAGTGGTTAGCAGTGAAGGTATTGGAAGAATAGTGTCAGTCGGTAGGGTTAAGATTGAAACGCGTCCAATGCTGAGATTCGAACTTGAAACTAGATTGAAGGATAAGAAAATCCATGTAAGTTGTGTATGCCAAAATGCCGAAACTATAAGGTTAGTAGACTCAAATGGTATAGCAATATCCGTAGTAGAGATTAAGGTAGGAGACGAGGTTTTAATCCACCCTGGACCAGGAGCAACTCATTTTGGGAGAAAAATCAAAGAGACAATTATTGAGAAATAATATATTAATCTTCATATACTGCTATTGAATCCTTACTTTCCTCTAATTTTACAGTAACTTTCTTATTTTGATAATATTCTTTTATTTTATCATGGATATATTTAGCTAGCATTTCACTAGTAGTTGCTGAAATTGGTAGAAATACCACTTCAGAAAGTGGAAAAACGTATCGTTTATTCGAAGTTATAACTTCTAAAGAGTCTTGATTTCTTTTAAATTTAAAATCAGAAGATTTTTCTGGAATTAGAATGAAATGATCTAAGTTTTTAATAATTTCTTTTACCTTTTCCTTTAATTTGATAAAATCCTCAACAAAATGATTTTCGTCTAATTCTGCTTCTAATTCAACAGACACATAGTAATTATGCCCATGAAGCCTTGAACATTTCAAAGGTTCTTTTAAAAAGTGGCTAGCACTGAATTTTATTTCGTTTGAATTAATAATTACTTTATATCCCATAAGAGCTATTTTTAACGATTATATTTAGAATTTTAAAGATTAGTATTGAATTTCTTTTGAATCTTTTTATACTTTTTCTTTAAAGATTGTAAATAGAAAAGCATTATTTTCTATAATTTAATTTTTAAAATATGTAAATTAAATATAAATTTATCTAACAAATATAGCGATTAGAGGTTATTATGAATAAATCGAAAAAAATAGCCATAACTGGTGCAAATGGATATCTTGGAAAAAATGCTATAACAAAAGCAGTAACATCTGGATGGGAAATTAATGCTATAGTAAGAAGAAATGCAGTCGTGGAAGTAGTTAGAAAATTAGGAGCAAAAGTTTTTCTTATAAAAAATTTTGAATTAGAACAACTTAAAGAAGCTTTTACTGGATGTAAAGCAGTCCTCCATTTTGCTAATATTGTGTGTGGAAGTACAGAACTTTTTGAAAGAGTAAATGTTGAAGGTATTAAAAATATAATTAAAGCTGCAAAAGAAGTAAAAGTTTCCCGCATAATCTATCCTTCTGGATTAGGAGTAGATAAGCACAGCGAAGTAGAGTGGGCAAACAATGAATACTTTCATTCAAAACATAGGGCTGAAATTGAATTATTCAATGGGGAGATACCATATGTCATTTTTCGCCCTTCCTATATTTTAGGTCCTAACGATGAACTAATTCCCGAATTGATTCAACAAATTGGAGATGGTATTGTTAAAATAGCTGGAGATGGGAAAGTACCTATACAACCTATATTTGTAGAAGATGCTATTAAAGCTTTTTTAGCTGCTGCTGATGGTAAAGGAAAGGATAACTCAATTTATTCTCTTGTGGGTTTGGAAACGGTTAATATGATTAAGATTGTAGAGATGGTAATTGAAAACATAAATAAAATTGGATTGAATATACCTTCGCCAAGAATCAAATTTATTTCCTATGAAGAGGCTTCAGAAGAACTAGGAATATGTAAAGAAATGGTTGATGTGATGAAATGTAACATATTGAAGGATGGAAATGTCACTGCTCAAGCATTAGATTTTCAAATTTCCCCACTCAACGATGCAATAAAAGCAGCTGTTATTGCTGAATTATCTTCAAAATCCGATAATAACAAAAAAAAAGCCATTGTATTGTTATCAGGCGGAATTGATTCAACAACAAGTTTGTACTGGGCTTTAAAGCAAGGATATAAAATTATTGCTCTTTCTTTTAACTATAAATGGAGACCTCAACAAGAAATAATTGCCAGCCAGAAAATTGCAGAGTTTTCAAAAGTAAAAATGATTGAAGTTCCTGTTCCTTATATTCAACAAGCAACAGATCTACGTCTAGAAGGCTATCCTATACCTTCAGCTACTAATGCTCCTGAAGGATTTATACCATTACGGAACCTTTTGTTTTATTCAATAGCCGCTTATTATGCAGAAATCTATGGTTATAATTTCATCATCGGTGGCCATATTAAAGAAGATACACAAACATTTCCAGACACAAATCTTCCCTTTTTTGAAAAACTCTTAAAATTAATAAAAGAATCAAAACATAAGTATGATAATCGCCCAATTGATTTTGTTTTTCCTTTAGTTGATATGAATAAAATTGAAATAATTGAATTAGCATTAAAATTGAAGGTTCCAATAGATCTGACTTGGAGCTGTTATGGTGATTTTGCTAAGCCATGTGGATTATGTAAATCTTGTCAAAAAAGAGCTAAAGCTTTGCGAGAATTAAATATTAAAAGCTGAATTTATAACTTAATTTAAATTATAGATATAAATAAATCATGACAACATATTGGACTCCTTGTTTTCATTTATACCAGCCTCCTACCCAGGATGTTCAAATTTTAAAAGAGATTGATAAAGAATGTTATAGACCCACTTTCTCTATTTTAGAAAAACATGATAACGTAAAATTTAGTGTCAACATTAATACGATACTAATAGAGATGCTCTATGAATATGATTTAACAGATTCAATCGAATTGTTAAAAAATTTAGTTTCAGAAAAAAAAGTTGAAGTGCTCGGAACCGCAAAATATCATCCAATTCTTCCTTTAATTCCTGAAAAAGAAGCTTTACATCAGATTAGGATGAATGAAGAAATAAACGGAAGGGAATTTAATAAATGGGAAGGAAAAGGATTTTTTCCTCCTGAATTATCTATTAATTCAAAAGTTGCTAAGATTGTTAGAGATTTAGGGTACAAGTGGGTTATTTTGAGTGGTATTGCATGTCCAAAAGAATGGCCCTATGATCAAATTTATTCTTCTCCCAATGGATTGCAATTATTTTTTAGAGATGACATTTTGAGCAACAAAATTGCCTTTAATAATATAACAGCGAAAGGATTTGTAAAAGAATTAAACCTGATATATAAAGATAAAAAAGTGGATAATTTGAACAATACATATGTTATCACAGCTATGGACATGGAAACTTTCGGTCATCATATCAAAAATTATGAGATAATATTCCTAAAAAATGTGCTTGAGTTAATCAATGATAAAAAAAATATAGTTATAGAATTCATTTCGAACTTAGATCAACATTTTCCTATTGCAAATAAAAAGATAATTCCTAGAGATTCAAGTTGGAGCACTACATCTGAAGATATGGAAATGAATATCCCTTATCCTTTATGGAATCACCCCGAAAATAATATTCATAAATTTTATTGGAAGATTATGCAAGCTATGAATAATCTTATCAATTTAATAGATAATTTAGATACAAATAACAATTGGAAAATTGAAAATTATCAAAAAACAGCTAGGTGGTTTTATGATCGAAGCCTACATTCTTGCCCTACCTGGTGGGCTAATCCTCAAAGGGGGATCTGGAGTCCAAACTTGATTTTTAAGGGCGTAGAACTCATAATGAAATCCGCCCTTAATGCACAGCTAGCTTTAGTCTATGCTGATAAATCAAATTTAGGTGAAGGATATTTTGATTCTATTACATATTATCAAGGCTTATTATTAATGGAATTATATACAACAAGTAAGAAATGTCGAAAACTGCATCAAATTTAATCTAACCAGTTAATTATTCCATCTTCGTTGTATTTTCCCCATTTTTGAGTAGCTCTTCGTTGAGCAATTACATTTTCTTTTGGAGTATCTAGAGTTTTATATGCGTCATATTCATGAATAGCTAAGCCACCTTCTTGTTTTCCAATATGCTCAATATAACATTTAATTTCATTCTCTACCTCAATAGGTGTTCCTAAGACATAAGTACTTTGTATATTTGAAGAAAGCCAAAATGCCGCCCTTTTAGATTCAGCAAACATCTTGAAATTTTCGACGCCAGTCATTAGAGGACTATCAAATTGAAAAATATTAATCCCAGTTTCCATTATATCAGGCATTAACTCAAATATTTGACCACATGAATGGAGTATAAAATCCATCCCTAAATCAATGGTCAATTTTACAATTTTTTTATAAGGCTCTTTAAAAAAAGTATTAAATACATCTGGACTAATAAAAGGGCTCTTCTGCGTCCCTAAATCATCAGCGATAAATATTGAATCCAATTTTGGGTATTGTTTTTTAAATTCATTTATCTGAGTTAGGTAATATGATTCAATCTTCTCAATTAACTGCGTTAAATTCTTAGGACTTCTTCTAAAATCTATAAGAACATTATTAAAACCTCTAATTTGAGAACATAAGTTAAAGAAACCGTTTGCTCCAATCTCTCCAACTGTATATTTATCTTTAGCTAAAAATTTCCATAACCTATTACGAATTAAGCGAAATCTATCTGGGTTTGAGCCATTGGGCAATTCAAAACTGTCTAAATTATCCCAATTCTTTTGAAGGGGTCCTAGAAACGGGTGTCCTTTTGTAATATCCTTGCTCTCAGTTCCAGCTGATTTCCATAAAATACCCCACTCATCTATACTAATGTGTGGGTCTTTCCACCATTTTTTTTTGTACTTTGCTCTTTTCCTTATCTCATTTTTCCAATTATATACTAAAAGGCGATAATACAATTTAGAAATTGAATTTATACCTCCCGGAACATGAGGAGGGTAATTATTTGGTTGCCATAGTTTTGGATTAAATAATATTCCATATAAAAAGTCTGATTTTAATAAATTCATGCAAAAAATTGGAATCCGATCGGGTTTTTCATAATGGAAAGCTCTTTTGACTCTTTCTCTACTGTTCATAATTAGTTATAATTAGAATTCTTTGATAATAAGTAAAAATAAGCATAAACTATATAATTTTTAATTTACATTTTTAACTAAGTAAATACATAATCTAATGCTCGTTTAATATTTTTTTATAATAATGTCAGATAATAATAAAAGCCCTGAAGTAAAATATTGTGTACACTGTGGAGCAGATATTGATATAAATCAAATTTATTGCCCAGAATGTGGAAAATTAGTTTTTAAAGTGAAACCTGATAAAATTCCTACTGAAGATACATTAACAGGGGAGCAATCTGAATTAAAAACTAAAAAAGGAATATCTAGAAAATGTCCCGGGTGTGGATCAATTATTAGTTCTCCCGTCTTGGAACAGTGTCCAATATGCAACACCAAATTAGAAAAATTACATAAATCTCAGCAATTAATCGTATCTCGCGGCTCACAAAAAGATTCTGGGTTCGTCTTTACTGATAAGAAGTTAATTCCAGAACGAAAACTTCTATTAAGTAAAGATATTTGGAATTTAAGAGAAGGTATTGGAGTTTTCGGAAATTCTTTAATGGCATATATAACAATCAGTATTATTATAGTATTGTTGACCGGATTTGAATCATCTGGAGATGTTAATATATTGTTGATCTTACTAAGTCAAGTTCCTCAGATGATTCTCGGTATCTATCCTCTATGGTATATATATTCTAAAAAACATAGTTTCAAAAAATTAGGATTTTATTCAAGAAAGAAGATGTTAGTCGTTGCAATAATTCTGGGATTAATTTCCACTGTAATTTTATATGAAATAAATTACTTCTCAAGCATGTTTGTTGAATTTATTTACAATTCTGGAATTACTTTTGGGATTGACCTGCCAGGGTATCTTGCGGCTGAAAACCAAGCTATTGTAGAAGCGGGATTATTATGGATTATCATTTTATTCGTTTTTCTCAGTATTGTTACCATTTCAACTGAAATCGTTTTCAGAGGAGTTTTACACAGTACATTAAGAAGTCATTTTGAGAACAATTTTATAGGAAGAACAACAGTTGTTATTCTTGTTGCTTTAGTTTACTCTGGATTATACTTAATATTCGGTCTTCCGTTAAGCATCTACTTTTTCCTTCTCAACTTTCTAAAATCAATTTTATTAGGAATAATTTACGATTTGAGCAATAATATCTATTCAACGATTCTATCGGGGATATTCTATAATATTTTACTAATTACTCTTATTGTGCTTTTTTAGAAAGCGATTTCTTCCTTAATATATAAATTTAATAATAAGAAAAATCAAATAACTCTAGTGGCATTATTAGCACTTTTAATTCATTCTTATACGGTAAATTGAAATTTCACGGAGAAAGAAAAATTGGGTAAAACCATTTATAGAAATAAAGGGACGAAGGAAAATATTGTTATTTCAATAGCTGGTGCCCATGGTGTTGGAAAAACAACAATCTACAATCTATTAAAGAAAAATTTAGAGGATAATAATAAATTTAAATTTTTCCCTGAAAGATATAAAAAGATTCCTCCATTCCCATTTGGATCTTCAGATAAACAAATTGCTTTTCGAAGTGAAATGCATTTTCTCCAACAATTTATCAGGAGAAATCAAAATATAATAAATTTTGATAAGAAATACAATGGCAGAATTATTATTTTAGATCGAACCCCTATTTGTGTTTTAATCTATTCAAAAACTCTAAATCTTAAGGAAAAAGACTATACCCTTATATATGACATGTTTAAATCTGTAAAATGGAGAGAAGATTATATAATTTACTTAACAGCTCATCCTGAAACAATTCTCAAAAGAATTATTCAAAGAGGTTCTCTTGAAAAAATCAGAAGACAGTGGAATGAATATGAAAAGGAATATTTAATTAAAGTTCTGTCTGCTTATGATAGAATGTTATTATCAAAAAATCATTCGAATAAGCTTTTCATCATTGACACAAATAATCTAATAGAAGAAGATGTAGTTAAGGAAGTTAAAGATATAATTACTCAGATATCTGGTTATACCTTCAAAAAATTAGATAAAATTCCCATTACTCAAAAAACCTTGAGTGATTTTTTAGTTTAACCCATAATAAAATATATTAAGTTAAATTTTAATTGTATATTTAAGTACAAATAATCATTATTGAGCTTAATTAAAATTAAATTTTTATGAGTTTTTGGTGAAAAATGTCTACTCTTCTTCCAGATATTAGGGAAAAAATGATGAATATTCTTAAGGTTGAAGAGGATAGAACAGATTTAGAAAACTTAGCAGTATTGTCACGAGTTGGAATGAAAGTTGCTTCTGCAGTATCGTCAGAGTTAGACGCAGATGCTACTTCTGCTTCTAGTACAGCATTAATTGATTTAGGTCTAAGATTAAGTGAAGCTACAGCCCATGGAGCTTTAACTGAAATTATTCTTCATAATACTTCAGGTTATAGTATACTCCTAGCAATTAATGATGAGTTTATTGTATTTGGGGGTCTAAAAAATGTTTTTCGAATAGGATATTATCTAGGATATTTACGTGAATTAGCAAAGAAGTTAAATCAATTAATTTCTGGGGATGAAATAACTGAAATGACGCTTTCATTAGAGGAATCCGAACGTAAAAAATTATTGAAAGAACAACCAGAAGAATTCTCAGAAATAAAAGTCCCCTCAGTAGAAGAAGATAAAGCTGCTTTGGATGATCTTCTAGGATTTTTAGATAACTGGGAGAAGGAAGGTGTAAAAGCTGAAGAATTTGAAGAAGCATCACAAGAAAATATTGTTTCAATACCAAAATCCGTAGGTTTAGAATATGAAAAGATGCTTGAACACCCGAGAAGCGAGGTAACTACTGAAGAAGCGAAAGTTGTTGAAGAACCTGGAATAAAATTTAAAGTATATGATGATGAGATACCCCCAGTTCCACTTGAGGACTATACCCCCATGGAAATTGAGGAGGATACGACAGTAGAAGAACCAAAAATTGTTCAAGAACAACCAATCCCAGAAGAATTACCTTCTCTTGATGATATATCACCTCCATCCTTGGAATCCCAAATTATTGAATCTGCTTCCGAATATGATACTGAATTTGTTTTAGATAAGGAATCAGAGACTTTTGAATCTGTACTTAAGGATTTAGGATGGGATGAAGAGGAAGATTAAATCCTAAACTAAGTTTGGGTTTAATTTCTTATTTAATTAAATGTAAAAGAATTCTAATAAGTTTTAAATAGAGAAATCCCCAAAATATTAATTAATCTTTAACATTAAAAAAAGTGAAAAAAATTTGAATGAATCAGCAGAATTATTGAGAGAAGAAAAGAGTACGGGTAATAAATTATTATATGCATCACCTCGATTGAGTACTTCTATTGTCCTCGGGATCGAAGGTTTTGCTTTATTAACCTTATATACTTCTGGCTTTGGATTAGATTCAATATTAGTGGGATTTGCTTTAGCAATGGGTTATTTAACAATTGCTGCAGCTCAATTCTTATTTGGATGGTTAAGTGATATAAAATATACTAAATTAGGAAGGAGAAAACCTTATATATTAATATTCGCCCCATTATTAGGGCTGTCAATAATTTGTCTTCTCTTACCGGGATTAATTTTACCAGATTTAGGAGATCAGCAACTTTTATTTGTATGGTTGCTAGTTTGGGATATCGTCTTTAGAGCTAGCTATGCCATGACTACACCTTACCAAGCTTGGATGGCTGAGTTATTTAAAGTAGGTGATAGACCCAAAGTTTCACAGTTTCAAAATACTTTTAACTTCATAGGAAATGGAATCATGTCAATTTTCACACTACTAATTCTAACTAGTTATAAAGACCTTGTGGCAGTGAATATATACGCAGAAACACCTATTATTTACACCATTCCTGTATTTATTTTTGGAATACTTGTAGTTGTCCTTTTTTATTTATTGAGTTTCTTAATGCCAACTGAACCATATTATGAATTAAAAACAAATTTGATTGGAAGTCTAAAAACCACAGTAAAAAACAGAAATTTTATGTTAATTGTTTTGATGGTTGGGATTTCTGGATTTGGATGGACAATGATTTCCACTGGCATGCTGAAATACACTGAGGATGCATTAGATTTAGGTGGTACTGATTATTACATTATTGCCGCGACCTTACTATTGAGCATTTTCATCTTTTTATATATGTGGAGAAAGTTAATAGAAAAAAGAGGTAAAAAGAAAGTACTTATCTATGTATTGCTAATAGCTGCATTCTTTCTGCCCATAACAACACTTGTACTAATCCCTATGGGGGACTATTTAATTTTAGGAATAATTTTTATATTAGGCATTGGATTAATACTTGGAGGATGGTATCTATTCCCATATATCGTATACGCTGATGTCGCAGAAGACGACGAGAAATCTACCGGTGATTTGAAAGCTGGTATTTATGCAGGTTTTCCTTCTATAATTCTAAATATTTTCCAGGCCTTTGGAGTCTTTCTAAATGGAATTATCTTTGGATTACCTTTAATTTCAGTTGGAGGAGGTCCATCTTTCACAAGTGGTTTAGTCATTTTTGGACCTATATGTGCTCTAATTTTATTAATCTCATTCCTCTATACAGATAAATACGTGACTCTCGATTTCGAGTGGGAAAAGAAATAAACTAAATTTATTTTTTTTATTTTATTTTCATTAAAATAAAGTATAATTCAAAAATATCTTTTATCCTTGAGTACTACTTTCACATTCAAAGCTTCAGGTCCTTTTCCATTTTTAGATTCTTCTAAATCAAATTCAACTTGATCTCCCATATCAAGTTTTTTGAATCCTTCCATTTCAATATTAGAAAAATGAACAAAGACATCCTCTTGATCCTCAGTTGTTATAAAACCATAACCTTTTCTATTGTCAAACCATTTTACAAATCCTGTCTTTCTTTTTGTCATAAAGTCTTCACCAATAGTTCCAAACTATTAAATAGTCATTTTTATAATTGAATAAATACCACTAAAAACTAATTAGAAAAGGGAATTTTGATTTTAAAATTTTTTTAATAAGATTTTCATTCAATTACTAAAATCAATAAAAACAAAAATTAGTTTCAATTATACATATTGAATATGAGCATTTTCAACAAAGTTTTAGAAATATACGAAGAATATTTTATTTGTACTCATTGTTTAGGTAGAATGTTTTCTTTATTGGGGAGTAATACTACAAATCAAAAAAGGGGTTCTTCTCTATTATTATCATTAACAATGGAAAACCACAGAAATTACATCAATGAAAGGGAAGATCGCGAAAAACATATTAAAAATTTATATATATTAGCTGAAAATGCTCGTTTTCCTGCAGCTCAACGTGTATTAAATAATGAGGGTTTAGAATATGACTCCATTGACGATTCAACCTGTTATTTATGTAATAACATATTTTCTAATTTGCAACCTTATGTGGACGAAGCTGTAAGGAAGCTCAAGGATTATGAATTCAATTATTTCTTGGTTGGAACGGATTTAAATTCAAAAATAATAAATAGAGAAGACATTTTCAAAGGGAAATTCAAACTTCTCGAGGCTGAATCTTTTAAAAGTCATTTCAACAGAGAAATTGGAAAAATGTTAATGGAAGTCTTAAATAAACCTCCTGAATTTGCAAATCCTGATATTACTATTATTTTTTCTGTGAGATTCAACTCTTTTAGTGTGGAATTTCTTGTTAAATCCCTTTTTATCTTTGGAAAATATAATAAATTTCTTAGAGATATCCCACAAACTCATTGGAATTGCAGGGCATGTAGGGGCAAAGGATGTGAATTATGTGATTATTCTGGAAAGCAGTATAAAACGAGCGTTGAAGAATTGATAAGCCCAGAATTTATTAAACAGGCTCAGGCAACAAATTCTAAATTTCATGGAGCTGGAAGGGAGGATATTGATGCAAAAATGTTAGGTGAAGGAAGACCATTTATCCTTGAATTAAAAAATCCTAAAAAAAGGACACTCAATTTAGAAAAAATAATGACTCATGTTAATAGAAAGAATAAAAAGAAAGTTAAAATCTCAAATTTAAGATATAGTAGTAAAGGTGAAGTTAAGGAAGTAAAAAAGGACTCAGAGAAAGCAAAAAAATTATATAGAGCATTAATTGAAAGCGAAACAAAACTCTCAATAGAGGAATTTAAAGTTTTATTAAAAAAATTAAAAATTGAATTAGAAAACCAAGTAATCGAGCAAAAAACACCTTTAAGGGTTTCCCATCGGCGTGCAGATAAAATTAGAAAGAAAAAAATCTATAAAATCACAGGAAAGTATCTTAAACCTCATATCTTCGAATTTTTAATTGAGACTCAGGGAGGTACTTATATTAAGGAATTAATTAGTGGAGATGACGGTCGTACTTACCCCTCATTCACCCAAATCTTTGAGTTCCCTCTTAAATGCAAGGAATTAGATGTTCTAAAAATATTTTAATTCAAAAGTTATAAAAACTGGAAAAGAAATTTTTAGAATTACGTCTAGATATTAGAAAAATAAATAAATTATGAATAATAAATCAACTTATCTTTATCTTGAAGTTAATTACATCTAAAAAAAGAAAATGACTATTCATAAAGGATACAGGAATAAATCGCGTAAAAAGCATAGGAAAAAAGCTAGAGAGAAAGGGCTAGGATCTATTGAAAAATATTTAGTTGAGTATGAGATTGGTAATAAAGTTGATATTATTACAGATTCTTCTAAACATAAACGTGGTATGCCTCATAGAAGATTTCATGGGTTAACTGGGACTATTTTGGGTCAAAGAGGGCGTTGTTATGAGGTTGAAGTAAGACTGGGGAAATCAAAAAAGTTATTAATTATTGGTAGAGAGCACTTACGTTTAAGCAAGTCATCTATAAAACAAAATTAAAATTAAGGGTGTATATCATGTCTGGTAGGAAGATTGACGAAAAAACCTTATCAATTCCAGAAGTTAAGAAAATTATGGAAGAAGTTAAAAAAAAAATAGAAGAAATTGATCCTGAAGAAGGCTTATCCCATTTCCAAGAAATTACATACAATTACGTTAATAGATTTGCTAAGATGAAGAATAAGGACGCTAAAAAAATTCAGAAATTTTTAATGGAAAAATTTGATATAGAAGAAGTATATGCCATAAATATTGTGAATGTAGATCCTAAAACTGTTCCTGAATTAAGAAGTATATTAGAAAAGAGCTTTACAGGTAAATCATTCAGCGATAAACAGTTAGAGGATTTAATATATCAAATTGGGGAGTTAAAAACATCCTAGTCTAAATGTTATAATGGGAAATTTAAATGTACATTTATAAATAGCGAAGAATTTATAAATTCTAATTGTTTTAAATTTTAATGAGTACTACTTCTCAAAAAAGAGAAATTCAAAAAAAAAATCAGTATGTATATCGGAAAAGTAAAAAAGATAAAGGTTGGTGAAAATGGAAAGGCGTTTAGATCGATACAGAAGGACTTCACGCAAACCACCATATCAAAGAAAAGGCCCAAAACAAAAGAAGCAGTTTATAAAAAAATTCCGAGAAGTAGTAATTCTGGATATACTACTACATGGACATCCAGAAGAAGATAAACCAAGTTGGTCTAAAATCCCACTTGCACAAGTACTTACATTTCCTGATTTTGTCCTTTATGAGGTTAAAGTCAATCGAGATTCTGATATTAAAGTTCAAGAGAAGAATACGTATGAGGAGTTTATAAAACAAAATAAATTAAGAGATGTAATAAAGAAAATAGATTTTGATGATCTAACCAATACTTCAAAAGCCTTAATTCAACCCATTCTTGAAAAAGAAATTCTAAATTATGAGGAAGAATTTATTACTTTTTTCAATAATTCTACATCAATTACCCCAAGAATGCATGCTCTAAAATTACTCCCTGGTATTGGACAAAAACATATGTGGGAAATCCTAAATGAAAGAGCTCGCCAAAAATTTGGTACTTTCCAAGATATCGCAGATCGTACAAGTATTTCAAATCCTGCTAAACTAATCGCTCAAAGAATTATTAAAGAACTCCAGCGTGAAGGAGTAAAATATTACTTATTTTCGAAGACTCAGAAATATGAATGAATAAAATGAATAAAAAACAAGTTCAAGCAACTTTAGCACAACTTAACTTAAAACCAAAGAAATCACTAGGTCAAAATTTCCTAATTAATCCTAGTATATTATCTAAGATTGTATCTGAAGCCAACCTTAGTAAGGAAGATATTATTGTTGAAGTGGGTACAGGCTTAGGAGCATTAACAATTGAATTAAGTTCAAGGGTTAAAAAAATATATTCTTATGAGATCGATTTTAAACTCTTTCGATATGCATCCAAAAATCTATCATTCTTAAACAATATTAAATTGATTCATGAAGATATTTTAAGGGCAGATCTTCCATACCATAACAAAATAGTCTCAAATATTCCTTATACTATAACCGGACCCTTATTTGAAAAAATTTTTTACAATGATCGCCCTCCTGAAGGAGTATTAATAATAGAGAAAAGCATTGCTGACAGAATTTTTAACTTAGAAATCTACAAAAAATTTTCAAGAATATCCGTAACTTTTAACGCCTTCATGAAACCTCTTAAAAAGTTAAACATCTCACCTAAAAGTTTTTATCCACAGCCAAAAGTTGAACTTTCTCTTATTAAAGTTAAAGCAAGAGAAAAAGTAAATCCCTTTTTATTAGAAAAAGAAAAGCGAAGTTTTTTCTTAGATTTTATAGCAGGAATTATGCCTTATAAAAATAAAAATATTGTCAATGCTTTAGAATTATATTTAAAGAATAGAACTAGTATTCTTATTCCAAAAATAGAGTTATTAGTTTTTATGAAGGATAATAACATTAAAGATACTAAGCTTTTTGAATTAAATGTGGATGATTTAGTTGAATTAAGTGCTAAGACTTTTAATTTTTTGAAACAAAAGGTGAACTAGATTAAGAAAATACCTGATCCCAAAATATTAAATAATTCAAATAATGTTTATAGACCTTCTGACGATTCCTTTATGATTATTGATTACCTCAAAGAAAATATAACTCAATCTCATTTTGATGGTTTAGAATTTAATAGTATAAAGAATGTTTTAGACATGGGGACTGGTACAGGGATAATTGCTATATTTCTCTTATCAATTAAGAAGTATTATCCTAATTTTAAATCAACTATATATGCTTCCGATATATTGAAGGAAGCTATAGATTGTGCTAAGTTAAACGAAGGACTAAATGACTTTCAAGAAGAAATTATTTTTCTTCAATCAGATTTGTTCAAATCATTTCCTCAGAGTTTAAAACAAAAGTTTAACATTATCATATTCAATCCTCCATATCTCCCTTCTATTGAAGGTGATAAAATACTTTGTGATTTAAATTGGGATGGTGGTATAAAAGGAACTGAGATTTTAGGAAAATTTCTTGATCAAGCCATCGAATTTATTGAACTGAGTAATAATAAGAGCTACATTTATTTTATAAGCTCTAGTTTGGCTGATATTAAGGAAATAGATGAAATATGTTATAATAAGGGCTTTATCAATAAAATCTTAACGAAAAAGCATGTTTTTTTTGAAGATCTAATATTAAATAGGCTTGAAATGAAAAAGGGTTCCTCTATTTAGGAATAGAATATGCTTTCAGAAGGGTCTTCTCATTCTTCTTTTTTCCTGCAATAATATTCCACTCTTGCTCAATGTTCTCGATAGATTATTGAACAACAGATTAAGTTCTTGGGGCTTAAAAACAGCCCTTCTATGTGCTTCGACTTGAGGAATTGGAAGCCCATAAAACTCATTAAGACTTGAAATTGGTAGTAGAATTGAAGATATTAATTCTGCTTTCTCTGTAGCTTCTTTATTAGAGCTTTTATGATCCATAAAAAACTCAAATCTGCATGGTGTATCATGTAAAGCTGTTTTTAAATAAAATGCGAAAAAATTGAACGGGAAATAATATGGTATTTCCTTTTTAATACCAGTGTCTCTTATTTTATCAACCTCTTTTTTACAATTAAAAATACAACTTCTTTCAGACTTATTTAATAAACGGTTAAACAAATCCAAATCTGAAAAATAGTCCATTAATTGCCGATAATTTATTTTAAGAAAATCTGATAATCTTGACGCGTTTGGTTTTAACATTTGGATTGAACTTCTAAGTATATTCGTTAAAGCAGATGTTCTAGTATCTTTGATTGACCCTATCAATATAATCCCCCTTTCTCTGCAATTACAATATAACTTTTCATATTCTTTTAACAAAACATCATATTTCTTTGAGAGTTCAATATCTTTTGAAAAAATATAGTTTATAGGCATTATTACAATTGAGCCATCTAATATAATTAAATCAATATCGGAATTTTTTGAGATGAGATGGTTTAATAGATTCAGCTCCATATAGGTCATATCCATTGATATGTTAGTCTCAACTTCACTTTCTTCGCGGTTTATATAATTCCCCTGAACATTGTAATTGTTATATCCAGTGATATCAGGGAAGTACTCTATTTTAGAAGAATCATTCTGGTAGAAATGATATTTAACTGCTATTGCCTTTAAAAAAGAGAGATCTACATTCATAAATTTTTTTAAAACAGAACTTCCATCCACACTTACAACATTCAATCCTCTAATATTAGCTGGAAGAACTTCTTTTTTAATCAAATTCTCTTTAATATCATAGTTAGGATACTTAATAAGTTCAGAGAAATCTAAATATTTAATATTCTTTAAAATAATTCCCACAAATTTTTTTTTTAAATCTTCGATTTCTAAATATTCATGGGCAATTTTTTTCAGATTATTTAATAAAATTTGTTCCTTTGTTAATCCTATTGAATCTTGAACTTTTAGAGTAGGGTTCTCTGTCTTATAAAAATTGCCTTTAACAGTCATTAGAAAAATAAATAAAAAGCGTAAATATTATGCTAACGGGTTAACCAATTTTATAATTTTTTGAGTTGGATTTATTCTAATAGATCTTTAATCGTATGTATAATTGCTCATTCAGTATTTAATATTTTAATCTTTATTATATGAACGCTTTCATATCAAAAAATTCCCTATTAAAAAGAATTATTAAATAATAATAGATATAATTCTTATTAAAAGAAAATAATAAAATCTTATACTTTGTTAATTATTCAGAGTTATTTAAAAATATCTAATAATAATTGCTAAAAAATTTCTATTGTCAAGATCTATGACGGATTACGATTTTACTTTCAAATTAATGATGTTAGGAGACGCATCTGTAGGAAAAACATCACTTACAATTAGATATATCTCTGGGTTTTTTTTAGAAGACCTCAAGTTAACCATTGGTGTAGATTTTTATTCAAAGACTACATACTTTCAACAAAAAAAAGTTAAATTACAAATCTGGGATTTTGGTGGTGAGGAGCGCTTTAGATTTTTACTTCACCAATATTGTAAAGGTGCCAATGCTGCGTTCTTCCTCTATGATATTACAAATCGTTTATCATTGGATCATTTACCTGATTGGACACAAATTATACGAGAACATTCAGGTGATATTCCCATTATGCTAATAGGATCTAAATTAGATTTAGAAGAATATAGAGCCGTCCCGAGGGATGAAGGTATATTAGCTGCTAAAAAGTATAATTTATCATCATTTGTAGAATTATCATCAAAAACAGGACAAAATGTAGAGGAGGCCTTTAATGTAATAACAGAGACTCTCTTCGAACGTTATGGAACGTTAGAGAGACATGAAGATTTTTAACTTCAAAATAATAAGTTAGCAAATGATTGTTATACATCTTATTCTTTTCGATCTTTTTTCAATAAACCTAACCATTTTACATCTGTCCATTTTCCATTAATAAGTTCTACTTCTTTTAGATGTCCCTCTTCAATAAAACCTATTTTCTTAAACATTTTTAGTGATTTAGTATTATTCGCATTAGTGGACACAGCTATTTTATGAAAGCTTAACGTATCAAATGCATATTTGAGTATTAAATTTACAGCTTCAGTGCCTATTCCTTTTCCCCAGTATTCGGATTCTCCTATAAAAATGCCTAATTCAGCATGACGATAGATGTAATTTATTTTAATTAAACCAACCATTCCAATTGGTATTTGGTCTTCTTTATGCCAAATTTCAAACCAAATATTCTCAGTATTTCTATAGTCTGGAAACCAATCCTTTTTTATTACTTCTAGAGATTCTGGAACCTCCATAGACAGATATGTTCGAATATCCGGACTATTCACCCATTTATGATAAATTTTAATATTATCTATATTTTTTACTAGTAAATCTATTCGTTCTCCTTGTAAGAATATTGTATTTTCTCCCATTCTCTTTTAACTCAGTGTTTTTTAAAAGCAAAATATTTTTTATAATTTAATAAATATCAATCATTCATTTCGTTATAAATAATATAGTTAGATTACAAATAATATGCTTCTAAAGGAATTAGGGAGGACGGGCTTAAAGGTAAGTGAAATAGGAATAGGCACTGAACATTTATTTAGACAAACACAGAAAACAGTAGACGCTGTTATAGTTCATGCTATTGAACATAGAATCAATTATTTTGATGTTCTCTTTTCTGTTCAACATTATCTTGAGAAACTAGCACTCTCATTAAAAGGATATAGAGAAGATTTAGTAATTACCGGACATCTGGGAACTATTGAGATAGAAGGGAGACCTAAAAAGAATAGGAATCTTCAAGAATGTAAAAAGGCATTTTTAAGAATGCTTTCTGTCTTAGAAACAGATTATGTGGATATTCTTAATATTCAATTTGTTGGGAAAAATGAATTTGATAAAATTATGAAGCCTAAGGGGTTATATGATTTAGCAACTTCGTTTCGTGATGAGGGAAAAACAAATTATTTAGCACTAAGCACCCATGATATTTTAGTAGCTAAGCAAGCTATCAGAAGTGGAAGGTTTGATATGATAATGTTTCCAATTAGTCTAGCAAATCATGGATTACCGGGAAGAAATGAACTCTTGAAAGAATGTTCTAAAACGGGAATAGGTTTAGTGGCAATTAAACCATTTGCTGCGGGAAGAATGTTAATGCTAAATAGAACGGTGAATATTGCAAAATATCAAACAGGTGGGTTAAGCTTTAAAAAGAAGATTCCTAAAGAGATTACTCCTTATAAATGTATACATTACGTTAAATCAATTCCAGAAGTATCTATAATTCTTATGGGAGTAAAGAATGTAGAAGAACTAACTGAAAATTTAAGTTATTTTAAAAAGAACAAAGATGATTTGGATTATAGTCCAATTATTAATGTTTTTAAAGTATAATAATAAAAATTAAGACTCTGATTTTTTTTCTAATCTCTCTTTTAGTCTATGCAATTTCTCTTCATGTAAAACCAAAATTTGCTTTTTCATTTCTTTGTACTCCTTTTTTAATGGGTCTAAAGGATAGTACCAAAGAGAAATCAGTCCTAAAGTAATGAAAATCGCTGGAATTATACCTAACAACATTTGTATTCCAAATATAGCACTCTCTGGCTGGTTTTCTCCCACTCCTAGATTTTGCTGAAAATTTGTTAGGAAAAAAACTAAACCTGAAATTCCTGCAGCTAATGATTGAGCGGGTCTTGTGATCAATGCATCTGTTCCGAAATAAGCACCTTCTCTACGGACACCCGTTTCTAATTCATCTTTATCAATAATATCCCCTAATAAGGTAAAAACTAATAGACTTTGACCTGAAAAACCAAAACCTACAATAATAAATGAGATATTTACTAGATATATATCATTTGCGAAAGTAAGAAGGACAAATCCAGTTAAACCTAAAATTGATAAATAAAAAAGAGCTCTTTTGTTGCCTATTTTTTTTGTGAGTATTAAGCCTACTGGAAGCCCTATTACTGTAAAAATAAGAAAAAATAATAAGGGAGTGGAGGAAATTATATTTTCTAATGAAATATCTAAAACATATTCTAAATAAAATGGCAAGTTTGAATTAACTGAAAATAACACATATGCCATAGTAAAGTTAAAAATTACATAAGTTATGAAACTCTTATTTGAAAGGACATTTTTTATAGCCCTCCACAAACCCAAAGTTTCTTCTTTTTCTGGAAGCAGTTCGCGACGCTCTTTAACACCAAAAGCAGTAAAAGCTAGAAAAAGTGCTCCAAATATTGCCAAAAGTAATGCAATGATTTGAAATGAAAAAATCTCTTGATTAAGTGGTAGTGAGTCGAAAAATATAAATAAAATAGGAAGAGCATAGGTTAAAGCAACAGCAATTCCTGCACCTAATCCAGAAAAAATGTTTATTATCGCTCTCTCCTCTGGATTTATTGACAACTCTGCCAATAATGAACTAAAACACAAAGAAACCATGGTAAAAAAAGAATCATAAATTAATAAAGAAATTAACAACCAAAAGAATTTGACTAAATCAGAGCTATATGTTGGTACAAAGTATATGCAAATAAAACTAATTGATAGCAATGGACCGCATAACATCAAGTATGGAATTCTGCGTCCATACTTTGTACGAGTTTTATCCGAAATATGACCAAAAATTGGATCATTCAATGCATTCCATATGAAATATATGATCCATGCTAACACCCACATCAAGGGGTTAATTTTAATCATTTCAATATAAAAGATTTGGGTCCATGTTAAGAATAGCCCCGTAGTTAAATTAATCCCAAAGGCTCCAAATCCTCCGTAAAATTTGATCTTGAGAGGAACTTTATCATAAGTGAAAGTTTTCATTTTTACTAGTTATTAGTCAAACTTTGTCATCTAAATAATGTTCTTTTGTCATAAAAAAGTATAAGATATTTATATAATATACAAACGTTTAAAAAAAGTTAAGGATTTAAATCCTAATTAGTATCCCTTAATTTCCTAAGCTGAAAATATTCTTTACTCAATCTGTCTAAAGTTTCTTGAGATGCCCCCTTTCTCATCATAAATTTAATTAGTTTTAATTTTTCCTTTATAAGTTTTTTTCTAGTCTCTTTTGGATTATTTGAATTTAGAACATACGACTGCATCTTTTGTTCTAATGAAAGCTTATCTTTTAGAAAAGCTTTAAATTCTCTTACTATTTCTATATTCCAATTATCGTATAGAATCTTTTCATCCTTCTCATTAAATCTAATTGTCTTTGTAGGTATATACAAGCACCTCCTCCTATTTAAAATTAATATGTTTCGTGACTGGCATAAAAAAAACAGAAAAAACTCAATTTAAACAAAACGATATTAATAATTTAGTAATTTTTTTTATCATACTCTTTTCCTTAGGATTTGTTGTACAACATTTGTGAAATATTACAAATGAAGTCAGAATGAGTAAATAACTAAAAAAGGAGATTACAAGTCGATTTTGAGTGAAATTTGACATTTTGTACTAAATTGGGACAATGTGTGGCTATAATGGTAAACATTAATTTTCTAATAAAATGTTGTACAAAATTTAAGTGAAATTTCTAAAGGATACTGGTGTAATCAAATAGTTAAAAAAAATAAAAAAAAAGTTAAAGATTTGACTCCTTTTGTTCTACCGGTCTACATCATTCCGATAGCAAGTTTCATATCAGCCTGAGTTACCTTCTTTCGGCCAGAGTGCTTTGCGATGTCTAAAGCGCAGGTTGTAAGTTCCTTTGCATATTCTTCTAAATAATCCATTAATTTATCAACTGCGGCACGACTTACAATTTCAGCACCAGCTTTTTTCATTAAAGAACGCAATGGTGACCAGGCAAATGCAGCCATTTTTTATTCCTCCACTTTTTATTTTATTTGTTTGTTTTTTCAGAGAAGAGTTAAATTTTTCATTAAATTTAACGTTCTTATTTCTAAATTGGTATTACTTCTATTTAAATATGTTGGTTGAAGATGTGAATTCGAACGCTAAGATAATCCAATTTCGATCGACAAAAAAATTTGGTCATACAAAAAATATTTTTTTTAACTTGTGACATGGTTGATTTAAATTAGATCAATTTTTGGACTCAAATAGTAATGTTTTATTGCAATGCATGTTTAATATTAGATAGTTTGATGGAACTAATTAACTAAAGAATAGTAAGAGTAGCTTCTATTAAAAACTTTAACTAGGCTTTGTTAATTACATTTATGATAATCAACTTATTGCTGGAAAGTTAGACAAAAAGTTAATCTTGAAAATAAATTAAATTCATCTAGCTTGTATCTTACTAAATTCAAATTTTACGAAAATAATAAAAAATAGAATTTTTTTTTGTTTATGATTTAAAAAAAGATTAATTAATCATCAATAATCCTTTTATGTCCTTGAGGACATGTTCCATAAGTACAATCATAAAAACCTTCCTCCCATTCTTCTGTGGCATTATAATGTTCCCAGCAGTAAATCTTATCGCAATCAGGACAATAAGCATCTAAGCCTTCATACCCATGGTACTGTTTCATAAATTCATGAACTCCAGGAAGATTTTTCGCTTTTAGAATTTCAAATAAAATTCCACTAAGATCTTTACTTAAAGACCTACTATGAGTAATTCCAGTAAATACTAAAGATTCAACCTTATCAAACCTTCCATATCCTAACTTAAATTCAACTGCAATCTTCCTACATACTGAACATGGTAATTGATACATGGTTTTTGATAATTCCAATATTTCTTGAAGTGGTTCTTTTATCTTCTTTTCGGGTTCAAGAATTTCGAATTCGTCAAAAAAGGCGTTCCAACAGTTTTGAAATACTTCTTCAACTTTTGAAATCATTTTTTGTATTTTTTTGTTATCTAATACTTTCAATTCGCTGATAGATTGAGTTAGGCGACTCTTAGCCAAATATAAATGGCTTTTTGAATCCTCAAATCTGAGATTTTTTGTTATTAAAGCAACATTTAATTTTTCCCAAGCTTTGGTTGTATGATAATAATATTCTTTTACATTTGAGATTAAAATCCTCATAGATGACTGATTAGAATAGTTTTTTAAGCTCAAAAGCTTGAGTATCTCATTGGCAACATTGTCAAGCTCTTGTATATATTTTCGGATCTTCTGAATTCGATCCAAACTTTCTAGATCTAATTTAGTTTCATTCAATTTGATCTACCCCCTTACCAACAAAAACAAAATAATTTTCGTTTATAAATGAATCACAATAAAATTTAAAAACTAAATTCTGTTTTTTTTGGCATTTTTTCAGCATAGAAATAACGTCCAGATCCCATTACATCAACATGTCTAAAAGTAATCTCGTAAAATACAATTTTTTGGGACTTAATTTTCATGCGTTTTTTATATTCATCTATTTCATCTTTAGTATGCTTTTTCACTATATTTAGAATCAGCTTTCCTAATTCAGAAACCAATAATTCTTCTTCTGATGGAACATATTGCTTCAAATCAGCTCCCAAGTAAACTCTTCCGTCTTCAACCCTTCCAGGTTTTTTTTTAGCTTCTTCCTTATACTTGATAAACAAATCTAAAATAATTTTGAGTTTATCAATAGAGGGTACTCCAATTTCATCAAGGATATTAAAGATCTTTGTTTTAGGATATCTTAAATAATCTTTAACTGTATCTGGAGTTTTTTTCGGTTCATAATCAGGATATAAATCTTTTTCACTCATAATATTTGAATTTATTTCAATTAATTAATTTATTAAAAAGATATAAAGATTTAAAATTAAATACATTGTTTAATCTATGAACTTGTAGATCAATATACAATTTTTTATAAAAAAATGTACATTATTCTACTTTATTAATAATAAAGTAAAAATTTTTATTATAGGCAGAAACGTGAGACTGGCATGATATTTCAGCAAGAAGAAAAACCCGCTTATATATTCAAAATATGCCTCATTGGCAATGGAGGAGTAGGGAAAACTTGTATAGCAAGAAGGCTATGTTTCGACACATTTGATGCGAATACTAAACTTACAATTGGGATCGATTTCTATACTTATGATATGCCTATTATTATAAATGGGGATGAGAGCTTTTTACGTTTTAGTATCTGGGATTTTGGGGGACAGGAGCAATTTAAAAAGATGTTTAGCTATTATATTCATGGAGCAAATGGAGTTTTTTATGTGTTCAGCCTTTATAATCTTAACAATACTTTACTTGGATTAGATTGGTGGAATGAACATCTACATAAGCTTGTTCCAGAGGATATTCCAAAAATCTTAGTCGGATGTAAACTTGATTTAATTAAAGATAAAAAAAGAGTAGATGATTTAGTTATTGAGAGTTTTCGAAAGAAACATAAAGACATTCCTTACTATGCCACGTCATCAAAAGAAAATATAAATATTAGGAAGATTTTCGAAGAAATGGCAAAATCTATTTTAGATAAAAATGAGTTTCCCTATGAAAAGATTCTTTAATGTGAATTTATCTCTTTCAAATTATTACTATTATAACTCCTATAACTGTTAATATCACTCCTAAAAACCCAATTTTCGTAATTCTCTCTTTATTAACCCAATAAGTTAAAGGTAGTGAAAAGAGGGGACTTGCACTAGCTATTAATGACATCACAGTTGCTCCAGCTGTCCGAGCAGCTTCTGTGTATAAGTAGGCTCCTAAAGACGTACCAATTAAAGATGCTATAATTAAAATTAGCCAACTAATTAAATCTTTTTTTTGTTGGCGCTTAATCTTCCTTTTTTTATTATAGATGGTTTCACTGAAAACCATAGATGATAAAATTAATAAAGCAAAAGGGAATCTGATTACATTGCCTATTACAGAGCTTAAACCCTCTAAATTAAGAATTTGATTAATTTCATTTGTGGCAAAATCAATCATTACTAACCCTGTTGCCCAAGCTAAGGCAGCAATTAATCCATAAATTATTGCCTTAAAGGACTCTTTTGAAAATAAACTCTTAATCTTTGCTTTATCAAAAACATTCTCACTTTGTTTTCTACTCAATTCATTTTCTTCTGTTGACATCTTTGTTTTGCTGATAATTATTATACCAATACTTATTAAAATTAAAGATAAAATCAACTTAATCTCAAACGGACGTTTGAGGAAGATCAATGAGAAAATAAGGGTGAAAAAGGGAAACGTCATTGATATTGCTAAAGCTATTGTAGTCCCTAATATCTTTTGAGCTTGAAAGTACGATGTATCGCCTATAACTTGACCAAATAGAAAACTAATACATAAGAGAAGCCATAATTCAACCGGTAATAAAAAAATTGAAAAAAATACATTATAGAAGAAAGATAAGATAAAGAATGTAATAGTACCAATAGCAGTGCGAATAAAATTAATAAATATCGGACTAGCTTCTTTCTCAGTCCTCCGAAACAATACATTAGATACTAAAAAACTTAGGACAGCTAGAATTGCAATCCATTCACCTGTCATATACTTTTTATTCACTCGCTTCTATCATCATTTATTAATTTAGAATTACAGTTATAACAATATTTAGGAATTGACTTAAATTGGGTTCCACAAATCGGACAAATTATAGTAGTTTCTTTTTGAATAACTTGAAAGGCTTCCTCTGTGAGGGGCTTATCTTTCTTAGATAATCTTGCTACGATCAAAGATAACCCAATCGATACAGCAATGATGGTTATACATAAAATTATAGATTTTATCATAAGATTAAGAAATTCCGAGTTAAAGTAATTGGGAGAATATCTATTTAAAAATACATAAAAGAAAAAGTTAGGAAGAAAGAATGTTAATAAATTTGTTGAATAGGCTTTTCTAAAATTCTTATAAATGAAGATTGGGATTAAGGATACTAAAAGCCATATTAAATATATTACCATCAAATCATACCAAGAATCATACAAAATATAATTAGCTAAAAATTGAATAATTTGTTGATGTACTATAAAAGTTCCAGCGTCAAAATTAATAATGAATTGATACTGAAAAAGAACTAATAACAAGCTTAAACCTAAGAATTGAATACAAAAGATTATGAATTTATTCTGAAAGATTTTTATTAATTTCATGATCAATGTAATTAATCTTAATATTCTACCAATAATCCTTAAAAATTTTCTTTTAAATATAAAACATATTATAAAAAACCAATATTTATGAGTAGAATGAACGAAACTGACTTTCAAGAATTTTTAAGCAAGAAAAAGCTTGATAAAAACATTATACAAAATTATATCTCAAGCATAAAGGATTATGAAAAATATCTCAATAAATTAAGTCTAAAGCTCGAAGAAGCTGAACCCAATAAGATAGTTGAATATACTGAATATTTAGTTTCCGTTAATAAAGATTCTGTTATAAACTTTCTTAGTGTAATTATGAATTATGCTAATTATACTAAAAACTACGATTACATTACTGAAGTGATAGATATTGTGGAATCTTACAATGCAATGGATACCCTTTTTTCAAGGATAGCTGAATTTTATGGTGAGCAAGTAAGAAATGAGATTTTTAAAGATTTAGTTATTCCTCCTGTAGGGATTCATCCTGAGAAGAAACCTAGCTTTACGAAAAAAATTCTAAAAAGAATAGAAGATAAACTTGGAGAGAAAAATTTAATTAAACTTTTATCACCTTGCCTTCATGGTCGTCCCCCTGATGATATTGACGGTGATAAAAAAGCTCTTAAAGAGTTAGGTATTGATGGCTTTTTATTAAAGAAACATAAAGACCTAATTAAGAGACTAGAACAACATAGAGATGATGGTACACTGGAGTTTGCTCAATACATTGATGATAAGGTAATAGATTTGGTACGAAAAAATCAAAAATTTGCTGGAGGTGTAAGAGAAGGGAGTTATATATATGTAAGTAAACTTCCTTATCAAACAAGCAAATTTTTAAATACAAGAGATGAAAAGATGAAAAAATTCTTTTTATGTTACTGCCCTTGGATACGAGGAGCATTGAAGAATGGAACTGAGCATGAGATTTCCAATCATTTCTGTCACTGTAGCGCTGGTTGGTATAAACTTTACTGGGATCAAATTTTTGAACAACCAATAAAAGTTGAACCTGAAAAAACGGCTCTTAATGGTGATTTGGAATGTACTTTCTCTATAGAGATACCTAAAAGCTTTTTAGAATAAAGATTATTATAAATCAATTTCATCGGTTTAGACTCAATTTATGAAGCTATGGCAAGAGCTTCAGCGTTATTGCAGAATAAAGAGGATTTTGAAAAATTTAATGAACTAGCTATGAAGGGAGGAGAAGGAATTAAGAACAAGGAGGATAAGAAATACTTCTTTGAGGATTTGAGTGGTGGTCCATGGTTTGGTATGAAATAATTCTTTTTTATTTTTTTAAAGAATACATTAATACTATGCCTAAAACGTAAAATTTTTAATATTTGCATGCTTTTTTATCTTACAGTGCTGGGTTCATTAAACTATTTCTTTAGAACCAAATTTAATACCATAATAAGAGGATGTTATCTTCTATGATAATTTCTTATATCTTACAATTAATGATTCGAGTTTGCATTTAAAATTAAACTTTAAGAGGATTTTATGGCATGAGCTATAGTTTTTCAAGGACAAAAATGATTGAAAAAATAAAGTTTGGACTCCTTTCTCCTGATGAAATCCGTAAAATGTCAGCAGCAAGGATTATAACTGCTGATACTTATGATGAAGATGGACTCCCTATCCCCAGTGGGTTAATGGATCAGAGATTAGGGACAATAGAGCCTGGACAACGATGCCAAACCTGCGGAAATCTAGTAAGCAACTGTATGGGCCATTTTGGGCATATTGAATTGGCTAGACCAGTTATCCATGTAGGGTATTCAAAGAAAGTCTTAAAAGTTTTGAGGTCTATTTGTCCAGAATGTTCACGATTGATGCTAACAGAAGAAGAAAAAGAACGATTTAGAAAAGATCAAGTAAAGCACCGCAAAATGTTTTTTGAGGGGGATGAAGAGCTATCAAGATTAGTATTTAAGCGAGCAAGAAAGGCTAAAGTTTGTCCTTACTGTGGAGCGAAGAAAAAGAAAATAATTATTGAAAAACCCACTACTTTTTATGAAGAAGAAGAGACTAAGGGATCACGTAGATTAACTCCAATTGAGATACTTGAGCGTTTAAAAAAGATGAATGACAATGATCTCCGAATTTTAGGCATTTCTCCTGAAAATGCTCGTTTAGAATGGGTTGTTTTTACTGTATTGCCAATACCACCTGTGTGTGCAAGACCATCAATTACTTTAGATAGTGGTATCCGATCCGAAGATGATTTAACTCACAAATTAGTTGATGTTATTAGAATTAATCAAAGGTTGAGAGAAAATATTGATGCTGGGGCACCACACCTTATTGTTGAAGATTTATGGGAACTACTACAGTATCATATAACTACATATTTCGATAATCAAGTTTCTGGAATTCCGCCTGCAAGACATAGATCTGGAAGAGCGTTGAGAACTCTTACCCAAAGACTTAAAGGAAAAGAAGGTAGATTCAGAAGTAATTTAAGTGGAAAAAGGGTAGATTTTTCAGCTCGAAGTGTTATATCTCCAAATCCTTATATTAGTATAAATGAAGTGGGAGTTCCTAAGGATGTAGCAAAAATTTTAACTATCCCTACAAATGTGAATGATTGGAACATCGAACATATGAAACAACTGGTACTAAATGGTCCACATATACATCCTGGAGCAAATTATATCATTAGAAACGATCGCAGAAGGATAGATTTACGTTATGTTAAAAATAGACAGATGATCGCAGATATGTTAGCTCCTGGTTACACAGTAGAACGGCATTTAAATAATGGCGATTTGGTATTATTTAATCGACAACCTTCTCTTCACAGGATGTCAATTATGGCTCATGAAGTTAAAATAATGGATGGTAAAACTTTCAGACTTAACTTAACTGT
Organism: Candidatus Hermodarchaeota archaeon; assembly: GCA_048885535.1. Lineage (GTDB taxonomy): Archaea > Asgardarchaeota > Lokiarchaeia > Sigyniarchaeales > SOKP01 > SOKP01. Next base: position 28,682 of record JBHLLO010000012.1, read on the forward strand.
ATGCCCACCTTATAATGCTGACTTTGATGGAGATGAGATGAATTTACATGTTCCTCAGAGTGAAGAAGCCCGTACTGAAGCCGAACTGTTATTAAAAGTCCAAGAACATATCCTCTCTCCTCGCTTTGGAGGACCTATATTAGGAGGTATTCAAGATTTTATTTCTTCAGTTTTTCAATTTACAAGTATAGATTCTCTATACAATAAAAAAGATACTCTAAAATTATTATTTTTAGGCGGTGTTTTTGATTCTAATCCAGATTTTACATTAGATCACCTCATACCTGTAGAAGTGGAACCTGAACCCATGTATTCAGGTAAACAAATTTTTAGTACTTTACTTCCTGATGATTTAAATATTAGAATAAAATCTAAGTTTTGCAAGAAGTGTGAAGTATGTGAGGAAGAAAATTGCTCTTATGACGCATATGTGGTTATTAAAAATGGTGAATTAGTAACTGGTACAATTGACGAAAATTCCTTTGGAGCAATGCAATCAAATAGTATATTACAAAGAATAATTAAAGATCACGGTAATGCGAGAGGTCGAATATTTCTAGACAACGCTACTAAGATGCTTCTGTATGTTATACGAAAAAATGGAATGACGATGGGCTTAGATGAAGTATATGTAAAAGGAAGTGATTATAAAGCAATTCAGAAAATCTTGGAAGAAGCTAATAAAGAATGTGAAAAATTAATTAATGCTTTTTATGAAAACGATACTAAAATCTTAAAACGAGCTCCAGGACGCTCCATGAGAGAAACGTTAGAATTAAGAATACGACAAGTATTAGCAGAAGCTCGTAAAAAGGCAGAAGAAACAGCAGCTCATTATATTGGAGATGAAGCTCATTCTGTTATTATGACGAAATCGGGAGCAAGAGGAAATATCCTAAATCTTGGTCAAATGTCTGCTGTAGTGGGACAACAAGCAATTAGGGGTGAAAGAATAAATCGAGGATATAGTAGTAGAACCCTACCCCATTTCAAAATAAATGATTTAAGTCCAAGATCACGTGGTTTTGTTGAATCATCATATCGAAATGGATTAAATCCTGAAGAATTTTTCTTTCATGCCATGGGTGGAAGAGAAGGATTAGTAGATACAGCAGTTCGAACAAGCACTTCAGGTTATATGCAACGAAGATTAGTTAATGCTCTACAAGATATGATTATTGAAAATGATGGGACGGTTCGTAATTCAGACAAGAATATTATTCAATTTAGTTTTGGTGATGATTCCGTAAACCCTCAAATGACTGATCATGGGGCGGCAGTTAATTTAGACGTTCTTTTACTTAAAGCCAAATCTCTTGATGTAGATGAAATTCGGGAAGAGTTAGAAAAAGCACCAAAAGAAGTGAAAAAAGAAGTAAAAAAGCCAAAGAAAGCTGTAAGTAAAGCAGCTAAAAAGAAACCTGAAACAGAAAAAAAGGAATTAGATGAAAAAGCTAAAATACAATTATATGAAAAAGAAACAGGAAAAAACGCCATTTGGAGAGGAAAGATCACTAAAGGGTACCGTGAATGGGTAAAAGAAAAATTTGGAGAGAAAGAATGAGGTTATGAACAATGACAAAGGTAACAAAAGAATTATTAGAAGAAAAATTAAAAGAATTGCATGAAGATGGAATCCCCTTAGATTTAATAGAAAAAATCAGAGATCGTATTAAGGATGAAGATTTAGAAGAAGAACAACTTGAATATTTATTAAATAAAATATATATTAATTTTAATAATGCTATTGTAGAATCAAGTGAACCTGTAGGAACTGTTGCAGCCCAATCAATAGGAGAACCAGGAACTCAGATGACTTTAAGGACTTTTCATTATGCAGGAGTAGAAGAGTTCTCAGTTACTCAAGGACTACCTAGATTGATTGAAATTGTAGATGCAAGAAGATTTCCTGCAACTCCTGCCATGGATATCTATCTTGAAAAGGATTATCGTGAATCAGAAGACAAGGCAATCCGAGTCCATAATCGTATTGAGCAAATTCGTATAGAGCAAATTGCCTCAGATGTTGATCTTGATTTTATAGATTGGAAAATAGTTATTCATCTTATTCCTGAAATCTGCGAAAGTAAAGGGATTGAAATTGATAAAATTCCAGAAGTATTAAAAAGATATAAGAAAAAAGGGACGATAAAACGCGAAGGAAATTCAATAATAATTGATCCTGGTATTGAGGATTTGCAAAACCTTCAGAAATTAAGAGAAAAAATATTAAAAAAAGTCGTTAAAGGGATAAGAGGGATTAAAAGGGGTTTACTTACTCCAACTGATCAAGCTCACGAATGGGTTATAAAAACAGAAGGAACAAATTTACAAAGTGTTGTCCAAATTGAAGGTGTTGATACTACTAGAACTGTTTCGAATCATATACATGAAATTGAGAAATTATATGGCATTGAAGCAGCTCGAAATATGATAATAAAAGAATCTCAAAAGGTTTTGGAACAACAAGGTTTAGATGTAGATTTAAGGCATCTGCTTATCTTAGCCGATTTAATGTGTGTGACTGGATCTATTCAATCAATAGGTCGACATGGTATTTCAGGTTCAAAATCAAGTGTATTTGCAAGGGCTGCTTTTGAAGTCACAGTTAATCAATTATTAGATGCGGGACTTTATGGAGAGGAAGAACGCTTGCTTGGAATTCCTGAGAATGTAATAATAGGGCAAGTTATACCAATGGGAAGCGGACGTGTCAATGTAAGATTTGATCTTGATGAAAATTTAAGAATCTTAAAAGAAATGGAAACATCGCAAAAAAAGTAATATTCTTAATAAACAAATTGATTTTTCAAAATGTACTCAAATTCAAACAGAAGAAAAGGTTTTAATGGTTATAATGTTTTTTTATGTAATAATACATTCTAATTGTAAAGAAAGAAAA
>JBHLLO010000012.1:31683-61890 GCA_048885535.1 Candidatus Hermodarchaeota archaeon
AAAGAAAATAGCGTTAAAAATTTAAAGTATAATACATTTATTTTATTACTTTATTATTGATTTATTAAAAGGATAAGTAATTGTTAAACTATGGCAAAGAAAAACAAAAAGATTAGCGAAACTATTGATTTATCTCGTAAAAAAGAAAAGGAATTTGATATAGATACAAATATTAAAGTTGTCTATAAAACAGGCAAAATTATATTTGGTAGAGAGCAAGTTTTACAACAATTACGACAAAATCCTTTTAAAATGTTAATAATTGCCAATAATTGCCCAAAAGAATTTGAAGATCAAATTATCTATTATAATTCATTATTAAAAGATGGAACTTTTATTCATAAATATAAAGGATCTTCTTGGGATTTAGGTCTCGCAATGGGCAAACCATATATGGTATCAGTTATTGGTATAAATGATTTTGGAGATTCAGATTTAAAATCATTAAGAGCAAAGGCAAATTAATTAAGTTAGTTGATTCCCTAAAATGTTAAAAAAAAACATAAAATTTGATCGCCAATCAATGGAACTCATTTCTCTATTTAATAGTATCACAGGTGCTATAATCAAAGATTGCTTAATATTTCAATCGCCCGAAAATGATACAGAGATTGTAATATTTCTAGTGAAAAAGGAGGATGTGGGAAAAGCAATTGGAAAAGCTGGAGAACACGTAAAGGATCTCATGGCTAAATTACAAAAAAAAATAGATGTTATCCCTTGGTCCGATAAACTTGAAGAGTTTATTCAATTTATATTAAATACTTCAAAAAATTCTATCAAAATGCTAAATATAGAAATTAGAGAAAATAAGAATCAAAAGAAAACAGTAATAATCTCAGTACGACCTCAAGATCGAGGGAAAGCTATTGGTAAAGAAGGTTCAATGATAAGAAAAATAAAAGAATTAGTTTTACGTCATTTTGAAGTAGATAATGTAATTATTAATACCAAAAACTGAAACTTTAATATTCCTAATCCAAAAATTTTAAGTTTAAAGCTATACTCATTTTTGTATTGTATTAATATTAAAATGATAAGAATTTAAAACGATTTATATGAGCAAACCTAAAGGCCTATTTGCAGCAAGGAAACTTCGAACCAATCGTAAGAAATTACGGTGGTCAAAAACAAAATATAAGCGTAAGAAACTTAAATTAAAGAAGAAAGTTGACCCACTCGAAGGCGCTCCCCAAGCTCTAGGTATTGTATTACAGAAAGTTGGACGAGAAAGCAAACAACCTAACTCTGCCATTCGAAAATGTGTACGTGTACAGCTTAAAAAGAACGGAAAAGGAGTCACTGCTTTTCTCCCTGGCGATGGAGCCCTTAATTTCATTGAGGAACATGATAGGGTCACTATTGAAGGAATTGGTGGAGCAAAAGGACGATCAATAGGAGATCTTCCAGGTGTTCGCTATAAAGTCGTTAAAGTAAATGGAGTCTCATTGGATGCCCTTATTAAAGGGATTAAAGAAAAACCGATGCGTTAGAGGCAAAGAAAATGAGTAAACAAAAGGAAGAAATCAAATTATTTAACAAGTGGTCATTTCAGAATATTGAAATAAGTGATTGGACATTAGAGAAATATATTAACTTAAAGCCAGTTATTATTCCTCACTCAGCAGGTCGACATGAACATAAAAGATTTTGGAAATCCTCAAGAGTTTCTATTATTGAACGATTTGTCAATAGGCTATTAGCGCCTGGTTATATTGGGAGTAAAATAAAGGGTCATAAAAGTTCATATAATTCAGGAAAAAAAAGTAAATTATTAAACAGTATTAAAAATGCCTTTACATTAATTGAATTAACTACTGGTCAAAATCCGATACAAATACTTGTAGACGCTATTTGTAATACAGCTCCAAGAGAAGAAACAACAAGAATCGCTTTAGGGGGAATTTCATATGCTTCAGCTGTCGATATATCTCCTCAACGTCGAGTAGATTTGGCTCTTAAGTATATAGTTCAAGCCATTGGCTCCCGATCCCGTTCTAATGTAAAACAATTTGAAGAAAATTTAGCTCAAGAGTTAATTCTAGCAGCAAATAATAGCCAAGATTCGAGAGCTGTTAAAAAAAAGGATGAAATAGAGAGAGTAGCTGTTTCTGCACGATAATCTTTTTCTATAATTTTTAAACCACTAATTCTGTGTTTTTAATAGCGAAGTAGATAAAATTATAATCTTCACTTTATCATAAATATAAACACAAATATCACCTAGATATCACCAGAATTGGTGTTAGGATAAATTTCTTCCTAAATTTTTATATATTGCGAAATTCATAATTTAGTTAACGAAATTTAAAGAAATATCACGATTTTGATGATAACGTGGGTGCCGACAAAAAATCACTTATGATAGAAAGACATTTGCGGATATTAGGGCAGAAAGTTCGAATAGAAATCTTAAAGAGATTGAATACTAGCCTAATTCCCTTATCTTTTTCAACGCTTCAAAAGGAAATATGTGATATAAATCAGACTAATATTAATTTATCATTCCATTTGAAAACTCTTAGAGAAGCAAATCTAATAGAATCATTAGAAGAAGGCTATCAAATCTCTATTTTAGGAAAAAAAATTTTAAATAATATTATAATGATGGAACAGATTCTCAATGCCCAAAATAAAACGATAATGATAAGAACGTCTAAATATTCTAAAGAACCATTTAATATCAAAAAAATTGAAGAATATTTAATAAAAGAGGGAGAGTTGGATGAAAATCAAGCAAAACAAATTGCACAAGAAGTTCAAGAACGCCTTGATAAAGCTAATATTGAATATCTGACAGCTCCTCTAATGAGGGAATATATTAATGCAATATTATTAGAAAATGGTTTAGAAAAAGTAAGACATAAGCTTACCCGGTTGGGAACACCTCCTTACGAAGCTTTCATTTTATTTACAAATAAATCAGTTAATCCGGACCAATTCTTGGAGCGATTAGGTTCTGATGTTTCTGAGCAATTTCTTCTATTGAACCTATTACCCAATCATTTAGCTGATTTATATTTATCTGGGGATATAACTCTCTTGAATTTGAATAACTGGGGATTAAGACCTCTGAGTTTTTACATCAATACTGAATCAATATTAAATTTTATTGAGAAATCTCTTTCGATTGAAATCAATGATATTTCAAGTTTATTCGAATTTGCCATGATAATTCTAAAATTTTTTGAGATTATGGCTTTATTCAAACCGTATTTTTCAGAAGATATCCTTCTTGGAAGCTTTAGTGGACTAATAAACTCAATTATTGGTTTTAAGAATCAAGGCTTACTAAACCTATTTATAAATCAAATCTGTAAATCAAATAAATCTTATACCTTAGACTTTTCGTGTCAAAACTCTGATCATCTAATTGAACATTTCTTTACTTCATTGAGTTCACTTATCGATTCTAAACTTAAAAACCAAATGCCCTTACTTTTAATTGATTACTCGAAATTAAATATGCTTGACTCTAATTTGCTATGTCAAAATATAATCCCAAAATTAAAAAACTCTTTAATTTTTTGTAATAAAAAATCAAGCTTATTGAATTCCTCAATTATTAACCTAAAACTAAATAACATTTGCGATCTTAGAGGGAATAAAATCATATTAGATAAAATTTTAATTAATTTACATTCTATAGCTTTACAAAGTAATCAAAATGATGATAAATTTTATGATTTAGTTGAGGAACGATTGAAAAGGGTATTTGAACTGTATAAAATTAAGTATGAATTGGTCTACAAGAAACTAAATCCATTGAAAGAATGGGAAAAAATAACTGATTCCTTCTTTAATGAAAAAGGACCTACACTTTTAAGGAATGCCATAAAATCTGTCTCCTTTTTTGGATTAAATAAAGCAATAAAAACCCATTGTGGAATTGAGCTTGATCGAATTGATACTAGCCAAAAATTTGCTTTGAAAATTATATCCTTGATGAATAAACTTGTCAGTGAGATAGCACAAAATGAGAACGAAAATTATATCTTGAGTCAACCCCATGATGGTGAGTATTTATATCCCTCGATAAATGCCCTAAATTTGAGTTCAGAAGAAGAATTCAGGGGATATTCTATGAATATCATAAGAACAGAATCAAATTTACCGCTTGAAAAACAGATATCAATATTTAAAAAATTTGAATCAAAACTTAATGGTGGGGCTATTTTTAATTATTATTTAGGACTAAACGATCTTTCAATAAAAGATGTAATTGATTTTTTATCCAAATCCAAGTTATCTGCATTCTGTATTAATTAAATATGTTAATCACTTAGGAGCTCAGCCAGAATAGCTTTTCTCATAGGGATTCCATAGTAAGTTTGTTTAAAATAGATAGCTTTTTTTGAATTATCTACTTCAGGAGAAACTTCAGTTAATCGGGGTAAAGGATGCATAATTTTAAAATTATCTTTTGTCATTTTTAGATCTTCATTAGTAAATATATAGAAACCCTTAACTCTATCATATTCTTCAATATCAGCAAATCTTTCCTTTTGGATTCTGGTTACATATAATACATCTAAAATTTCTAAAATATCTCTATATTTCTCTACTTCCTTATATTTTACCTTTCTTTGTTGTAAATATTCTTTATCTCTATTTCTAAGCATTAAATCCTTAGGGCTTATAAAATAAATATTTACATCATAATTTGACAGGAGTATTGCTAGAGAATGAACGGTTCTCCCATATTTTAGATCTCCCATAATACCTATATTTAAGCCGTCTAATTTGCCTATTTCTTCAGCTATGGTTAATAAATCTAATAAAGCTTGAGTTGGGTGTTCCCCACTTCCAGATCCTGCATTTATTACAGGGACTTTCGCAAACTTAGCGGCTAAAGTGGCTGCTCCCTCTAATGGATGCCTAATGACGATACAATCACTATAATTCTCTACAGTTCGAACTGTATCTGCAATACTTTCTCCTTTCTTTATTGAAGAAACACTTGCAGATGAAAAACCAATTACTTTTCCTCCTAATCTGTGCATCGCAGATTCAAAGCTTAAGCGTGTTCTTGTAGATGGTTCAAAAAACAATGTTGCTAGAATTTTTCCTCTAAGTAGATCCAAATTATTGTCGTTATGAAGCATTATTTTAGCCTTATTTAATATATATTCAATATCTTCTCGATTGAAGTCTCTAGCAGTGATTATACCTTTATGAAATTTCTCTTTGAACATAATTATACCTAATAAGAGTTTTATTAAAATTATGAATGAAAAATATAAATTCTTTTTTATTGAATTAGAATTAGTATATTAAGAATTTAATCAGAACTAATAAAATTTAAAATTTATAAATAATTATTTATGTCATTCTAAGGAAAGAAGGTCAAAACAAATGAAATATCCTCGAAGTATTCAGCGATATTGTAAAAATTGCAGACAGCATACTAAGCATTCTATTTCTATATATAAAAAAGGGAAGGAAAGGATGTTAAATCAAGGAAGACGAAGATTGGAAAGAAAAAAAAGAGGATATGGGTCATTTCCAAAAGAAATTTTTCATAAAAACGCAAAAGTTAATAAAATGGTCACACCTCTATTAGAATGTAGTGTATGCGGCAAAAAACAATATGCCAAATCCTATCGTGTAAAAAGATTAGAATTGCAAGAAGCATAAAAGGTTAATGTAAATGCCAAAAAAGAAAGCACAGAAAGACTTAATTCCTGGTCCAAAGAGCAGGTTTTTAAGGGTTAAATGCCTTAACTGTGGAAATCAACAAATTATTTTTGGATGTTCAGCTACAGATGTATCTTGTTTAGTTTGTGGAAAACTTTTACTTCAGTCTACTGGAGGAAAAGCACGCATATTAACAAAAATTTTGGAAGTACTTTCTTAAACATTAAGATTAATATATCTATAAATAAACTAACTAGATTTTTCTCATTTAAGAGCGGTTTCTATAAAATTTAAATAATTTTAGCCTTTAATATTTAAATGGGATTGAAACTCTCCAAAATTATCTTATAATGTAGAATAATAATCTAATTGGGCTGAGTAAGAGATGGATGAGAATAAAAAATTCGATCAAATAGTTGAGAGAGGATTAACGGAATACTTTAAACGTAATCCGAGAATAGCTGTTAAATTCGGGAAAGAAGAATATGAAAAAGTTGTAGAATCGGGAACTAAAGAACACAGTTTTCAGTCTCGGAAAATTATCGTAAAACTAAACTTTCACGAAAAAAATTAGTATCATCATGGAGCATCAGTTTTTTCTCCAGGTATACTTACATTTAACACATTTAAAGAAAGAGGTACTTGGTTCATCTGCACTTCTAATCTGCCTTTGCCACGCTTCTGCCTGAGTATGCCCACACTTAGGGCAAATTTCATTTACTTTAATATGAATAGGAATCTTATCTTTTTCTGATAATATTAATAGTTTTTTTTCCAAAGCTTTTTTCTTTTTATTTACAATTCTTTCAGTTTCCTCAGTGTTTTTCTCTGCTTCTCGTTGATAACCACATTTACAAAAAAGATAAACTATACCTTCTTCAAATTTTCTCCTTAAAAGACTCGAACAGTTTGGACAAAAATCAACCATTTTAAAGAAACTTAATTTAGTTAATTTAAATCACTAAATTATTATCTTTAAAAAAATTTATGAATAAATAGTTTTAATAGTATTCAATGGTGCAAAAAAAATGAGAATTCAAGAGTTTATAACCTTCTTAGGAACGAAAAATCTAAATAATACTGCTTATTTTTATCAAAATGTATTAGGCTTAAAGTTATATAAAGATCAAGGCTTATGTAAAATTTTTAATGTCACCAAAGAATCAAAAATAGGTTTTTGTTCACATATGCCTATTATTTCAGCAGATAAAGGTCCAATTTTAACATTAGTTGTAGAAAATGTTGAAGAATTTTATAAAAAACTAATAAATTTAGGCCAAGAAATTCCCAATCCGCCAAAAATAAATCCAAAATTTAATATTTACCATTTCTTCTTTTACGATCCTAATGGTTATACACTAGAAATACAAAAATTTTTAGATTAATTCCTTTTTAATCTCATAAATTTTCTTATAATATTCAAAATTGAGATTATTCATATCTTGTATAATATCCGCTTCAAGTTCTTTTTCTCCGTTAACTTTAATGTTTAGATCACCAATTACATTAATTAAATCATTCTTCTTAAATTTAAAGTCAACATCCTTAAGATTTACCATAATATCTCCGGTTTGATCATCTAAGACAATTATATCATTGTCAATTCTTTCTTTAAAATACCCTGTAACTTGAATTCGCACATCTTCTTCAGTAATATCTTTTATCATTCTTTGTTTTGCATATTGATGCTCGTTTCTTCCATATTCCATACAAATCAATAAATTTTCTATTTATATAGATTTAAAAATTGAAGGTTATTAATTATAAATAATTCAAAGGTTAAAATTTTCTGTTATTAAACCTCTAATACTGAATTTTATAAACAGTGTGGTAAAAAAAATATTAATATCAAATCATTATAACTATTAAAATAAAAGAACTGATTAAAAATGTCATTTTTATTAAAATTAGATGATAGTCGGATTTTAAGAGGAATTATTGAAACTTTTGCTAGTTTTAGTGATGAAAGCGAATTCAAGGTTAGCTCAAAGGATTTCGAAATTACCTCATACGACGAGAGCATGGTTAGCTTAATCAAATTTACCATGGATAAAGATAAGTTTGATGATTATAAATGTGCTAAAGAACATAAAATAAGCTTAAATATAGATGATTTAGACAAGATCTTAAAGAGAAGCACTATAGATGATTCTATTGAGCTTGAATTCCAAGAGACTGATCAAAAAATAAAAATTAAAATGAAGAATAAATCTTCTAAACGAATTCGTACATTTAGTTTATCCGTATTAGGAACCACGAAAGAAGAGGTTTCTATCGATAAATTACAGCAGATTGAATATCTAGCTACATGGGCAATGACACCCCCAGATTTTTCACCAGATTTGTTAGTAGACGCTATAAAAGATGCCGAGATATATTCAGACATTTTAAATATAAAAGTAGATGAAAATAGTGGATTAACATTTAACTCTTCAGGTCAAATTGGAGAAATGGAATATAATATTGAATTAGATGATTTACCAGAGAAAAAAATCAAAGAAACAGAAATAGGTGCATACTCAATATCTTTCTTAAAAAAAATTCTCAAGCTTGCATCCATTACAGAAAAATTAGATATATTTCTCAAAACTGATTATCCATTAAAAATGATTTTTAACATATTAAACGGAGGAATATTATACTATTTTCTTGCTCCTCGCGTCGATAAAGACGAATTTCAAGATGATGAAGATATGGATGAATTCGATGAGTTCTGAATTTTTTAATAATCCTTCTTACTCACACCTTATTTAATTACGTTTTTACTCTATTATTCAAATTGAAACAAAATTCATATGAGGATTTGGAAAAATGGTGGATCTTACTCAATTAACAATTATTTATCCATGGCTTAATTCTTTTGAAAAGTATCATAAAGATATGGCACCTCAAGATCCAGATGACTTTATTTCCAATGTCTTTTCGAAATATCCTCAACTAAATTTATATGAACTAATATCAAAATTTTTTGATGCTGCTTTCGAAAACCTAGAAGAGATATCCGGTTTTAATATAAGTGAAATTAGTGTGGAATTATACTTAGTTTTAAGAATTCTTATATATATGCTTTCTGACAATAGAATCACTAATAGAGTTGCAAACCTTTATTCTAAACTAGTATATTCGAAACTTAAAAACGAAAACGATCATAACCTCTTTTATATATGCCATGACTTGAATATTGATATAAAATTTATTGAAAGTGAAAAAACATATAGAATAATTTATGATAAAAATCAATATGAAATGTTAAGTACAAACATATTAATCTATTTCATTGATTATTTGAAGTTATCAACCAATTTAAAAGATGAATACAGAAAGCTAATAAATAACCCTCTGCAGGATGGTTATATATATATCCAAAAAAGAACTCTAGCTAGACTTTTGCAAGAGTATGTTAGAAGTAAATTCTTAGATACAGCAAAAGATAATAAAAAAACTTTAGACTATTTTAAAGAACAGATGTTAAAAGTTAAGGATTTTAAAGAATTGTATGATAATATATTAAGCTTATGGGATTTGAAAAAAGAAAGCTTTGAATATTCAATTGATTTAAAATATAAAGAAGGTAAAGATATTCTATCTAAATTTCCTCCATGCATTAGAGAGATATTACTGAAAGCTCAAGATCATCAAAATTTAATCCATATTGAAAGATTATTCCTTGTGTTTTTTTTACATGCGTTAGAGTATCCAATTGACAAAATAATTGATATATTTTCCACATTGCCAGACTTTGACCATGAAAAGACAAAATATCAAGTAGAATTTGCTAAAAAGAAAGGATATGTTCCACACTCATGTTCAACATTACAATCGTTAAATTTATGTATGGCTTCTAAATATGAGGATAACTTATGCTTGAATGGATTTACTTCTAAAAAAGATAACGTTAAGAAAAAAATTACACACCCATTATTTTATCTCCAATACAAGCAATTTATAAATAACCTCAAGGAAAAAAAACAACAGATTAAACTAGAAAATGAATCTAAAGACTAAAATTTTTTTAAAGAGATTATTTCAAGCTTATTATAAAAAGTATAAGAACAAGATCCCCCCTGTTAGTTCTTTTAATCAACGCGAGTTTGCATTCATCCCTTGGGATAAGGAGATAATGATCCGCCATATTGGATATGATTTTCAAGAGTCATTATTGGATTACCTAACTAAGCAAACTCCTAGGCATGTTTTTTCCAGTGGGACATTATATTCTCAACCCAATTTCCCTGAAATGGAATTTAAAGATTATCTAGGGTGTGATCTAATAATTGATATTGATGTTGATCATTTTTATACTCCTTGTAAGGAAGATCACGACATTTGGATATGCAAAGATTGTGGTAAAATAGGTAAAGGGATGCCTGAAAAATGTTCTAAATGTGGTAAATTAAAAATAAGGACGATACCTTGGATATGTAATTATTGTTTGAATGCTGCTAAAGAAGAAATCAAAAAATTAGTCAATGATTTCCTAATCGCTGATTTTGGGATTAATACAAATCAAATAAAAATTTCATTCTCAGGGCATAGGGGTTATCATCTAAAAGTTGAAAATGATATAATTCGAAATTTATCAAGTGAAGAAAGAAGAGAGATTGTAGATTACATAACAGGAAATAATATATCTTTTGAAGTCCTAGGTTTGAGAGAAAGAAGTGGAAGTATATTTGGATTTTCAAAAGAAAGTATTGGTTGGCCTCAAAAAATATTATCTGAATTTACGGATATTTTATCACGACCAAATATTGATATTGAGCATTTTCTATTAGAAAATAAGTTTAATCCTCATCAAATAAAAAGCTTCTTAAATTCAAAAGAATTAGTTCTGAATAATATTTTATCTAAGGAAGGAAGAGCTTGGTCCATAGAAGGCTTTAATAATCTTGAACATTGGAATAGATTTTTAAAAGGTTTAATTAAAAACGTCGGAGTACAAATTGATGAGCCAGTAACAATTGATATCCATAGATTAATTAGATATCCTGGTTCACTTCATGGAAAAACAGGATTTCGAGTACAAGAACTAGAACTAGATCAACTTGAGAAGTTTAATCCATTAGATGAAGACTCTGAAAGTCTTGATCCTATAGTCTTCAAAGTTGATGATAAAATAACTCAAAAATTAGAAATCATTGAAGAAGAAGTACCTATAACCCAATTGAAAGGAAAAAGATATGGACCGTATAAAAAAGGTGAAATTATAGAAGTTCCTCATCATTTTGCTGTATTTCTATTATGTAAGGAGGTAGCAATAAAGGTTTAAATTAAGATGAATTTGTGCAAAAAATTCTAATGTCTTAACATTTTAATAAAAATATAAACTTAATTCAATCCTTATGAATCTTAAACGCAATTATTCAAAACTTTATCAGCATTGGCTTAAAGAATTTGAAGAAACTGATTTAACTTGTTTACTTCAAGAAGATTTTGATAGTTATAAGAAACTATTAGCTGAAATTAATGCTGTCCGAATAGATAAAACTGATGACATAAAAGTACAGTTAATAGAATCTTATAAAAACAATTTGAATTTTCTTTTTAATGATCTTTTAAAAATTAGGGAAGTTAAAATTATTAATGCTGCGCAAGTAAATCAAGAAATCAATTTGGAAAATGTGATTGAAACTGAAAAACTTCTTTACCAAAATTTAATAAGCACATTTAAAGGTTATAAAAAAGTGAAAAATCTTTATTTGAGTGAGGATCAACCTATATTGGAACAAGAGATGGAAATTGATGAGATATCTGAGGAAGAACCTGAGTTAGAGAAAGTAGAGGAAATGCAACTTAAGGAAGATCTAAAACCTAAGGAAGAAAAGATCAAAAAAAAGGAAGAAGATTATAAATATACACTTATAAGGTTTCTTGAAAAAGTAGAAGCTTTAGTAGGGATAGATCTTATAAGTTATGGACCTTTTGAGAAAAATGATATTGCAAATTTACCGTATAAAAATGCTGTGATTCTTATTAATGAAAAAATAGCTGAAAAAGTCGAGATTTCTTAATCTTTTTGAAATTTTTTCTTAAATTCTTCTTTAAAATACTCTATACGGTATTTTTGATATTTATCTATTAATGAGAACTTAGGAGGAAAAGGATTTATTAGTTCTCCTCCACAATACTTGCATTTAGATTCTGGAATAAATAAGCTATACTTTTTGCATTCTTTACATTTTTTAAGGTATTTTGTCATCTTTTTTATCCAGAATTCTTTAATCTCTAATAAATTCAAAAGAGGTGTTTGTATTCTTTGATTTTGCTTCTAAAATTTCAATCGCATCAGAAAGAATATTTTCAGCGTCTAAGTAATCCTTAGAAATTATCTCTAATCTATAGAAGGGAGCTCCTATATAAGATAAACTTAACTTTCTAGTTTCTTTAGGATTTTGAACAATATTATTTATATCTACTAATGCTTCCTTGATTTTATCAATACCATCTCCATCCGTGTTCATTAACTTTATCTTACCAATAATACTAACAGTTGAGATTTCAACATTCTCATCGACAATTTTTAATAAAGCTTTCTTTATGTTGTCAGGAACATTTTCTAAGCTATTCATTGATTCCTCTCCATTTTCTTTCAATGCTTCAACAGTTTCTTGAAAATCATAATATTGTTCTATTAGTGGCCAACCAATCTTTTCATAGGCCTCATCTAAACTAAGATTTATATTTTTGTCTTCAGTTAAAATCTGGAGTAGATTGTCAAATTTTACTTTATACTTGAATTCTTTTTTCTTTTTTGCCCGTTGAGCTGAATTAACGCGTCTTAATGAGCAATCAATATGACCTTTAGAAGTGTCTACCCTTAAAACTCTTGCAACAACTATCTGATTAATTCTAACAAACTTTCTGATGTTCTTTATCCATCTACTTGACACTTCGCTGATATGTACCATACCTCTTGCATTATTTTCTGAAGGGAGACCTTCATATTCTAATAAATCGATATAGACATATTGATCCTCAATGTGATTAACTCTTCCTATCACAAATTCTCCTACGTTTGGAAATGATGACCTACTTCTTACCATTATTGTTCTGAAAAATTTCTTTTTTTTATATAGTTACTACTATGAACAATCCATATTTCTTTATTTTTATTATATTTTAATCTTAAGATTAAATTCGAGAATTTTTAGATGCAAAAATTGTAACTAAAATTATAGATAGAAAAAGAAAAAAAATTAATTTTTAAAAGGAAATTGATGAGATCTTCCAATTATTGATGGAAAGTAAGGAAGAATTACATATAGATCTTAAAGGAAATTCAAAAAGGTAATCGAATAAAAAATATATAATAACAATCCAAGTAAAAAGTTAAACCACAGTGATTCTACTAGAATCTTCACTTAAAGTTATAGTAAAAAATATATATTGGATATCATTAAAGTAGTTATCATTTAATCTAAAATGGTTAATATTAGAATCTATTCAAAATTAATTTAATAATAAAAATATTAGGTAGTTGATGAAAAATGTCTTCAAAACAAAAACAACATTTGAATCTAGTTATTATTGGGCACATAGATCATGGTAAATCGACAATGATGGGTGCCCTGTTAATAGAGACAGGAGCAGTCACAGATAGAGAAGCTCGTGAATTAGAAAAATTAGCAAAAGAATTCGATCGAGATTCTTGGTCTTACGCATTCGTTTTTGACAAATTGAAAGAGGAGCGTCAAAGAGGTATCACTATTGATTTAGCATTCAGAAAATTTGAGACACCAAACAAATATTTCACTATAATTGATGCTCCTGGTCATGCTGATTTTGTAAAAAACATGATCACAGGTGCGTCTCAGGCTGATGCCGCTATCTTAGTTGTATCTGGTAAAAAAGGTGAAATGGAGGTTGGAATTGCAGCTAATGGTCAAACAAGAGAACACGCTTATTTAGCTCAAACGCTAGGAGTAAAACAGTTAGTGGTAGCAATCAACAAAGCTGATAACTATGATTATAAGGAAGATCGCTTTAATGAATGTAAAGAAGCAGTCACTGACCTCTTAAAAAACATTGGTTTTCCAGTTAAAAAGATTCCATTTATCCCCGTTTCAGGGTTAATGATGCAAAATCTTTCAAAAAAGAGTGATAAATTACCTTGGTATGACGGTCCTACACTTATTGAGGCAATTGATCAATTTGAGGTACCACCAAAACCAACAGATAAAGCATTACGACTCCCAATCCAAGATGCTTATAGAATTAAGGGAACAGGTGTCGTACCAGTAGGTAGAGTCGAAACGGGTGTACTCAAGAAAGGTGACAAAATTATAATTATGCCAACAGGATTTCAGGGAGAAATACGAAGCATTGAAATGCATCATGAAGAGATTCCTCAAGCTGAACCTGGAGATAACGTAGGATTTAGCATTAGAGGTCTTGAAATGAAGGATGTTGGAAGAGGAGACTGTCTTGGTCATCCAAATAATCCACCTAACGTTATATTTCCAAATGGTAATTGGACAGGACAAGTTATAGTTATTTGGCATCCAACCGCCATTGCTCAAGGTTACACTCCTGTAATTCATGCTCATACAGCCCAAGTGGCAGCAAAATTCATAGAAATCAGCAAAAAGCTCGATCAGAAAACGGGAGCGGTCATAGAAGATGCACCAAAGTTTATAAAACGAAATGAGTCTGCGATCATTAAATTACAGCCCATTAAGAAGATGTGTTTAGAAAAGTATGGAGACTTTCCTGAAATGGGCAGGTTTGCTGTAAGAGACATGGGTAGAACCATCGCAGTGGGAATAGTTAAGGACATTGAGACAGGTGCTTAAAGGTATAATTTATTCTGTTTTTTTCTTAAATTTTAAAATATAAATATTTTTTAAAATTCACTATTTCTATTAGTATATAATATCTCTATTAATATTTTAATGATGAAACATCCCATATTTCTTAGATTTGTTTTTGCGTATATAAACTTTAAACCCCCCACCTTAATGGGTCATATTGCTTAACAAATTTAATATAATACTTTAAAGCTGATTTTTGTTCCATCTTTTTTCCCCTTCTTTAAAATATTAGAAAATTAAGTAATTTATAAATTTCTGTCCAAGAATGATTAAATTTTGCATGTTATGCGAATATTATTTTAATTTTTGAGCTGAGGTTTATCCTTTCTATCTAAAACAAATATTAAGTAGAAAGGGTTGGTAAAGGTTTTTACAACTAAATCAAAAATTTGTTTTGTTGGAGAAGGGGGTGTAGGGAAGACCTCTTTATTATCTTTATTACAAGGGAGAGAGGTTCCAAAGAAGAGAATCCCAACTGTTGGATTAGAAGTTGAGGATTCCATTCTAAATGGAAAAAAAGTAAGTATTTGGGATTTAGGGGGTCAAAAGCGATTTAAATTTATGTGGAAGGATTTCTTACGGGGTGCAGGGTTAGCAGTACTGGTGTGTGATTCAACTGAGGATAGTGTTGAGAAAACAAAGGAAATATATAGCCGCTTTGAACGTAGTTTGGGTACAAAAATCATTGCTATCGCTAATAAACAGGACTTACCAGGAGCTTTGAGTGCAAAAGAAGTTCAAAAAAGGTTAGGCGGACTTAAAACGTATGGTATGACTGCTATTCGTCCTGATTTACGCGAACGAATGAAAGAAATATTAGAATATGAAGTCGCCACGTTTTAAAACGCCTTCCCAATAAGATGAGCAATTCTTACAGGTTCAGGAATTTTTGAGTCAATGCATAATTTGTTCAATAAGTGCTTTGCTTCATCAAAAACCACACCTTTTAAATGTAAGTAAATTTTTGAACTACCTCCAGCAGTTTCTATAGTAGTTTCGTATAAATCTCCCGCGTTTATAATATGTTGGAGTTTTTCTTTATAGGATTTCGGAAATTTATTAATTAAAGCTATTTTAACGGAATCAAGATCTATTTCTCGTTCTGTAATTGCGATAATTGGCTTTTTTAATTTAGTATAAATTTCTTCTAAATCTATAATATTAAATCCTCCAAATGTTATAGTGTCTGTTAGAATATACTGAATGTGTTTTTCATTTTGCTTAGCAAGTGAAATCAGTGCATTAGTTGCATCTTCTCCATCAATAGATATCGGATACATCAGTACTCTAACTAACCTAATGCCTTGACAAACTACTCCAATTAATTGAGTTGTGCTTACATTCGATTTCAACTCAAATTTTGCATCATCAAATCCGATTGTAATAGGATATTCCTTCATACTTTAGATTGCGGTATATATTTTTTTATTGATTCTAGCAACTTTGTAAATGCTAATGTTGCATTTTGTAGTTCTTCTACTCTAATATTAAGATCGCCAGAGAAATTCGTTAAAATTATCTCAATCATGGAATCAATACTCAAATTTCCTGATAACCAGACATACGCAATTAATGCTTCAGCTGTATCTGCTAAATCATGAGCGTCAGCTCTAGATTTTGCACATATCTTCAAATTAGCGTTTTTTAAGGCATTAGATAAAATAGTCCTATTAACTTTTTTACCTGTTCTAATTATTTTGTTATTGGCACTATTTTCTGTTAAATAGCTAGATTTTGCTACAGAATATACAAAATTTACAATACCATCTCCTATTTTAGCTAATCCTTTATCAGTACCAATGGCTTTTTGGGATGACTTTGAAGTTAAATCTTTAATTAAAAAATCATAAGGCATTAATTTTAGTTGAGGTTTAAACTCTTATAAATTTTATATAAAATTAGAATTAATTATTTATTTCATAAGGGGCTTAAACGTCTTTTTTACTTCTTCTACTTCATCTTTTAATGATTGTATAGCTTTGTGAAGGATATTCTTTATTTTATTCCCTTTCTCTAACCGAACAAACACCTCAGGAGGATCAATCCTAGTAACTTTGTAAGCTGCTGAATTTACTCCGTCCGTACTCAGAAGGTGTTTGACTAAAATATTTAAAAACCCATGAGATTGACCTTCTACAATCAAGTGATAATCATTCTCTTGCTTTCCTTTCAGGATGGATAAATTTAAATATTTGTACTCAGGTGGTTTAGGAATTTCCTCCATTTCGTATTCAAGCTCTTCCTCAAGGATTTCTTCCCCTTCAATATCCATTTCCACATCTTCACTTGTTTTTTCTTTCGATTTCTTTAAACTAGGATATTCAGGCTCAATATCATCAAGAATATCATCATCTAATCCTTCAAGATCATCTTCTTTCTTAGGTATAGCTTTTTTTTTTGCCAAGGTAATATACACCATAACCTTAAAATCTATTATTTCTAATTTAGAATAAAATAAATTTTTTATGTTTTAAAAAATAAAAATAAGAAATTTTTATGGCTAGTTTCTATGATAAGAACTGATTAGCTAGTTCCCTTAATCTCTCAATTGCGAGATATTGAAGTTCTTTTGGACCATAAAGTGTAACTTTTATAGATTTTCCTTCGACTTCGCAATTTAAATTAAGATAATTAACTTTCTTTTGAATACTTTCAAGAAATTTTATAGTATTATCTAAATTTCCGCTTGGGTTATAGAAATGAATTACTCTTCTTCCTCCACGCTTAACCAAAGTTTCTTACCTTTTTTTATAATTATTCTTTTCGTATCAATACCGTAGGCTCTCATTAACATTCCTATAATCATTTGCTAATTTTCTAGTTTCAACATTGCCACACCTTGTGCATCTTAATTTATTATGTCCAATTTTTTCAAGGGGAGTACCACAAATAACACAATCAGCATGGATTACACCCAAATTATTTCCGACAGTACTTAATTTAAATTCATTTGTAGTCTGCTCGATTACCTTAGCACGTACTATATCAGTTATCTGAAAAGCATCAGAAATTTTATCTACATATTTATGAGAGATCTGGGAGACATGAATATTTCCAAAATAAGAACTATTAAAATGAAGCTTATTATTTATTGTATGAAAATTTAACCCTATAGAATACTGTCTTAAAAAAAGAACAGTTCCTATTACAATATCACCTATTTTTACTGTTTTTCGATCCTCTTCTTGATGACTCTTAATTTCGATCTCTTTTTTATTTTTATCAATTAAAATTATGCCTGTTTTAGTAGCATAGATTTTACCATCCTTTATATAAGAAGACTGCTTATCAGGAAGAAATTCCTCGACAACTCCTAAATATTGACCCGTAATAACGATGTCTTTATTATTAATTGCTTTTTTCATATATTTCAAAACATTCTTTTAATTTCTCTATTTAATTATTATTAAGTAAATTAATTAAATTTATTCATACTAATTTATAAAAACTCTAAACAAATTTAAGTCTCAGGCGTTTAAAATAAAGAAAAAAGAAATAAGTTCTGTTATTCAGAGTACAGCTACTTTTTCTAATCCTAAAATTGAATTAGAACAATATTGCATTGATGCAAATAGTGCTGTAGATATTATTTTCTTCGCAGGTTTTGAATTTAATGATATAACTAATCATCTAATTTTTGATTTTGGTACAGGAACAGGAAGATTATCAATTGCTTCTGCTTATTTTCAACCAAATTATATAATAAGTATTGATATTGATGTAGCAGCAATAAAAATCTTACAATATAATATTGAAAATCTTAAACTCGATCACATTATCTTCCCAATATGTGCAGATATCAGAAGTTTTGAGCTGTATCCATTATTTTTACCAAAAGATAAAAGAATTACAACAATTATGAATCCTCCTTTTGGTGTACAAAAAAGCAGAGCTGATCGAAGCTTTCTACTTAAAGCATTTGAATTCTCTGACGTAGTTTATTCAATCCATTTAGCTAATGAAAAAGTCCATAATTTTATTAGTAATTTTATAAAAGATTTTAAGTGGAAGATTGATTATTATTTTCCTATTAAATTAAAACTCGATAAAACCTTCGAATTTCATAGTCAAAAAACGAAAAAAATTGATGTAAATATATATAGATTTATAAAAGCTTAGTTAATAGTCTGGTATTCTTTTTACTGATAATTTTTCCATGATGAATAGCTTTCTGGATAATTTGCATTCTTTCCTAAAAGTTCCTCTATCCTTAATAATTGATTATATTTGCTGGTTCTATCACTACGACATGGTGCTCCACTTTTTATTTGTCCAGAACATAACCCAACAGATAAATCTGCAATAAATGAATCCTCAGTTTCACCAGAACGATGAGAAACCATTACATTAAATCCATTTCCAAATGCTAATCGACATGCTTTTATAGCTTCAGTCAAGGTCCCTATTTGATTTACCTTAAGTAATAATGCATTTCCTGC
The DNA here is from genome assembly GCA_048885535.1 of Candidatus Hermodarchaeota archaeon. Lineage (GTDB taxonomy): Archaea > Asgardarchaeota > Lokiarchaeia > Sigyniarchaeales > SOKP01 > SOKP01. The sequence goes on from JBHLLO010000012.1 coordinate 50,570, forward strand.
TTTTTCATTGATTGCTTTTTCTAGGATTTTGATATTAGTGACTGTTAAATCATCACATACTATTTGAATTGTCTTATCTATCTTTGCTGTAAGGTTAGTAAAACCTCTAAATGACTTTTCATCAAAAGGATCTTCAATAGATTTTAAAGGATAATCGTGGATCAAGTCAAGATAGTATTGTAATAGCTCTTCCTCGTATAGTTTTTTTCCATCTATGAAATACAAATCTTCGTTAAAAAATTCACTGGCTGCAGCATCTATTCCCAACACAAAATCTGTTCCCATTAGAAATCCTGCAGCTTCAATGGCCTCTATGATCACATCAAATGCTTCTCTTGTTCCTGAAATATTAGGTGCAAAACCACCCTCATCACCCACATTGATAGCTGAATTACCAAATTTTTCGTTTAATAGTTTTTTTAAAGTTTGATAAACTTCAACTACATTTTGAATCGCCATTGAAAAATTAGCTGCACCTATAGGCAGTATCATAAATTCTTGTATTGCCAAATTGTTTCCAGCGTGCTTTCCTCCATTAATAATATTACAACAAGGTATTGGTAGTAAAAAATTCTCTTTTGATTTATTATGGCTTAATTCATAAATATGGGAAAATAATGGTTTGTTTAACAGCTTAGCTGCTAATTTTGCTACACTAAGAGAGACAGACAAAATCGCATTAGCACCAATATTTCTTTTATTATCCGTTCCGTCTAGAGAAATCATTTCTTCGTCTATTTTTTGTTGTTCCCTTACGTCAAAACCAATTAATTTCTTTCCGAGAATCTCATTAACATTTCTTACAGCTTTGGTCACATGTTTACCTAGAAAATCTTTTCCTCCATCCCGAAGTTCTAATGCCTCTAAAACTCCAGTTGATGCCCCTGAAGGAACAGCTGAACGTGCAAATTCATCATTAATGTAGACCTCTGTTTCAACAGTAGGGTTACCGCGTGAATCTAAAATCCACCTTGATTTTATTTTTTGTATCAGATAATCAGACATGTTTTCTTTATTTTTTTCCTAAAATTTATTATTACTAATATAGAAAGAAATTTTAATTCTTAAATTGTATTTTTTAATAATATTATATTTTTAACTTAAATTTATACATACAAATGTCACTTGAAAACCGTCCATGGGTTGAGAAATACCGACCTAGAAGATTAAATGATGTTGCAAATCAAAAAGGTATAATTAATCGCCTTCAACAATTTATTAAAGATAAATCAATGCCACATCTTATATTTGCTGGTCCAGCCGGTACAGGAAAAACTACCTCGGCATTAGCAATAGTCAGAGAATTATTTGGGAGAAAAATGGCTTTAAACACTACCTACTTAGAATTAAACGCAAGTGACGCTAGAGGTATAGAAGTTATTAGGACGTACATTAAAGATTTTGCAAAAACAAGACCTCCATCAGACATTCCTTTCAAAATTTTGATATTAGATGAAGCGGATAACATGACTGCCCCTGCTCAACAAGCGCTTAGGAGAACTATGGAAAAATATACCGAAAACTGTAGAATGATTCTAATTTGTAATTATTCTAACAAAATAATTCCTCCTATCCAATCTAGATGTGTGGTCTTTAGATTTTCTTCATTAAAAGGTGAAGACATAAAAAACAGGCTAAAATATATAGCAAGAGAAGAGAATATTACTGTAACCACTGATGGATTGAATGCATTAGTAGATGTCTCACGAGGAGATTGCAGAAGAGGTATAAATTATCTACAATCTTGCTCTACGATTTCTCAAAAAGTAGATCAGAATATTGTATTTCGAGTTGCAGGGGAGGTTCCCCATGAGAGAATAAGAAATGTGCTCCAAACAGCTCTTCAGGGACAATTAGAATTCTCAATAAAATTACTAAATGATATAATCGAAGAATATGGACTTTCAGGAATCAACATTATTAAAAATATTCACAGAGAGATATATGACTTAAATATCTCTGAAGATCTAAAAATAGAACTTTCTAAGTTGTTGGCCGAATTTGAATTCAGAATAAGTCAAGGGGCTACGGAAGAGATTCAAATAAAAGCTCTTTTAGCTAATATTGTCATGTTGCAAGACATGGAATAGCATTTTCTTAAGAGTATTTTTATTTTCCATATGATCAAAATAACTCATCATCCTCTTACTTGAGTTTTGATCAATTTCAAATTGTATATCTTTCTCATAGACTATATCCCATAATATTAATCCAACTGGATTTGCAGGTTGATATGAAACGTAATTAGCCGTATCAAGTAAACTTAGAAATTCATTATAATTTATTTTTCCTATTGCTACTTCAGTTAGCTTTTTAACCATTCTTCTAATTTGCTGCCTTAAAAAGGATTTGCTCTTAAAACAGAAGATTAAAAAATCATCCATAATATTGACTGAAGCAAAGTTTAAGGTTCTGATTGTGTTGACTTTATCATTTTCTTTCTTTGCAAAATTTTTAAAATCATGTTCTCCTTCAAGTTCTTTACAGGCACGTTTTATAAGATCTATATTTACAGAGTTACCACTGCCCGGCAGAATGTACTTATAATAACGATATAAGGCATTATATCTTGAAGAAAAGTCTAATGGAACTCCAGTATATGCCCATATTCCAATTTTATATGGTAGCTCAGAATTTATCTCCATCAATATTGGGTCTTTGTTAGTTATAACAGAGAATGTAGCGCCTCTAGCAGAGACGTATTTATCAGTCCTACTGGCAGTTTCAAATTCTGATTCATTAACTCCATTTATATAATCTTTTTTTATCAATGCATTGATTAAATAACTTTCAATGGTTGGAACATTTAATTGTCTTTGAGATCCATAAAATTTTCCTGAACCAATATAGTAAAATTTAAAAAGGAACTTTTTCTTCTCTGAAGTCATAGATTTCATCATAAGGATAATTAGAAATTTTAAAATGTTGAGATATAATGATAAATTTATCTCATGTTATAATATCAAGACCATTTAATATATTAAAAAATAATCTTTTAATGATAAGGATTTTTTTTATATCTAAGTTTAATTTGAAATATAAGTATTGATTAATTGGATTTAATGTACAAAGATGCCTAAAATTTTATCATCAATCAAAAATTTAAGAGATCGCCTTAGAGCCGGTGTAACTATTAAATCTCAGAATGTTTTATTTTTTATCGCAATCAGTTTAGTAGTTATATTAGCAATTGTTATAAGGTTATCTCCCGCTTATTTGGGCAATAATTTAATTAAGGCATTTGATCCATGGATTCAATATTACAATGCAGAATATCTTTCCCAACATTCATTATTTGAATATTTCAACTGGCATGACTATAAAAGTTGGTTTCCTCAAGGATTTAACAGATATAATTTACGACCAGGACTAACTTTTACGGTAGTGATAATTTATAACTTCTTTAATTTCATTGGAATACCAATTTCTTTATATGATATTTGCTTTTACTTTCCTGCTTTTATGGCAGGTTTAACTGTTTTTGGTATGTATCTATTGGGAAAAGAAGCCTTAAATAAGCAATTGGGCTTAGTTGCTGCCTTTTTCCTCGCGTTTAATCCGGGTTACATGCAACGTACAGTCGCTGGGTTTTTTGATAATGAAACTATAGGAGTTTTTGCTTCTATAATGACTCTATATTTCTTTATAAAGACAATCCGAACAGGAAAAATTACGGATTCTATTTTTGGAGGATTGTTTTTAGGTTATCTTTCTCTTAGTTGGGGTGGTTATTACTTCATTTATTACTTATTACCAATTACCTGTTTTATAATAATTCTTACGAAAAAATACACGACTAATGTTTTAATAGCTTATGCTGGGGTGGAAGGAACAGGCTTACTTACTTTTATGCTGTATGTTAAGTTTAAATTTGACACTTTTTTTACAAGCATAGTGTTAGGTGGAACTTTCATTTTTGCCATTATTTTAGTAATATATCATTATATCCACATCAAGAGGAATGAATATCCTCGGTTTTATAATAGATTAATAAACTTTGTTAAGTGGGGATTGATTCCAGCAATACTAGTTCTAGCTATTATTATTTGGATAGACCCTGACTTAATTCCATTCGGATTTGGTGGGAGATTACAAACCGTCCTCAGTCCGTTATTGCGAGATGCATTTAATCTTACAGCCTCGGTAGCTGAACATGCACCCAGCTCATGGAGTGTGTTTTACTATAATACATTAATTCCATTAATGTTGATACCACTTGGGTTGTTCTTTTTATTCAGAAGATCGAATGCAGCCGATATATTATTGATTGTATTTGTCTTATTTTTATTTTACTTTACAGGCAGCATGATTCGTATAATTTTACTGTTTGCACCAGCAGCTAGTTTAGTTGGTGCCTATGGATTAGTCCATGTCTTAAAAATATTTGGTAGTTTTAGACGATATGATTCTATAAAAATAAAAAGAAAACGACAATTAAGACGAATAGTGGGATACCAAGAGGCTGCCTGGGTATACGGTCTTGTTGGAATTATGTTACTTGCACAAGTATGGCATGCATCAAATTATTCAGCAACTCAACTTGGCTCAAGCCAGCTAGCTCCTGGAGGATATTATCATGATTGGGAAGAATCTCTAACCTGGATGAAGACTAATCTGCCAGGAACTACCGTTGTAGTAAGTTGGTGGGATTATGGGTACTGGTTAACCCCTATCGGAAATATGACTACGGTAAACGATAATGGGACAATAAATTCCACGAGAATCGGTCTAACGGGCATGGCATTTATGCAGTCAAATGAGATATATAGTGCAAAAATTTTCAAACTCTTAAATGCAGATTACGTATTAGTTTATTTCGGCTATCTATTCAGCCAATTGGGCGGAGACGAAGGGAAGTGGCCTTGGATGATGCGGATCTGTAATGATCATTACGAGAAGTATAAAAGCTGGGGATTAGAAGAAGACAATTGGGGTTCAAATTCAGTCTTTGTAGAATCTGAAATTTATAATGATACATCAGGGCGTCCGTTCAAAATATGGTTTCAATCTCAAGTTGTAAGATTAATGTTCTGGAATGTTTCAACGGCTCCATTTTCTGGAAATCCTCAAACATTTGAAGATTACTATAGAGACCAAATTAATAATAGAAGAGCGGATAACGATGGGGATCCATGGGTGAATAATATACCTCAAAATGGAGCTTATCGTTCTCAAGTATTTGTACCATGGTATTTCTCTCAAAATGGATTTGTTAAGTTGTATAAGATGGATTATACGGCATTAGAATCATCCTTCCAAATTAAAGATCCAGAAGTATTTGATACGGGATATGCTACTTTCAAATTAAAAAACACTGGTACCAAGGATTTGGAAATCAGGGATGTTTTAATAAATGGTCAAGATTACGATTTTTACCTTGGGAAAGGCATAGAAACCAACATTTTAGCTGCTGGAGAAGAAGATTTAGCTTGGGTTGATATTAAATCGAGTGGTTATCAATTTAAGAAGAATGATGTAGTAAATATTTCAGTAATAGCTTATTCTGAAGCTTTAGAAGGCAGGACCTTTGCTTTTTCCAACAGTACAAAAAAATTCTTTGTAAAAGAAGCAGTACCAAGTGAAATTAGAATAAATGAACTAAATAGTAAAGTCGTGCAAATAAATGAAAATCAAGCAGAAATCTATTTGGAAGTAGAAAATACTGGCGAATCTGTTGTAATTTTAGATGAATTTTACGTTGATTTAGAAGATAACACTTTATCTGATAGAACTTATTTAGAGGGATCTCCAATATTAAATCCTGGACAAAGTGCATATGTTAAGCTAACTACAGACCTCACATTTTTTCCATTTGATCTTGAAGGCATTGTTCATAAAATTGGAGTTATTACTCCGGGTGGCGTAAAAGATGAGATTTTGTTAGCGCCTAATTATGAGAATTACGATTTAAGTCTGCTATCACAATATAGAGCCATATCACCGGAGGGTTCAGTCATTCCATCTAGTTCTTTGAGAAAATATATGCCGCTTGAATTAGATAAAACATTTGCTTACAGCTATGATAATGGAACTACATTATTGAGTGTTAAAGTGAAAAACACAGGAAATGTAATTATGGCTCTTGATTCAGTATATCTCACCCAAACGGATTTGTGGACGGAGGTTGATTTTTATCCTAAAAAAGGAAACCTTTTACCAAATCAAGAGAAAACAATAAAAATCATTGCTTCAGATTACTTTGATATCGATGTAAATGAAGATATTGGCATTGTAGTCTCGGCTCTTTTCGATGGATCAACAAAAGCAGCAGATGTTGGCTTCATTCAAAGCATTAATAGTTCAGCAGATATTAAAATTATAAAAAATGTTTATGGGAAGCAAGCTTCATATATTGCTGCTAATGAAACTGGACAGCTTCTAATAAAGAATACTGGAGTAGAACCCGTTAGATTAAATAACATATATATTAATGAAACAAGTGTATTATCTTTTGAAACTGATGTAAATTTTCTTTATGGAGATATTGACTTAGATTTTCAAGAATGTGCTTTAATTTCATTTAATGTTTCGGATTTCAAGATAAATGCTACAAATACAATTAAAATAAAAGTTACAACAAATACATCCGCAGTTTCTTCCACCATATTTAATGCTTATGTGGATTCAACTCTTTATAATATTGATATTGACGATACTCCCACATATGCAGATAGAGGTCTAGATGAAGTTATAATTCAGATTATAAATAACGGTCTAAAGAATGTTACAATAGATTCAATTTATATCAATAATACATATATTCCGTTAGCAAGCTTTACTTTCATAACTGGAAGTTCCTTTGAAGTAGAAAACTCTGGTGGATTTATCACGCTTTCAATTTCACTCACTGATATTGAAACATTTTTGGGTTTAGGTGTAGGAACTGTGGCTGTAGGCGACAAATTAATTTTATTGACTCGCAGTGAAGAAGGTGCTGAAGATACGCATCAAGAAATTGTAAGAGCTTAAATATTAATTCCTTACTTTTTCATAAAAATCATAAATTATGTTACACTAGAATATTTGTAGTCTTATTAGTTATATATTCCATTTTATCCTTACTTTATAATATCTTTCTAATTTGTGATTCAACTTATGAGCATCAGTTTTAAGATAAAATCAGAATTCGTACCGCAAGGGGATCAACCGTCAGCTATTGAAGCTCTTAAAGATGGAATTAGAAAAGGAAAATCATTCCAAACCTTGTTAGGAGCGACAGGCACTGGAAAGACATTTACTATCGCTAATATTATACAGGAGATACAGAAGCCTACATTAATTATGGCACCCAATAAAACTCTTGCTGCTCAACTTTATAATGAATTAAAGGAACTATTTCCTGAAAATGCAGTTCATTATTTCGTATCTTATTACGACTATTACCAACCAGAAGCATATCTTCCTATAACTGGACAATATATTGAAAAGGATTTTAGTGTCAATGAGGAGATTGAGCGCCTCAGGCTTGCAGCTACTCATGCTATTAGAACCAGAAATGATGTAATCATTGTAGCTACAGTATCGTGTATATATGGGATAGGTTCACCTGAAGAATGGGAAAAAGTCTCAATATCTCTAGGCGTTTCTCAAAAGATTAATCGAAGGGATATTATTAGGGGACTTATCAAAATGAATTATGAGAGAAAGGACATAGAATTTAGACCCGGAGTAGTAAGAGTAAGAGGAGATATTATTGACATCTTCCCAGCATATCTGGAAACGGCTATACGAATATCATTGTTTGGAGATGAGATTGAATCAATTCAAGAAATCCATCCTCTATCAAATGAGGTTATAAAAGAACTTACTAATTGTAGAATCTTTCCAGCTACCCATTTTATTATCCCTGAAGAAAATAAGATTAAAGCCTTAGAATCGATCGAAGAAGAATTAAATCAACAGATAAAGTTGTTTACGGATAATAAGCAATATGCTGAAGCTCAACGCATCGAAAAAAGAGTAAAATTTGATTTAGAAATGATGAAAGAAATGGGTTGGTGCAAAGGAATCGAAAATTATTCAAGACATTTAGATGGTAGATCTGTTGGTTCGCCACCCATGTGTTTAATAGATTATTTTCCCAATGATTTCCTAATTGTAGTTGATGAGAGCCATATAACTATCCCTCAGATTCATGGGATGATAGGAGGTGATCGCTCTCGAAAGAAGAACCTTGTAGAATATGGATGGAGACTTCCTAGTGCTTTTGATAATCGCCCTCTTACGTTTGAAGAATGGGAAAGTAAAATTAAGTTCTTAATTTTAATGAGTGCGACTCCAGGAGATTGGGAACTCGAGAAATCAAAAGGAATTTCAGCGGAACAGATTATCAGGCCAACAGGTTTAGTAGATCCAGAGGTTGAAATACGACCAGCAAAGAATCAAATTGATAATTTATTAGGTGAAATCAGAAAAGTTGTGGAAAGTAAAGGAAGGATTTTAATAACCACACTAACCAAAAGGATGGCTGAAGATATCGCAGAATATTACTCCGAATTAGGTATTAAGATCTCATATCTTCATTCAGAAGTAGATACTGTGGAAAGATTTGACATTTTAAGGCAATTAAGAGATGGAACATTTGACGTCGTCGTTGGAATCAATCTTTTAAGAGAAGGGCTTGATTTACCTGAAGTTAAATTAGTGGCGATTTTAGATGCTGATAAGCTTGGTTTCTTAAGAGATACAAGATCATTGATTCAAACCATTGGCAGAGCTTCTAGAAATGTTGAGGGAAAGGCTATTTTGTATGCGGAAAAAATTACTACTGCAATGAAGGCTGCAATTGACGAAACTAATAGAAGGAGAAAAAAACAAGAGAATTTTAATAAAGAAAATAATATTACCCCACAAACTATAAGAAAGAATATTCTTAATTCTCTTTCTGAAGAACAAGAGTATAAAGAAAAAGAAATAAAGAGATTAAAAAAAGTTGTGAATGAAAAAGTCAAAGAGTTAGAAAGTGAAGGAGATTTAGAAATTATAATACAATATCTTGAAAGTAAAATGTTTTTAGCTGCTAAGGAACTCAGGTTTGAAGATGCAGCATATTTAAGAGACAAGATTATAGCATATAAAAAAGATTATACGGCATAAACGTGAAACTTTTCATTTATAATAAATAAAATAATAAATGCATTTAGTATGAATAACGATTTTATTATTATAAAAGGAGCAAGGCAAAATAACCTTAAGAATATTGATGTAAGAATTCCTCGTAATAAATTGGTTGTGATTACAGGTATTAGTGGTAGCGGGAAATCAAGCCTAGCAATGGATACATTATATGCTGAAGGTCAAAGGAGATTTTTAGAATCATTATCAAGTTATGCTCGTCAGTTTTTAGGAGAGATGGATAAGCCTGATGTTGATTCCATAGAGGGATTATCACCAGCAATAGCTATTGAACAGAAAGCTTTGTCTAAAAACCCAAGAAGCACAGTAGGAACAGTCACTGAAATCTATGATTATTATCGATTACTATTTGCAAATGTTGGGACTCCTCATTGCCCAAATTGCGGTAAAGAAATAAGACCTCAAACACCCCAACAAATCATTGAGCAAATACTCGAAACAATTCCAGAAAACGAGAAATTTATAATTAAAGCACCAGTTATTCGGGATAGAAAAGGAGAATATAAAGAACTATTACAAAGTCTCAAAAAACAAGGATATCTTAGAATAGAAATTGATAATATACAATATACTCTTGATGAAGAAATAACCATGGATAAAAATGTAAAACATAATATCAATGTAATAGTTGATCGCCTTATAATGAAGAAGGATATTAGGGCAAGACTTGCAGATTCAATAGAGACCGCATTAAGTTTGACTGAAGGTATCGTATCAATAGAAGTAGTTGACAAAGAAGAACAAATTTATTCAGAGCATCTTGCATGTATTGATTGTGGCATTTCATTTCCACAACTAGATCACAAAATGTTTTCCTTTAATATCCCTCACGGTAGTTGTAAATACTGCAGTGGTTTAGGTACTGTGATGGAATTAGATTACGGATTAATATTAGGAGATGATTTAAATGTTCCAATTCAGGATACCCCTATAAGAGATATTCCCGGATTTGGTTCATTAACAAGTTATTCTTGGCAATTATTAAAACAAGTTGCTAAATACTATGGGTTTGATACAAATAAAACTAATATTAAAAACATCGATCCTGAAAAATTAAATAAAGTGTTGTATGGTACTGGTGATGAAACTATTGATTTTCATTTTAAAAGTGAAAATAACGGGTATAATAACAATGATATAAAATCTTACCATGTCGTTAGATCCTTCGAAGGAATTATCCCTTGGCTTCAAAGAAGGTATATGGAAACCAATTCTGAATGGGCGAGAGAAATATACGAAAGCTTTATGAATAAAGTAAATTGCCCACAATGTAATGGTCAAAGATTAAAACCAGAGAGCTTAGCTGTAACTATTAATGATTTGAATATAGCAGAATTATCAAATTTATCAGTTCTTGATTCAATCAAATATTTTAATGAACTAGAACTCAGTGAAGTTCAAATTGCGATAGTGAAAGAAGTCTTAAAAGAAATATCAGCTAGACTCTCTTTCTTAGATAATGTTGGTCTAGATTACATTACTTTAAGTAGAAGATCAGATACCCTTTCTGTAGGAGAAGCAGAAAGAATACGTTTAGCTACACAACTAGGTTCAAGTTTAGTCGGTGTATTATATGTTTTAGACGAACCGAGTGTTGGGTTACATCAGAGGGATATTGATCGTTTAATCAAAATGTTAGAAAAATTAAGAGATTTAGGAAATACTGTCATTGTAGTTGAACATGATGACGCAATTATGCGAAATTCAGATCATATAATCGATTTAGGACCATTAGCAGGTGAGAGAGGTGGAGAAATAGTAGCTGAGGGTCCCATTGGTATAATTTTAAAGTCAAATACACTTACAGGAGAATATCTTTCAGGAAAAAAGAAAATTTTATTACCAAAAAAAAGAAGGCAACTTCTTAATGAATATATTGAAATTTTAGGAGCTCGAGAAAATAATTTAAAAAACATTGATATAAAAATTCCATTAGGAGTGTTCACATGTATTACAGGAGTATCCGGGGCAGGTAAAACTAGTTTAATTATTGATTGTTTATATAAAGGACTTCACAATCTAATAAATAAAAGAAGTTCAAAAATAATCACTGGAGATTTTAATGAAATAAAAGGTTACGAAAATATTGATAAGATAATAAATATCGATCAATCTCCAATTGGTAGAACACCTCGTTCTGTACCTGCAACATATACTAAAGCATTAGATTATATCAGAGATATTTT
>JBHLLO010000013.1:0-60459 GCA_048885535.1 Candidatus Hermodarchaeota archaeon
GTTTTAATCCATTGTTCCCTTGAACCTTTAAAGTGATAAAATTGACAATAACAAGACGACCAATCAGGATTATCGGCAAAACCCACTTCATCAAAAAAATATAAAAAATCATCAATTAAGTCTGGTATAAGAACTTTTATTTTCACTTCCAATAGATTTTACCCTTTTTCAATTTTATGAATTTAATAAGTTTAATACTTTGAAAAAGTAATTAGGTTGAGGTTTATTTCATACCTCTTGTGTTTACAATAGCATTTAACATTACTTTTAGATTATCATATATAGTTTCTCTATAATCAGGACCAATTTTAAGAAATAGTATTGAAACTAATTTTTCCTCTAAATCTTCTTCTATAGCAAATTCCTCCATCAGATGAGAAATATTACTATCCCCATCCACTCGTAATCCCACAATTATTACTCTTTTTTTGCGAATTTTTTTAATTATTTCAATTAGAATATCTTTCCACTTCGGGTCGATATGTTCCTTATTCCTCGCATCGAAAATTACAAAAGCACCATCTGTATTAGCCAAATTAAAGTTGTTATAAAGAAAATTATTTACAATCAACCCACTTTTATAAGCATATAACTTTTCTTGAATACTTTCTTTAATCTTTGAATATTCACCTAATTTTTCTAATTCAACAACTGTTTGGAAACCTGGACTCCAATTTACATTCTCTGAGATAAAAGATAATTCTAAAATAACCAGCTTCTTTAATGCAGATTGTATAGCATCTGCTAAGTCAGTTTTAATTAAATCTTTTTCTTTTTGCTTTATTCTCAAAATGTAGTGATATGCTATTAATTTAAATGCATCTGATATATTAGTACCATTTAAAGCACTTGTTTCTGTATAAGATAACCCTCCTTCTGATAATGAATTTGCTAATTCTTGGCCTTCATTAAAAGAAACTACCCTCTGGACATCTAAATCCGTCTTATTCCCTACTATTATCATTGGAATCTCTTGTTCTTCAATATATTCTGTTACCTCTTTATACCAGTCTTCAAGATTTTTAAAACTGGAGCGATTTGTTATATCAAAAACGAGAAACGCAGCTTCAGCTCCAGAATAATATAACTTTCTGAAACGCTTAAAATATTGTTGTGCCCCAATATCCCAAAGTGTCAGATTAATTTCATTTCCTTGAAACTCAAACTTATGAGCTAGAATATTGAGCCCAATAGTGGCACGATAATCGGCAGAGAACTTCCTTTCGACAAATCTTCGAATTATAGAGGTTTTGCCTACTTCGTGGTCCCCTACAATTACAAACTTAAAGGTATAAGCCTCTTTTTCTCCAAGACCGCCAACTTGGTAGATTTTTTGTATAGTCCTTTCGTGTCTATCTATTTCTTCTTCAAAATTGGGAATAGTTAATTGAATTAGATCATCTTCCTGAGCGTGAAGAATCTGTGCACTTTTTTCGGCAAGATAATAAGCATAAGGAGAGATTTGATCCATTGAAGCCATACTTGTTAAAATCAGACTCAGAATCCTTTCTTGATCAATAGATACAAATAAAAGTCGATATTCATCAGTATCAAAACTAGCAGTACCAAATTTTTGAAATGAAAATTCATTTCGTATTCTTTCGAGTACCGGATTGATTAAAGTAGTTAGGACTGAAACTATTTCAAGTTCACTACCTACATCCTTTCTTTTTTCCCCGGCAATGATTAATCCTTCAATATCAGAAATAATTATTGCCTCTACTTTACTAAATCTTTCAAGAAATTTTCCAAGAAGCTCACGAAAGAGCTTATTTCTCTTTATTACCACTTGAATCGCCTCTACGAATATTATTGAAGCTAACTTGATCCTTTATACAAATAATATAACAACTCTTATTTTTAAAATAGTCGTTTATGATATTATTCATAATGTTTGAAAACTGAACCTAAAAGTTTTAAAATATACTTAAAAATGTTTTTAATAGTAATGATAATACATATGTATACAGCATAAATATATGTTAGTAGGTGAAATGTGAAAGTTGATTAAAAATTTAACTCAATTTTATAAAATTGGGAAAGAATTAGGATTAAAAAAAACTGAAATTAGTCGAACATTTTTGTTTTTAAAAAATCGATCTTTGATAATCAAGATTTTACTGATACTTGTTCTATCTTTAATAACTATAGTTGTTGTTGTAATTATTGTGGTTGGGTCTCGATCTGTTTATCCAAGTGGAACATTATATTCAACGATTAAATTAAATGATTTTAAGAATAAAAAATGAAGTTAAATGTTGGTTCTGGAAGAAGATATGAACCAGATTATTATAACATCGATTTATATGAAGATATATTAGCAGATCAACAAATGTCTGCTATAAATCTCTCCTTCGCAGATAACTCTTGTGAAGAAGTTAAAGCAATTCAGTTGATTGAACATATAAGTTTTTTTGAAACTTTCTATGTGTTAAGTGAGTTTTTTAGAGTCTTACAATCTGGCGGAGTTTTAATAATAGAAACTCCTGATATTGAAAAAGCGTTTCAATCATATTTAAATGGAAACCAAGAAAAGCAAAAAGAAGTCTTAGGATGGATATTTGGAATCCCCCATGAGGGTCTTCAGCATAAGATATGTTATCCACTGGAATTGTTAGCAGAAATGTTATATAAAATCGGATTTACAGATTTAAAAGATAAAAAATATTATAATGCTGAATCAATACCTACTTTACGAATTGAGTGTAAAAAAACTTCAAAAGAAAGTGTCTTTCAGTTTATTACTCATATTCGAAAACAAATGTTATTAGAAAACATAGTAGATTTTAAAGACTGCTTCCTATCAAAAGAGTATGAGGATCTGATAACATTCGTTTTATTAAAGTTAAAAAAATTTGAGGAAAGAAAAGATAAAAGGATTATCATTGAAATCTTTTCCATACTTCTTTTAAGGGTACCACAAGTAGCTAAAATTTTTCTTAAAGCCATAGAGGATATTAATGTTCTTTCAAATTTGGAGATAAAATACTTCAATGAAATAATTGAAAATATCATAAAATATGATCTTCCTAATATCTTACTTAATTCTCTTAAGAAAATGCCAACTAATCCAGGATCTCAAATGTTCGCATTTGCATCAATAGAAGCATTAGGGAAAGGAATTATAGAGAAATTATTATATTTTAAAAGTGAAAAACAAGAACAACTAACTCGACTTAAAGAACTCTCAACAAAAAATGAACCAAATAATTTATTCTTTTTTTCTTCAAACATAATTCAAAGGAAATCTCAAGAATTTTTTTATCAAGGAATTAAGGAATTTTACAACCAAAATTATGGAATTGCTAAAGAGAAAATACAAAATTCAATTCAATTATTTAGGGATGATTTTCTTTATTACTGGAATTTAGCTAAAATATTTGTTAAATTGGACTTGAAATCAAGCGCCTTAAAAAATTATAGGAGAACTTTAAGATTGTTAAATTTAAGTAAAATAGAGAATAAGAAGATGATTAAAAAAGATATCAATTCAGAAATGAAACGTGTAAAGAACTCAACAGAATCCTTGGCAAATCTTAATCCCATCATTAACCTTGATAAATATTTTTCTATAAATTAAAAAATTATTTTATTGTTCATAAGTATGAAATCATGAAATATCAGATTATTATGAGAAAAGCTTTTAAATAAATTTAATAAATTTGTATCTCAGAAAAAGAATCCAAAATTGTCATGCCAAGTTTAATATCGCTTTTAACTCGTAGAATAAAGAATTCTTGCGCAGTCTGGGAGATTACTCTAAAATGTAACAGTAAATGCATTCATTGTGGGTCAAGGGCTGGTAGTGCGCGTTCTGATGAGTTAGATACAGAAGAGGCATTAACACTGGTAAAAGATTTGCACTCATGTGGTTATAAAGGCGTGGCATTAATGGGGGGAGAGCCTTTAATTAGGGAAGACTGGTTTGAAATTGCAAAAGAAGTCAAAAAACATAAAATGGAATTATCGATTGTTACTAACGGATTAAATGTCGTTAATCATATTCATGATTTAAAAAGCTTAAGTATAGATTGTGTATCTTTAAGCCTAGATGGAGGAATTCCAGAAACACATGACTATCTTAGAGGGATTAAAGGAGCATTTAATACTACTATAAATGCAATAAAGACATTAAGAAAAGAAAAACTTCCGGTGTCAATAATTACAACTATTAATAAAAGAAATTTAAAGGAAGTAGATCTAATCAAACAGTATATTTTAGATCGAAATATTTCTTGGCAAATTCAATTAGCAGTCCCTATTGGGCGATTCCCTAAAGAGTTAATGATTTCTAAAGAAGAATATTATGCATTAGCGATGTATATTGCAATTAATGTAAAAAGATACTCCTATCGAAGGCTTCCTGTAATAGGAGCACATTGTTTTGGTTACTTTTCCAGATTTATACCAAATTTAGGGTTAACACCTTGGATTGGATGCCAAGCTGGGTACTCTGTATTAGGTATTCAAAGCAATGGAAATATAAAAGGATGTTTAACTCTTTCAGATAGATTTATTGAAGGAAATGTAAGGACTCAAAGTTTGAAGGAAATTATATCAAGACCTCATGCTTTTAGCTATAATCGAAACTTTGAAAAGAAAAACCTCTACGGATCTTGTAGGAACTGTGACGTAGTAAAGGAATGTAAAGGAGGTTGTTTAGGGACAAGAAATGCTTTAAACTCCCTAAATGCACCCTTCTGTTTACGAGCAATAGAAAAACTTCATTTTAATTCCCAGATTTTTAAAATAAAAGGAAAATTGGATTCGTTTCTAGCAAAATATAAAAACCTATACTCGAAAATATTAAATATATAAAATTTGTAATCAAAAATGATTGATAATATCATTAGGATATATAAGATTGGGAAGGAATTAGGATTAACAAAAAGAGAGATTACAACACAATTCTTTGTTAAAAAAACTAAATATCAGATATTATCTATGGTGATTCTTATACTTTTAATAATTATATCAGTTATCAGTGTATCTGTTCTTATTGGATATGCTTATTTAGACATAGAAAGAAATACTTACCCATCTGGGGCAAGATATTCAACAGTCAAACTTAAAGATTTTCGTTTGAGAGGAAAAAAACTTAGTATTAAACGGAAAAGTTAATTAAACAAGTTAAGGAACAAGAAAGATTGATTGTTAAGCAAAAAACGATTGTATTATGTTTTCAATTTAAATCTTTAATTGTGTTGAACATTATGTCGAGTTGATCATAAATTTCTAGGTGATATTCTACTCCTATTTTGAAAAAGAGTAAAGAAACCTTTTTTTTCTCTAAATATTTGTTTAGGTTAAATTCTTCCATTATTTGGGACCAATTAGTGTCTTCTGACACTCTAATACCTATTAAAACAACTCTATTTTCTTTTAGGTTGGTTATGATTTTTACTACAATTTTTTTCCATTGAGGGTCAATATGTTTTTTATCTCTAGCATCAAAAATTATAAAAATCCCATCAGAATCCGATATTTCAAAATCATCAAAAAGAAAATTTTTTATAACTAAACCATTTGAAAATTCATAGACTTTTTTTTCTTTATCGTCTTCAATTTTCTCACAATCACATAATTTATTAATTTCCGTTAAGATCTGCAAACCAGGACTCCAGAAAGGATTTTCAGTAATAAATGAAATAACTAATCTTTCTTTTATATCCAAAATAGCATTAATAATATCCATTAAATCGACTCTTAATCGCTGTTCCTCTAAATCTTTAGCTCTCATAATGTAATGATATGCAATTAAGTTAAAAGCGTCAGGGATATTTTCACCTGTTAATGCACTAGTCTCAATATAGGATATCCCTCCTTCATAATGACTTCCGCTTAATTCATTAGCCAGTCTTACGCCCTCTTCATAGTTCACGAGTCTCTCGTTTTCTAAATCGATTTTATTTCCTACAATCATAATTGGTATTTGCTTTGCTACTAGATACTTTTTGACTTCATCGTACCAACTTTTAACATTCAAAAATGATTCTTTATTAGTTACATCAAAAACAATGAAGGTCGCTTGAGTGCCTGAATAATACGTTTTCCTTAATCTCTTAAAGAATTCTTGAGCACCAATATCATATAAAACAAAAATTACTTGATTTTCATATAATTCAATCGAGTGAGACATTACATCAATACCAATAGTAGAACGATAATCATTAGAAAATTTTCGTTCTACAAATTGTCGTATTATTGATGTTTTACCAACTTCATGATCACCTATCAGCACACATTTGAATTTATACTTTCCACCTGAATCTAGTCGCATCTGGTAAATCTGTTCTTTAATTCTTCCCAAATCCACAGAAAGGTTTGTTTCAACTTCAAAATTAGGTATAGTCAGTTGAATAAGGTCACCCTCTTTTGCTGTTAATATTTGAGCCGTTTTTTCCGCAAGAAAAAATGCGTAAGGAGAAATCCTATCAATTGAACCTAAGGTATTTAGGACTATAGTTAGGGTTGTATTTTCATCAATAGATATAAATAATAAGCGGTATTTCTCCGTATCAAAACTTGAACTTCCAAATCTCTTGAATGCAAATTCATTTCGAATTCTCTCTAAAATTGGATTGATAAGTGCCGTTAAAACAGACACTAATTCCATGTCAACAGTAATTTTCTTCTCTCCAGCAATTACAAAACCTTCATGGTCAGATATAATAACAGCTTCAATATCAGCATCAATCTCCAAAAATTTTGTCAATATTTCCTTAAAGAGAGGATCAATATTTATTGCCATAGTAATCTATCAGCTGTGTTGATGTTATAAATAAATTAGAACTTGTTAAAAGTTTTAATAATACAAAAGAACATAAACTTAAAAGTAGTAATTTTATATTTTATTAAAGAATTTTCTGATTGAAATGGCTAACTGTATAATTTGTCACTTGGGAATTAGTGAAAAAGAAGAAAATACCTCTCAAGAATGTCCAAATGGGCATCCAACTCATGGAGATTGTTTAAAAGAATGGTTAACTCATGCTTCCAATTGCCCTCTATGTAATGAACCATACCCCCAAGAAGTAATTGACCAATTTCAAGAATACATAGAGGAGAAAGAATTAGAAAAGAAGAAAGCTATTGAGGAAGAAGCTAAAAGGGAAAATGAAGAAAAAGTAAAGAAGGCTACAGATAAAATTGCTTTAATGAAATTTATTGAATCGATTGAATCATTAATTGAACAAAAAGAGTATGAGTATGCATTATCCAGATTAGAGATGCATGATGAAGAACACATTTCCACAGAAAGAGGAAGAAAAATTCTTTTTCTTAAAGGGAAAGTTAATTATCTTAAGGGAAGATATGATTTAGCAATAAATTATTTGTTCAAACTTGTTAAGGAGAAATTTGATTATCCAGATGGTTTTTTGTATCTTGGAAAGTCATATGAAGCACTTGGTTTAACGGATAAGGCAAAATGGGCTTACGATAGAATTAATTAAAGCTCTCGTTTTATTATATTTAGATTATGAAAAATTTTTGTTTAACAATAGCAGGTTCAGATCCTACTTCAGGAGCGGGAATTCAAGCAGATATCCGAACATTCGATAGATGCGGAGTTCACCCTTTTTCTGTAATTACCGCTATTACATATCAAACAACTACGCAATTCTTTGGGTATAAATCTCTAACGGATAATTTAGAGAAGCAATTAAACGCTATATTTGCTGAATATCCAGTTAAGTTTGTTAAAGTTGGCATGATTCCTGATATAAAAGCACTTGAAATTATTATTGATTATATAAAAAAATATGATTTATTTGTTGTTTATGACCCTGTTACTGTCTCAAGTGCAGGAAAAAGACTTTCAATAGAGGGCCTTGAACTAGAGATAGAAAAGAAGTTATTTCCGAATGTAAAGATTATTACTCCCAATCTCTCTGAGGCTTTGCTTTACTCAAACATGAATTATGAGGAATACAATTTAGATAATTATAAAAAAATTGGTAAATTATTACTTGAAAAACTTTATAGTAAATCTTCAGATATTAATGAAGAAAAAGCAGTTGTAATTAAAAGCTTGGGGCTGAATGCTAAAAAACTATTAGATTTGGCCGTTTTAAATAGAAAAGCTAAAGGGCAATTTAACCTAGAGTTTGATTTCTATGAAAAATTAAGAATAGACATACAGGGTAATATTCATGGTTCGGGTTGTGTCTTTTCTTCTGCGATTACTGCCTTTTTAACTAAAAATTATAATATAAAAGAGTCAATTGGATTAGCAGAGAAATTTTTTAATGATAAATTTCAAGATTATATAAATTTGCCTTATCAAGGTAAAGTTATAGACTTAACTATCCCTGAAGAGAAATTGAAGGTTATAAATCAAATTAAAGAAATATACAATTTCATCTCTAATATAAAAAAGTTTACGAAATTAATACCCGAAGTAAGATTGAATATTTCATGTTCTCTACCTAATGCTACAGAAAAAAATGAGATCGCAGGAATAGATGGTCGAGTGACAATAGTGAACGGTTTTCCAAAAGCATCTGGCGAAATTAAATTTGGAGCCTCAGATCATACTGCCAGACTTATATTATCTGCTAAAAAGTTTGATAATTCAATAAATTTAGTTACAAATCTTAGGTATAGCGAAGATTTAATTAAAAAACTTAAAGAGATATCAAGTTTAAAACTTTATGAATTTGTAAGGGATACAGAATCCTTTCAAACTAGAATAAAGGAAGATTCTACTATGCAATGGCTAATTGAAAAAACTATAGAAGATACAAATTGTATTCCTGACATAATTTGGGATAAAGGAGAAATAGGAAAAGAACCTATAGTAAGAGTTTTTGCTAAAAATTCAAAAGATATGATTAATAAACTTCAAAATATTATAAAATTGATTGAGGATTTTAAAAATTAAAAAAAAAAGAGAATTAAATATTAATTACAATCCTGCACCTACTACTCCTGCAGTTGTTAAGAACCAAACAGTGATAACTGTTGCTAAAATTGATCTAAGATATATCTTTCCCGTTTTACGGAAAAAATAAACCATCAAGAAATAGATTAAAGCCGATAAAGGTATCACTCCCATCAGTTGTAAAGGTATTATAGGATTAAAGTCCCAACCTTGAAATACGTAATTTGCTCCGAATACAGGCCCTAGATATTGAATTAGAAACACAACCAAGAGCCCGGTCAACATTGCAAAACATGCTTTAAAAGAAAACCTTTCAAATTTTAATTTTTAATTAGATTACTTCTTTTTCTTAATAAAAAAGAAATCAATTTGTAATTTGAGATTCATATATATAATAGTTTTGTTTATAATTGCTAAAAATTGATAATTTTGTTAAAAAATGGTTAAACAACTGAGGTTTGATTGAAGAATGAGTATTTTTATAACAAATTTTTAGAAGTCTTTTTTTCTAATGCATCTTTCAATATTTTAATAGCGCAGAATTCACCACACATACTACAAACATCATTTTCAATATAGCCATTTCTATAGTGCTTTTCTCTAGATAAATTGGGATCGATCGAATTTTTTATCATTTCTTCCCAATTTAAATTCTTCCGAGCCATATCCATTCTATAATCCCAATCTGAAACCTTTTTACCATATTTTGCAATATTTACTGCATGGGCCGCAATTTTGGAAGCGATCACCCCTTGTTTCACTTCTTCTTTATCAGGTAAAGCTAAATGTTCAGAGGGAGTAACATAACATAAATAATCAGCCCCTGCTAGTCCAGCAAGGACTCCTCCAATTGCACTTACAAGGTGGTCATAGCCAGGAGCTATATCAGTGACTAATGGTCCAAGCACGTAGAACGGAGCTCCATTACATAAAGATTTCATTAGTTTAATATTTCTTTCAATTTCATGGGCAGGAATATGCCCCGGACCTTCAACCATAACTTGGATGTTTTTATCCCAAGCTCGTTTAACTAGTTTAGATATCTCAATTAATTCTTGAATTTGAGCATAGTCTGTTGAATCAAAAATACATCCTGGTCGCATTCCATCTCCGAGTGAAAGTGTAAAATCATATTCTGCTGCCAATTCAAGTAGATAATCATAATCAGTATTGAAGGGATTTTCTAAATCATTTTCAAGTATCCAAGCCGCTAAGAAAGTCCCACCCCGGGATACTATACCCATATGTCTTGGATGTTCCTTTAGATAATTAACAATTTCTTTAGTTACTCCAACATGAATAGTAAAAAAATCTACTCCCTCTTTAGCTTGTTCTTCAACTATTTTAAACAAATCATCTTCATCAAAATTAATTATGGCTCCTTTTTCTTCGATAGCTCGAAGAGCAGATTGATAAATAGGTACAGTACCTATTGGTACGTTCAATTCATTTAGGATGAGGCTTCGAATCTTTATTACATCTTGCTCAGTTATCCCTGTACTTAAATCCATAACTGTATCTGCGCCATATTTTACAGCTATTTTTGCTTTTTCTACTTCACCTTGAATATTGCATACTTTTTTACTGGAACCAACGTTTGCATTAATTTTAACTAGTAAGCCTTCTCCAATCCCCAATGGATTAGTATCTCGTTTGTTAGATTTAGGAATAATAATACGCCCATTTGCAATGCCACGACGTATGAATTCAACTTCGACTTGTTCTTTTTTTGCAACAATCTCCATTTCTTCTGTTATTTCGCTATTTTTAGCAGATTTCATTAAAGTAGACAATTCTTTAGACCTTTAACAAGTTTATTGATTTTATCTTATCTAAGACAAAATAATAATCGTAGAATTAAATTATTTTGTTTATTAAAAATAATTTTTAAGAATTCAAAATAAAAAAAAAAAAAAGGATTTTATTGGATTTTATTTATTCTATTCCTGCTAATCCTACTGCTTCTTCAAATGTCATCCAAACATCTATTGAATATTCAAGGCCTTCCACGTTACCAAATTCAAAATAAAATTTTGAAATTCGATTCAGTGCCTTTTCAAACTTACCTTCTTTGATAAGCCAAATTGTCATCAATTTCGCTCCTTTTTCAGTTGTTTTGACAGGAGTGCCCAGATTTTCAAAAAGGGTTTCATCTGGGGGATATTTATCTCTAATTTTAAGCCATGTTTTTGCTGCTTCACCTTGCATATGGGTTGGATACCAAATAGTTCCAATTATATATGGCATGTTATTTTCCTCATTTTTATTTATTTCTTATAAAATTAGATTTCGCGGTATGTAAATATGTGATTTGTTGGTATATATATTTAACACTATTGTCTAAGTCTTAGAATAAAATAAATCTACTGTAAAAACCTAAATTCACCAATATGAACCTAGTTCTTCTTTAATATCCTATTTTTAATTGCTTTAGAAGCTCAATTAATGATTCAGTTAATTTATAACTCTTCAATTCATCAAAGTTTACAAATTTAGCTTCTAAAGCATCTGAATCGGGTATTGGCTGTTGATTATGATCTCCTTCGACCTGTTCTACAAAATAATTAATTAGAACATAGTGATATTCAATCTGTCCTTGTTTATCATGCATTATTTTATCAATGATACCTGCTAATTGGGTTACTTTTACTTTAAAACCAGTTTCTTCAAATCCTTCCCTTTCAGCAGCATCAATAACTTTTTCTCCTAATTCAATATGCCCTCCAGGTATAGACCAATAACCAGCATCCGGATTATATTTCCTTTTTACAAGCAATAATTTATTATCTCGTATTAACAAAATCCCCACCCCTAAATGTGGTCGTATAGGGTATCTTCTCTTGTCATAATCAGGTTTGTCTTTCCGATTTAGCATTATCTATCAGCTTTACTGTGCTTTATATGAATGTAAAACATATATTATAATAAATTAAAAAATCTTAATTATTAATTATTAATTATTTATTCTTAATTATTACTTATTAAGAACAAATGCACTATTCCAATATGTTACACTAGACGCTATTCCAGGTTTTAATATCGTTGTGTTAATTGCGATATTTGGCGTATTATCAGTGGTAGTAATTATAAAAAAAAAGAAAATAATTAACTAATTTTTTTTTTTGATAAAAATGTAAGAAATTTCTTAGCCTATTATAAAAAAGTAAATCCTGTGTACAAAAAAGTATATATACTTAACTGACAATCTTATAATATCTCTAAGAAGTTAATTTAAAAATTAACATTAGGCGAATTTTTTATGAAAAATTTAAAGAGGTATAAATTGAAAGCTTTGTTTTTGAGCTGTTGTATTTTATTAGGTATAATTTTCCCTGTACTTTTCAATTTTCTAGATATAAGTGATTATAATTCTATTAATGACTCTAGTAATACATTTATCTATTCTTTAAAAGGAAGAGAATACCGAGCAAAATATATCACTAGTAAAGATGTAGAAGAGATGAAACAGAGAATCGATACCCAACCAAAAAGTTCTAGATCTAGGTCTAATGTTATCATTGATGGGCATGGAACCGGATATGCTGTAAATCCTGAGGATTTAGATGCACTTGTTGGTAAAATTTCGCTCTTAGAAGTTATTCCTAAAGATAGTCAGAAATATCGGGCTACTGCAGATCTTTCAACCGAGATTTACTTTCCAACAGTGGGAGATCAAGGTTCTCAAGGCTCTTGTTCGGCTTGGGCAAATGCTTATTATGCATATGGATATTTAGAAGCTAAGGATTATGGTTGGGATGCAAGTTCCGGAAACCCTAATTATCTATTGAGTCCCGCATGGGCATATAACATTGTTGCAGCTTATGATTATGGTTCAATTCCTTATGAAGTCGCTCAGGTTTTATTAGACTGGGGAGTACCAACACTCAGTGCAATGCCCTATGATGATAGTGATGTCGACAGTTGGGGTAATGAAACTGCTTGGCGACAAGCTCCATATCACAGACCGTTTAATTATACCCTCATCACATACACAGGACCTGCAACAATCGATCTAATGAAGAGTTTGATTACTGCGGGAATACCTGTCACTATTGGTATTGATGCATATCAATTTTCAAATGGATTAGATGAAGGAACAATGGACTTCATTTTATCCTCAGATGAATATGACTCTACTTCGCTTAATCACGCTCAATGCCTTGTAGGGTTTGACGATGCTATTACAGAGGGAAGTGATGTTGGTGCTTTCCGAGTTGTGAATTCATGGGGTGATATTTGGATGGATAACGGCTATTATTGGCTAACATATGATGCCTTTGCAGAATTTGCAGGTCTCGGTGGGCAAGTGATTATGTATATAGAAGATAGAATCGATTACAATCCAGATATAATAGCTACTTGGGAATTTAGTTCTGCTCCTACTAGAATGGATGATATTATAACTTTAGGTGTAGGACCTCATGATAGTCCTTTTAATACAACGATACCTTTTTATGATGGTGATACCAATAACCTCTTTCCTGACTTTATGGCACTCGATATTTCAGATTTTTACTCTTATTATACTATTGATAATGATGTCTTCTTTTTCTTAGAAATTGGTCCTTCTGATACAACTGGAACAATCTCATCATTTAAACTCGAAAGATATCTAGGAGGAGTACTCCAAGAAATATCAAAAGAGTCACCAAATGTTCCAAAAGATACTCCAGGATATGTTAATGCGACATTTAAAATTTTCCTTCATGAGTTAAGAGTTACGTTAGATGTACCAACTAATCCTACAATCCATAATTCTTATGAAGTTAAAGCAATGGTCATTAATAATGGTGCTTCTGATGAAATTGATGTAGATTTTGAACTCTTATTAAATGGTCTATCTGTTGATTCAATGACTATCTCAAGTTTACTATCGGGTGCAAATGCAACCATTAATTATAGCTGGACACCAACAGAATATGAAGTGTATAATTTTACCGCGCAAGCACCACCAATTTCAGGTGAAACTTTTAAATCAAACAATTATGCAACTGAAATTCTATACATATTAGGTCCAATTTTCTTTGATGACTTCGAAAGCGGTTTGTCTAAATGGGTATCTATTACAGGTTTATGGCATTTAACAAATACTAGCAGTTTTTGGCCCGATTCCTATCATTCCCCCATACATTCCATGTGGTTTGGAAATGAATCTACTGGAAACTATGATACAGGTCTCCGTGAAGTAGGTGATATGACATCTATTCCTATTAATTTAACGGATGTTGACGTCGCCTTCCTAGAATTTTACCATTGGCGAGCAGGAGAAGGATATGGATGGGATATCTCTTCCGTATATATCTCTATTAACGGTATTGATTGGGATCTAATTTATCAAGTTGATGATTCCTATATCCCGCCATGGGAAAAAGTATCTGTGGACATTTCTGCTTATGTTGGAAATCCATCAGTACAAGTAAGGTTTGAGTTTGATACAATTGATGAAATAGCTAATAATTATCGAGGATGGTTAATAGATGATGTAAGTGTTAAAGGGACAGGAATACAAATTCCTCATGATTTACGTGTTTCATTAGAAGTTCCTGAAGATCCTGAGATTTTTACCACTTATACGATTAATGCAACAGTTACTAATATAGGGACGAACAGTGAATCAGATGTAGAATTATTCCTTTATCTTAATGGTGTTGAGGTGTATTCATCATATTATCCAAGTTTTCCTATATATTCAAGTCAAGGTTTTTCCTACATATGGACACCTACTACCTATGGTGAATATAATTTTACTGCATATGCACCTCCAGTGCCCAGTGAAGAATTTACACATGATAATTTGGTGACTGAATTTATTCACCTTCATGAGATTAATTTGTTTGATGGGATGTTCCTTGATTATTCATTTGAAATATTTGGTACTACTTATTCTTGGAACTCCTTATATTCAGAACTCTCAGATGGAATCTTTCATCATGATTATTCAATATATCAAGGCGGCTCTCTTGCTACTGCGGGTGATTGGGATGTAGATAGTCAGACAAGAATTATGTCTGATTCGACAGGAGGCTTTTCTTTTGGCTCAGGTACCCACACACCCATGTGGATCTTTACAGACATTTCAATCGGGGACTCAATCCCAATAGCAATTGATGCTGAAGGAGATCATATATTTAATGTAACAGGAGATTTTCTTTATGATTTACCCGGTTTTGATCTTGTTGATGTATGGATTTTAGAGGATTTAACTCTACCTGGAGGGATTGCATGGTATGAAAAAAGTACTGGTATTCTATTGTACGGTGATTTTCTCTATATGGGTGGAACAAATAATTATATTTTTGATTTGATAGATACTAACGCTCCATTCGAATACATAATTTTTGATCATGAACTAAAAGTTTACTTAGAGACACCAATATCACATAAAATTGATGAGACTTATCTTATTAATGCAACTGTTAAAAACAACGGTCTAAATGATGAAACTAACGTGGAACTATTCCTTTATCTCGATGAGTTACTAGTTGCATCAATTACAATCCCTACTCTCAGTGTTGGAATGGAACAAACAATTCAATATATTTGGACACCAACCGAATATGGAACATACAATTTTACAGCATATGCTCCTGCTGTTCCGCTTGAATCATATATAGAAAATAATAAAAAAACGACATTTGTGTATTTATTCGAAACTGCATTGTTTGATGGGTTGTATATAGAGCATATTTTTTCACAAGGAGGATTTGATTACAATACAAAATTTATATACACATATCTTACTGCTAGTTTATATCAAGTGACTTTTGAAGTCAAATATGGGGGAACCACAGTGATCTATACTTGGATGGTTGATGCTTTGACAAGGATAATGTCAGGAGGTTCAGTATTTGGGGATGGAGCTCATACAAATGCATGGATATTTACTAATACATCATTATTTGATACGATCCCTATCGCAGTTGACGGAGAAGGAGACCATGATTTTTATGTGGCACGAGAACTAATATACGATCTTCCTGGCTTTGGTCAGGTTGAAGTTTGGGAACTTGAAGATTTAGATGTATCAGGAGGGATAGCATGGTATGAAAAGAGCACAGGAATTCTCTTAAAGGGCACTTTCTTATATTCTGGAGGGCTATTTAATTATACTTTTGAGTTTGTAGATACTAATGCAGAATTAAATATTATTGAAGCACCAGGTCCTTTTACATTATCATCGAATGCTGAAAATCCTGACAAAAATGGAATCTTCGATCTTATATGGACAGCAGCTTCTAGAGCAAACAATTACTCAGTATATCGTAGTTCCAGTTTCATTACGCATATTGATGGAAGTCTTACCTTGTTAGCAGATGAAATCACTGATTTAACTCTAGCATTAAGTGGATATGAAGATGGAACCTATTACTTCATTATAGTTGCGCATAATGATTATGGTGATAGGCTTTCAAATTGTATTTCAGTTATAGTATTATTAGAAGGAATTCCAGGTTATAATTTGTTCTTAATTATTGCTACCTTGGGAATTGTTACCATTCTAATAGTTAAAAAGAAGTACA
Source organism: Candidatus Hermodarchaeota archaeon (assembly GCA_048885535.1). Classification (GTDB taxonomy): domain Archaea; phylum Asgardarchaeota; class Lokiarchaeia; order Sigyniarchaeales; family SOKP01; genus SOKP01. The sequence continues at coordinate 16,405 of JBHLLO010000013.1, forward strand.
AAACAAAATAATAATCTTCAATCTTTTTTTTTTTTAATTAAATAGACTTTAGTTCTATTTTTCAACTTAAATTTAGAAGAATATTTCTTAAATGAATAATTAATTTTGCATATTTTCGATATATATACAAGAGTTAGAATAACTTTGGATAAAGTTTGGCCATGGTATTGGCCTAAAAAGGGGATGCCTGAAAAAACTGAACCATTTAACTGGATTATCAAAGGAAAATTAGCTGCTAGCTGGTGGCCAGATGATACATTATTTAAGAAGTATCAAGAAGAGAATATAACTGTGATAATTAATTGCTCTGAATTTGATAATCAGAATAATGTCCCCTATGGTTTTAAATATTATCATATTAATGTTCCTGATTATGGAATACCCTCTACGACTCAAATTGAGCAATTTATCCAGATAACAAATAATTATAAAAACGAAGCAATAGTAGTTCACTGTGTTGCTGGATGTGGTAGAACTGCTCAATTCATTGTAGTTTGGGCAGCATATAATGGATATATTCCAAAAAGTATGGACCCTGTCAAGTGGATACGAAAGATCAGACCTTGCAGCTTAGAAACGAAGGATCAAATGGAATATGCAAGAAATTTAAATAGAAAATATCAAAAATAACGATAATGTAAAGCTTATATTATATTATTATTATATGTTAATTAAATTCTTAATTTAATTTTAGGCATAAGAATAGTATTTCATAAAAACAAAAAAATAAACATCCTTGTATGAATAAAACTGATTATCTTTATATGATTCTAGACAATGTACTTGTCTTTCACGTAAATCTTCCCTCAGAATTTCGAGGTAATGGATTAAGTGATCATCTAAATAAATTTAATGAATATGGTTTAAAAGTGATTGCTGGCTTTAACAAAGATTTCTTGGAACACTTCTTTAGGATATCTAGTGGCAAGAGTCAAAAAGATATTGAAGATACATTGAAAAAGATGGAAAAGATTTCCTATTTAGTTGGACCCATAGGTAGCTTAAGCTATTTGACTCCAGAACAAGTAGATCACATTCTTAAGAAAATGGATTCACTCAAATTAGAAGAAATCAGTGAGGAAAAAATAAGTTTAATGGCTGACGATTTATTGAGGGAACAATTTGGTGGTTCAGCTAATTATAGTGCATCTGATGCTTTGGAAAATCAACTTGCAAGCGCAGCTTTTTATCTAATGAATATGGGATATTCACGTGAAGAAATTCAAGAAAGATTTAATGAAGTACGACAGGATCATTCAAAATTAGGCGATTTATTTACACTTCCTCAAAAGGAAATTTATAGTATGCCAATCGAAATAGGAGAATCGCCCTCAGTTTCACCTCCAGCTAATTTAGAGTCCAGTATTGATGAAAATCAGAGTATTAATGAAGCTATTGCACGACATGTTCAGGCAATTCATCAAGATATAACTGAAGAGAGAGCACAAAAAGTAGATGAAATTCTTCAAGAAATAAAAGCTCATGTTAGGGATAGTATGTCAGAACTCCAAGAAAAAATATTTAGACAAATGCATCCAGATAGGCTAAATCGCGCTCTAAAACTATTAAAGACTACAAAAAGAAAATCAAAAAGAATGGATCTTTATCTTGAATGGTTTAGTGTAAGCTTCCTTCTTTCCAAAATAGAACTAAAAGTTGAGCATTGGCAGGTGTCAAGCTCAGCAGGTCATGGGAATGCAGGAGTTTATACCGCGGGTATTGATTTTTCTAGATATGATAATATCGTACGAGAGTTTCCAGATGCTAAACTAACTAAAGTAATCAATATAGCACGACGAATAGTACAAAATCCTACCAAAAAAGCTATTCAAAAGTTAGGTCAGGATCTTATCGCTGAAACAGGCTTCGATGAGCATCTTTACTTTACTGATTGATTCAACCCCTTGACAAAGATAAGTTTTATTTCATCTCTTTTATTTCTTCTTCTTGTTTTGGTTTAGAAAGCAGTAACATTAAGAGTCACAATTACTTTTCTCTTAAGCTTTAAAAACAGACTTACCTCTAATAATAGTCTCTAATACTTTAATCTCTTTAATTTTATTTGTTTCAACTGTAAGAGGATTTTGATCTAATATAACAAAATCTGCTAATTTTCCTACTTCAATGCTACCTTTTATTTTTTCTTCAAAAGCAGCATATGCAGCATTTAGAGTGTATGTTTTCAAAGCTTCTTCTACTGAAATACATTGTTCTGGAATAAATCCGTTTCGGGTCACTAATGCATGTATCCCTAAAATTGGACTTGGATCTTCGACTGGGCAATCCGAGCCTGAGACCAATATAACTTTAGAGTCTAAAATTGATTTGAAAGGATAAGTATATTTACAGCGTTCTTTACCTAACCGCTTTTCGAGCCAAATATATTCAGAATTTATAAATGGTGGTTGGCATGAAGCGATAATACTATATTTTTTCATGTCCGCTATAACATCCTTAGTCAACATTGAAGCATGTTCAATCCTATATCTATGATCTTTTCTTGGATACTCCTGTAATAACTTTTTATATAAATTCATTGCAATTCTATTCCCTTTATCTCCTATAGCATGAAGTATAATTTGAATCCCATTCTGATGTGCTTTCAGCATTCTATTATATATCGTATCTTCTTCAATCACACAAAATCCACACATATTAGGAGCATCAGTAAAAGGTTCATACATATAAGCAGTTTTTGCTCCAAAAGAGCCATCTAAAAAAAGTTTCAACCCACCAAATTTGAATCTATCCTCAATTTGTTGATTATAAAAATAAGAATCCTGAATTCTAAACAATTTTCTTATTTTTTCCATATTAATGAAAGTATAGCAGTTTTGAAGTATCTTATCTTGTAAAAACCTAAATAAAGGTAATTCAATAGCACCCACCTCTCCAAATTCACCACTTTTATCACCACTAACTATAGCATGAAATGAAGTTAGTCCCTTACTAGCTAAGCTTGTAAATACTTTAAAAGCTGCTTGTTCTATTTTACTTGCTTCAGGAAACTTCATCTTTGATAGAATTAAATTTATTGCTTTTTCGCAGATTACTCCATTAAGTTTTCCACTCTCATCTCTCCGAAATTCACCGCCTTTTGGAACGATTGTTTCTTCTGTTATGCCTGCTAATTCTAAAGCTTTTGAGTTTGCAATACCGATGTGACTATCATATCTTAGAATGAACACTGGATGGTTAGGACAAGCATCATCCAAATCTTGGCGTGTAGGTAATTTGGGCACTTTAAATTTCTCTTCACTTAAATTAAAAGCTAATAACAGTTCAGAGGTATTCTTTTCTTTAATTGATTTTTTTAAAAGTAGTTTTAATTCCTCAAGACTCCTTATATCAGTTAAATCTGGAAATAAATGATATAATACATACGAAATAGGATGAAGATGACAATCAATAAACCCTGGTAGTAGCGTATTTCCATCTAAATTGATTAATTTATATCCCGAATTTAATATACTTATAACGTGGTCCATTGACCCAACTGTTAATATTTTTTCGCCATCAATACCAATAGCCTCTACTATTGGTTGATTTTCATTTAAAGTTATAATAGGTCCGCCAAAAAAGAGTTTTTTTTCGAAATCTTGATGATCCATTGTTCTAAAAGCTATTTAATAGAGAATTAATATTAAATTTGTATCAAAATAATTAAAGATTTTAATTAAATTTTAATTTTTCAATTACCCTTAGAAAAGTTTAAAAAATTAATTTTAATTCATAGGATTAATACAGAATAATATCAAATCCCAGCTTTTAAATAAGTGAATTTAATATGGTTAAGAAGTCAGATTTGAAAAAATTGAATTCTATGATGGAACAAGCCGAGAAGCTTAAAACGGAAAAGAAATATAATAAGGCAGTCGAGTCTTACTTAGAAGCAATAGATTTTGTTGAAGATAAAATAAAGGAAGAGGAGAATAAAAAAGATGAAATTGATAATATCAAATCCCAAATAGATCAAATATATTCAGTTGAAATAATTGATATACTTGAGAAAGCTTATGTACATGTCAAAAACAATAATTTTAATGATGCCTTTATCACTTTTGATGAGGCCATAAGAATTGCAGAAAAGATTGAAGACATTGATTTGAAAGAAGCTGAGTTAAGTGAAATTACAGCACATATTGAGCATAATCGATTAGAAGAGTCAATATATCAAGGAGAAAAATTAATATTAGAGGAGAAATACGAAAATGCAATTGGATATTTAAAAAATACTTTAGAAAAAGCGGCTCAAATTTATAAAAACCAACCTAACCATGAAATAATTGCCAGAATAAAAAGCAAGATCAATCAAACATATTCTAAAAGAATAGAGATATTAGTTCAACAAGGTAATCAATCAAAAGTGCTTGGTAGTTCAGAATCAGCTATAAAATCTTATGAAAATGCACTAATGATAACAGAAGAGTTATTTGAATCGGAGTTAAAAAATACAGAAATAATAATAGTCAGAAACTTGATAAATCAGATCTATAGTAATGATATTAAACCTTTAGTTGATAAGGGTAAACATTTCATTGAACAGAAATATTTTGAAGATGCTGTAAAAGAATTTGAAAGAGCAATAGACTTAGCATATAAAATGTTTGATTCTGAACAAAAGAAAAGTGAGATTGACAAGATTAATGAAGTTGCTGCTGATGTTTTAAATCCTGTCTATGAAGAGAGATTAAAGCCAATTCTAGGTAAAGGAAAGGAAATAATAATTAAAGAGAATTATGCTGACGATATAGTAATTGTCAATGAAGCGTTAGGGTATTTTGAAAAGGCATTAGATATTGCAATTAGAATGGCAGATTCGAGAGAACGCGATTTAAAAGTCAAAGATATTGAGGATTTAATTAATAAAATATGCAAGAAGAGAATTGAATTATTAAATGACAATTCTCTAAGAATGATTGCTCAACGAGATTTTGATGGGGCAGTGAGCGAATTGTACGGTGCCATAAGTATAGCAAAGAGAATGACAATACCTGAAGATGATAACCAAGAGCTTGAAAAATTGAAAAACTCTGTTAATAAAGCTTATTCTTCTCAAATTGAAGATATTCTTCGAGAGGGAAAAGGTTTATTGGAACAGAAAGAATATGATAAAGCTCTTGTTATCTTTAATAGAGCTTTGGAGATCACTAATAAAATGTACCTTAATGAACAAATGGAACAAGAAGTTAATATGATTAAAAGCTTAATCTACCAGGCGGAATTGAAACATTTAGTTGGTAGAGGAGATTTAGTTGAGGAACAGAAGAGATTTAAGAGAGAATTAGAAAAATTAAGCAAAAAAGTGGAATATGCAAAGACTATCGATGATCCAGAAAGAAGATTTGACGAAATGAATAAGATTAAAAAAGATATTGATAAAGTACACCACTCTGAAATCAAATTATTTATTGAACAAGCTGAGCAATTATCTGAAGAGCATAATTTCAATGAAGCATTCGAATATTTCGAAAAAGCAATTTCTATTAATCAGTTAATCGAAGATTCTGAATATAAAGATAAAATACCGATTAAAACAAAATACAAAAATACATTGATAGAAAAAGCAAAGTTGGCGATAGCGGATAAGAGTTTTGATAAGGCAATAGAAGATTGTAAAAAAGCTCTTGGTTTAGATAGTGCGTTTATAGACGCTTTCTTTTATATGGGAGTGACCAATACTGAAAAACAGGACTATGATACGGCAATTCAAAATTTCAAAAAGGCTTTGGACTTAAACAAAAACCATTCTAAATCATGGAATTCTTTAGGATTAGTTTATGAAAGGAAAAGGGATTTTGATAATGCTATCGAATCTTATAGTAAAGCTGTTGAAATAGAACCTTTCTATGCTAAAGCATTCTATAATATGGCAAATTCTTTCAGATTAAAACGTGATTATGGTAGAGCGATAGATAATTATAAAAAGGCAATTGAGATAGAATCTGATTTTGCATTAGCATGGTTATTCTTAGGTTTTACCTACATGGATAGAAAAGATTATAATACAGCTATTGAACATATAAGTAAAGCAGTAAATTTAGCTCCAAAATTAGCTTCAGATCTGTCTTCTCTAATTAAAAGCTTCAATGACACAATTCTTAAGATTGAAGAGAAGTTATCAGATAAGTTTGATAATCGATAAATTCGTAAAAAAAAGAAAGAGAAAATTTATAATAGATTAGATGCGTATTGTTCAACAAGGTATTCAATTTTCGATTGATCTAGCACTTCTTCATCGAGTTCAGGACACATATGTTCTAAATGGCATAGTAATTCGTATAAACCTTCTTCAGCTTGCTTGAGATTTACATTATCACTTTCGTGTATGACGATAGAGCCTAAAAGGTGTTTAGAGCGTTTAAAAATTATTAGATTTTCACCCATCTTTAATTGATTTAATTCAGAATTGAATGATTCTTTCACAAAGCTATTAATGGCTGAAAACAATCCCCCTTGTAAAATTTGTTGGCTATCAGAAGAAGTTAAAGGAATACCTCCTTGGTCAAATACGGTGACAGCCTTTATATTAAGTTTCTTAGTTAATTGCTTACCAGTAAGTCTATAGTAGATTTTCATAAAGGCAGGTACAATTCCATAACCAGTTTTGCAAGAAATAGGTATAATTTCAAAAGAGGCAATTTTAGATAAATCAAGAGCGTCGATTATTTCACCAACTTGAGCTGTTGGTCTTAAATCGTACTTATTTGCTAGAACAATCAATGCTTTTTTCTTGAAAACCGATGATAACTTCCACAGCTCATCCTTTGCTTCATTAAATCGTTCTCGAGCATAGGCATCAATCATAAAGATTATACATTCTGCATCTGACATCTCATGGAGCCATAATTCACGAAAATCTTTCTGACCTCCCATATCCATAATATTTATACGAATCCCTTGGACTTCCATTTGAGTTAGCTGCTTTCCCATAGTTGGAGTGTGTTCAATAAAAGTTCCATTTTGTAAAAATGATACAAGAGTGGTTTTACCTGCTGAATCTAATCCACAAATAACTACTTTTTTTTCTTTAGTAAATATTCGTTTTAATATGTCTTTAACTCCCATTTTTTTCGAACTTTTTCAATATTTTGATTCTTATACAGGAAATCTTACTTTAAAAAATGATAATAATATTTGAATAAAAATGCATATATTCTTCCAAATTTTTGTTATACTGCGACAAAAGAAGATTATTTCAAATTGAGAGGAAATTCCTAAATTTCACTGGAAAATTATGAAACTTAACTGTTCCTTAATAGCAAACTACCCGTACCCCGACCGATATTTCATAAAAAAAGATTATTAAGAAAAAAGTTAGGAAAAAATTATTGATTTATTCTTTAGTTACGAATTTAGCTATCCAAGTACCCAAAATCTTTTGTTCTTCTTCCTGATTCACAAAAATATATTTCTCATAAAATCCACGAGTTCCAAGAAAGAACATAACAATCGCTATTGCTCTGAATATCCCCATTATTAATGCAACTGGAATTGCTTGCCCTATTCCCCAAATTAGAAAAAACATTCCCATTCCGAATGCTAAACCATTCCTTTTCTTTTTGCCATCTCTCAGTAAAAAATATGCGGGAGTATAACTAACAATCATAGCATATATTACAAAAGTCATTGGGGTAGTATTTAATATATGCCCTAAAATAAGATAAAAAGCAATAACAAATGGTAAGGTGTAGAACTTAGTTAAACCTCGTAAGTACAACATAAATTCAAATTGGATGGTAAATAGCATATACCCTAATACATAACCAAATCTTAAGCCTCCAAATAGATATACATTTGTGTCTATTTCTAATAAATAGGTGAGTAGGTTAATTGTTGAATATGCTATAACTCCAACTGTGTAAGCACTTATTGCAATATACATTCTGTTTTTACTTTCCTTCCAGTTCTTAAAAACGGGGATAATGGCTAAAACACCGAAAACTATTATGAAAATTTCAAATAACATATATTCTAAATTCAACATTTTAAGCAACTACCTCCTCTTTAAACACTTTAAAATACCCAAGCGAGAGTATTACAATGAAAACATCGTATATAAGAATAATAATCTGAGTTACAAATGAAATTTCGATCACTAATGTACTAAATGCTAATGTGAAAAGTATGCCTAAGCCAAGTGCCCCGTTATCCTTTACACGAAAACCAGTGAAGTAAATAAACACTAGACTAATAATAGCTGCAATTTGAATATAGATTTCAACCCATGCATCAAATCCAGTTAAGAAGTAAAATATTACCATGCCTCCAAAGAAAAAGAATGAGAAAAAGTACAGGGATTCCCATCTATTTGCATAAAAAACTAAGCAAAGCCCTAATGAAACCATGGTTCCAATTAAAATAGAGTAGAGATTTATCGTTTCAATATTGAATCCAAAGATACTACTTAAGAATGGAATAACCGAAAACTCAACGAGAATTTCGAAAACACTCATCAATGCGAAACAGAAGAATATCCCAAAAGTTAATAACCGGACAATATTGTACCTTCCTGTGGTTCTCTTTTCTTTAATAATTTTCCTTCCAATGATTAGCGTAGCCACTGGAATTAGAATAGCGCTGAGAATATATCCTGTAAATCTTAAACCTTCAAGTATTATATCAACCATTATAAAAAACTCCCTTTTAACTGTGGTTTTTCTTTTAATATCTTAGATTTAATTTCCTTAAATATTTTTGAAAATTCTATTAATATATTTTCAATTATGACATCTTTCTCTTCATTAATACCTTCATATATAATCTGCTGATTATCTAAGAGAGTTTTTTCACTTAATGCATCATTACAACTCAAAATTCTTATTAACTCCATCAAAGCAGGTTTATAGATTTCAACTTTATCTCTTTTACCTAGTAATACTGCCAATGAGAAGAGATCGTCTCGATTTTGAATCTGACTTACTGAAAAGACATATGATAAAACATTATATTTTTTATACTTATCAACTATAAAGTCTCCCGGTTTTGCTCCTATTGGAAAGCATTTAGATAAAATTTCATTGGATTCTCTAAGAGGAATTTCAAGTGAAGGATATGTACTAAGTAACTCAGGATTGCTATTTACAAAACCCCCTAATTTACATAGAATAGACCACTCTGATGTCATTATGAAAACCTCATTTAAATTAGCATGTGAGTCAGAATTTCAATAACCCTGTTATTGACTCTTTTATCTAATTTAAATTGAATGTAGTAATTTTCAAATTTAAATAAACAGCTTTTTTTATCTTTTTGTGATCACGTACCGTATAAGTTTTGTACAAAAGATTAATATTTCATGAGTTTGTGGTAAAAAAAGTTTTATTTTAACATTACTTTGAAAAATCTAGGTCCTAATGTTATTTTTGAAAGAGTGGGAAGTGCACTAAATAACTGCTCCCCCACATATCTATCATTATCAGTATCGTATTTCGAAAGATCCTGAATAGTATGTGCCTCATAAACATATTTTCTAACAGTCTTGTTTGTAAGAAGGAGATTTGTATATGTACTCCAAAGGGATTTTACATAAGACCCTCCGCCATAAAATAAATATTCACAAGCATCTCCATTTCTAAAATACCCTTTTAGAAGAATCCGAGAGATTTCTTGTTCATAACTAGTTAATTCTGCTTTTGTAAAATTACTATTATGCTCCAACAATGTTTTAATTAGGTTATTTGCTACATCTGCACATACTAAACCGCACAGGATTCCCTCGTAGAAATAAGCAGTAACTATTCCTGCTGCTTCTCCAAGAATAATGATTCTATCTTTTGTAAATGACTTTATAGGGTGTTTTGAAATTGAACCACTAACAAATTCATTCTTATTCCAGGAAAGCCCTCTTATAAATTTTTGTATCTTTTCATAATTACGCAGAATACGATCTAATTTATTAGATAATTCGCTATGAGATTCCGTATTTCCTAAATATCCAGTAGAAATTCTTCCCTTTCCAACATTAAAAAAGAATGGTCCATTTGGACTTATATTAGGATTTAAATGAAACATATATTGAAAATTAAAATTTTCATCTAATATTTCCTCATCGGCAAAAATATTTGTATATACTCCCATATAGGAATCTGGGATTTCAAATCCTAATGATCTTTGAATGTTAAATCCCCGCGAGCCAGTAGCTAAAACTAACAGTTTACATTTATATGATTCTCCTTTATCATTAATAATTTCGATGTAATCCTTATGTTTATTTACTTTAATAATTCTTTCATTATAATGTGCTGTACCACCTTGATTTTTAAAACTATCCAGAAGTTTTTTAATAAAAACCTCGGTATGAGAAATTTTTCCTAAGGGCGCTCCGAATTCTTCTGAATTTAAAAGCCCATCATGTTTATCACTCTTATAATTCAATTGTAGAAATGGCCGTGGAAAAGTGGATTGGTCATTCCAAAATTTTTCTTCTATATAGGGCTTGTTATGCTCTGCAAATATATTTGTTCTGACTGGAATTTCTTTATTATAATCCTGAGCTTCTATAAGTAGAGTCTCTGCGAATCCAGAGATTTTACTTGCAAAGGATGCACCGGCTACCCCAGCTCCTATAATAATTACATCATACATATTAAGAGTTTTAATCCTTAACCATAAAAAAAGATTATTTTTCTAATAAAATCAAACCTAAATAATGTTTTCAATTGTCTTTGACATTTTATTTAGATTCACTTCTGCCATACCAAGGGGTACAGATGATTCAAATAGAATTACTATTAATAAAGGGTCTAATTTCCAGGGAATTTTCACAATTTTAGAAAATACTTTTTGTTCATTGTCTAAACTATAAAATGTTGTATTAAATTCGCTAGCAACCATGTACCGAATTTCTAATTCTTTTAATGACGATAATAATATCTCTTGAGGTAAGGACGAGTAAATAACTTTTCCATTAATCGCAAAAAGGGCAGCTCCGAGAATTTCATTTTCAAATATGAGAGTTTTTATCATCTCAACTATTTTTCGATAAAGAGCTTGACTTGATGTAATTTCTTCTTCCCCTGTAATCATTAAATCTATTTTTGAATCAAAATCCTCATTATCAATTTGTTCATATTCTTCAATATCATTTTCGGCTAAGAACGAATCAAATACCTTAGCTATACCATTTAATCTTGAATTTATGAATAATAGACTTGCACTTGAATCTGCGAGGATTGCAAATATATAATCTATTTCAGTTTTAAATACAAACCTAAAACCACCCATTTCAAGTACTTCTGGTGTTTTCTTTGAAATTACACTCTCCGAAAATGAAAAAATAGCAGAAAAAAAAGGAGTAATTAAATTGGCTTCAATATTCTCAAAATTATCTGTGAAATTCCGACTATAGATGCAAACTCCACTTTTCGTTAATATGAATAATGAATGAATTTTCATTTAACCTTAACACTCCTATAAATGCTTTAAAGAAATATAGGTTTATAAGTATTTTTAGAATAAACTCTCCATAGATTATCTTTTTATGTTGATTCTATTGTTTTCCTAATTCCTTAATAGTTCTCTCAATTTGTGTTTTAATTTCGCTCCATGATGCCATTCTTTTAATTATAGGCCTCCCATTCATAGCTATACCTCGAGAAATCCCAAACTTCTTAATTATTTCTTTATTGTTTGTGTCCATGAGCTTCAAATTGACATCTGGGAATTTTTTTATATTTTTTTTAATATCTTCGATCATAAAACATTTCCAAGGGCATTGACTATTTACAAAAACCTTAAGGTCCCATGGATTTGAATCCATTTCGATTTGATTTTTAATAAGATAAGGAACCTTATTTGAACCTTGATCTAAATAAAGAAGAACTCTCTTATCATCACGATCTACTTCTTTAAATCCAAATTTCTGAAAAAATTGCATTGGCATATATTTTATTGTAGTTCCAAACCATTTCTCTTTATCATATGTTAAAACACTAGCACCTCCAAATTGTTTTGCACGTCCAAGAAAAGTGTCCATTAATGCTTTTCCTACTCCTGTATTCCAAAAAACTGGTAAAATCCAGATACAATTTATAAATAAGGAATACTCACCTTCAATGGGCTCCAAAGCAAATTCGATGGGGATACTTTCAAGTAATCCCATAGGTACTTGGTTCTTTATTGCTAAATCCGAATGACGCATTTTACCAGCCCACTTATAATGAATTATTTCATCTTTAGGCGTATCAAGAGCTACTAAGATTTCTAATCCCCTTTTCATCATTTTCTTTATCCAAAGTATTCTTTCTTCCATGCATTTTTCCATTACTTTTTTCAATTTACTCCCTACGCTCGGATCCAAACAAATAGCAGGAATATAATCCAATTCTTCTTCAGAGATGTTTTTTATTTCCAAGATTGCCCCCTTGATCATTTGTACTATTTAAATTAATTTTTTATAAAATTTCAAGTTTAAAAAATTATTAAATATAACGTTATAAAAAGATCTTAATTTCGCTTCTTTACTAGAAATCTTGATGAAATTTCAACTTTATGCTTGTAAGTTATGATTTTTTTTTCACAATAAAGACATTTAAATAGGGGAGATTATTATCTTCAATTAAGAGAAGGTTATGCGTTAATCACGCACAACCTTTAAAAAACATAGAATTGATGAAGAGAATGTCTAACGACGATATAGAAAAAATTCGTTTAAAAAAAGCTGAAATGCTGATAAAGTCGCAGATCATGCCAAAAGAAATTGTGAAAGTCCATTCAATTGCAGAATATGATAAGTTATTAAAAGATTATCCGGAAAAAGTAATAATCATAGATTTTTGGGCAATTTGGTGTGGTCCATGTATGATGTTTGCTCCCATTTTTGAAAAATTACAGCAAGAACATGCTAAAGAATTCGTATTTGTAAAAGTAAACGTGGATGAAAATCCTTCTATTGCACAGAGATATAGGATAACCGGTATTCCAACCACACTCTTTATAAAAAATGAGAAAGTGGTACATAAAATAGTAGGGGCAGTAAATCAAGAATATATGGAAAGAGTCCTTGAGAAACTTAAGTCATTTTCCAAATAATTTCATTTTTTTATTTTTTATTATTAATTATTTCTTTTCGAGGATTGAAAATCATGGAAAGTATTATTGAACAGTTAGAAGAAAAAGATGTATTTAAGAGTGAAAAGTTATTTAAATGTATACTTGGACTGAATGAAATACAAGCTAATGTTTTTTCATATATCCTCAAACATGAAAATGTTAGCACAATGGAACTAACAGAGGTTCTGGATAAGGATAGAAGCTCAATACAAAGAGCTTTAGGAGAATTAATTAAGCTAAAAATAATCAGTAGAGATTCAACATCATTGAAAGACTATTTTGAATTTAAGGGGATTGATAATGATACTAACGATAATAAAAGAGGATATGTCTATGTATATAGTGCAAAAGATATAGATGAAATAAAAAACGAATTTAGAGACTTATTAGATAAATGGTATTATTCCATGGTCAATTATATTGATAACTTAGATAGTTTATTCGATTGTTATGAAGTGGATGGTAAACTCTGTTAATATATTCTCTTTTTAGAAGTACTTTTTAAATATCTGAATTGAATTTATAGGTATATATTTAATTTGTCGATATCATCTCTTATTTTAGATATTCGTTTCAACTGTTCTTCTTGACTGTCTATACCTTGTAAATCCTCATCTAAATGCAATTTTTCATCCATATAAGCCCTTTGCACTAACATTCCATACCTGATTGCATAAGCTACTAACTCAGGTATTAAAGAGATCATACTTTTAAAAGTAAAAATCCCGCTTAATGTACTTAAGATACTTACCATTTCTCTAAAAGGATCTACATCAATTTCAGGCTTTTTCATTAATTCCATTATCTTTCTAAAGAGAATTTCATAAAATACTTCAAGCTCTGCTTTATTAAGTTTAAATTCTTCCTCTTCTTCACCCATTACTTACACCTTAATACAATCCTAATTTTAGTTTCTAGTGAAAAATCAAATTAAAAAATGCATATATTTCTTTTGTATTATTTTAAATAAATTTAAAAATTTTCTAGATTAAGCCTTTATATAGTTATTATATAATTTCATAATTTACTTTTTTAATCAATGGATTAGACCAATGTCTTTTAATCCAGAAAAAACAGAACAGCGAATAATAAAGACATTACTATATAATGTAATAATTTTTATGATCGTTTTATTTTGGTTTTTTCGCTCTGCTTATGACAACATCTTTGTTTCATACTTCTTATCCATTTTAATTATTATCTTTATTATTTTATCATTTTTTTATAACATCAGAAAAAACAACAAAACCTCTGTTAAGATCTTTCATATAATTCTTCTATTGATCCCAATTTCTTTTATAATTGAAATTATCTATGTTTATGAGCCATTTACATCAGCGGTCTTTTTTTCATTTTATAACTTAATTGGAATTACATTAAATCATGATCTAGTCTTAATCCTTTTTTATTTTACTTTAACCATTCTAAAAGTGCTTCCTATTAGATTCTTTTACAATAGAATTATCAAAATGTTTGAAAAAAGGAGATTTGATGACTTCTTTGAATACTTCATTAATAACATCAGTAAGAAAAAATTAATTATGCTAACTCTTTTGCTTCCTCTCTCAGCATTTATTGAGGAGTTTATTTTTCGAAGTTTATTGTTGACAGTATTAGTAAATTACCTTAACTGGAATATGATTATTGCTATTATATTTATTTCTCTGGTTTTTGGATTTAGTCATTATTCTGCTTCGAAAAATTGGTTGCATTTTCTTTCAACAACATTTTCTTCTATAATATATTTTCTAGCTTTAATTCAATTAGGTTTATTATACCCTTGGTTATTACATTTAACAACAAATAGCCTTGCGTTATTGTTTTTCTATCAACACAAAAAATTAAAAAATAAAATGGTCATTTAAGATTTTTTTAGTGATAGAGAAAAAGAAATCGCTCCATATAATAGAGGAAAATTTGAGTGTAATATCCTGGATAATAGTAATCGCACCCATGACCACCTAATGGCATCCATAGAATCGCGCATTTCTCATTTCCATGGGATAAATAGACATTCTTAATATTTGATGCTATGCTGAAATAATTTAAAATGTCATGAGTTCCTTGGAAAATTAAACAAGGGGGGCTATCATTTTTAATTAGGGCTTCTGGATTTTTGAATTCCTCTTTCCCATCTATTCCAAACCACTTCATTGCCCCATTAGCGGGATAATAAGGCACCATACCCTTTATTATAATACTTGGACTAAAAATTTCAGTATAATTTCCGCTTGTTATTGCTAAGGCAACTGCGCACGTAAGATGACCTCCCGAGGATCCTCCGGTTACAAATACAGAATTTGTATTAGCACCATATTCTAGGGCATGATCAGTTAGATAGTAAGTGAAATTACCTATATGACGAACCATGTCATCAATATTGAAATCTCCTTTCGTATATTTTGGGGTCATTGGATCTATTGGAGTTAAAAAGGTATCAAATAAGCCATACTGAATATCAAACACAATATATCCTTGTGCTGCTAAATATTTATTAAGTGGTATTATGTCTGATCCCCCTTTATCTCCTAAAATCCAACCGCCGCCATGGATACGTATAATAGTCGAATTTTGTCCAGGAAGACCCCTCCCGTTATTTAATGGCATGTAAGCGTCAAAATAAAGATTCAAACCTTCATTACTATAAAATAATATGTGTTCTTTTACTATGCAATCTTTTGCTGGGATTCCCAAAAAATATCCTGATGTTGAAAATGGTGTTTTTAAGAAAAATTCATTCACATCCACTGGGATTTTATTTCGCCAGTCATTACCAAAAGCAGTTGAGAAGTGAGTATAAGCGGTAGAAGACGTAATATGAGTTAATAGTAACGGCAAAAGCATAATGAAAGAAACAACTAGACCGGTAATTGTCTTTCGCTTAAACTTTTTTGGTTTCCATTTATGCTTTTTTAGCTTAATTAATATAAGGGTATTTATAAGGAAAATTATTGAAAAAAAAGCTCCAAACTGAGCTGAAAATATGGCAAAAATAGTTGTAACGATTTCAAATGAACCAAATACAGTAACAAAAGCACAAATGATTCCAAAAAAGAAAGTAATATTACATAGCATACTAAGTATTTTTTTCAGAATTTTTTTAATAAGCGAGTTCTTTTTAGTGTGATGATTTGTATTATTCCTATTTGAATTCCAAAGCTGTTCATTCTTAATGTTTATAATATCATATAAGGCAATTAAGAAATTAAAGCCAAATATACTGAAATAACAAAAATAGACTAAAAAGTAGCCAATTCCACTGTAGACAGTTAAAGTACTATAGTTTGAATAAATGAGTAAATTTCCTCCCATTATACCCATTAAGGCGAGAATCATAAAACCCAAATAGATATAGCAAATTAAGTTTAGCTTTTTCCCTATTTTAATTGTCTTGTTTACCTTAATTGAATTAATATATACAAGTAATCCATTGACAAATAAAGTAATAATAATCAAAATGCCAAAAAGATCCCAAAATATGTTATATTGTGGAAAGAATAAGTAAAAAATTCCAGAAATAATACAAATAGGATTTAAAATGATAGAGAAATAACTCACTCTTTTAATTGTTAGAAAAGCCACAAGATTTTCTACTAATATTCTTGTGCTTTTTAATTTGAAATCTAACTGGATGATTGATGGTCGTTCCATTAAAATACCCTGTTATTAACATTAGACATTATCCAAAATGTCTAGACTAAATATTTTAAACCCTCCTAAATTCTATTATGGGGCTTTATAGGAGGATATTTTGATAACTTTATTTATATCAATATTTTTATTACTAATGAAATTACAGGAATTTAATTTTACGTAAATGCTAAAATTAAAAAAAATCTTAAAACATGTCAAAATAACTTATCTAAGTTATTTTTAACGTGAAGTAATAAGATTATGATAATTTAATCTTAAGTTAAATATTTTAGTTGCTGTTCATTAACTAAGAATGAGAAGTTAAGGGTAACACCCTAGAAAAGAAAAAACTTTCATTTTTAAATAAGTGATATCATAATTTAAAAGAAATAACTATTGTAAATGTGTAACTATGATTATTTGGATTCTTGAAAGTGATTCTGGCTCAAAATTACTGTATAAATCTTTTTTAAAAACTGATGCTGATGAAGATATAGTATCTGGTTTTTTAACAGCATTTCACCATTTTTCTATGGTAGAATTCCATCAGTCTCTTGAATCAATAGAAATGGGAGGATTAAAGTGGATATATATTTTAGAATCAAGTTACAATCTGCTTTTTGTCGCAGCTGGCACAAAAAACATTCGAACTGAAATATTAATGGGAAGATTAAATGTGATAAAAGAAGCTTTCATAAAGCAATTTGAACCAACATGGAAAAAAAGGGGTGAAAGTTGGGATGGGAGTATTACCATCTTCTCAAGTTTCTTAAAAACTATTGAAGACTATTATGATCAATGGGAAGAAGTAGAAACTTTAACTCAAGTTGCTGACTTTTTTGATATACTGGGAATATTTCAACAAATCTTTATCATACTTAGAAACATTATTGAAAACAGGATGTATACGAAATCTAAGATTGGTATCATAGATAAAGTCGAAGAAAGGTATAAAGATTTAATTGATCAGGAATCTTTTAAGGATCAACAAGAATTAGCAAATATCACATTCTCTAAAGACGCATGGTTTAATATAATTGATGAAAAATTAATAAAGTGTGAAAAAGAGCTAGTTATAAAGTTTCTCAAATTGTTACTTTCTGAAATCGTTTATGCTATAAGAGAAGTTAAAGGAAATCAGCTATGTTTGAAATATTTCAGTGAAGATAATGTCTACACTTATATTTTTAACAACATGAAGTTGCTGAAAGATTTAAATTTAGATACTTTCATGTTAGAACTTTTTTTGCTATTATAGATTTTGACTTAAGTGTAATTATTAATAATATTTTTATGAATTAATTGAATTATCTTAAACTATTGATATGAAGAGATTCAAATCGATAGACTTTTTAAGAGGAATACATGTCTTTTTGATGATTGTTCTGCATTACTGTGAATGGTGGTTAGTAGCAGACGCCCGTGAGTTAAAGGAGTTAATGTTTCATATTTTTGAACCTATTGGTGCTACAGGTTTTTTATTTATTTCCGGAGTTAGTGCGTCTTTATCATATAAGAGTAGAAAAAGTAAGTTTAAAACTTTAGATAGCTTGAACTGGCTTAAAGTAAAAAAAATACATTTTTTAAGAGCTTTTCTACTTTTATTAATCGCATTAATTTATAATTTAATATTATCATTTAGATTTGGTGATCTTTCAGATGTTTGGAGTTGGAATGTACTACAAACTATTGCTGTTTCTCTCATTGTAGTGTGGCCACTTTTAAAGCAATCTAGAGTTGTGAGAATAATTATTGGAGTTTTCTTTTTACTCATTAATCAACTACTCTTAATTTTATTATCTCCTTTCGAGAATCAATTAAATTTTTTTGGCATAGTGTTTCATATCTTATATAATCCTTTACAACAATTTACTATCTTATCTTTTCTCCCTTTCTTTATCTTTGGAACGGTTATTGGAGATTACATATTTGAAATCAGTGCTCTAAAGGATGAGAAGGATACTAAATATGCGATAAAGAATCTCTTTCTTAAAAAAATTTTAATATTGGGGAGCGTTTTAATAGTAATTGGAGTATTATATCAGTTCCCTTATTTTGTGGTACGCAATACCTTCCCTTCATTCATTTACTCAATAGGAGTGATTTTAGTGTTATTTTCATTGTTGATCTCAATTGAAGAATTTAAATTAATTAAGGTCAAGAAAAATTATGACTTTTTCTTCTTTTACTCATATTATTCCTTTACGGTATATCTGGGACATAATATACTATTTTTCCTTTTTTTTGAACAATTAGATGCAATAAGTTTTTGGATTCCTATTATTCTTACAATGACTATTATTACCATTTTACTTAGAATAATGTATAAAAAATTAGGACCAAAAGCTTCTTTAAAAACTGGAATCACAGCATTAAGTTATGTATTGGTAACTAAACTTAATAAAAAGAAACACAATAATTTATAACATTTTTATCAATTTGGCATGATTTTCCATATTTGTAAATTTGGTATAATTTCTTAAAACTTTAAAAACTTGGAAACTATTTGTAATTAATTGTTCCTAGAATTTCATGATATTACTATAATATTCCAAAACTTGATTAATAAAATGAAGAGAATAACTGGACTTGATACCATTCGGGGTGCGTGCATGTGGATTATGATATACGGACATATGATCGATTGGTGGTTAAGACCAGAAGATGATTGGCTTCGTCAGTGGTTATTTGCCTTTTTAGAGTCAATTGGTGCTACAGGATTTTTGTTTATTTCGGGAGTAAGCGCTGCATTGGCTTTTAGAAGTAATAGAATGAAGCTTCAAAATTTAAACCTTTATAATCCTTCAATGGTAAGAAATGTATATTTCATAAGGGCATTCTTAATTTTATTAATCGGAGTCCTCTATAATTTCTTTGTAGCAGTACTATGGAGTGGAAATATTGCAAACCTATGGAGTTGGTTAGTCTTACAAACAATAGGTTTCTCTTTAATCCTATCTTGGCCTTTTCTAGGAGTCTCAAGAACCTTTAGAATAATTTTTGGAATTTTAATTATGCTCCTAAATCAATTCTTTCTAACATTATTATGGCCATATGAAGATCAAGCTAATTTATTTGGTTTTACTTTTTACCTGCTTTTTAATCCATTAAGTCAATATCCCATTTTAGCTTACTTTAGCATATTCCTTATAGGAACAGCTTTAGGAGATAAAATTTTTGAAATAAATATTGAGAAAAATCGCCAAGAAAGAAAACTCTTATTTAAAAACAAATTAATAATCCCGATGTTTTTGATCGGATGCTTATTATTAATCTATGGTATTGCCCATTTATTCCCAGAATTCTTCCGTTTTAACACAATTCAAGCTTTTGCTTATTCATTGGGCATAATTTTAATTGTTCTTTCACTTTTTATAACCAAACAAACATTCCAACTTTTTAAAACTAAGAAGAGTTATAGATATTTATTCTTTTACTCCTATTATTCATTTACTATTTATTTAGGACATAATATCCTATTTTTTCTTTTTCCTGAGCGATTAAATTTTATTACAATATGGATTGCTGTAATTATCGGGAATTTTATCTTTGGGTATTTATTTAGAACCATGTATATTAAATTAGGTGCAAAAGCATCATTAAAAACAGGAATAAGTGTAGCTAGTTTTGCTATAGTGAAAAAATTTGGGAAACTTGATGAAAAACTTAAAGTTTAACTTGTTATTTATAAGCAATTTGAAGTAAATGTGGAGCTTCTTTATCCTTCTTTTAAAGATCCTTTGTTAAAAGGTAGGTTCTAATTATGCGTAATATATAATTTATATAGGTAATAGATAAATTAGTTTAAATAAAAGAATAAATATGATAGAAGCCATAACTTTTGATCTTTGGAATACTATATTTGAAAATAAATCATATTCTAAATTTAGAGTAGATTTCATTATGAAGTTCTTAGAAGCTAAAAATTATGATTACACATTTGAAACTATTAAGCTAGCTTTTGATAATAGTTTCAAATTTTTAGATTATCAAGAAAATGGTTTTGATTTCCATCATAGATATACTGAAGGAAGAATCTCTAAGATATTTGATACTTTAAAAACTGAAATAACTGATCCTGAAATAAGAGCGATTAAGGAAAATATGGAGAAAGCTATGTTAAAGGATCCTCCATCACTGAAAAAGGGTGTTAAAAGAACTTTAGAAATACTTTCAAAAAACTATAACATTGGTCTTATTTCAAATACGGGAATCACTCCTGGTCATATAATAATTGATGTATTTCAAAAATATGATATTCTGAAATATTTTCAAGTTACCATTTTCTCCGATGAAATTGGTTATTATAAACCACATTCATTACTATTTGAGAGTGCTCTTAAAAACCTTCAGTGTAAACCGAATTATGCTGCTCACGTAGGAGACTTGTTGCTTACAGATGTTAAAGGAGCAAAAGATTATGGTATGCGAGCTATTTGGTTTAATGATACCAATCAATCAAAATTACCAGACATCCAACCAGATTATGAAGTAAAAGAGATGTTAGAAGTTGTGGATATAATTAAAAATTTTTAGTTGAATTATACATAGTTTAACAGTAGTGAAACTAATGAAAGAAATCAAGAGAAGAAAGGAAGCAATCGCTTACATTCTTTTAATCATTACCGGTCTAATATGGGGAGGAACTTGGCCTATCGGAAGATGGATTGTATCTCCTCAATTTGGACCAACCATCCCTCCATTAATGATTGCTACAATCCGATACTTTCTAGCGGTTATTTGCTTTTTTCCTATTCTTAAGCTTCAAGATGGAAAAATAAATTGGCAGTTCGCGAAAAAAAACTGGAAAATATTATTGCTTATGGGATTAACTTCGGTTACTATTTATCAAATTGGGTACCTTTTTGGGGAGATGTTTACAATTGCAAGCGATGCAAGTATAGTGATTGCTACACATGCTATCTGGGTGGTGATCCTTTCTAGTATTTTCCTAAAAACTGAATTTTTTAGTTGGAAAAAGCTTATCGGAACCCTTTTAGCATTCTTCGCAGTAATATTAGTTGTAGGATTTTCTCCGAATTTAGAGCCAAATAGGATTTTTGGAGATGTTTTAATTTTAATTGCTGCCTTTTCCTATGCCACTTATACTATAACCTCCAGCTATTTCTTAAATAGAACCCAAAATGCCCTTGAGACATTCCAACCAAGCTCTTTATGGATAATAACATGGGTTTCATTTTTTGGACTTTTAGTAACTGCTCCAATAACTCTATTTATTAATCCTGAATTCCTTAATCCAGTAGAATATTTAACTATTCATCCTCGTATATGGATTGGGATCATATACTTGGCATTTTTTTCTACTATTGGAGCATACACATTTTATTTAGAAGGTGTTAAGCGTTTAAATGCAAGTAGAGCAGCAATATTTCAAACTCTTGTACCTCTATTTGGAGTCGTTTTCTCAGCTATATTTCTAAAAGAACCATTCGATGTTTTCATTTACCCCTTCGCCTTATTTTTAGTAATTCTAGGCATAACACTTGTAAATATTTCCCAAAAGAAAACTCAAAGCCTTGATAAGGTTGAAGAAAACCCTCCGCATTCAAAAAAAGAAAATTGAAAGTTGGCTATAAATTAATTGTTTTAAAATAACAATAATAAAAAAAAGTTAAATTATAATTTTCTTTTCTTCTTACGCCAAATTAACACTAGGGTTGTTATACCTATAACTGCCCCTCCACTAATCGTTGAAATCAAAATAATGAATTCAATAGGAATATCTTCATCTTTGGGAATAACCTCAACATTAACAATATCATATACTAATTTATAAGTATTTGAAGCGTAGATCTCGTATTTATATGTACCAACAGAAAGATCATCTAAATAAATAATTATGGGAACATTATTTTGCCAAGTACCTGTTTCATTGGGAGGGGGAGGAGGAGTAGGAGGATTAGTAGGAGAACGATTAATATAGATATCATATGATGGATTTGCAAGCTCTTCAGCAGTTAATAACCAAGTTATATTATTTCCCGTAGAACCCTTTACAAATGACGTATCTCCTGAACTAATTATATTTATACTATATGAATCCTTCCATTTATAATAGTAGAAATAAGTCCTTTGTAAGACATTTTGATTAAAGCCAGTGAAATCAATGTGATGAACGTCGTACATCTTGCTGACATCAAGCCAAGCCATTGGCATAAGTTCTTCAACAAGATATCTCTGAATTTCATTATAAATTCCATTCCTTAGAATTGGATCAACTTCTTCTGTCCCTAATTCGATGAAATTTTGAAGATAAGAATCACTGCTAAATCCAAACATCCAACGAAATATTGAAGTATTTGAGAACATTGAGTTAATATAATTGTAAGGATCATTGTAATCCGCAAGCCAACCTCCTGTCCAGATATCAGTCCAATTAGGATTTAACTGCAGAGTATCTATCCATGTAATCCAATCAGTTTCTTTTTTGCTAAGGTTAACGCCTATTTTTCTGAGACTTACATTAAGTGAATTGAAAAGATCAATGTGAAATTGACTTGTAGTTAATACCCACATAGAAACATTAAATTTTCCAGTATCCGCTAAAGCATTCCAATTTGAATCATCTGGTCCTGGATAACTTGGATTTAGACTATTCCCATGCCCTATACTCTGGATAATTTCTCTTGCTTTAGTTATATTAAAATAAGGATAATTTAAAGTTGTATTAGAATATAAGATCCCGGGGGGAATGGGAGATTTTAATCTAATTGAGGTCCCTTCATGTAATTTATCAATAATATCTGAGTAATTTACAGCATAAGAGAACGCTTTACGAAGCGTTTTGTTTAATGTGTTGTCATTAAACACTAAATATCTTGCTAGACTATTTGTTTTTCCATCATCAATGACCACTAAATCTGAATCAGCTTTAAACATATCAATGTATGAGGGAAGGGGGTTATCCATAAAATCGATATCATGAACTAACATTGCCATATTCAAAGTTATGGAATCAGTGAAGTATGCGAATATCATTCGTTCAATATTGGCTTTTTCTCTCCAATAACTTTCAAATGCATGAAATCTAGCCTCTAAACCCGAAAAATAATGTTCAAAGACAAAAGGACCAGTACCAATAATTTGATCTGTTCCTAAATTTAACTTATTAAAAAATGGCGTCGAGTTCATGGACAGCATAGCAAATGCTGAATGTGTCAATAAGTTAAACACACCAGCATTAGGCTTGGTTAACACTAATTTAATTGCATACTGATTAACAATTTCAACTTTATTGAAAATTGGGGTTATTCCATCTTCCCAATAACCAAGGTAATTTGCATATCCCAGAATCTCATAAGAAGGCAATAATCCAGAAATGTTCCACCAATAACTCATTCTATCAAAATTCCACTTTACTACTGTTGAATTGAACTCAGATCCATCATGAAAAGTGACTCCTTGCCGTAAATATACGGTAATATTAAGTTCTTCAACTGGTTCTAAATCGTAACTTGTCGCTAATAGTGGTATTAACGGTAATGATGGATTAGAATAATTATAAGTAAATAATGTCTCAACTACTTGATCTATAATGATGCTTGAACTACGGTCTACGCAATCAACAGGATCTAAAGCGTTTGGAGCTGAGGATGAGCCGTACAAAAAGGTATTACTAATGGGAGGAAGATTACTATTTAAAGTGTTATTAAATTCTCCTTCTGATTTATTATAGGCTATTTTTATTGTACTATCAAATGTAGAGATTAAAAGAAATAAAAATATTACAAATAAAATCGTTCTTTTTTTCATTATGATCTTCAATTATCGATTATTTTATTTTAGATTATAAATAAAACTAGATGAACATATATATAACCATACGCGTTATACATTTTTGTAATTGGTTCTGTAAAAATCCTCAGCTTGTAAACACTTTCCAAAAGAAGAAAAATTCCAGTAGAAGGGAAAAAAAAGTTTATCTGTAATTGAAATTTACCCGTCAATTTTAACAATCGGTTAAATCTCAACTATGATTTTAAGAAAATTCCTCTCCTCAGGGTTGAGATATCTTTCGAATGTTTCTGGCAAATCCTTTAATTTTACAACTTCAGAAATGAATTCATTAGCGGCTACTTCATTTTTTGCAAATAAATCAATAGCGGCTAAAATGTCATCTCGATCGTGACCTAAACTTCCTTTCAATGTTACTTCTTTTGAATTTAACATAAATAAAGGAAATGTTATACTTCCTTTATGAATTCCTTCTAATATTATTGTACCTCCTTTTTTGATAAAATTTACACCATTTGATATTGTCTCCTCATTTCCTACACAATCAAAAATAAAAGTAGGAGCTCCAAGTTTTTTAATAACTCTTTTTACTTTACCTCTACTTGTACCAGTAGCATCTGTTGCGCCCATTTCAATTGCTTTATCTCGTAAAAATTCATGTGGTTCAACGACAACCACATAATTAGGATTTTTTTTGATTAATAAAGATTTCAATGTGGTTAATCCTACATTTCCTCCTCCTATAATAAGAATATTCTCATTATTTTCAATTCCTGATAATTTAAAAGCACGCATTATTAGCGCGAAAGTCTCAATCATAACTGCATCTTTAATTGCCACATTTTTAGGAATAGGGAATAATGATATTTTAGGGACCTTTACATATTCCGCAAAACCTCCATCTTGAAACATCCCCATCCCTATTAATTCTCCTTGGCTAACATCTAGTGAAACATTTACACATAGAACTCTATCTCCTACGGCTACATCCTTAATATTTTCACCGATTTCTGCGACTTCTCCTGTAATCTCATGACCCATAATTAACGGCATATTATACATTTTGTATTTAAAATTTGTTATATCGCTTCCACAAATTCCACAATAATGAACTTTAACTAAGGCTTCATCTGGATCAGGAACTGGTTTAGGATAATCTTCTTTATACACTATTTTTTGGATATCTTCAATAACAGCAGCTTTAATAGAAGATCAACTCCAATTAATTTACCTTTTATTTCAAATATTTAAGAAAAATAATATATTTTATGTAATTTTGAGATAAAAATGTATAAAAAATAGTTGTCTTACTCACTGGATTGATTAATGTTATTCAAATCACATTTATATTAAAAAAAACATATAACTAAATTAGGACAAATTTTCTAGGTGAGATTTAGTATTCTAGATTATAAGACATGTATTCAAGAGGGGGATAATTTATTAGAGAAGGGCGAACATATCAAAGCTGCTGAGGCGTATAGAAAAGCAATAGACATTCTGGATATGTCCATTAAATTAAATCCAAGGGATTTATTGGCTCGTGGAATTAAATTTCGATTACTTGATCTACTCGATTCAAATAAATCACTTTCTAACTTAATAATCCCGTCCCTCATTTTACAAAAAATAGCTTATCTAAAGAAGATTAACCCTAAAGCTGAAGGTATTCTTAAAAGTTGTATTTACTGTAGCTCTTCCCTAAAAAAAAAGAAGACTAAACTCTGCCCTAAATGTGGTAAGGATTTAAGATCAGATGAAGCGATAATTTGGAACGAATTTAAACATGATGTTTACAAAAACATTTTAAATTTCGAATATCTGGCAAAATTTTTTGACCAAGATCTAGGAAATTCAGAAAAAAAACTAATTTATGAAAAGAAATTCGAAAATCTTCATCCAGATTTCGTATTTCCCAATATACATCAGGAACTCCTAATAATAGCAATTATTGGAATTCTTCAACTAACAAAAGTGATCCAAAGAATTTGGCAACCTGATCTATTAACTATTTATAGCATCCGTCAAATCTTTAATACCCTCTATCAAAGAGAAAACTTAATGGGAAAAAAATTGAATCTCCCTTGGGGTTTATTGAAAATTGAAGAAACCAACTTTACAGAAGAGTTTGAGGAAGAAGCTATTGAATCGAGAAGAGATTTAATAATCTCCTATAAAGATGCGTCACCAGTTTTTGATTATGAAACATATTTTTTCATACCATCTAGCGATCTTGATTATTCGCAACTCAATGTAGATAGGCCAGAAATTAATACAATTGGGTACACAAAGACTATTGAGAATAAAATCTCTGCTTTCGCCACGAAACTCAAAGATGGGGCATATATATATAAGATTTATCTTCTTGAATCGAAAACAATTGAATTATTTAAACGATAATAAGTAAGAGTTCTGAAAAAAGGCATAAGAAAATTGAAGAAGCTATTATTAAAAATGAAGTCTTTAATCAAGTTTGAGGTTAAATGTTAATAAGACGCTATTCAGGTATGATTATTGATGTATCTTCCTAGAAAGAAACTTAAATATATAAGAAGTGAACATATTAAAAAGCTAAAGAACTTATAAATTACCTTCTTGAAAGAGCATCTTAAACCAATTCTTTCTTCTCTGGAATAATTACAGATGGATCTTCCTTTATTTTATCCAATACGATCTGAGTTTTGATTTCCTCCACTCCGGGAAGATTCCTTAAATTCTCAATAAGTTCCATAGAATCACTATGGTCAAGACACTTAGCCATAACAAAAATTGGGTAATCTCCTGTTATAACATAAGCATATTTTACTTTTTCCATTGTCTCAATTTGACTTTTAACCTTTTCGAGGGGATGTGAGGAATTTACTCTAAGAGATGCAAGCACCATTTCTCGATATCCTAAATGTCTACAATCTATTAGTGTAATATATTGTTTAATCACTTGATCTTTTATAAGGCGGTCAATTCTTTTTTTAATTGAAGTAGCACTCATATCAACTTTCTCTTCGATATCACGAAGTGATGTTTTTGCGTTTAGTTGTAACATACGCAAAATTTCTTTGTCCGTTTCATCTAATTCAACTATTTTTGGCATGCTTGCCATGGTTAACAATTTTTTTTTCTTAATTAAGAATCTATTGTGAAAAGATATGCTTTTTCACAACTATAATAGATTCTTTAAATTTAAATCTTTACCCTTCTTTATAAATGCATGTTAACATTTCGTAACCGTCTTTATAAATGAAGGTTAAAATTTAAATAGAAGATATAATTTTGCAAAAATAGAGATATCAGTATTGTTGAAGTGATATCGAAAAAAACAGAAAAAAAATGCTAAGAAGTGAAAAAATTGGCAGATATGACACTAAACGCTTTAGGAAAGAAATGTCCGATGCCTGTCCTCATGACCAAAAAAGAACTAAAGAACATGAGTTCAGGTCAAACACTTGAGCTTGTAGTTGACGATAAGGGTGCATTAAAAGATGTTCCTGCCTTGCTATCCAAAACTGGTGATGAATTGGTAGAAACAAAACAAGATGATGGTAGAATTACATTTGTGATTAAGAAAGCGTAGAAATTTTGAAGGAGAAAATTAGAATGTCAACATATACTTTCATGATAGCTACTGAACCCTATAAGTTTGAAGCAGTTGACAGTTTGCTTAACTTATGTAAAGCAGTGTTACAAAAAGGCCATACTATTAAGGGAATATTTTTTTATGGTAGTGGAGTCTATAATATCAAGAAAGATATTGAAACTGGTATTACAGTTCGTAATTTACCTGCACGTTTGGAAGAATTCATTAAAAAGAATCAGATTCCGGTAACGGGATGCACGACATGGATAGGATTGTGTGGATTAAAAGAACAGTGTTTTATTGATGGGGCAAAAGAAGAAGGGTTGGGTGAACTATCTAATTGGACAGCAGAATCAGATAAATTAATAATGTTTGGAACAGGGGGATAAAGAAAATGATCAACTCGGTCGTAATAATAAGTGACCAATCTCCAGTCGGAAAGAACTCTGCCATTGAGGCCCTAAGGTTGGGGTCTGGATTTAGGGGATTAGGGGAAGAGATTGACTGCCAGGTGGTACTTATGGGTGATGCGGTTTACTTATTAAGTAAACGCGCAGATCCCTCTAAAGTTGGAGTCGATTCTTTTGATGAACCAATGGAAATGGCAGAATTGTCAGATTTAGAAATACTGGTACTTGATAGTGCAGTAGAGGATGCTGGACTAACTAAAGAAGATCTTATAGAATACGAGGGATTAAAGATTATTAATCTCGAGGCTCTTACAGAAATAATAGATAATGCTGATACTATATTTAGGTTTTAAGGTGGTGAACAAAGGTGGAGGAGGTTTTTGATATAGTTTATCTTTTCGGATTTAGCCCTAGATACGGGAATGAGTTAAGCCGATTAATACCGATTCTTAAAAATCAATCACAAAATGGAAAACAGATAGGTATAATATTCATTCATGATGGAGTTATAGGTGCTAATTCGAAAGGAAAAATGACTGATTCAATGAGTGAGATTAAGAGCTTAAAACTTAAGAGATATGTTATGATTCCTGATTTAACTGCAAGAGGTATTCCACTAGAGCATGTTCAAGAAGATGTACACCCCATAGAATATATGGAGCTTGTTGACATAATAGAGAATAGCCATAAGGTTATCTCATGGATGTAATCTGAAAAGAAGAGGAAATTATTAGAATTAATTTAAAAATATTTTGAAAAAACAAACAAATCACGGTTAACAAATAGTTAACTCAAATATTAAGAAAATCAAAACAAACAAATCTAAAAAAAAAGGTGTAAAATTTGGTAGAAAAAATGAATTTTATTGTAAAAGATAAATCTTTTGAAAAATTTATGATGATGACAATCTTGGGAACCACTGGGAGTGCTATGGATGTTGAGATGAATTTCTTTTTCACTTTTTGGGGATTAAACCTCTTAAAGAAAAAATTTAAGCCTAAGGTTGCTGGGATGCCAGCACCCATGAAAGGAATGGCAGCTGGGATGTTCAGGAAAAAATTAAAGAAATTTGGTATGGAAGATCCATGGGCCTTGATCAAAGAAGCTATTGACGAGGGAAAAATGAAACTATATCCATGTCAAATGACAATGGATTTAATGAACATTAAAAGAGAAGAAATGTGGGATTTTGTAGAAGATCCCATTGGTGCTGCTGGATTTATAGAAATGTCTGATGGTGGCCAAGTAATTTCATTATAAATTTTTTTTTTATTTTATATTTAAGAGAGGATGATAATATGTCTGATGTGGAAGAAGAACAACATCGGGAATTTATGATTGATGAGGATTTTGACTCAGAATTTTTTAGAAATATTGAACGCAGATCAAATATTTTTAAATGTATCCAATGTGGTACTTGTACTGCAAGTTGTGAAAGTGGAAGATGGACCGCATTAAAAACACGTTCAATTATAAGAAAAGTTGTCTTAGGAGATTTATCGGTATTGAAAGATCCTGATATATGGTTGTGCACAACATGTTATCAGTGTTATGAACGATGTCCGCGAGATGTAAGACCTACAGATGTTATTATGGAATTAAGAAACTATGCTACTAAATTAGGGAATATTTCTCCTAATCATAGAGCTGTCGTAGGGTATTTGAAGCAATTTGGTCATGCTGTACCGATAAATGATGAAATTAGAAAGAGAAGAGTCGAGTTAGGTTTAGAAGAATTACCCCCTACAGCATTTAAGTTTAAGCAAGAGGGGGATGATAAAGATTTAAAAAAAATAGAAGAAAAAATGTTTGATTTACCTCCAGTTAAGGAGGAAGAAAAGAAAAAAGAGGAGGCATAAAAGATGGCAAAAGAAAAAACATTTGCTTTCTTCCTTGGTTGTATTATGCCCAACCGTTATCCTGCGATTGAAAAGTCAACGAAATTTGTTATGGAAAAGTTAGGATATGAGATTTTGGACATGGAAAGAGCGACATGTTGTCCTGCACCTGGTGTATTTCGCTCATTTAACAAATTTGATTGGATGGTAGCAGCAGCGAGAAATCTTTGCATTGCTGAAAAGATGGATGCAGATATTTTAACAGTATGCAATGGATGCTTTGGTACACTACAGGAAGTAAACAAACATCTTAAAGAAAATGAAGAACATCGAGAACAGGTAAATGAAAAGTTGAAAGAAATCGGAGACTATGAGTTTCAAGGTAAAATCAACGTTCGACATGTCGCTGAAGTTTTAGGATATGAGGTTGGACCTTGGGGGATTGAAGATCATATTGTAAGGAAATTGAATGCTAAGGCGGCTGTTCATTATGGTTGTCATTTCTTGAAACCAACAAGAATACGAGAAATTGAAAATTCTGAAGGACCAACAATCATCGAAGAATTTGTGGAAGTGTTAGGTATACAATCAGTTAGGTTTAAGGAACAACTTACCTGCTGTGGTGCGGGAGGTGGTGTTAAAGCATATTCAGGGGATGCAAGTATGACGATTTTTGCCGAAAAAATGAAAAATATCAATGAGGTAAACCCAGATTTTATTTTGGATATTTGTCCTTTTTGCCACCTACAATTTGAGACAGGACAGGATTATTTAAACAAAAATAAAGCATGTAATTATGATTATCCTGTAATTCACCTTTCTCAGTTAGTTGCGTATTGTTTGGGTATGAACCATGAATTTGTAGGATTACAATATCAGTTAATGGGGAGGGAATACATTTTTGGTCAAGCAAAAACTAAGAAAGAAGAGGTAATTTAAATGACAGTAAAAGAAGAAAAAGCAAAGGATACAGAAGAGGCTCAAAACATGTTAGAGACTGAAGAAAATGAACCTCGAATTGGAGTATTTGTATGTCATTGTGGTCATAATATAGCTGGGACTGTGGATGTTGCTGAAGTAGCAGAATATGCAAAAGGACTGCCTAATGTTGTAAAAGCAGAGCACTATATGTTTATGTGCAGTAAACCTGGTGTTCAAATGGTTAAAGATTCAATTAAGGAATTAGGTGTGAATAGAACTGTAGTCGCATCCTGTTCAAAAAATCAACATGGAAGAACTTTTGCAAATGCCATCCAAGAGATGGGTTTAAACAAGCATCGTCATCAACAAGTCAATATTAGAGAATTCAATAGTTGGGTTCATCAAAAAGAGAAAGAGAAAGCAACTAAAAAGGCAGAACGCCTAATTGAGGCTGGAGTTAATAGAGCACGAAAGTTAGAAGATGTTGAAACTCGTAGAATTCCTACCACTAAAGCTGCGTTGGTAATTGGTGCTGGAATTGCAGGTCTTCGAGCAGCTTATGATCTAGCGGAATTAGGAATTCCAGTTTATTTAGTTGAACGAAACTCAACCATAGGAGGACATATGACTCAATTGAATAAAACATTTCCAACCTTAGAATGTCCGCAATGTTCGATATCTCCACTTACTAATGGAGTTGCGAATCACCCCTTAATAGAACTTTATACTAATGCTCAAATTAAAGAAGTGGAAGGTTCAATGGGTAATTTTGAGGTGGAAGTTGAAATAAAACCTCGTTATGTTAAAGATAATTGTACTTCATGTGGGGAATGTGCAATTTATTGTCCTGTAGAAGTTCCGAGTGAATGGGATAAAGGAATGTCTATAAGAAAAGCAATATATAAAGCGTATCCTCAAGCAATTCCTGCTACATATGTTAGAGACAAGAAAAATTGTATTGAATGTAATGCATGTATTAATATATGCCCAGTTCAAGCAGTTGATTTTTCAATGGAATCAGAGATAAAGAGATTTAAAGTGGGTTCTATAATAGTAGCAGCAGGATATGATGAATATGATCCTTCTGAAATTGAAGCTTATCATTATAAACAAGAGGGTTATGAAAACGTCATAACGCAATTACAAGTTGAACGAATGCTTGCTCCTGGTTCATTAACTAATAGTCAAGTACTAAGACCTTCTGATGGTAAAATACCAAAGAATATAGTTATGATTCAATGTGTTGGAAGTAGAAACGACCAAGTGGGGAATGAATATTGTACAGGAGTTTGTTGTAAATTTGCGATTAAGAATGCCCGGATTATAAAAGAAATGTATCCTGATTCAAATGTTACTATATGTTATATAGACGTAAGGACTCCTGGATTAAATTTTGAGGAACTCTATAAGTCAGCTCAAGAAGTTGGAGTACGCTTTATACGAGGAAGACCCTCTGAGATCCTTCGAGATCCTATCTCTGGAGAATTAAGGGTCATAGTTGAAGATACATTAAGTCAAACCCCCTTAAAGTTAAAAGCAGATTTAGTGGTATTATCTGCTGCTATGGTTCCACCGGAAGGAATTGGTCCTTTAGGTTCAAAATTACATGTTCTTCGATCAAAGGAAGGATTTTTAAAAGAATTTCATATAAAAATGAATCCTACTCTAAGTAGTAAAGGGGGTATATTTTTAGCTGGGGCAATTCAAGGTCCAAAAGACATTTCAGAGTCTGTAGCTCATGCTGGAAATGCAGCAGCAATAGCAGCTGCTCCTTTAGTAAAAGGATATATTGAAAAGGAGATGTTAATCCCATACATAGATTTAGATTTATGTGTAAAATGTGGACTCTGTAAAACTGTATGTGCTCCTGCTGCGATTGATATAAATGAGGATGGAATCCCAATGATTAATGAGATAGCGTGTAAATCATGTGGTATGTGTATGCCCGCGTGTCCAACAGGAGCTATTCAATTATTAAATTTTAGTGATGAGCAGCTATTTGATGAAATTGTTGCTGTATCTGGAGGTGTTGTGTGCGAAAATGACTGAATGTGAATATATCGAGCCTGAAGTGCTCGAGAAGGTGGAAAATGTTGTAGTATTTATGTGTAATGAGTGCGGCCAAGGTTCTGCAAATACAGCTGGTGTAGCTCGAATGGCTTATAATCCAGCTATACGCATAATTCGGGTTCAATGTACAGGTCAAGTAGGACCAATCCAAATTATGGACGCATTGAGTAATGGTGCTGATGCAGTTGCATGTGTGGGATGTTGTTTAGGAGCATGTCATTTCTTTAATGGTAATATTCTATCAATGCATAGAATTAAGCTTATGAAGAAGTTATTCAAGGAGTTAGGCTATAGTGACCAGTTTATTAACCAGTATACTTCACGAGCTGCAGAAGGTGAAACTGCCGTCGGTGATTTTGAAGATATTGTAGAGAGACTAGCAACAGCAATTAGAGAGGAGGCGACATTCAAAGATGGATGTTAAAGTTTTTCAATTCAATGGATGTAATAAATGTTTTAATGAGACAATTTTATTAAAATCAGATTCAAGCTATAAAATTGGGTTTATATCCAATCCTAGTAATTGGAAAGAAGAGAAAACTGATATCTCTATAATTACGGGCTATTTGATGCCAGAGGATAAAGATACTTTAGATAAAATCATAAGAAACTCAACGAAGGTAATTGCTTATGGAGATTGTACTACCACAGGAGGCGTTTTTGCCTTATCAAATCAACGGGGCCATAATGTAACGCCTTTAAGAAAGTTTAATGAAGGAGTTATGAATGTGTTTGGCTGTTTAGGTGAAATAGAAGAACTTGAAGCATTACTTAAGGGCAAAGATTTACCAAAATTAAATAATTTATGTATTGTATGCGGAAGAAAGAAAACTTGTGACTATTTAGAAGAAGTAAAACGTCAAATAGAATTAGATGACAAAGAGAAGTGTTTTAACGATCTTGGATTCCTTTGTAATGGGTTTATAGCAAAAGAATGTAAAGAACGCTGTATTGATTACAATGCACCTTGTCGTGGCTGTAAACCAATCGTCGATCGTTCAGGAACTAGAATGCTCGGAATGTTTGGAACATTAATGGGAAATATTGAAGTCGC
Organism: Candidatus Hermodarchaeota archaeon; assembly: GCA_048885535.1. Lineage (GTDB taxonomy): Archaea > Asgardarchaeota > Lokiarchaeia > Sigyniarchaeales > SOKP01 > SOKP01. Next base: position 50,713 of record JBHLLO010000013.1, read on the forward strand.
TACAGAGCATTCAGAAAAAGGAGCAACAGATAAACTAGCAGATAATGAAGACGATGTGACTGCAAGTTTACCAGATATTGTTGGTAACTTCTTTCGATTTACATTATCCACCTCTGGATTACCTAAAGGTAGAATTAATTCTTCAGGAAGTTTATTGGAAGATGTGTTTACAGGCAGATTAATAGAGGAATTACCTTTAATTACAGGTTTATTAGGAGGAGATCATTCAATTTCTTTAACTCTTAAAGTCTTAGAGACATATGAACAAGCCAATAATATAGAAGTAAGTGAGACTACAAAACAATATCGAAAAGAATTATTAGATTTGGAAACCGAATCAATAGAAATAATCGCATCTAGAGACCCCAAAAGGTATAAAGAGGTAACTGACAAAATACGGAAAATTGCAGGTAATATGAATTTATCTAATCTCTATTATGGTGGATTTAAAGCAAAGATCAATGAGAATGATAATTTTGAAGAATACAAAACCCATGTTTTTGATGTGGTTGAAGGAACCTATAAAAATGGTTCAATTGAATTCACGATTGATTCAATAGGAATTGTAAAAGAAATAAAAATTAAAGAGGGATAAATGTGAGTTTTGAATTATTAAGAGCTGAAATTATAGATGCTGGTCTTTGTCAAGGTTGTGGTTTATGTGCGGGATCATGCAAACATATTGAGATGGAAGTAAAGCGCCCATCCCTTAAAGATTATTGTATTTTAGAAAGAGATGGTCAAGACTGTGGAAAATGTTATCAAATTTGCCCTCAGGTTATTCAGAAAAACTTTGAAGAAAGGGAACCATTAGCAATATATTCATTAAGGAGTAAAAATCCTGAAATTCTTTCTAAAGCTGCGAGTGGAGGTTTTATCACCACTTTCGTTAAGGAACTTCTAGAGGATCAGATGCTAAAAGAGATTGTAATGGTCCAAGAGGAAGAGGAAAAACCTATTGCAGAAGTTGTTTCAAATCCTGATGAAGTAGTTGAGAAAGCAGGAGTAGTTTATGGTAGATCTGGAGTTTTAGAAAGATTAGTAGAAATTACCGGTGAAACTTTTGATCAAATAGGTATTGTTGGTGTACCCTGTGAAATGCGTGGAGCGGCTGAAATCGAAGAGGGAATGAAACGAGATATCCTAAAAATTGGATTATTCTGTAATTCACAAATTCGTACTGAGGAAACAGATAAAGGTTTGGTATGTTCTCCATGCTGTAATGGATGTCCTTCGGGAGTTAATGCCCAAGGATATATTTCATTAATACGACAAGGTAAGTATCAAGATGCTGTTAATTTAATTAGAGAAAACAATCCATTACCTTCAATATGTGGTCGTATTTGCACTAACGAATGTGAGCATGGATGTACATTGATCGGAGATGATCATCCCGTCGCTATTCGAGAATTAAAAAAGTTTGTAACAGAATGGGAGATCGAACAAGCAAAAAAAGATGTAAAAAACATACCAAAATTGAAGAAGAATACCAAAAAAGTGGCAATTATTGGATCTGGTCCCGCAGGTTTGACAGCTGCTTATTATTTGAGAAGAATGGGATACGCACCAACTATTTTTGAAAAAACCGAACAGACAGGGGGTATGTTACGATTTGGAGTTCCCCAATTTAGATTACCGAACTATGTCTTGGATTACGATGTTGAACGGATAATAGAATCTGGTATTAAACTCGAACTGAATAAACCATTAGGACCTGAAATGACCATCGAAGATTTAAAAAATAGTGGTTTTAAGGCAATTTTTATTGCAACAGGTCAATATAAACCTCGAACGCTACATTTAGAAGGAGAGGAGCTTCCAAATGTATTTGTTGCGATCACTTTTTTAATGGATAGAAAATATCGTTATTGGCAAAATGAAGAAGAATTTAAGGGAAAAACTATAGGGATAATTGGAGGTGGCCCTGTTGCTGTTGATGTTGCTCAAACAGCATTAAGGTTAGGTGCAGAAAAAATTCATTTAGTGGATATCATGTCAGAAGAACAATTAGAATTAGTTCTAAAGGATATTCCTGAAAATGAAATGCCTTTTATGCTTTATCACTTCAAAACATCTACTTCAAAAATTACGCAAAATGATGATGGAAAATTAGTTTTGAATTGTTATAACATAGAATGGGGAAGCCCTGATGAAAATGGCAGGAGACCATTAAATAAAGTTGAACAATCGGAATTTGAAATTACTGTTGATGATATCGTAATAGCAGTTGGTCAAGCTGTCGATTTTGACCAGATTGATATTGCTACTAATAATGAATTAGAAAAAGAACACAATAAAATCAAGGTAAATGAAATTACTTTTGAGACGAATATCACTGGTGTTTTTGCTGGGGGAGATATTATTAACAACTCCAAAGCAGTGGCTATCGCCGCAATAGCACATGGAAAAGAAACGGCTATCTCAATTGATAGATATTTAAAAGGAGAGAATTTAATAGATGGAAGATATAAAAAAGCAAATTCATTCTTCACTGGACCTAAAAAACCTCCAAAAGATTATTCTTTAAAACCAGAATCATTAGAGGAAGCAACTGAAGAAGTAAGTTGGTCTTTTGAAGAAATTGATAAGATATTTAATGAAGATATGGCTTTACAAGAAGCACGTAGATGTTTAAGTTGTAATCATTTCTGTTCTCACTGTCAAGATTTTCCAGCGATTTACTCAGATATCACTGCGGGGGATGTTGGTTCACAAAAGGGATATACTACAGTTGTAATTTGGACTGAGCGTGGAAAGAATCTTGTCGAAAAAGCTATTGAAAAAGGATTATTTGAACAAGGTAAAGTGAATGAAGAAGAACTGAAAACCGCAATCAAATTAAAGTCAAAGAGAGAGCTTATGACTTTTGAAAAGACCCCCAGACAACAAGTATTAGATTATATCTCGCTACAAGGACCTAGTAGAATAAGTGATATAGCAAAAAAGACTGGAATCGATACAAAGAAGGTTAGATATGAAGCCCTTCGTCTAGTCCAGTTGATGGAACTAGAAATGAAAGCAGATCCAGAGATGGATGAACCACTATTTTCAATTATATGTGAATAAATAGAATTTTATTAAAAATTAAGAATAAGTTAAGGAGAAAGACCATGAAATTTGATCAAGAATTAAATGTATGTGGATTAGTCTGCCCCGTTCCAGCGCTTAAAACAAAGAAGGAATTAATGAAAATGCGCCCTGGAACTGTTTTAAAGGTTATTACTGACTATAAACCTGCATCTGAGAGTGTTCCTAGAGATTTAGCGAAACAAACCAAACATAAACATTTAGGAACAGAATTCATTGATGACGATGAGCTATGGTATATATATTTTGAGGTAGTAAAATAAATATATATACCATAAAATTACTTTTTTTATTTTACTACTTTTAAGTTCTAATAATGAAAGAGATTCTTTGAATCAGAAAAAGTCTAATTTAATAAGATTTTAGAAAAAAGCATACCCGCAGAAAGTACAATACTGGATTGTACCTCTTTCTACTCTAGCACCACAATCCGGGCAATACTTCGGAAGCTCGGAAGGTGAATCTACCGTTGTTTTGGTGTGAGTTGTTGCTGATGATACAGTCATTATGGGAACATTTTGCACTGGATTAACATTTAACAGATCACCATTCGGTATAATGGATAGATATCCCTTGGCTCTTAAATATAAGACAATATTTCTCACACTCTTCCATGATAACCAAGTAGTGTTGGCTATTTCCTCGAGAGTAACGTTCGGATCGCCTTGAAATTGCTCAAGAACCAAATTTCTTATCTTATGATTAATCTTATTTCTTTTCAGCATGTCCCCGATTTGTCCAAATATAATTAAAAGTCCGAACCCTAACCAAATAAAACCCACGTAATCAGTTCCGAAATTCCAGAACATATCCATAAACGCAAATATACTCCATATGATGAATAATGTTGCGATGATAAACCCAAAAATGTGCCCTCCATTTGCTAATCTTCTATGATATTTCATCTTATATCTCACTATTTAATTAATATTTTTCATTTCTTTTTGACTTCTAATTATTCAATTACTAATGGCATATATCAACCTACGTGTTAGAAATTATAAAATTTTCAAGATATTCGCGAGAATAATATAAGAGTTTTATAAAATAAATGAAAATTGTAGAAGTATTCAATTAATTTCCGAAAGATATTCAATATTTCTATACAAAAAAAAAAAAAAAAAAAATTTGATTAATTTATTGCCATAGTGCTAAAATGATTCCACCAACTAGTAATGCCACTAGATAAGCTCCATATTCTATAAAAAATAACTTAATTCCCCTATCGTTAAAGATATTCTGGTTTACAGCAACCATTGCTATAAATCCGATCCACACGAGGAAGCTGAGCAGTAGTGCCGAGAGTATATCATTCATGCCAGTCAGATCCATAAGAATTTCAAGTATCAGTACTGACACAAAACTGGTAAATACCATTATTATGGTCTCTCTAATTATCTTTGACTTTTCTACACCTGTTTTTCCTACTAATTTAAGCCATGTATTCCCAAAAATAGGGGGATAATACCAGAAAAAGATAATAAAACAATATATTATAGCAATAACAATCACAGCCAACCAATTTATAACTATTGCCATTTTTCTTCACGAAAATCAAATTAAATTATCCAAAAATATAATATGAATAAATTAAAAAATAAAAAAGGAATTTAGTTTTTAATTCTTTTTCTAATACTTATTAATGATATTAATCCAACCATTAGAAAAACGCTGCTGATAATTAAAAATGTATCAAATCCGGGTATTCCTCCAGGGGAGACTGCTGCAGAAACTAATCTATATTCGAAGATAACTATGCTTTCATCATTTAATAATTGAACTGTTTTTAAAATACCGAGAATGGCATCATATGTATATTTTAATTGATAGTCTTCAACGGCAGTATTATTTTGAGTGACAACTAGTCCAGATAACTGACTTCCGGGAGCATAGGAACGTCCTACTAAATAATAATAAGGCGGAAACGGTGTAACCCACATCCAACCTCCCCAGAATCCATCTTCAGGATCACAATATAGACCAAAGCTCGTGGTATAATTTGGTTCTGATCCATAACTATGTGAAGTCCAATCCCATACATCAGTATATAAATACCATAGGTTTCCGGATAATAAAATGTCAGTAACATGTCTTTTCATTTTAACACCAACTTCAGTGCAACCTGGTCCAAAAAAGGATTCTATATCAGTTTCCCAAGTACCTCCTAGTACATTTTCTAACTCGACATCATTTAGTTTGGTTACTCTCCATTCGAATTCACTTCCAGCGGGAAAGCTAAACTCCATGAGAATTACTTCAAAGATAACTGTACCAAGCGAATTTTTAATTTGGAAAAGATCTGTCACGCCAAGATCTTCATCAAAAGTGTATATAGCTTCATAAGATTCTACATCAGAACTGGATACTGTTATTGTACTACCTGAAGCACTAGTTCCAGCAAAATATGAAAGTTCCTCTAAGTATGTCACGACAGGTGTAGGAATCATCCAAACAGATGGATTCCAGGTATTTCCAGTTGGATCCATAGGTAGATTATACCAAACATCATCTCGATCCGGAACACCACCATGCAATAATTCTTTATCCTTCCAATTCCATCCATCTACATATAATCGATACCAATCAGCAGTAGGATGATTAAGAACATCTTCTATTTCTATTTTTGACTTATTCCCAGCCTCAGATGGGCTATTTAGTGCCCACCAACAGTATGTATTCAAATCTGTATCCCAATTACCTCCAAATACATCTCCTAATTCCGCGACATTTAATTCAGTTACAATCCAGTTATAAGTTTCCGCGGTCCAAATTTTCAACTCAAAACCCCATAATTCGAAAATAATTGTATCTGCATCGTTCTTAATCACAAAATTCTTGATGACACCTGTATTTACATCATAAATCCAATTTACTTCATAATCAGCTATATCTGTTCCAGTGTAATTAATAATATTATCATAGGCTGTGAATAATGACGCATAGGACAAATTTGCCAAATATAAATCTACGGGTATTGCTACCATCCATACACTAGGATTCCAGAGTTCTCCCGAGGAGCTCATAGGGAGGTTATATGTATAATCATCTCTTACAGGAGCTCCAAAAGAAGTGGTTTTATCAATCCAACCCCACCCATCATAAGTAAATTGCCACCAATCACTCAAGCTAGGATGAACTGTAATATTTTCAATTGCAAATTTGGACTTCTGACCAAGAGCAGCCGGTGCTACATATCCATTCCACCACATATAATCTCCTACATCAGTTACCCAGTCTCCTCCAAACACATTATTTAATTCAGTAGTATCAAATTCTGTACATACGAATTCAAAATAATCTGTAATTTCAAATCCAAGAGTATAATCACCCACTGCATTACTCTTAGGAGTATGCGATTCTACTCCTTGAAATATTGCACTTATTAGAAAAAGGTTTAAGATTACTATGTAAACTAACCATTTTTTTGATTTCATATTAAACCCTGTTTTTTATTAAATTGAATTTCTTTAAAAGATAAATAATTATTAAATCACCAGACGAATATATAAATATTTATATTCGAATTATGGTTAATGAAATTCAATATTAAGATAAACAGATTAGGCAATTTTTCAAAATAATTATTTCACCTACTTATTAGAGCCAAGAGATAATTCTTGAATTCGAAACTAGAAGATCAACAAGTTCTTCATATTCAATTTTGCTGATTTTATCCACTATATCATTTGGATTGATTCCACGGGCTTTAAGATCGGGAAGAAGAATATAGAAAGAAATTGGTAAATCTAGAAGCGTAGATAATTGGGGATTTACTTCAGGCTTTTTAGTAAGACCTATAACGCCATCATGCATAAAAACAAATGTGATCTCTGCTCCCAATTTTTTCTGCTGATATATGATATTGATAAGTTTGATAAAAGGTTTATAACTATTTATACTATAGCCAAAAAGGTAAATTATATTTTTAAGGTCTTCCAATTCAATCACATACTCTTAATATTTAAAACAAAAATCATTATCTAATAATAATTCAGAGATAGTCTTATAATCTATAACCTTTAAGTGTTGATAAGGAATTAAGTCATTTCTGTCAAGATCTAATGCTATAAGATCTTCATGTGCTACTAGAATGGGCAATTCCGATAATTCAATTAACCTAATCATATCATCAAGCGAATCCATGTTCAAGCCAGAAGGATTTACATTTTTATTAAGAAATAAAATTGCATCTCCTAAAAATAATATTTGACAAGCCTCCACATCTCCCATACTTATAATTCCAGCAGCTAGTCTAATTGATTCAACAGCCGAATTTTTTCCAAAGGGAGAATCTTCACAAATAATTAATATTGAAGTAATATTTCTTCACCTCCCTGGTCCAAAAAATATAACTCGATCAGAATTACCAATTAATTCTGAAAGACCACCTAATCCATCTAAACATGCATTCTCGATAAAATCTGATTCTTTTAATCCTGTTATACTTACCCAGGTACTACATGCAGCTACATTAGCATTACTTTTCTCAATGAATTCTTGAAGCTTTTTCGGTAAATCTCGAATTGAACTAAATAGTTTCCTATTTTTGTGAATGTTATATACCCCACTCCCAATGAAGAAAATACCTAATACCTGATGTCCTTTTTTAATAATAGCTTCTCCTAGATTAATCACTGTATCCATTGCTTCATATTTATATGGTTCAGCAGCAATGATAAAACAAAACTTTAGCATATTAAACACCTTGCTTTATAAAACAATTTCCGGCAATTGAATTATTCAAACTATCTTAGGAAAAATTCGAAAGATTTTTATTTCAAATTAATAATGTAACTTTTAAATATTTTCAGATAACTATTTATTTAAAGTTATGGCAGCTCTAAGAATTATATCTTGGCAGTGGCCTTGGCATTGGCAATAAAGCCAATTGCATCAGTTATTATTTCGATTTATTTTTTCTCTTTACTATTCTGCTTTTAAATATTAATCTTTCTTTCTAAGTGGGCATTAATTATATTGATTTCCAATTTTTTAATGATACACATCTTAAGATGTGAAAAAGTAAATGCAAAAGGTATATAAAATGTCAGACATCTTTAATGGAAGAATTTTATTGCAACCAAATGAGATTCCAGAATATTGGGTAAATATTTTACCAGATTTGCCCTCCCCTATGACACCCTTACTAAATCCAATGGATAAGAAACCAATTCCTCAAGAAATGGCATTTGCTATTTTTCCGCAAGAATGTGTATTGCAAGAGCTTTCTTCTGATCCTTTTATTCCTATCCCTAAGGAATTGAGAGAAATTTTTGCTAGTACATATCGCCCTAGTCCACTTCATCGTGCTTTTAGATTAGAGAAAGATTTAGGTATTAAAGGAGATAAAATCAAAATTTTTTATAAAAATGAGTCATGTTCTCCTACTGGATCACATAAACCTAATACAGCTATAGCCCAAGCATATTATGCAAAAAAGGAAGGATTAGAAGAATTAGTTACAGAAACAGGTGCGGGGCAGTGGGGTTCTGCGCTAGCATATGGGTGTCGTTTGTACAGTCTAAATTGTACGGTATATATGGTAAGAGCAAGCTTTTATCAGAAACCAGGGAGAAAAGTTTTGATGAGATCATTTAATGCTGAAATATATGCGAGCCCTTCTAATTTAACTGATTCTGGAAAAATCTTTTTGGAAAAAGATTTAGAACATCCAGGGAGTTTAGGAATAGCGATATCTGAAGCACTAGAGCACAGTATGAGGAGTGATAAAATAAAGTACTCACTTGGAAGTGTTGTAAATTTTGTATTATTACACCAGACTATCATAGGGCAAGAAGCAAAGATTCAACTCGCTAAAGCTGGTATTGAAAGCCCTGATATTATAATTGGTTGTATGGGAGGTGGTTCAAATTTTGCTGGTTTGATGATTCCATTTGTTAAAGATAAATTAAATGGGATTAATCAAAACATGGAATTAATCGGTGTGGAACCTCGAGCATGTCCAAGTGTATCTAAAGGAGAGTATAGATGGGATTACGGAGACTCTGCGATGAAAGGACCTATTGTAAAAATGCACACTTTAGGCCACACCTTTATCCCAAGCCCAATTCATGCAGGAGGATTAAGATACCATGGAATAGCTCCCATTATTTCAATTTTACATAATAATCGAATTATTGAGACCGTTATGCATCATCAAACGGAAGTAATTAGTGCCGGTCTTCAATTTGCTAAAACTGAAGGAATTCTACCTGCTCCTGAAAGTGCACATGCTATAAAAGAAACAATTAACCAAGCATTGAAAGCTAAAGAAAATAATGAAAAGAAGGTCATCCTTTTCAATCTTAGTGGACATGGTTTTTTTGATTTGCTAGCATACGAGGAATTCATGAACGGAAATTTAAAAGAATTTGAATTACCTGACGGCGAGATTCACTCAAACTTAACCTCAAAAGAAATGCCAAAAATCGATGAATCACAACTTTAATTTTTTTTTTTTTTTTATTTTACTAACTTCTATGATTTTTCTAAGTAAAAATTCTATACAGAGTAATGCTCTTTTTCGGGGTGAATTTCATGTATAAATCGAAAATCAAAAATATCTTTAACACTGAGTTGCTTACTTATATACCCTAATTTATGAAGAATTTGTATAAATCTCATTGTAGATTCTACGTATTCTTCAGAAAGTGCAATACA
>JBHLLO010000014.1:0-53103 GCA_048885535.1 Candidatus Hermodarchaeota archaeon
TAAAAAGCAAACTCGGTTAGATTGGTTAGTCTTTTTAAAGATTAATTTATTTTCAATTAACTGGAACGTTTTTTATTATTCTTTTTTTTAATATTTTAACAATCTAAATTTAAAATAAATTAAATTATGATTGATAGTTGTATCAAATTTCTTTATTTTAACAGTATTTTAACTTTTTATTTGAGTAATTCGACATTACCTTCAAAATATCAGCATCTCTAAAACAGATTTATATATAATAGTATACTATCATAATTCGGTGTAGTTTCTTTGGATGCTATTATTTTATTAGTAAATATATTGAGTGTTTGTATTGGTTATTTAATTGGAACAATCAATCCGGGTTACATTTTTGGTAGGTTAAAAAAAATTGATATTCGAGAAGTTGGAACGCGAAATGCAGGTACAGTAAATGTTTATAAAACTTTAGGTATAGCATATGCAGTTCCGACGGCTATTTATGATGTTCTTAAAGGATTACTATCCATGTTTATCGCAAGTCTTCTTGGAGCAGATTATATATTCATACAAATTAGTGGGCTTGTAGCAATAGTAGGCCATATATTTCCATTCTATCTAGGCTTCAAAGGAGGACAAGGTATGGCAACCTCTACAGGGATTCTATTATATTACCTTATCAATTATTTCTTCTATGGTTTTGACATTTTCTTTATCCTATTATATCTCTTTATTATTGTCGCAATCTTTGGGTATGTAACCAAAGTTGGGGAGATTATAGGCGTTATGGTTATCCCTGTACTTGCGTATGCGCTTTTTATTTATTATCCAGAAGCTCAATACACAATCTATTTAAGTATAATACTAGGGTACATAGTTTCAATAGGAATTTATAATACTATTAGCAAGAAAAAGATGGTTATAGAAGATGAAAATTTCAAACTTCATTGGTGGAGAACAGCAACAAGACCATTTGCTGTACTATTTATTTTGTTCTATGTATTTCTTTCCAAAGGAATAGCACTCACAATAATAGGCATTGTAGGATTATGTTTTATTATTTTGGATATTACTAGGTTTATCAATAAACAAACGAATTTGTTATTGACAACTAAAGTAAAAGCCATTTTTAGAAAAGGTGAGGAAAAGAAGTTCTCTTCGATGACGTTATTTCTTGTAGCCGCATTCATTACCATGCTGCTTTTTGAAAGATCGATTGCAATAACAGCATTAACTTTTTTGATTTTTGGTGATATTTTCTCAAAAGTATTTGGCTTAGCTTTTGGAAGACATACTATTTTTGAAAAAACTATTGAAGGAACTCTTGCATATTATGGTGCTGTATTAATCTGTGGATTCATCTTATTTACGACTCTACATATTCACCCCCTAATTTTAATAATTGGAGGAATTTCAGCACCTTTAGTAGAATTATTTTCATTTCAACTCAATGATAATTTTACTGTCTCCCTTATATGTGGTACAATTATGACAGTTGGTACTTTTTTTGGGGTACCATTAACCATTTAAATGGTCTTTTTCATTGATATAGCGAATTAAAAAGATAATATTTTAAATCTCTACTCTATCTTCTTGTTAATATGGCTTATATTGAAAAAAAATACAAGGAAAAAATTGCAGAGATTTTTGAAAACTTAAAAAAATTAGATACAGAAGTTTTAGAACAACTCAATAAAAAGTCGATTAGTTGCGTTGATGAGATTGCTAAATTATGTGCTCAATGTAATAGAAATATTAATCAAATATTGAAGCAATATTACCCTGAAATAAAAGAGCTTAACGACAAATTAAAGATAAAATCCTCATTAAAATTCTATTTTGAATTAATTGATAAATTAACTGATTATGTGAAGAATGTTGAGCAGTATCATAAAATAGATGAAAAATATTATGAAACTCTAATAAAGTTTATAGAAGACAAGGAAGATTTGATTTCAGGAAAGTTCTCTAAAATTTCCGCACAGGAATTAACTGCATTTTACGATAAGGTAACAAGAGATTATTTAGAAAAAACCATAGCTGAAAAATTTGAAAAGAGAGAAAGAGAATATTTTTCCATTGGTCCTTTGGAACAAGAAATAAAAAAAATAGGTCAAATAGCTGGTGCTAAATTTGTATTTATCCTTAAACCTCAACAAGATCATAAAACTGTGCTAGAAACGGTGGAATCCGTCATAGATTATTCAAAAGGCATTCAAAATATACAAATTGAGAAAATAGGAGAAGCTATAAAAAGCTTTTTAGAATCGAAAAAGTATAAGGTTGTTGTTTATGGTGGTTTAGTTTTGACAGATGCCATATTATTGCCAGATAATAACTAAAGGTTTCTTAAACTATTCATTTTAAACGTTATATTTCATAATTCTATATTCTTACTCATAAAATATTTATAATTTCACGAATTTTTAAAATAGATTATGGGAAAAAAGAAAAATGAAGCCCCTTTAACGGGAATAATTATATCTAAGGATGAGGATTTTTCTGCTTGGTATACCGAGTTAATTAATAAAGCAGAATTAGCAGATATTAGATATAATATTAAAGGTTTTGTTGTTTATAGAGAATGGGCAACAATCACTATTAGAAAAATGTATCACAAAACAGAGGATTTGTTAGATAAAAAGGGTCATCTCCCATTGACTATGCCTTCTCTCATCCCTGAATCTAATTTTTTATTAGAAGCTCAGCATGTTGAGGGTTTTTCTCCTGAAGTGTTCTGGGTTACAGAAGCGGGAAGTTCTGGTAAGCTCTCAGAACGTTTGGCATTACGCCCCACAAGTGAAACTGCGCTTTATAAGATGTATGCTTTATGGATAAGAAGTTATAAAGACCTCCCATTTAAAAGATATTTATCTTGTCAAGTATGGAGATATGAAGGTAAAATGACAAGACCATTTTTTAGAGGCAGAGAATTTCATTGGATTGAATCGCATAATGTATTTGCTACAATGGAAGATGCCATGAAACAGGTCAAAGAAGACATGGAAACAACCTACCAAATTTTGCAAGATGAATGTTGTATTCCTATAATCTTTTTTCAACGACCAGAATGGGATAAATTTCCAGGAGCCATTCATACATATGCCGCAGATGCATTGATGGGTTCTGGAAAAGTTCTACAACTTCCTTCAACACATTTATTAGGACAAAATTTCGCTAAACCTTTTGAAGTAAAATTTCTTGATAAGGATGGGGAAGAAAAATATGCTTATCAAACTTGCTACGGACCTGCTCAGAGTAGGAATTATGGAGCAATGATAGCATATTTAGGTGATGATAAAGGCTTAATTTTACCTTTTGATTTAGCTCCAATTCAAATTATTATCATTCCTATTATATATAAGGGGAAGGAAGAAATTGTTAATGAAAAGGCTAAAGAAATCTATTCCAAATTAAAAGAGGATTATATTGTTAAAATCGATGATTCTGATGAGTCTGTTGGAAATAAGTATTATTTTTGGGAATTAAAAGGAGTACCTATCAGAATTGAAATCGGTCCTAAGGATATTGAGAAGAAACAAATTGTAATTGTAAAACGACACGATAAAAGAAGATTTACTATAAAAGAGACTGATTTGATATCTAAGATAAAGCAAATTTCTGAGAATTATACAAAAGAAATCAAGGAAAAATCAATGATAGATTTTGAATCTCAGGTAGAATGTGTTTATGAAAAAGATGCTGCTATTGAAGCAATTAATAATGGAAAGATTGTATGTTGTGGGTTTTGTTCAATTGATATGGATGGATACCGATGTGCTGAAGTAGTTGAAAAAGAAGTTCAAGGATTTGTGCGTGGTAAAAGGGTTGATGAAGAAAAGCATGAATTTGCAACCTGTTTAGTATGTGGAAAACCTGCTAGATGTACTGTCTATATAGCTAAAAGTTATTAAATAGATTTAAATGATAATAAAAACCTTAAAATTTATACTCAATCAGAACTATAATAAATTATGTCAACAAAAGAAAGAGTTATTGAGATTTTTAAAAGTACCAAAAAACCCTTACGTCCAGGTGAAATTGCTTCTGAATTAGGGATAGATTCAAAGGAGGTCTCTAAAATAATTAAAGAATTAAAAGATGAAGGGAAAATTCATTCTCCTAAACGTTGCTATTACGCTTTGAAGTAAATAATATTAGTTATATTTTTTCATTATTTAAGACAATCAATGTGACGTTTATTCTGTCGAAAGTTATTAAACTATTTAAAAATAAATCAATTTTTCTATATATTTAAATATTAAGAAGATTATAAATCCTATAATTGTTTATTTCTTTTTAATTGTTAATTACATTAAAATTTAGGAAAGATATTTAATATAATTCAATTCCGAAACTTGATTCTTATTACATTAAATAAGTAGAGGTAAGATTTATGAATTCTCAAAAGATTGAATGGAAAACTAGTCTGATGAAAAGCATAATTTACAGAGGCATAACACTAGTGTTAGGTACATTGACTGCTTATATTCTAACCGGTAGTATAGCTATTGCAACTGGTACAGCGCTTTTAACAGAAGCTGTACAAGCTGTAAACTATTTTGTTTATGAATTAATATGGAGCAATGTCTCCAGAAAAAAATTAGAGAGAAAGATTATTCAGCAAATTAAAAATAGAGAAATTAATTTAAAAATTGATTACTCTTCAATTATTGATTTAGCGTACCAACTTTCACAAATAGATACTTTTGTCCCTAAATTATATCTCTCAGTGCTAAACATATTCAAGAGAATGTTGGAGAATCAAGAATTGGAAGAAATTCATGAAGAAATTGAAAAGTATAAGAATTCATTTGTTAAAGTTCATGAAGGTCGAAAGATGTTTTTTTTAAAAGAAGAGAAATAACATTTTCTTTAAAATAATTAAAAAAAAATAATAAATTATTAAAAACCCTATTCTTCAATGAATTACCATAAATTTTGTCCTCTCTTTTTGTATGAACTTTTCTTCTAAGCTTTCATGTTCACAATCTAAACATTTTACAGTAATAGGAGGAAAGTATTTAATAATTTTGGGTTTTTTCATACTGGAGCAATTTGGGCAATTATAATACATTTTATATTTCCGTGATTAATAATAAATAATCCAACTATTGTTTTTTTAAAAAAGATTAAAAACATCAAGATTTTTTTCAAATTTGTACAAGATTAAAGTGCTGGTGTTAACATAATATTTAAGATTTGTACAGTGTTTTTTTTCATAGACATATTTCAAGTTCAATTTGATATGAGCATTTTTTTTGAACAGATTTTAGAGGAATTCCCAGATATTTATTTTATTAAGGGAGCTAGAGATGGTAGATATCCTTTTTCACATTCAATGCTGATTTGTGATTATTTGATAGACACTGGTATTTCGACTAGACTACTAAGAAGTTTAAAAAGGCAATTTCAGATAAATTATGTATTGCTATCGCATTGGCATGAAGATCATACTTCTGGAAACAGAATATTCCCGAATGCCAAATTTTTTATTCATAATCATGACAAATATTTGATTGAAAATGTTGATAAATTCAATGAATATTATGGTATCTTGAATACTCCAGCAGCAGAGACGTTTGGTTGGTTAGAGGAAGGTCTTAGATTAAAAAACACACAAATGGAAAGATGTTTTGATGATAATGAAGTTATTAATATCGTAAATTCTTATCATTTAAAGGTTATTCACACTCCAGGTCATACTGCAGGACATTGCTCTTTTTATGAGTTAAATTCTAAAATCGCATTCTTAGCGGATATAGATTTAACTAATTTTATATTTTATGCTGGAATAGATTCTGATTTACTTGAATTTGAAAAGTCAATTCAAAAACTTGAAAATTTAGATATTGAAATAGCTGTAACTGGTCATAAGGGAATAATTATAGGTAAAAAGGATATAAGGGAAGAATTAAGAAAGTATAAATCAATTATTTATAAACGAGATGAACGAATTTTATCAAAATTTTCAGAAATTAATCCAATTAAGGTAGAAGATTTTAAAGGTAAAAATTTTATCTATAAATATTACAGTGATTTTAAGGAATATGAACTTGTAGCCGAATTAATTATGATTCAAAAGCACTTTGACAAATTCTTGAAACAGAACCTCATTTCTAAAGAAGAAAATGGATTTATTTTAAGTTAAGAAAAGAAAAAAAAACAATAATTTCTAGTTCTTAAGAGTTAGTTCTCAATTTTTGATATATTCTTTATTATCTCTATTAAAACTTCATATATCACACCAACATCAGCGATTTTTAATTTTTCGTCCGGACTGTGTTCTCCTTTAACAGTGGGACCAATTGATATTAATTCTAATTCAGGTAACTTTTGACTAATCATACCTGTTTCTAAACCACCGTGTACTAGACTTGTTTTAACTGATTTTTGATATACTAATTCATATTGTTTTCTTGCATATTTCAAAAACATTGAATGAGGTTTCGGCATCCATTCAGGTAAAATGGATCTTAAATCCATTTGCCACCCTCCAAGTTCCCCTAATTGGACCATTGAACGTCTAAATGAATTTAATTCAGATCTCACGATACTTCGAGGATAGAGACGCATGATGATTTGATTTTCTTTTGTCCATACAATAGCAAAATTATTTGATGTTTCAGGAAAATTTTCATAGAAAGGCGAATATCTTAAGACTCCTTGAGGAAAGAGACTGGTTGTATAAATAATATTCTTTGTATCCTCAAAAGATAAAAACTTATCAGGTTCTGATTTTTTCCATGTTATGTTCATATTAGGTTCTAAAATCTCATTTCCTTCTTTTATAGATTTATAATAATCATATATGAATGAGATCTCTTCTTTAAGTTGTTTTTCAAAGTTTTTCTCATCTTTTGAGTTTATAGCAAACTTTACATCTGCATTTCTCGTTATTACATTTGAAACTGTTCCCCCATTCCAACAACATAAGAAGATCTCAAAATTTTGGTATAGGTTTGATAAAATCTTACTAATCAACTTATTAGCATTTGCTCTGGGTAAATGAATATCAGCTCCAGAATGACCTCCTAAAAGACCATTTATATTTAACTCTAAAAATGAGAGATCTTTAATTGAATCCTCTTTTAACCATTTAACTTCTTTGATAAATATTGTTCTCCCTCCACAAACTGATCCAATCGTAATTTCTCCAAGCGGTCCACTATCTAAATTGATCATGTATTTACTTTGAAGATCAAATACCTTTGGATCAAGATTAGTAGCTCCATCAAAACCATCTTCTTCATTAACAGTAAAGAGGACCTCGATAGGTCCATGAGAATTCAATCTTTCAATATCGACTAATGAAGCTAGTGCGAATGCGACACCAATTCCATCATCTGCGCCTAAAGTAGTTCCATCTGCATCAATCCATTCATTATTTTCTTGTATTCTAATGGGTATTCCTTCCTCATCAAAATTAAATCCATCAGGTCGATTGGTTTCACAAACCATATCCAAATGAGCTTGAAGTAGTAATGCTGGGCAATGCTCCATCCCAGGTGTAGCCTTTTTTTTAATCATTAGGTTTCCAGTGTCATCCTCTAATATATCAATTTTTAAATCTTTTAATTCTGTTTGCTCGTTTAACCAAGCTTTGATTTTCTCACGGATTTTCTCTTCTTTCTTAGAGCGTCGAGGTGTTTTTGTGATAAGTTCCTCAAAAATATTCCATACTATTTTAGGCTCTAATTTTTCTAGCACCATAATTATAACCTAAATTCAATAATATTTTAATATTAATCAAAATTAAGATAATTTCAAAATTTTATAGGTTTAAAACATGAATGAAATTGTTTTGTATGAAAAAGAAGGAGATATTGGAAAAATAACTTTAAATAAACCAGAACAGCGAAATGCAATAGATTTAGCCACACTTAAGAGGTTAATTGAATGCTTTAATGTAAGCGCTAAAAATAATGATATATGTGTGATATACGGGGCTAATGGAAAGCACTTCACTGTGGGTGCTGATTTAAAATATGGATATGATTTACTCTCTACAAATCAAAGGTTCGCAGAAGCAATTGAATTCTTAGAAACATGGCAAATATTAACAAGAACCATGTTAGCACACCCAGGAATTATAATAGCAGGGCTTCATGGCTGGGTTATTGGTGGGGGTTTTGAACATACTCTATTATGTGACATAAGAATAGCTGCAAACGATACGAAAATTATGCTCCCTGAAGTGGGAGTAGGACTTTTCTTTTCGAATGCATCCACTAAACTTTTACCGAGTATTGTAGGACAAGGGCGAGCTAAAGAGTTAATGCTATTAGGTAATGAAATCTCAGCCGAAAGAGCTTTTAATATAGGCCTAGTAAATCAAGTGTGTTCTGTGGCAAGTTTAGACCGAATTTTGAAGAAAACTGCTAATATAATTGTATCTAAAGATCATTTGGCTTTAAGATATACAAAATCATATATTAATGAAAACCAGGATTTAAATATTGAAGCTGTTTTAGCTCGTGAAACAATCGCAATGATTACAACAGGTCAATCTGATGAACTTAAAAAAAGACTTGGAAAATTTTTAAAAAAGTAAAAAGTTCAAAATAATAATAAATTAACTTATTAGTTAAAGCACTTTAGCTATTTTTTCTAATGGCTTCCTAGATTTGGGTTTTGGAATTTCTCCTTCAATATACCCCATTGGTAGGACTGTGAGTACAAAATCATTTTTTCCAAGTTCAAGGATTTCTTTTGCCCTGTTACGATCCATTGAGCCAATCCAACAAGTACCTATTCCTAAAGCCCATGCCATAAGCATCATGTTCATTGAAACTAATGATGTATCTTGAATATACCATTTTGGATTTTGATTTACTTTTCCTATAATAGCTATGATTAAAGGAGCAGTTCCAATAAATTTACCATAAGTTGCTGTTCTTGCGAGTGCTTGTTTTTTCTCTTTATTCTTTACAACAATAAATTCCCAGGGTTGTCTATTCGAAGCGCTTGGAGCCCATCTCCCTGCTTCTAAAATCATTTGGATTTCATTCTCAGTTATCATTTTTTCTTGAAAACTACGAATTGATCTTCGTTGTTTTAAAAATTGTAAAAGGTTTTTAGGATCCATCAAATTTCATCATATAACAATGGACAAGAAGAAATATAAATCTATTCCTTATTATTGAAATAATCTGCATCAAGATTAGGATAAATTTTTTTCTTTCGCCCATCCTTTTTAAAATTAATCAATCCAAGTTCTTTTAATTTGTCTATGTGATACTGAATAGTTTTATGATCAACTTTTAAGCGCTTAGTAATTAAGTTATTCCAAAGACCTGGTTCTCTTTCAATCATTTCTAAGATTTCTAAAGTTAGTTTACTCTTACTCAATTCAATATTTAAATTTGAAACAGGATTTTTTTGATAATATGGAAAATAAGCAATAAAATTACTTATCCTTTGTTTCCCTATTACTTTATATGTCTCTAAAATATCTAAATGCCAGACTAGGTTTCCGGCAGCAATTCCTGTTTCTCTTAAAAGTTCATTGAAATGAATACCTGGTCTTTTAAGAATTAAATCAATAATTTTGTTTCTATTCTCATTTTCTAAGACTTCCTCCAAGCTTAGTCGATGTGCTCCTTTTTCAATCGGGGTTTGCCTTGTCCTAAGGTAATGAAAATAGTCTTTTTTTGATATTAAAATCGCTATAGATCCAAAAGCAGCAGCAAGAAGCATTATTATAATTACCCAAAACCATTCATTAAAAGCTTCACTTATTTCAAAGAAGGTGAGGAAGTAATCAGTATCCGCTTCAATATCTATAAGGGAGCCTTCTAAGTAATGTTCAGAACTACTTTCATTTATTTTTTCAATTGTGTCTATGAGTTGCCATGAATCTAAGGAGGACTCATAAACACTCATTGAATATTGACTAGTGGGATTTAACCCATAGAAACCCGATTTTAAACTTCGAATTGTAATATTTTCAATTGTTATATTAGATTTTATTCGATAAACACAATTATATCTATATTGATATTGACTGTTTCCTCTTCTTGGAGCTTCAGGTTGCCGTGTTAAATTAAAGCCATCTATATCAATTTTTGAGGTGATATTTAGGGATATTGGTGACCCATTTTTTATTATTAAAAAAATTTCGCGATTTGATATTCTACTTTCATAATTAATGCTGATATCAATAAAAACATTCGTAGAAACTCCAAAAATAATATTGTTGGGAAATTGATAAATAACAGTTTCATTTGGATTAACATTATCAGTAATAGAAAAGCCAGGTATTATTTCCTTTCTTGCTGAAACTTGATATATAAAAAATGTGAATTGGAAAATAAGGATACATAAAATTAATAGACTAAATTTACGAATTTTGTTGTTTTTTAAATTCATTTATTCTCAAATTTTTTGCTATATTGTATTTTAATGAAAAATAAAAAAAATATTATTATTTTAAAAAATGTTTTTAATCTTCTATTTTCTTTTCCTGTAATATATAACAGCCATAATAACAACGACAGCTATAACAGCTACACCAACTCCGATAATTATGTATAATGTAGCGTCTTCTGGAATTAATATTGTCCAATATGAAAAATGGTTAATAGTTGCAGTTAAATACCCATCCTCAATATTTGTGGTGACAGCAACCCATTCACTTGTCGCCTCATCATAGTAAGCAAATGTCCCTACTCTATTCTGGTTAGTCGCTTGTATTCTTAATCTCGCTTGTAAGAATGTCCCATTACATTGCATATATGCAACAAAACCTTCTTGATATTGATAGACATTTCGGTTTCTTATTCTATATGTATTACCCATTTGTAGCCCTAACTGAATTTCCTCTCTTGTACAAGTCATATTCATTTGTAGATCGTGATCTCCATCAATTTCAACTATAAAATCTTTGAAACCTATTCGTAATGCTTCACACTCCATGTTTAAAAATAAATTTACATTAGCTTGAAATGTTAACTGTGTTTGATATCGAAAGCGAAACATCGTTCGATTATTTGCTTGTACCATTTGTTGTCTTGTATCACCAAGGACTTCATAAGTGTCAACAGGAGGTTCTATAGCGACTACGTTCAATGAGGCAAAAGTAGAGAATAGCATCATCAAAAAGAATGTACTTAGAAGAATTTTATTTAATTTTTTCATTTTTATTCCTCTTAATTTTGAGTTATACAAATCAAGTCTATATAAAAAGGATTAAGGAATAATTATTCCCAATTGAACTAAGTTAATTTTAAGATTTTATGTAATTTAGAATATTTACTCATGAGAAGAAAAATTTCAAATAATATCTTGAGATACTGATTCAATTTTGTAATAAAATTGCATCAATTTTTTCTTATAGCTTTTTTACTTCCTTTAAGTTTTCTTTTTAACACAAAATCTCCAATTCCTAGAAATTAAATATGAACCTAATTAAGTATATAATCATGCTGAATGAATCAGTTAGCTTTACTTTCTATTAAAGAATTCTGCTGATATATAGTTTGAAATTTTGAACTTCACTTGAAGTTTAATCTCAATAACCACTAAAAAATTTTGTGATAAATTATTTCTTTTTTATTTTGAATGATTTGAATACTGAGAATGAAGAAATCCTTAAAATTAAAAATAATAATAATTATATTTTAGCATATAATTTGAAAATATTATTATGCACTTTGTAATTTAATAAAATTATTGAAAAGGAGTTCATATATAATAATATTAATTTGTACAAAAACAGAATATAAAATTTGGAGAAATGCATATGTCTCTAAAAGAAATTACTAAGGAAATTTTCACTAGATATGGATTTACTGAGGAACAAATCCTTATTTATTTAGTTTATTTAAGAGTACCAAGAGCTACAGCTTCTGAAGTTTACTTAACTTTAATGGATGACCATGAAGAACTTACTTATGACAGTGTTTTAGAAATTACGGATTGGTTAGTAGAGAAAGGATTTCTTAAAAAACTAACAGGCATAGTTGACAGGTTTATTCCTCTTGAACCCTATTTTGAATTATATATTGGGGAATCAGAAGTCTTTCGAGAGGAAATAGCAAAAATAAAAGATCATATCTTAGCTGATCAAGCAAAACGATTTGAAAAGCTTGAAGCGATTCAGGATAAAAGTATAAATGAAGTTGAGACTGCTGTTGACAACCAAATTAAAGACTTTTTTTCAGATTCGGATACAAAGAACAATAATAAAAGAGAACGAATTAATAACGCTCGAAATAGATTTTCAGATACTTCTAAGACATTGGAAGAAAATCTCCATAAGATTTTAGATACACTAAATTCAGATTTGAAAAATATTTCAGAAACTAAAATTAAAGAGAATGAAAATACTATTAATAAAACAAAAGATAATTTAACTAAACTTATCTCTGAGTTATTAAGTGATTTTTCAACTAGAGTTAATGAATTGGAAAAAGAACTAAAAAAAGATTTAGATAATCACGTAGAAAGACATAAAACCATTGCCAGTGATTTAAAACCAAGAATGGAGCAAATTCTTGAAAAATATCTAGAGCGAATGGATAAGATTGTTACAGATTTAAAAGAGAGAATCTCTCGTCTCTTAAAAGAACATCTCAACCATTTAAAAAACACAACCGATACACTTTC
Organism: Candidatus Hermodarchaeota archaeon; assembly: GCA_048885535.1. Lineage (GTDB taxonomy): Archaea > Asgardarchaeota > Lokiarchaeia > Sigyniarchaeales > SOKP01 > SOKP01. The sequence continues at coordinate 12,568 of JBHLLO010000014.1, forward strand.
CACTAACTTAAAAGCTACTGTGGATGAAAGACACAGAATTTTAACTGAACAAACAAATGAGTTTAAAAGTATGACGTTAACCTTGATTGACAATCTATTAGAACATGCAAATCGTTTTACTGATTTCTCAGCAGATATGGCTAAGAAAGGATTCTTTTGGATGGGAAAAAAGAAAAAATATAAGGCTCGACATGAAACAACTATCCAAAATATTTTGATATATACTGAGCCAATGAAAGAGAATTTCGTAGATGGTAGTGAAAATTATATAAAAGATACAAGAAATACAAATGATACATTAAAGAGTGAAATTACTGATATAATGACCAAGGAAAATGATAATGTAGTGACTGAAACGACTGACCTTGACCAAAAGGCGCAAGAAACAATCAATGTTCAATTAGAAACCTTAGCTACAGACATGGCAGGTGAAATTAATAATACTCTAACGAGTGGTGTAAAGGATTGCTCAGATACTACTATAAAGTTAAAAGATACTTTAGAAAGCTCACTAAAACAACATCAGAGACAATATGATGAGGCAATTAATAAACACAAAGATGATTCATTAAAGCATTACACAGGTTTTGATAGTGAAGTAAAACAAACTAAAGCTGATTGGATTAGAGAGGTTGATAATAAATTCATAGCAGGAAAAGCAGATACATCTGAAAAAATAACTGATGAGATTAGTTTATGGGGTGATGAATCAGCAGACCTCGATAGAAACTTAAGTCAAATGCTCACAGACCATAAATCTAAATATGAACAAAATGCTAAAACTCTTCAAAACAGTCTATCTAACACAACTCGTGATACTACTCAAAACATTAAAGATGCAATAGCCGATTTTACCCTTCAATTTATGAATTCAATTGATGATGCAACAGAATTAGCAGAAAAGAATGAGGCAAAATTAAAAGACATTTACAATACCTCAGCAGCAATTCCTGAAATAGCGGAAGTAACCACTTGGCCAGTAGTAGGAAAAGAAGCCATGGTTGCTGCGATTAAGGATGCCGTCTTTAGAACAAAATCTTCAATTATTGTAGTCATGCCTTATGTCATTCCCGAAGTCTTGCAAGTCGTAAGCGAATATGCTTACCAGAAAAAAGCAGCAAGATTCTTGTTAACTAGTCATTGGGATATGAGTCAATATGGCGATATAATAAGAAAAATGATGGCACTCGGAAACATTCAATTCAGACAACTTAGTAGTACGGGAGAATTTTTTGCTGTCACTCGTGATGCAGAAGAAGTAATCATTGGACCAGCCACCGATAAAGAAAGCGAAATGATATCAATAGTCTCTAATCAAATGCAATATAGCATACTCTACAGCCAATTTATAGGACCTATCTTCCAGGCAAATTCTCGACCCATAAAGTAGAATCAGGAAGTTTAGGTTGACAGAATTTGAAATCCGGGGAATATAAAAAAAGATATGACAACTTATTAACACAAAATATATTTTTTATTCTTATTTTTATAAAAAAATCAAATTGCAATTGATATTTCTCCATTAATATAAATCTTAAATTTTAATTTTTCGTAAGAAATTGATTCTTTTTTTCCAACTTATTACTCAGTATAGATTTTCAAAGGAAAAGGAACAACACTCCAACCGTTATGCAAAAGATGTTAAAGAATTTATTATTTTTAGCTTAAAATTTTAAAAAAAAAATTAAGGCAAAGTTAATATATAGGTATGACATAAATAATTATTGAATCTAGGTAAGCTAAATTACTTAAATTCATATTATATAAGAGTGGTGATTAAAAAAAAAGCATAGTGTTTAAACCCATGAAAGTAGATAGAGTTAAGTTGGATCTCTCTATCGTTGCGGGGATTCTTTTAGCGTTGATTGTATCTATTTTTCTGGGATTTGCATTGGTTGGGGGCTCTCTAATAAATTCTGATAATATAAAACCTCCAATTAACTTGGAATATAAAAAGTTTCAAGTAGAAATTGCTGGTATCGATCCATATCTATCAGGATACAATCCGATCGTGTCTGTAGCTCAAAAAGGCTGTTGTTGTATGGATACAGAACAAGGTAAAATTGAAATTTATGATTATTACTTGCCTGATGTACTTCCATTGTGCATCACTCAAGCTGATTTAGATAATTATTGGGTCACCGTCGTTGTAACCGGTGGTTATGAACCTATCGACGGATCTATTACACTCTGCCAGAAAGGAGAATGGAAAGGTGATATTGATGTAATATGGACATATCTTGGTCATGAACCATGTTATGCCGATTACTGGATGGCCACTTTTGTGCTACCTGCAGGAGTCGATTCGATCGAGTTAGATAGCAACCAATGGCCTGATGGCGCAATTCCATGCTATCCTGAATATGATACCATTCCTGGTAAACAAGTATGTGTTATGTGGGAAACCTTGTGGCAAGGCTGTATCGAAGAAAAACAACGCTTCGAGTTAATATGGATACATCAAAACGATTGTATCAAAAATAATCCCCAACTCCCCATGAGGTTATTATAATTCTCATCGCCAGTTAACTATGCGACGATTAATCCTTACTCTTTTTTTTTTTCTTTTTTATAATAAGTAAAATATTTATTATATAATCAATATATATGATTTTAGTCTTGACAAGTCAAAAAAGTAAAAAAGCAGACGAACTTATTGCTCGATATCTTAATGAAGAAGGATTGCTGAAAAAAAAGGTAAAAAGCCCCAATATTGAATTCGGATATATTTTCGGGTTTCCACCAGGACAACAGCGCCAATCGATGCAAGTTATCAATCCTGCCAACACTGATTATATCGTCATTTCCTTAGGGATTCAAATACCAGATGTCTTTGTACAAGCGCTTGATGCCATAGAACCCCATAAAAAAGTTCAATTTTACATTGATATTCGAAAATTTCTATTTGCACAAAATTTCTTATTCCGATTTGAATTGGCTTTAAATCGATACCATATTAGTGATCAATTATATTTTGGAGAGGGAGGAAATATCTCGAAGGATAACTTGTTTAAGAGTGTTAGAAAAATATACAACTCATCACAATATTGCACTCTTCTTTTAGAAGAATATTGCATGGATAAAATCGATAAAAAGTATTTAGAACCAAGCGATTTGGCAGATCCTCATTTTTACACGTAAATCTCTAAAATTAAGTTAAAATAATAGCCACACTGATTAAAGTTAATAAAATGATGCTTAATAACATAATTCTTTGTATTACATTCTTTTGTTTCTTATCACTGGAACTATAAAGTCTACTTTTTTTTATAATGAGAGGGAATGTTATGGCAACTGCTCCAAGGCATCCTAGAAAAATAAGATCAGTAAGTTCAATTGGAAGAGGAATTGGTGTATATGGTTCCGGTGCAATGTATTTTACAACATAGACATCGCTATAATTACAATTTTTCTTTCTATCTTGTGCATAGAAACGGATTGTGATGTTGTCACCCACTGCTACAATATCCCATATTGATTCCCATAATGTTTGGTTAATCTTACCAGTAAAAGGTCCATTAATCGAATAAAAAGATACATTCACATTTGTCCCAATGATATTATACCAACAATATAATAAATTTCCATCAATGATTTCAACTTGAAAGAAAGGTGAATCTCTACCCACGTTTTGGTATTGAGTAGGATATTGTATTGATATAGATGGTGCGATGATATCTTTTCGAATCATTACAGAAGCAATGCCTTGATTGCCAATCACATCTGTGACATAAAGATAGATGTTAATCGTACCATTACCAACCTTATTCCATTCTTGTTGATTGATTTGAATGACAATGGAAATGCTAATGGGATTATTCCAATCTATTATTGAAGAATTATACTTATCGCTTTTCAGTTGATAAGAAATCTCTGAAATACCACTACCATCATCAAGGATAACATAGAGTATAGGACGTTCATGACCGTATAATTCATTTATATCGGGATAAGTAATCCAAATATTAGGAGCAATAATATCTTTTCGGACTGTAAGATTAGCAAAAGCCATATTACCGACAATATCTTCTGCATAAAACATAATTATAACCGTACCATTACCAATAGTATTCCAATCTGCTAATAAAATTGATCCCGTCCAAATCCTTAAAGGAGTTGTTATAACGTTATGCAATTGATAGTAAATAGAGAAAATTGAATTTTCATCGGAACAAGTAATACTTACGACTGGAGGAGTGACACCAAATAAAGTAAAGGGAGTAGGGGCGTTAATGAAAAGGATTGGTGGTATCGTATCTTTTCTTAACATTATAGTGTCAAATCCGATGTTACCAAGCGTATCGTTGATATAAAAAGTAATAAATAACGTTCCATTTCCGAAAGCTTGCCAAGCATTAAGGTTGATGGATCCATCCCAAATTAAAATTGAAGTAGAAAAAGTACTGTTATATAATTGATACCAAATAGTGTCAGGTTCTGCAGAACTAATATATAGAGTTATATCTGGTGGATTTAAACCAAATAATTCATTATTACTTGGATCTAAGATAATGATAACAGGATCAAATATATTTTTTCTGAGAATCAATGTAGCTGAGGCTAAATTATTAACAGAGTCATAAGCAATAAACCGAATAATAACTGTTCCATTTCCGATTAAATCCCAATCTTCTTGATAAATAAAACCAAAAAATTCTCGATAGGGAGTAATAACGGACCCGTTATCCAATTGATACCACACACTTTCAAGATGGTCGTCAATCACGCTTACATTAATTACCGGAACAGTAATTCCATATAACTTCCAATCTTCTGGATCGTGTATGATGATTATGGGTGAAAGACTGTCTTTATATATACTCACATTTACTGAAAACATATTTCCTAATGTATCGTTAGCGAAAAATACAATAAATACCGTCCCATTAGGCATTGCATTCCAATCATTTGAATAGATAAAACTATTCCACTCTCGGAGGGTTGTTGTGATAATTCCATTAGTCAATTGATACCATGTTGTATTTACTCCATTGATATCATAGAAATTCACTATGCAATTAGGGACACTCTTTCCGAATACACTATGGGGGGTAGGACTAATTATATTAATGTCAGGACCAATTATATCCTTGTAGATTGAAACACTAGCTGTCCCGATATTACCGACTGTATCATTAGCATAAAAGATAATAGTCACTGATCCGTTAGACATTGCCATCCAATCGTCTACATGAATCGCTCCCGTCCAAATTCTTGTGTTTGTAGTGGTTATACCATCTGTTAGTTGGTACCAAGTTTCATTAACACCATTAATATCAGAAATCATTACTATACATATAGGTGGAGTTAATCCAAATATTTGATTAGGAAGGGGTTCGATTATGTTAATCTCTGGTCCAAAAATGTCCTTATAGATTGATACGCTAGCTATCCCAACATTACCCACTGTATCATTAGCATAAAAAATAATAGTTACTGTTCCATTAGCCATTGCATTCCAATCATCGAAATTGATGGTTCCAGTCCATTCCCGAGCACTTGTAGTTGTGCTTCCATCAGTTAATTCATACCATATGTAATCAATAGAGTTTCTGTCATATAATGTTAAGTCGCATCCAGGAGGATTATACCCAAAAACTTGAAAAGATAGAGGTTCATTGATGATTAGATCAGGTGATTCAATATCTTTGTATAAGAAAATATTATCAAAATTCATATTTCCAACGCTATCATTTGCAAAAAATATGATAGTGACTGTACCATTTTTCATCATGTTCCAATCATTAATATCGATTGATCCACTCCACGTACGTGAAGCTGTTGTAAGCGTCCCATTAGTCAGTTGGTACCAAGATGCATTTATTCCATTGATATCATAAAAAGTCACGTTACATATAGGAGCAACAACACCAAATAGATCATATTGATATGGTTCATAAATAAAGATATTAGGGGCAACTATATCCTTATAAATTGATACACTAGCTATCCCAACATTACCCACTGTATCATTAGCATAAAAAGTAATAGTAACTGTTCCATTAGACATTGCATTCCAATCATCGAAATTGATGGTTCCAGTCCATTCCCGAGCACTTGTTATCGTGCTTCCATCAGTTAATTCATACCATATGTAATCAATAGAGTTTCTGTCATATAATGTTAAGCCGCATCCAGGAGGAGTATAACCAAATAATTCATGAAGATTAGGTTTATTGATAGTTATTGAAGGGGATATGATATCTTTGTATACCGAAACATTAGTAGTTGCTATATTACCTAATGTATCGTTTGCATAGAACACAATGATTACAGTTCCGTTAGCCATGGTGTTCCAATCATCGAAGTTAATGATGCCAGTCCAATCACGAATATATGTTGTAGTTATTCCGTCGGTTAATTCATACCAAACATTGTCAATGGAATTTATATCATATAAGGTTAAATTACAATCAGGCGGATCTTGCCCATATAATTCATACGAATTCGGCTCGTTAATGATTACAGAAGGAGATATGATATCTTTGTACACTGAGACATTAGTAGTTGCTATATTACCTAATGTGTCGTTTGCATAGAAAATAATAGTTATAGTTCCATTAGCCATTGAATTCCAATCACTATATAAAATTATACCAGTCCATTCCTGAACGCTTGTAGTAATTGTACCATCAGTTAATTGATACCACTTTAAATCCACTCCATTTATATCTTCAAATGTTACATTACATTCAGGTCGAGAGGCGCCGAATACCTCATAAGGATTAGGATTGATAATGGTGATAATAGGAGCAATAATATCTTTATAAACTGAGACATTAGTAGTAGCTATATTACCTAATGTGTCATTCGCATAGAAGATAAGGTTAACAGTGCCGTTAGTCATAATATTCCAATCATCGATATGAATAGTACCAGTCCACTCGCGAATGTCTGTAGTTGTAATTCCATCTGTTAGTTGATACCACTTGGCATCTACTCCATTTATATCTTCGAATAAGATATTGCATTCAGGTTGAAAGGCACCGAATACCTCATAGGGATTAGGATTGATAATGCTGATAATTGGAGCGATAATGTCTTTATACACTGAAACATTAGCATTGGCTATATTGCCTAGCGTATCATTAGCGTAAAATATAATAGTAACACTACCATTGGATAAAGCTGACCAATCATCAAAATTTATAGTTCCAGTCCATTCACGAACATTCGTGGTGATGATTCCATCAGTTAATTTGTACCATACATAATCGATATTGTTTATATCATACAAAGTCAAATTACATTCAGGTGGATTTGACCCAAATATATCATTGGATTTTGGCTCGTTAATAGTAATATAAGGAGAAATAATATCTTTATAAACAATTACGCTTTCAGAATTAATGTTTCCTATACTATCGTTGGCAAAGAAGATGATTGTAACAGTCCCATTTTTCATCATATTCCAATTATTAATATCAATTGTTCCAGTCCATATTTGTGAAATTGTGGTAAATGTTCCATTAGTTAATTGGTACCATGATGAATTCACCCCGTTGATATCATAAAAGGACACATCACATACAGGAGGAATGACACTAAATAAATCATATGGTTGAGGATTATTAATAAGAATATTAGGGGGAATTATGTCCTTGTAGATTGACAAATTCGCTATTCTTACATTACCCACTGTATCATTGACATAAAAGAAAATGGTCACTGTTCCATTAGACATTAGATCCCAATCGGCAGGATATATAGCACCAGTCCATTCTTTTGTAGGAGTCGTAGTAATTCCATCGGTCAAATAATATAAGGTTGTGTTCACCCCATTTCTATCAACAAATGTTACATTACATTCTGGAGGAGTATTTCCAAAGATTTCATGTTGAGTTGGTTTATTGATTTGAATGGTAGGAGGAATGATGTCCTTATATACAGTTATATTATTCTTACCTAAGTTACCCATAGTATCATTAGCAAAGAAATTAATGAATATAGTTCCATTAGTTTGCAATTCCCATTCACTTTCAGAAATATTTCCATGATTTTGGCCAGAAATTCCATTAAAAAATATCGATGTCCCATTGTTTACTGTATACCAAGTTGAATTGAGATTAGATTCAAGGATAACAATTGTAAAACTGCACGTTTTATTACCAAAAATAGTATGAGTTTCTGGATATATAATATCAATTGAAGGAGTTTCAACATCCTTATATATAATAATCGCGTTATAATCCTCATATCCGTTACTGTCGTTGACATAAAAGAATATAGTGTGTGATCCATTTGCTAATAAGCTCCAAACAAATGCATTGACAGTCCCATTTGTGGAAAAAAGATTTTTGGTTGGATCACTATCAATCGTATACCACCACTTATAAGCTACTCCTTCTTCTGTACTAACACTAAAATTTAACGGGGAAGATCCATATAACGAATAAGGTATAGGAGAATATACAGTAATTATAGGAGCATCCCACCAAATTGGATAATTATCTTGACTTCCCGCAGAACCCGAAATTGCATATGAAGAATCTCCAATTCCATCATCATCTGCATCTTTTCCTAAATAGTCGTCCCAAAAGTTACCCTGACTTCCTATATCCCATAAATTGCTGTTACCTGAATCAATTGCATGTACTGTGTTATTAAGGAAATCGTTATAATAGATAATATTATCATCACTGTTGGTGATATTAATTCCTTCTAATGAATTATTTAATATATCATTATCATGGATAATATTATCGCTACTACTCTGCCATACACATATTCCATGATTATTAAAAGATATTTCGCTTTCTTCAATGGTTATATTATTGGCATTTATGAAAAGAATACCAATTGAATTATTGAAAGATGATGATTCTTTGATTTTCCCATTATTTGTATTTTCTAATCTTATTCCCGCACTGAAAGTTTCCGTAGAATTATTAGAAATCATACAATCTTTAATTATAAAATATTCATTCAGTGAATTATTAATGAAAATGGCCGCAACTGTAGAATTTGCTAAAATTTCAACATCTTCAATTGTAAATGGATCATTCCATGATCCCGAACCGCTACACCAATCATATGTGGTTGCGGTTTCTGTCCAATTATTATCAATATGAATGCATAGATTATTCTTAGCAGATAAGCATAATATTTTATCATCATGGGTTTTATCGTTTGCCCCTCCTATGGGGATTAAATATTGCGAAATTGGAGTAAAGCTAAAAATTAAAAACAAACTGATTAATAAAATGGTCTTAATCGACTTTTTTCTACTATTCTTCAAATTCATATGTATCATTAACCTAGATCGTTAAATAAATATATATAAAATAATTTAGCATAATGTTCTAATTTGTTCATGTTAAAACTTTAAAATTACTTTGGATATTCAACTAAATGATTACTCTATATAAAAATATTTAAGTGTGGGAATTCCCTTTTGTCCCGTGAAAAAGGGAAAGATAGTTTAAAAAGTGACATTACCTATATTATTCATACGAATAATTTAAAATATCTTTTACAAAGTTCGAGGTCCAATAATGTTAATCGAAGAATTAAGTGGCTTGAGTAAGGAAGGCGCAAAATCTTTAAAGTCGGCTGGAATCACTACAGTGGAGCAATTAGCTAGTTCAAAAGTGGATGAATTACGTCTTATTAGCGGGATTAATCAAGCGCTTGCTCTTGACTATATTGCACGAGCTAAAATGTTATTAAACGTGAAGAAAAGACCAAAAAAAGTCAAACCACTCCCCGCACCTGAACTCAAACCTTTCTTTTCTGAAGAGCATATGCAACAAATTCGGTACTGTTATTATATGATAAAAAAATTAGAGGATTTATTGAAAGATGATACATCAATAATCACTATGGAGATAATTAATAATGTCTATAAATACATCACTCTATTAAATGTGAATTATAAACTTTATAGTCAAATAAAAATTTTAAAGGATTTAGAAATCCAACCCACTTTCTATGACTCTATTGAAAACCGAGAAATAAAGATTTGGGATTTAAACTTCGAATGTGCTCGTGCTTTATGGGTTCTAGCTCAAGCATATTCTTTTATGTCTAAAAATTATGAAGAAGAGAACATGACCCAAAATGCTGTATTATGCATGGTACAATGCAGTAAGGCTTATAAAACAGCGTCCTATTTTAGTACAGCCCATACTCGTCAAGAAGATATTGGTATCTGCTTATCTGCGGAATATCTTGAATTAAAATCAGAAGAATCGCGATTCTTAGCTCAACATTTAGCAATTAGAATTGAAGAGGAGGAAAATAAAAGTTATGCCCTTACTTCTAAGATGTATTCGGGATTGGTTGCTCTATTAAAACGTTTTTATTACCTAAAACAGCACGAAGCTAAAAAAATCCAACAATTACAAGCTTTAATAAATTACTACAATGGCAAAGCTTGTTTAATGAAAGCACGATCATTATCTAATCCTTCATTTAATCGTCAGTATTCCAAAGAGGCGCAACTATACTTACAAAAAGCAAATTATTATTTTCTCAAAGCAGAAAATATTTGGGAAGATTTAGTTACACATTCTGAAGAATTATCCGATGATCGTAGAAAGCAATTGATTGGTTATCTATCCTTAGTCAATAGAGAGATTATTGAAAATGACGTACCTGTTATTAAGGCAACTGATGCAAAAATGATAGATAACCCTGAACCAATTGTCATTATTCCAGAAAACATACCTTTTATTGCTCCAAAATCAACAATGTATTTGACCAGGTTTCCTTCAACAAGACTTGAACAAAGCGAATTACAAGAATTATTAAAATTCAATACTGATACAAAATTTCGAATAAATGAATTTGAGTCACTTCGGAATGAAAAAGCTGCGATTGGACGAGTAATCAAACAACTACAGTTTTTATATGATAATAGGGACATCGATATTAGCACTTTTTCTGAGTTATTTGAAAAATATTCAAAGAAAGAAAAATTTGTTGAAGAAGCTTTACAAAAATTAAAGAGAGCTCAAAAAAAGTCAAAAACCACCACAATAGATCAAAAAATCAGATCTGCTAGTCCAGTCACTCGATAGAATTCAAAATTTTATGTTACTTTTATAAAGGGTTTTTTATTAATAATATACTATAAGAATGAGATCGGGGTAGAAATTGTGGATTGGGCTAAAACTTTAAAATCTATATTAAGAAAATATTGGTTTTACTTTGCACTTGTCCCAATCATCGTGGTCTATTTTTTTAATAGTATAATTTCCATAATCTTAATTGTTATATTCATATTTTCTCTTTTTGTCTACTATTTCTTTTTTCTCAATTTTAAGAAGAAAATGCTTCGGTTCATGAAAGAATATAAAGTCATTGAAGATCGAGCTATTGCTCAGGAATTAAATAGTTCCTTGCAACAGGTTAAAATTACAATGAAAAAACTCGTTGATAAGCAAGATAAAGAAACATGGGCTATTATCTCGATAAATGATCATTATATTTTCTTCAATGAGGAAGTCATTACTGAATTTATTGGTTTATACAAACAAGGGAAGAATGAAAAAGAAATTTTTGAAGCAATAAATCAGAAGGAAGAAATTTTTAAATCCAGGAGGGAAATTAAAATTTTGGAAGAAGAATTAATGCACCACCATAAAATCTTCCGAAAGAAAAAGAGGGGTATGGAAGATAGGGTATCTACAGAAGTAATGGATTAAAATGAAGGCATAATCAAAAAAGAATTAAAAAAAATTTCTATTTTTGTAGATGGGATTTTTATTTTAGAAAAACTCATATAATTCTAATTGAAGTAAGTATAAAAAAGAGTTTATTATTTTAATCCCAAGTAGGTTTCTTTATAGCATTATCATCATCCTCAGTATGAATTCTTTTTAAATCAATATCTGAATAACCAGGTATGATATTAAGCAATTGTCTTGTTGAATTCTTGATATCCTTGGATGAAGTGATAAACCTTCCTATAATTAAAATATCAGCACCCATTTCAAGTGCATATCTGCCTGTAGAAGGTTCAATTCCTCCAGCAACAGCAATAAGCACACGATCTTTTCCTGATGCTAATTTCTTATCTTTATAAATTTGCTTTATTTCTGGGACCAAAGCCCATCTCGCTCGTTGTTCGGCATCAGGTGACTTCGATTCTACTGCAAGTTCAACATCAATAGCCCTATGTAGAATCACTACATCTGGTATTTGCTTTAACTGTTTTAATTTATTAACTGGATCAGTAACTTCCATTGTGTCAATAAACGCATAAATTCCAAGTCTTTGGGCTTCTAAAATAAATTTATCAAGGGATGATGACGAAGCTAAACCACTCGCAACAACGGCGTCTGCAGTAGCATCAAATGCAAAATCAACTTCTAATTTCCCAACATCAAGCGTCTTTAAATCAGCAACAATAAATTTATCAGTTTCGAGTTCTCGAATCTTTTTAATTGCTTCTACTCCATATTTTTTCAAAAAAGGTGTTCCTATCTCCAGAAGGATTCTGTCACTTTTAGGTAATTGTTGCACAACTTTCATTTGATGTGAGAGTTCGGGGTGATCTAAAGCTATTTGCAGATAAGGTGGTCTCCATAGTCTAGGGACTCTTAATCCGGCAACAGGATGTTTAGCACGATCTTTGTCATAGAAGATCTTTTCTATAGGAGGATAGTTCTTTAGAGCTCTCTGGATTGCTAATTTTGTAGCTCCATAGTTATATTGATAAATTTTTCGATAATCTGTCGCCTCTGGATGGATAAATACACTTACAATCAATAACCACTCATCAAGTTTATTCATTGGTATAAGATTTTCCTCAACAGAGTCGGCTATTGCTTTTGCTACTGCTGCCTGAGCAGGACCAAATATTTTATTTGCTTCTTCCATTTTGGAGACTGTAACCTTTGGGATAACCAAACTAACGGGTTTAGACAGTAAATTCGGCCTGATGCAAGCTAAAAGCCCGCCATGTCCAATAGATGGTGAACTCAATGCATTCGCAAAAGAAATCCCAACAGGACCATCCTTTGAGCCAATAATTAAATCAATATGAGCAAGATCAGGAGCCTCTCCAATTAGAGCCTCTCCGATAAAATATTCCGGTTTTGCCATAAAAAAACCCAGTGCTTTTCTTCTTTATATTTTATTGTATTTTATGGATAATATGAATAATACAATATCCACATTAAATTAGAGTTAATTCTCTCTTAATAAAATTATGTAATGATTCATCTCAAAAATAGTATTAACAATCAATTTTTAGATAATTAAAAGTGGTGGTAAATTATAAATATGAAAATTTTCTTATAGATTTAGGTAAATTAATTCAAGAAATAAAAATAGGGTGAAAAATAATCAGTAATGTAACATTAAAAAAATACTCAAAACCTCAGGGAGAGGATCCTAAAGACCCAGATAAAAACAATATATTATACATCTGCTACAAAGACTTTAGAAATTTCAAAGAAAAGAACGGAGACAAGGTAATAGAACAATTAAACAAATTAATCAAGGATAGTAGTAAAAGAGGTGATAACACAGAGCCTTTTACTCAACAAAAAATTAATTTAATATATGTTAGAAAGTTAATTCATGAAGGTAAAGAAAAGGAAGCTTTTGCAACTTTCCATAGAACGTTCCCTTATTGTATGCCATATAGGTTTTTTTGAACTTTAAGAAATCTATTGATAATACAATTCAATAGCTTTAGCATCTAATAAGAGACTCTCAAGAATTTCTTTATTTAAATCAAGAGTTTCATAGATGATGTGTTGGCAATCATATTTTGAAAAATCATATTCAATAATATTTAGATTAAATTTCTCCTTCTGTTCCCATAGTTGAGAACCTGGATAGGGAGTTGCAACAAAATAATTAATCTTATCACTTCTGTCAAAGGGTATTTTTTTTATAAACTCAATAGTTTCATAGAAAGATTCCTCGGTTTCACCGGGTAAACCTAATACAAAATAGGCTTGAATTGGAATTTTATATTTTTTTAAATTCCTAATCCCCTTTAACACATTTTTTGGATTCTGAAACTTTAAATTCTGCTTTAAGACATTTATACTAGCTGATTCTATCCCTGTTGCTACTAATCTACATCCAGCATTCTTTAAGAGGGAGGCTTCTTTATCCGTTATGTTATCGACCCTTAACTCACATCCCCAAGGTATAGTTATTTTATTACTAATAAACATGTTTAAGAAATCTTCAAAAAATACTCTGTTGATGTTAATATTATCGTAAAAATTTACGTAGTTATAATTCTGGTATGAAAGTATATCTATTATTTCGGAAAGTATAGAATCAATACTCCTAACTCTTACGTTTCTAAATAAATTTTGTCGAGAACAAAATGAGCATTGGTAAGGACAACCTCTATTTACGATAATGTTAGCAACCTTATAATACCGGGCGGTATTTTCTAATTTGTACCTTGCGGGTAAGGGTAAGGTTTCGATTTCAATAGGATCTGGATAACCTGTAAAAATTAATTCACCTTTCGAGTCAATATAGGCTAATCCTTTTATTTTTTGGATTTTTGATTCACATTGTTGATCATTATCCTCGATTAAAATATTAGATAATTGGAGAAATGATTTTTCAGCCTCGCCTATACATATAAAGTCAACATTCTTATTGGATTGTAAGATATTTTTGTAGAGAAAAGAAACGTGGGGACCTCCTAATACAATTTTCTTGTTGTTATTTTGATTTTTGATAATGTTAACAATTTTAAGAACAAATTTAAAATTGTTTGTCAATGAAGTTATTCCAATTATTTGGTTATTCGTAATCTTTTCAATAATTACATCTCTTAAACTATCTTCATCCAGTTCAGGATATTGTTCTAGGTCTAGAATATCTACATCTAATCCATAATTATCTAATACAGCGGCAAGATATAAAATCCCTAGACTAGGTTCTCTAAAAAACTCGCTCTGAAGCTCTGTAGGTTTAGTAGTTTTAGGATTAATAAGTAAAATCATACTAATGTATTTCTATTTTAATTTTCACTACGATTTTCTTCAATTAATTTATCTGGAATATTGAATGATTTAATTAAAGAATCAATATTTCCTTCCTTACTAAATTTCTCTTCAGAAATCACAGGGATTTTCAATTCTAAGGTATCATACTTTTCATATTCAGGAGTAAAAAGTTCTAATCCTTGTATAGCACGATCTTTCACAACAAAACGTATAGAATAATTACGGTCATTGAAAAATGTAAATCCGTTATTTAAACGCCCCATTTTCACAAATTCTTTACTCACAGATTCTTCCTTGAGAAACTCTTCAGTAATTTCCTCTTCTGAATATAAAATACCCCCTATGATTACAAATATTCTCTTATAATTTTCAGGACTTGGATAGTTTCCCATCGTTTCGATGGCATTTTTTAATCTGGGATTATGAATTACTAGATCTCCTACTGTAGACACTTTTATAGAGTCATCAAAATCACTTTTCTCGATAGATCTTGCCCTTCCTTCTCCTATTGGTTTATCTAAGATTTGCTGAAATTCTGTATCCTCTCTTGAATGTAAATTTAAGGGATATATTCGATAAAATAATCTTAGTTGTTTACGAAACATATTAGCAAGTATTCCACCAAAAATTTGGAGTTTTAAGGGGCTATTCGGACCATTATAAGTCCAAATTCTTTTTGTATCGTGATCCACTAATATGTAGACTTTATGACTATTAGTAATATTCAGTATATCTCTTACAGTTTCTCCTTCTGTAACATCAACAGTAAGAAAATATGGGCTTTCTCGTAGTTCAAGTACTTCAAAAATTTGCATTTAACTAAATCCTATATATTCTATAATTTTATAGGTAATGATCTTTAAAATAAATTTTATTATTTTTATTAGGATGAAAGAATTATTAGAAACCCTGCGAAATCAATAAAATTTTTAAATTTTAGGATATTTTTCACCGTAGTTCTCTCTTTAAAAGTTTGATATATATGAGTTCAGAGAAAAGAACATATAAACTGAATATTTCCGGTGGAAAAACAGGTCCTGGAAAGGGATTATCTAAATTGGTTGAGATCGATGAAAAGAAATTTAGATTTGAAGGTATGAAGATTGGAGATACTATTAAAGGAGGTTTAATAGGATTTCCTAATTATGAATTCAAAATCACTGGTGGTTCCGATTCCAGCGGATTCCCAATGAGAAAAGATGTGCATGGTCCTGTTAAAAAAAAGATCTTAGCCTCTAAGCGTGGAGCAGGATATAAGCCTAAAAGGAAAGGACAAAAGCGAAGAAAAACAGTACGCGGAAATGAAATTACTTATGATATGACCCTTATCAATCTTTGTGTGGTAACCTATGGAGATGTCGAACTATTTAAAACTAAAGAGGAAAACTAGTCATATCAGATAATCTTGAGATGAGATAACATGGTCAAAGTTAAGCGTTGTTCATTTTGTGGATATGATATACCTATCGGAAGAGGTCATATGTATGTAAAACGTGATGGAACTATTCTAAATTTTTGCACACAGAAATGTCGTAAGGCAATGTTAAAGTATAAGAAAAATCCACGTAAAACACGATGGACTTCATATTATGGAAAACAATAAACTATCTTTTTAATACAATTAAACCCAAAAGAATTTTAAAGTTTCTTTCTAGC
Source organism: Candidatus Hermodarchaeota archaeon (assembly GCA_048885535.1). Lineage (GTDB taxonomy): Archaea > Asgardarchaeota > Lokiarchaeia > Sigyniarchaeales > SOKP01 > SOKP01. Next base: position 29,157 of record JBHLLO010000014.1, read on the forward strand.
TCTAATGATTTTTCTTTCTCTATTGTAGCCGAGAAAACTTTAACAAATCATCCATTAAATCCACATGACTAACAATCATTCTACGACAACAAAATCTTTTGATTCCAAGCTGATTGAAAGCATTATCTGATTCTTCACCCTTCTCGAGAAGCTCCAAATAAGGTTTATATATATGAGCAATAAGCTTCCCACAAGAAAAACATCGAATTGGTATTATTATAACATTTTCACCTTTTAAGAACTATGCAATAATGATAATATTGAAGATAAAAAAAATTTTTCGAAAATAACTTCAATTATCCAAAAATTTTTTTTACATTATTTATTTTGCATCTTATCACAAATCGATGAATTATGATAATATATTAGAAATTATATATTTGAAGGAGAAAAAAATGAGTTATGTAAAATTTAAGGTTCCTGATGATCTTAAAAATGAATTAAAAAATGTATTGGGTACTATAGCAGAAACAAGAGATTCTAAAATAAGGAAAGGAATGAATGAAGTAACTAAATCTATTGAAAGAACTATTGCAAAGATTGTTGTAATGGCTGAAGATGTAACTCCTCCAGAGATACTTTTTCATGTTCCTTTATTATGTGAAGAAAAATCAATACCCTATGGTTACCTTTCTTCGAAAAAGGAATTAGGGAATACTGTTAGGATTAATGTAGGAGCATCTGCAATAGCAATTGAGAATTTGGGAACTGGTAATGATAATATCTTAGATAACGTAGTAAAAAAGTTGGAAGCCTTGAAGAAATGAGTTGGTGAATTAAGTGGTTAAATTAGATAAATCTAAGGGCGCTCAGGTTGATGATGATTCTATTCCTGCGGAAGTAATACAAATTGTCGGGAGAACCGGTCTAACTGGTGAAATTAGTCAAATTAAGGTAAGAATTTTAGAAGGACCGGATAAAAATCGAATTTTAACTCGAAATGTTAAAGGTCCTGTAAGAGAAAATGACATAATAATCTTAAGAGAAGTTGAAAGAGAGGCTAGAAAAATTAGAAAAAGAAGGTAGTAGTCTTTAACTTTTTTTAAGCTTATTCATCAAAATATCCTAATAATTTTAAATTCTTATACTCATTATGCAGGAATTCTCTTAAGGCTGTTCTTATTGCTTCAGAGCGACTTGGGATTATTTTCATCTCAATTAATTTTTGAATATTTTTATCATAACATTCAGGAATATTAATAGTTATATTTTGCATTGATGGTTTTTTCTTTTTCTTTTTATCTGGCAAATCTCCTTACTCCATTATTGTTATCTTTTTGAGATAATAGCGGGTAAATATTTTAGAATGAAAATGTTAACAAAAATAATCGTTGCCCTTAACTTATTCAAACTTTTTAATAATAAATTATAAGTAAAACTTGTTTATAAAATTATCTCTCCCTATATAAAGTATTTAAAGCGTTCTAAATCAGATTTAAATTATTTTGATAAATTTAATTATAATTTGAACGATTATTAATGTGTATATATATCTTGTTTGAAAATGTTTTATTATAATAGTCTATCTTCTTTTTTTATATATCTACCTCTAGTTTCTATTATAGAGATATTTTTAATAATCTCATTACAACTTGTTATGCTCCTTTCTGTGTATTCTGAATAATATCCGTCAATAAAAGCATTAAAACATAATTTGTAGTTACTTCCATGAGAAGAAATTAGGACTCTCTTTAAGAGGTGTAGGTCAACACTCTTATCTTCTATAGAATCTGAATATTCATGAAGTCCAAAATCAATAAGGAAGATTTCATCATTTGGATCAATAATTACATTACTTGTGGTTATATCTCCATGGATGTGACCATTTATATGCAAAATGGCTACAATTCTCCCTAACCTATTGAAGATGTGTTCCCTTTTCTTATCTGCTATAGATTTAATTAAATTTTTTAATTTTTCGCCAGAAATATATTTCATAATAATTATTGAGTTTTTTATATCAATCTCATATACTTGTGGCGTGTTAATTCCATACTCTTTCACTTTTATCAGTGCTCGAGCTTCATTCAAAGTCCTTATGGTTCTAATTTTTTTGTCAAGGGATTCTATTCTATATTTTTTAGGAATACGATGTTTGAAAATTACTTCTTTTTCAAACCAATGACCATAAAATAATCTTGCTTCGGCTCCTTTATGAATCAATTTTTCTTTAAGTACATCAACTACCATTATTATGACATCACCTAATTTCTCCAAGGAATGGTTATATTATCCATTCGTTCTTTTGGGTTAATTCTTGTGTCATCAATTTTATGCGCTCCTTCATTTTTATATCTTAAGATACCCGTCCAAGCAATCATAGCACCATTATCCCCAGCATATTTTAAAGGAACAACTTCGAATCTGGCATTATGCTCATTACATATAGAATTAATCATTTCTTGCAGTCTTTTATTGGCTGCTACTCCCCCCGTAAGTAAAACTTCTTTTTTTTCTGTATGGGCAAGTGCTCTTTCAGTGACTTCAGTAAGCATTGAAAAAGCAGTTTCTTGTAATGAAAAAGATATATCGCTTAATAGATAATCTTTTCCAAATTTTTTAGATTCTAATAACATTTTAGCAGCTGTAAATAAACCAGAGAAGGAAAGATCCATTCCTTTAACAATATAAGGGAGGGGGAGGTATTTATTTGATGACCTTGCAAGTTCCTCAATTTTAGGACCTCCAGGGTGAGTTATTCCCGCTTCTCTGGCAAATGAATCAAGTAAATTGCCTATTGGAATATCTAATGTCTCTCCAAAAATTTGATATTTTCCAGATTCATATGCACTAACTATAGTATTACCTCCAGATACATAGAGTGTCAGTGGATCCTCAATATTACACATAAGCCTTCCTATCTCTATATGAGCAATACAGTGATTAACTCCAATTATAGGTATATTTAGAAGTTGACATAGCATCCGTGCTACAAGTGCTCCTATTTTTAATACTGGTCCAAGGCCAGGACTTTGACTAAAAGTTATCAGATTAATATCTCTAATTGAGCATCTAGCTTGAATAAAAGCCTTATTAAGAACCTTCATAAAATTGTTTAAATGTTGTTCTCGAACTAATGCAGGATGAAGTCCTCCTTCTTTAGGTATAAAAGTGTCATTTATTGAACTTAAAACGTTTCCTTCATAATCAACAATTCCAACACCCCATGTATGAGCTGTAGATTCAATACCTAAACAAAGATTTTTACTTAATTTCATTGTATTCGCCAATTGAATTTATTAGCGAGATTGAGAAAAAAGATAGATTCCAAAAGAAAATTAAAAGTATTTTAAGTTAATCCTTTGATTTCATCCGTTTTCTGGGAGTTCTTCTTGAAGCAACCTTTGCAGCGCCTTTTGTTCCTTTTCTTTTGAATACAGTATAGCCACACCTCCCGCACGAAGCTCTGTCATAATGATCAGCAAGAAAATAGGCAGGTCCACATTTGGGACATGTTCTATGAGTTCTAGTTAGTTTATTCCCTTCAATTTTATATAAGTTTGATGTATTAGTCATAATTACTTTACAATATTAATTTATCATTTATATTCGAATAATTGTTTAAAGGGTTCATTTCTCTTCTTTAATTTGTGAATTTCTGCTCGTTTCTCTTTTTCTAAATTCCTTGCTTGAATATGAAATGGTTCAAAATATTGTAATTCTTTTGCATCCTTATATATATATGCTACACCGATATCGAAAGCTGAACCAAAGTGCGTTTTAACTTTTTTTATAACAGTCAGCTTTTCATCTGATTTTTTCATTTTTGAAATTTTCTTCTTCAATTCTAGCCTATTTGGAGTTCCTGAACCAAAATGATCGACCCTAAATGTCAATTCAGTTCGTTCTATCAATGGATTTTTTTTTTCTTCTAAAATTTTAATATCAAATGACATTATGAACCTTTTAATGAATGTAATTATAAGTTGATCAGTTAATTTAAAGAATATATAAAGTTATACAAACATTAAAGAACAATAAGAAATAAAATTTTGGATTTTTGAATACTACTAATAAGATATACTATCTAATATTAGAGAATTTCTAATGGTAAATCTCAGAATAAATTAAAAGGAGAAATAAAATAATAGATGTCAGAAAACTTTAAAATACCCTTAGAAGAGAGAGAAAAATTTACTCAGCCATTAGGAAAATTAATATCTGGTACTAGATCAGAGACTATCCCCAAAATAGTAACTATTATTAAACAATTGTTAAATTCTGGTTTCTCAATTAACATTTATCTTGTAGGGGACATTGTATCTCATGATTTTATTGAAAATCACTTTTTAAAGAAGTATGTTCGTTTATGTGTTGTTGATGAAAAGACGCAGAGAAATCAAATTATTCTAAAATCTCAAAAAGATTTTGAAGAGATACTTGAGTTTAAGAATCCAAAAGGCACAATTCGTAAAGAAAGCTTTACTTTATTTAAACAAATTCTATTTTCAAAAAAAATGACATTATTAAAAGTTATTGAAGGGGAGGAAGATTTGTTGGTACTTCCTCTTGTTTCTGAATTGGTACCTAAAAAGAATCTTAAAAATTTAGTTTTTTATGGTCAACCACCTATCACAGATTCTAAACATATTATTCCTGAAGGAATTGTGATGGTGGAAGTAAATAAGAGAACACAGAAACAAGTGAAGAAATTCTTATCTTTAATGCAAAAGGATTAATTCTTGAGCATTTTAATTAGTATTCTGTTCAATTAACGGACTCTCAATGCATATTTGCCAGGAAAATGAATTTTCAAATATTCGGCAAATTTTGATTCTTGAGGTTTAATTATTATAACTTCTCCTGTGAAATCGTCGCTTAGGCTGTGTGTTTTACACTTAGGACAGATTTGTTCATTTTTTGTTATTAAATGACAATTCTTACATGCTCGTTCTTTTGACATTATAACACTCCTCTTTTCCTTTTTTATTCACTATTTCCTTTGTCATCAGCCTTTTTTTCCTCTTTCGTGGCGTATTCATTCTCGATATCTTGTTCAATCCAGTCTTCTTTGCCTAAGAATTTTTGCCTCATAGTTAATCCCAATTTACCACTCCTACCAGTACCTAATGAGACCGCAATAATCTTAGCTCGAACAATGTCGTTTACTTCAAGTATTTTCCCAGTTTCCTTTCCTATAAATCGATTCCCCACTTGTTCATATGAAATATAATCATCGCAGATTTGGGATACATGAACTAATCCGTCTAAAGGACCTAATCTTACAAATGACCCAAAGTCGACTATTTCTACTACTTCTCCCTCCACTACTTCAGAGATAGATGGTTTAAATGATAGGATTGTAAATTCAACTTCATGAAATGTATTAGCATTTCCTGGAATTATTATTCCAGGTCCAACATCCACAACATCGACTATTGCGATTATGAATCCATAATCTTTAGTAATAATCCCTTCATAATCTTCAGATAGAATTATTCGAGCTGAAACTTCCTTAGGTTGGTCAAATAAAAACGGAGGAATCTCGATTTTACCTTGAATTTGAAAGAGTTTAAAAATTGCACGACACCAGATAAACAGATAAAAGATATTAACCTATTAAATATGGCATAAAATTAATAATTTTTGGTTTTCCTTCGAATAGAGATGATAAATAGTAAATAGAATTAATTAATCAAAAATAAAAAAAAGAGGATTATTTTACTCTTTTATCTTTTTTACAAGCCATTTAGGCATTACTAATGATAAGTAAGTTAATATATAGAAAGCTATCGCAAAAATCCAAGCAATGTATACAAAAATAGAGTATCCTGGATGATCGAATAAAACAATCATTAATGTATCTCCTATAAACATTAAGAAAAATAGTATCATGGCTATCATTGCATAAAATAGTAATTTTAAACCCATCAAAGCAATTTTATCTTCAGTTTCTTTCATAGCTCTCCTACATGTTATAGCAATAACTATGTAAATTAAGTATGAATATAGCACTAAACTTAATGTAGAATATAATCTTATATTTAATTGACCTTCATAATCTACCGGCGGAACCCCCCACCAATTCCAAGGCAAAAAAAGCAAAATTATTATTACAATTCCCACTAAAATCAAGGGTATAAATAATCTCTTCCCCTTATTTGTAATTTGACTTACAAACTTATATAAGAATATATCTGCTAAAATAACCATAGAATAAGCAAAAGGTAAAGAAAAACGATATATTTCTCTGTATTCACCTGCTATAATTGCTTCAGCTAAACCTACTGCCAACATTATTAATGCTAATGTGAAAAAAGTAAAAGTTATCGAAAGATACAGCGGAGGAGCCACTTTTCTCTTACGCCATTTAAAGTACATCTTTACGGTTAATAAAATCCCAAAAACAGAAAGAATAATGTAATAAGGAAATATTGGTAAAACACGAATCTCAAATGGTGTATATGTCATAAAAGATTAATAAAATAAGTTGTTTTTAAAAATTCACTTTATAAATTAAAATAAAGATTATTTGTTTCGGATAAGAATTCTAATTCAAGTTAAAATAAATGCTTTAACTCAGATTTAAATTAATTGGGCAATTTTTTCACAAGTTCTTCTACAGTCTAATAATATTAAACCAAGTCGTACATCCTTATCTGCTGAGACTGTTAAAACAGCATTAGGACCAGCTTGCAATATTAAAAGGTAGCCATCTGAGCCTTTTATATATAATTGGTCAAAATCTCCTTTGTTCATCTCGATGATTGCTCTTTCAGATAAAGAGAGCAAAGCAGCAGTCATTGCAGCTATTCTAGTTTCATCTACATCTCTTGGAAGAGCCGAAGCAATGGGGAGTCCTTCAGCAGAAACTATTGCTGCGGCTTTAACTTCAGGGATTGCTGCCAATAATTTTTTCAAAAGGTCATCAAGGGTTTCGGGTGTATTAGGATCCATCTGGCTCAATTACTCCTTCACTTTTATTATTCTTAAAAGAAGTTGTTATTTTATTAGATAATAATTATCTTAAACCATATTTATATTTAAAGTAGATTGTGTTATTTATTTTTTTTTATTCACTTTATATATAAAAATGTTCTTTATTATTAGTTTATTAAGTTGTATAATATCTGGATAAAAGTGCTATTTCTGATTGGTTATATCATGGGCAGCGATTCTAATCAATTTTGACCGATAAAAATTATAATGATTGTGAGTCATATTAAATAAGAAGATCGAATGTTTTTGTAGTTTCAATCATTGCTTTTACATTTTCTGGTTTAACTCTGGTGTTTATTTGTTGGGTTGGGCTAACAATTAAAGATACATTATTTTGTTTTGCTTTTTCTATCAATTTTAAAATATAACTTTTAATTTGAGAAGTATTTCCAAATGTCAAATGAATTGAAATATCGAGATTACCAATAAAACAGATTTTATCTGTAAACTTTTCGAAGAGTTGAAAGATGTCAACCCCAGCACTTGGCTCTAAACTTTGGATCGCATCGAATCCAATTTCCACAAATATATCCATTAGATTCGAAATATAACCATCAGAGTGTAGAATAATTAAATTATTTTTATTATGGATCTTTGTTACGAGTTCTTGATAGCGTTCAAGAAACAATTTCTTCCATAGATTTGTAGATATGAACTCATTTTTCTTATAACCACAATCATCAGCAACTAAAAACAGATCAACTCCAATTTTCTGAAGTGTTGAAATTAATTTCTTTAAATATTCTGAAAAGAAATCTATAACTCTATAAATGAGTGAGAAATCCTGATTTTTTAGACATCTTGAAAAATAGATAAATCCCATTGACTGCCATGTTTTTTCAAACAAACCTGGCAAAGATAAGACAATATTTAATTTCTCTTTTAGTTTAGGAAGTTTGCTTTCCAATAATGTTAGATCTTCTTTAGATGGAAGACTTAAATGTTCCCAATTATCAATAGTATTGATATTTTTAAAAACACCATCCCATAAGTACCAATTATTTTTGATGATTCTTCCCCAACCATCTACTGTCGTGTTGTCATTTATGTTATAACCTCCTTCTCCGCATCTAAAATCCCATAAAGAAATAGAATCGAACCCCATTCTCTTTATTATTTCGAAATTCTTTTGGTTTAAAATAATATCTGAGGATTTGATTTCAATTTCATATAAATTAATGTACTTATTTAAAAAGTCAATTTCAGGGTATCCAGGACAATATAATGGAATAGAAGATGATTTTTTTCTTTTCAATACGTTAATAAAATCTGTTTCGAATTGCTTCATGACAAGGAAATCTAGAAACCAAAGTATAATTATTTGATTGTTAATTATTAAAATAATTAGATTGATGGTTAATTGATCAATATGGACTTCTGGACTCTTGTCGATTTAATATACAATATAGGATTGTCATTGATTCTTTTTATTTTTGCTCTTTTAATGGTTTTTATTGCATACGGGGGTCATAAGGCAAAAAATCGATACGGAGCGATTTCAACGGTACTTAATGGAGCTTGCTTTGTTATTTTCGGATTATACAATCTTTTTTTCAGATTTTTTCCTTATCCTTATAATGGTTTCATGGTCTGGTGGATAGGTATTATTCTGCTTCTCAATGGTTTCTTCATTATGGTTATTAGTTTAAAAATAAAGAAATATGGGATGAAGTCAAGCAACTTTAGCTATATTGAAGATTCTATAGAAAAAAAATCTCGTTTGAGAAGATTTATTGAAAAAATGACAATAGAGGATCCTTATAGAGAGGATATTCCTTTTAAGATGGAGTTGGTAAGAAAAAGCTTTCATCTAATGGGATTAATGGTAGTATTTGCTCCTCTTCTAACCTTATTAATTAGTGATGGAGTAATCATGTTAATTAATCAAGTAAAACCCTCGTATGAACTCCTTTGGGGGAGTGTCTCTCTTTTTCCTTATGTAATAGGGGATCCTGAAGGTATAGCAATTATTGGTCTAACTATGATGGGATTATTAGGTGCTTTAATATTTACGCTTATGTCTGATTTAATTCGTGTTCTAAAAGGTCCTGAATACTCACTTTTTAATTTTATTAGCCGTTCAATTCTTAGAAATAAAGAAAAGAATGCATTAGGTCCACAGATATATATTATTACTGGTATCGTATTTTCTTATATGTTATACATGGCAGGAATTCTTGGAATTGAAGCTTTTTACGCTGGAATATTGGTAGCATGTTTTTCAGATGCCGCTGCTGCTTTAGTAGGGAGGAAATTTGGTAGACATAAAATTACCTTAAGAAGTAAGGATACAAAATCTGTTGAAGGTTTCGTAGCAGGAACAGTTGTTGCTTATATAATCGGATTAATTTTTGTTGGCCCTATATATGCGATAGTAGGATCATTAATATTCTTTATAACAGATTATTTTCCCTCTGTAACTGCTGATAATATATTAAATCCGATTTTTATTCCACTAGGAATTCAATTTTTCATTTTACTATTAGGTTTGCCTGTAGGATGGTAATTCAAATATGCGTAATTTAATTGAAGAACTTAAAAGTATTAAATTAGCAATTTTCGATTTAGATGGAGTCGTGTATAGAGGGGATAAATTAATCTCTGGTGTAGATAAAGTCATTCACCAACTGAAACAATTGCAAATTAGGATTGTATATAATTCAAACAACTCAACAGCATCTAGGCAAATGTACGTTGATAAGCTAAAAAAGTTTAAGATTTATACCGAAGTAAGTGATATTTATACAAGCGCTTCGATCACATCTATAGAAATTTCAAAATTAAAGCAAAAAGCAAAAATTTTTACTATCAGCGAAGTTGGATTAATAGAGGAATTACAATCTTACGGTCATGAAATAATGACACTCGAATCAAATTATAAGGAAGTAGATTTTGTACTTGTAGGATTAGATCGCGACTTTAATTATAATAAGCTAGCTTTTGCTCAAAAATGCATCTTAGATGGAAAAGCTCAATTCTATGCTACAAATGCAGATTCTACGTTGCCTGTTGCAGATGGTTTTTTACCAGGTGCTGGTGTAATGGTAAAAGCTCTTGAAGTATGTACTGGAACTAGCCCCATAAAAATCTTTGGAAAGCCTCAACCTTATGGCATTGAATTAATTCTAAAAGAAGCTGAATTAGAACCTAATGATGCTGTTATTTTTGGTGACCGCCTAAACACGGACATTTTAGCAGGAAATTTAGCGAAAATAAAGACTGTACTGGTATTAACAGGTGTGACCTCTCAAGATGAACTAAATCAAATGAATTTAAAGAAAACGGGAGATTTCAACAAAGCCTTAATTCCAGACATTGTGTTAGAAAAATTAGAGGATATCTTTATAATCTAATTATCAAATAAATTTTTCTTTTAATTTTTTGTTAACCTAAAAAGAGTAACAAAATCGATAATACAGATATAAATAATTATCTAAAAAGCAATTTTTTTAATCTAGAATTTTTATTAATTAGGTGCATTAAAATTTTGGGGTTATTGGTATGGAGAACTGGGATATAGAGGATTTAGAGGATTTAGAAGATTTAGATATAATTGGAGAATTAAACTTAATTTTAGAAAACCATTGTACTCTCTTTGCGAAAGAATTAGAAGAAGAAATAACAAAAGCACGTACTCATCATAAACGAATTGAATATTATTCTGATAATGTAATAGTATATTCTTATAAAAAAGATTTGAATATGGGACAAGAAATCTTGATATTCGAGACTATTTTCAAAAAAAGTAATGAAAATAAGGTTGAATTATCATACATTGCGAATAAAAGCATGTATGGCTCTCATTTATTGTATCTAATAAATAGAGCTGAATTAAAGTCAAAATAATTAAAGTGTTGTTACATAGTAAACGAGGAGTTTAACTCTCCAATGTTATATAAAGAAAAAAGTTAATTTGTAATACTAGATCATTCCTGATCTGTGTAACATTATTTTGCCAATTTCAATAAAAATTTCTTCTACATTACGTCCATCTTTAGATGAACACTCAATATATCCATATAAATTATAATTTCTAGCTAGATCATAAGCATCTTGAGTAGATACTGTTCTTTTATATTGTAAATCTAATTTTCCCCCTACCATGATTACTGGTAATTGTCTTTTATCTCCAATATAGCCCCTTTCAAAAATTTCTATCCAATCTTTAAAATTCTTTAAACTTGAATATCGAGTTATATCATACATAAATATACCCCCAGAAGCGCCCACCACATAGCTAGGTAATAAAAATCTAAATCTATCCTCACCTGCAAAATCCCATATTTGTAAACTAACTCTTTTTCCCTCTACTTTTATCTTTTTTACGTGAAAATCGACTCCAATTGTCATTGTAGAATTTCCTCGAAAAACACCAGTAAGATATCTTTTAACTAACGTTGTTTTACCTACACCTCCATCTCCAAAAAGGCATACCTTATACATCGCGTCACTTTCCATTTTATAGTGCCTCACATGAAGTATTTTTAAAGATTAAATAGCTTTCCTCAAACAATTAAGAAATCTATAACTTATAGTTAAAAAATGAATTTTTAATTAAATAATTTATACATAATTCTTGATTTTTTAATTGTATATATCAAGATAATCTTATTTTAAAAATGATCTGTTTTAGAAAAATCCTCAATTGATTAGATGAAGATCAAATGGAACGGTTTTTTTGCAAATCTATTAGGTCTGAATAAATCTTTAAAAAATAATAGTATGAAAGACGCATATGTATTATCGAATCAACTTGAATAAATTCATTTGGGGAATGAGCGTAACCACCAATCCCCAGACCACCGACTATAAAATTTATTCCCAATTCTTTTTGGATTTTACTTAAAGGCGCCGCTGCTGCACTCAATGGCCAGATTTCTATTTCTACTTCTAGCTTCTTAAAACTTTCAATCAGGCTTTTTATAAGATTTGAGTCAATATTAACCCGAGAACCTTCATAACTAATATTTTTCTTTATACTTACTTCTAACTTTGAATTTTTAGCATATATTTCTACTAAATTTTTTATCTCTTTAAAGATATCCACAATTGAAGTATGGTGGGCAAACCTAATATCAATATTACAGTCAGCACTCTTAGGAACGATATTTTTTGAACCCTCTCCCAAATAACCTGATTTTAAAGTGGAAATGTTAAATGTTGGATCGAATAAATAGTCAACAAATGCTTGCTTAATATCTTCTTTAAGGGTTTGAGTAATTCCAGCTTTCTGTTTTATTTTTTCTAGATCTATTTCATTTTGTAAGGCATCAATTATCCTAACTTCTTCGTTGCTTAGTTTATATTTTTTTTCTAAGGAGGGAATATTGAATTTACCTTTAGAATATATCAAATTTATCAAATCAATCAATTCAACCGCAGGATTTGGTATAAAAGAACTATAAGCAGAATGAGTTTCTTTGTTTTTTGAGACTAGTTTAACATTGAGTGAAAGTATTCCTTTATATCCTAATTTAAGAACGGCTTTACCTTCTATATCTTGTTTAGCTGCTGGATAATATGCATCGATACAGGATTTAAATAAATCTTTTCTGTTATTTAAAATCTTTAATAGTGAAGGAGATCCAACTTCTTCCTCCCCATCAAATAACAAGAGTAGAGAAACAGGTAATTTTTTGGTATCTTTTAAAATCTTTATTACATTTAGAAAGCATATTAAAGGGGATTTTGAATTATATGATCCCCTTGAGATAATACAATTTCCTAACTTATCCAATGGAGCTGGTAAATTATGTATTTCAGCTGCAAAAGGATTAGAAATCCATCTCGCATCATTATTAATGGGTTGAGTGTCATACATCATGTAAATAAGTAAAGGAGTTTCATTCTCTCCTTTTACTTTTGCTAATATAAGGGGGTTTATTTCTCCTTTAAATTCTTCAATTTCTTCAGATATCGTTGAAATGTAATTTATTAAATATTCTTTAGCCTTTTCAATTCCTTTAGGATTTAAAGTATAACTCGGTATCTTTAAGAAACTAATTAAATTTTCTTCAATAAATTTATGATTTGAGTTTCTTATTGAATTCTCTACTTTTTCATCAAAATTACCTTTCTCCATATATTAAAATTTTATAAAAGGATTAATTAACTTATTTATTAGAAGATCCTCCAAAAGTAAAAATGAATGCTATAGAACCAACCAAGGAACAAAAGTCTAAAGCCTTAACCCAGATTTTAAAAGCAATAAAAGATGAAGGAAAATTGAAAGGAGTTATATTTTCTTACAGAGAGGGAAGTATTATTGCAGAAAATCTAACTGAAGAATACCCAGAGTTTAACAGTGAGGAATATTCCTCTATGAGCGCTTCTGTATTGGATAGCGCTTTGCGTTTAGGAAAAATTATTGGAGAAAAAAAATTTAATAAATTTATAGCAGAATTAGAACATAACACAATAGTTATTATTGAGTGCGATGAAAAAACGTTTATCTCGTTTGTTTTAAATGAAAATTCAAAATTTTATTCTCTATTAGATAGAATTGAAGATTATATTAAAAAAGTAATATATTTATATTGATTAAGCACTAAATAGTAATTTTTGAATCTGTTTTTCTAAGAAATTCTATACAAATTTGAACTGCTTGACCTAGAGCTTCTTGTTCAATTACTTCTGGTTTATCTTTTCTAGTGTGATAATAAGGGGCAAGCTCATCTTTTAAATTCAGCCCTGCTAATGATACTGCAGGTATTCCCTTTTTGCTAAATGTAGCAGCATCTGTTGCTCCAAAAGGAAGTGAACCTATTTTTGCATTCGGGTTAATCTCTTTAGCTATTTCATATAAAGTTTCAATAATTTGGGGATCATGCTTTGCACCTATTCCGGGTTCCTTATCTATGCATAACACAATATCTTTTATTGCTATACTTTCAATATTAATAATTATTGCCTGATCTTCTTTTAACTCTTTAATGTGAGATTTTAAATACCGCTTTGATCCCCTAAGTCCGGCTTCTTCACCAGCAAAGGATATGAGAACCACTTTTGTATTTGTAGGATATGTTTCTTTATGAATTTTATTTTTGTGCAAAAATTTTCCAACCCCTAATACTATTGCAACTCCTGATAAATTATCAACGGCTCCTGGGACGGGGTGATAACTATGAAAGAATATATAAACAAATCCTATTGGCGTAAAGATTATAAAAAATATGCCAAACGAGAAGAATAAAATTACAAAATCAATAGATACTAATTGAAATGTAAGCTTTAAAATCATTATAATAAATATTATAGCTACTCCAAAATATCCCAAATTAATTATAATTTGTCCTATCCGACCTAAATAATAAAATGTATTAAACTCAAATGCAGAATCATGGTGGGCAGAAAAAATTACTGTATTTTTTATTTCCCCAGAAGGATTTATTATTCCAATCACATTTCTTGATTTTCTTTTAGGGAAAAGAAAATCGAATACTTCATAATATTTCATCACATTTAGAATAAAATAGCAGATTGCTGTAGTAACCAAGATAAGAGCAATAATTATGAACAATATGCTATAAAAAGGTTCAAGTTGTAAAAAATTAAGGTCAATTAACAAGGAAAGCCAGTATAATACAATTGATACTAAGACCGAAATCGCACCATATCGGATTCCCCCAAGAAATGCATGAGGATGACTAATATATTCCTCTTGATAAGTATCATCACATACTTTTTTAAATTCATCTTCTATTTTATTACCCGTAAGAACTTCTTGTTCTGTTCCAGATTCTCTTGGTCCTATTTCAGTACAAATTTCTTCAATAAATTTATACATATACTTTTGTAATTCTTCATTCATTTGTTTTTCAGCCACTTCTTTCATGATTTATATTGAATAAAACATAATTCAAGATAAAATTTTTTTAAGATTACTCCAAAAAAGTCCAATTTGCTTTATAAAAACTAGATTTTAATTGAATAATAAATTTCCTTGAGTAATTAAGGATATCATATTTTTTTTGGAATGAACATGTCTTCAATTGAAATTCACAAAGATATGACCGATAAAGAAATAGAGAACTACGTTAAGAGGATAATAACTCAATTGACACTTAGGGAAAAAGTCTATTTAATGTCTGGACATCAATTTTATAAAATATTACTAAAGGACAAAAAGGTTGGAGCTAGTCCTTATCCCGGTGGTGGCGTTAAACGCTTCAATATTCCTCCCTTTGCCTTTACTGATGGACCTAGAGGAGTAATTATACCAGGATCTACCTGTTTTCCTGTATCTATGGCCCGTGCTGCTACGTGGGACATTCAATTAGAGGAAGAAGTAGGTAGTGCCATAGGAAAGGAGGTTAGAGCTCATGGAGCTAACCTTTTTGGAGGCGTTTGCATCAATCTACTTCGTCACCCTGCATGGGGTAGAGCTCAAGAAACTTATGGAGAAGATCCTTATCTTCTTGGAGAAATGGGGGCCTCTTTAGTTCGAGGTGTACAAAAACATAATGTGATGGCTACAATTAAACATTTTGTAGCAAACAATATTGAATTCTCAAGATTTAAAGTCAATGTCTTGATGGAAGAACGAACTCTTCGAGAGGTTTATCTTCCACATTTCAAGAGATGTATTGATGAGGGTTGCGCTACTGTGATGTCAGCTTATAATAAATTACGTGGAGAATATTGTGGGCAAAATTTTTATTTACTAAAGGAGATTTTAAAGGGAGAATGGAATTTTAAGGGTTTCATACATTCAGATTGGATGGATGGACTCCATAATACGATTAAGGGAATTTATGGGGGATTGGATGTTGAGATGCCAAGATCTAAGTATTTTGGTCGAAAATTAATGAGGAATATAAAAAAAGGTCTCCTCCCTATTGAATTAGTTGATGAATCTGTAAAAAGAATAATTCAGACGGTATTGAAATTTACTACTAAGGAAGATCCTCAGGAATATAAAAAGAATTTAATTGGTTGTGAACAACATGTACAATTAGCTCGGAAAGTAGCTGAAAAAAGTATGGTTTTACTTAAGAATGAAGAGAATATTCTTCCATTTAAAGAAGATCAAATAAGAAAATTAGCTATTATAGGTCGATTAGCAGAGATAAAGAATACAGGAGATCATGGAAGTAGTAGGGTAAGACAAGAAAATATTGTAACCGGATTACAAGGTATTAAAAACTTCGTAGGAGATAGTGTTGATGTCGTTTACAGTAATGGCTTTTATTTAAAAAATGCTATAGAAGTAGCTCAAGGTGCTGATGCTGTTATATTATTTGCAGGATATACCTATAAAGATGAAGGGGAATACATTAGACAATATCCGAGAAAAGTTGGAGATCGTTTAAATCTTGAGCTTAAATCCAGAGAAATTCAACTTATTAAAGCAGTTTCCAGAGTAAATAGTAATTGCTTAGTTGTTTTAATTGGAGGAGGTGCAATAATTATGGAGAGTTGGAAAGATGCAGTTCCTGCGATCCTTCTGAGTTGGTATTCAGGAATGGAGGGTGGAAATGCATTAGCAGAAATTATTTTTGGAAAAGTAAATCCTAGTGGGAAATTACCGTTTACGATTCCTAAATATGACTCAGATCTACCTTATTTTAATGCATTTGTTGATGAAATTAAGTATGATTACTATCACGGTTATACCAAATTTGACAAGGAAAATCTAAAACCAGCCTTTCCTTTCGGTTTTGGATTAAGCTATACAAAGTATAAATACGATAATCTCCATGTGGCAACAAAAGATGACAAAATTGAAGTTGAAGTTGATGTAAGCAATGTTGGAAAATTGGCAGGAGAAGAAATAGTGCAGGTTTATATAGGTTTTGAAAATTCAAAGATTGAACGCCCCTTAAAACTTTTAAAAGGATTTACTCGATTAAGTTTGAAACCAAATGAAACAATAAAGGCTCATGTAGAAGTAAAAAAGAAAGATCTAGCTTGGTATAATCCAGAATCGAAGTCTTGGGAAATTGAAAGAATCAAATATTCAATTTATGTAGGAGCATCATCAAAGTTTGAGGATCTCTTAAAAGCAGAAATAGAAATTAATTAAATTATTGATTAAATAAAATTTCTTTTCTAATTTCAAAAATGTCATCCCCAAAAGCTTGGGCAAGGAACCACTAATAGAATTAACTCAATATAAAGCAAAAATAATATAAAATTAAGCTTATTTATTTCTTATTTTTTATAAAGTTCGTTTATTAAACAATAAACTTCAAAAAAAAGGAAGTAGATAAATTAATTTCAGTCAATCTTTATGAAATTATATTGTTTATCTTTTTTTTCGATTAATTTGAATAGATTTTTTGAAGTTATTATCGCAATTATTTCGTTTTCGTTCATATGATGATCGTCAAAGGATAAAATGGAATTAGGTTTTAAGAGTCGGAAAAATTCTTTTAAAATACATTCTTTATCTTCAATTCCATGTAAGACATCAAAACATATTATTACATCGATACTATTATCTTCAAGATTTATTTTACAGTCCGTCTGAATAGTATCTATATTATCTAATTTTTTTTTATTTGCTTTTATTTTAACCTTTTTAATTGCTAATGGGTGAATATCTACAGCAAATACCATACCAGAAGGTCCAGTTTTCTCTGCAGCAGCGATTGCATAACTTCCAGGACCACATCCATAGTCAAGTACGAAATCTCCAGGTTTAATTCCCGCCTTTTCAACTTTTTCTATTGGAGGATAAAATTTATCTCGAATCCTAAAGAAAAAACTCATTCCACGAAAACCAATATCCGATTGTGCTTTATCCTTATTATTCATATTTCTTTTATTAAACCTTATATAGATATTCCTAATAATATTAAGTTTAATTTTACATTTTAATAATTTCAAATAAATTAAAAATCCTCAGAAAAATTTATGAATCCTTGCTTAATTAGAAATAATATGAACAAAATCGATAAGGCATTATCTTTTTTTAGTCATGGCCATAACTGCTCTCAAGCAATTCTTAAAGCATATGGTCCTGAATTCAGTATAGATGAAGAATTGGCGTATAAAATAGCAAGTACTTTAGGAGGAGGCATAGCAAGAACGGGTAATACATGTGGAGCGGTTACTGGAGCATTAATGGTTATTGGTTTACGTTATAGAAATTCTGACATAGAAGATCAAGATAATATATATTTAACTTATGAAATCGGTAAAGAATTTATAGATAAATTTGAAAGTATTCATGGATCGATTAAATGTAAAGACCTTCTTGGTTGTGATATAAGCACTCCTGAAGGTTATGAAAAAGCAACTTCAAATAATATCTTTAGCGATTTATGTCCAAAGTTTGTAAAAGATTCTGCTAAAATCTTAAATACAATTTTAAAAAAGTAATAGTTATATTGAAATTTCTTAAGCTGAATAATGCCAGAAAATAAGAACTACTCTCGGAAAGGGCTTTTAATCGAATTTATTAAGGATTTGTATTACGAATATGAAAATAAAGAAAAAGTTGGAATATGCTTTAAACTCCAGAGAAATAAAAATCCTTTGGATGTTATTGGTGTGTTAGACTTTTTAAAATATAAAATTAAGAAATGGGGAAACTCAAACATTTTCAGCTATCAGGGAAAACTCTTTAACGATAAGATTATATTAGTTATAGGATCAAATAATGCAATAGAAGCAAAAGATATTATAATATTTATATTTTTAAATCAGATCCATGATAATATCAAAGTATTACTAAAAACAATCGAAGAAGTAGAATCTAATAATGATATTGAGCAATACATTGATCAAGAAATCATTAACAATTTAGTAGAAGGCTTTCCAAACGACCGTGCTCTAGAAAGAGAACTCCAAAACCATCTTCAAAAGCTATTAAAAGAAGCATAGTTTCCTGTGGAACTTTTGGAGAAAAAAGAAATAGTATTTTCTTCCTCACTATGAGAGAATATAACATTAGAGAACTGAAAGAAAAAGAAATTAAGAGAGGTATTAAAGTACTTTATTCTTCTTTTTGTAGAACCATTACTGGCAATCAAATAAATATTGAGACAAAAAATTGGAAAATGTTAATGGAAAATGGGTTTGGAAGATTTCTTATTTCCGAACTAGAGGGAAATATCATTGGTATTGGTGGAGTGTTTCTTTTCGAGGATGTTTGTAGCTTTGGTTATATGGGTGTATTACCCCATTATAGAGGTGAGGGAATAGGAACTCAAATTTTTGGGAATCTTTTTGAGATTGCAGTTGATTTGGGATGTAAAAAGATGATTCTCTATGCTTCCACATTAGGAGAACCAATATATAAAAAATTTGGATTTTTAAAGTCTTATTATGGTTCAATGTATCTGCTACCAAGAACTTTACCAAAATTAGGATCTGGGGATAAAAAGGTTAAAGTTTTGAATCACCTTCCGAATTGGCTTTTAGATTTAGATAAAGAAACAACTGGTTTTGATAAAGCAGAATATTTCAAACTAAAATTGGATCTAGGTTCTATGGTATTAGTTGTAGAGAATGAAGCTTTCGGATTTGTATCAAAAGTATTAACAAACCTACGATTGGGACCCTTAATATCAAAAAATTTAGATTCAGCCTTAAAAATTATCAAAAAAAGCATAGCGTTAAAAGCTAATCAAATTATTATAACTGAACATAAATCGTTGCCTAAAAAGATACTTGAGTTAGTTGGATTGACGAAGGTTGAAAATGGGTCAAGCTTGAGAATGACTTACGGCGATGTGATATTGGAAAACTTAGATTTAATATATGCAATTGGTACCTTTGCTAAAAGTTAATCTTTAAGATTGGAGGAGAAGCATTAGCTTATTTTTTATTTATTTGGATTAATTTACATTTTTGAAAATCAATCCTTAAATATTAAAGGCATCAAATCTAATATGTAATTCAGAATAGAATTTAAATTAATAATTAAAAAGTTAATCAATGCATATCTCTAAAATTAGAATAAACCTGTATACATATAAATATAGGGGCTCACTGAGGGGTATATTATTTCCGATAGCAATTTTATTAATAGGTATTATGATTACGATTAGATTTCTAATGATTATCATAATAAAGATTTGTAATAAAATTCAAAAATCTTTATTAAAGTTATTTGTAAATGAAATTCAAATTTGATTTCATCGACAGCTGAAGGAAAAGCTAACCGGAATAATCTAATTGGATTTAATTTTAAAAACCATTAGATTTAATTACATCGTGATACCAAAAAGCACTTTTTTTCCAAGCTCTCTCAAGGGTAGTATAATTAATATGGATTAGTCCAAACTTTTTAGAATAGCCATAAACCCATTCAAAGTTATCTATTAAAGACCATACAAAATAACCTTTGATATTTACTCCACTCTTTATAGCTCGATGTACTGCTTCAAGGTAGCTTTTTAAATAGTTAATCCTATCATTATCTTGGATAATTCCTTCTCTGAATTGGTCATCCCTACATGCTATACCATTCTCTGTAATATAAATAAGGGGTTGATCATACTCCTTATCTATTCGGATTAAAAGGTCATATAACCCATTAGGACATACTTCTTGATCCATTTGAGAATACTCTCGGCCCTCAACTTTTTCGCTCCTAATCAACTTCAGGAGATTTGGAAAGTCCTCTTCTTTTTTTACACCAACTCGAGTACAAGTATAATTGTTAACTCCTAAAAAGTCAATTGGATTATTCTCTAATAATTTTAGGTGACTTTCTGGAACAGGAGGAATATCAAATTTAGTTGTTATAAAATCCAATATATCAGGTGGATATGAGGCTTTTAGAATAGGATCTAAAAACCATCTATTGTATCTTCCGTCAACAAATTTAGATGCCTTTTTATCAAGTTCAGAATCGCTTTCAGAATAAATATGATCTAAATTAAGAACAATCCCTATTTTGCCATGTGAATTTTTAGATTGTCTATATGCTTCTACAGCTTTAGCATGAGCAGTATTAACGTTAAATGAAGCAACAATTCCTCCTCGCTCATCTCTTTTGTAATCATAGAGGCCAAATGTGTAAAACCATAAAGTAAAGACTAATGGTTCATTAAAAGTAATCCATTTTTCTACACGATCACCATACTGGTCAAACATAAAGGAAGCATATTCCACATAAGCATCTATTACCTTTTGGCTTTTCCATGATCCAATCTGATGCAATGATAGGGGTAAATCCCAATGATAAAGATTTATGACAGGTTCAATATCTTTTGCAAGTAATTCGTTTATTAGATTATCATAGAACTTCACTCCTTTATAATTAACTTCCCCCTTACCTGATGGAAAAATGCGGGGCCAAGATATCGAGAACCTATATACTTTAACACCTAAATCCTTCATTAACTGGATATCTTCTTTATAACGGTGATAATGATCACATGCAATATCTCCTGTATCTCTATTCTTTACAATTTTAGTATTATGACATATGTCGTCCCATACACTAACTCCTTTTCCATCTTCATTCCAAGCTCCTTCAATTTGAAAGCTAGATGTAGCAACACCCCACAGAAACCCGTCTGGAAATCTAATTGACTTCATTTTTATTCCTCTTTATTATTCTTCACTGGGAATATATTGTATAAATAAACAATATTCATCACCTTTCATAAGAGTTTTCGGTTGTTTGAATCGTACGCTTGGATTCCATGCGGGATGATTCCACCATGCAGAATCTGTTCGACAATGAATTTGATAGCCTATCTCAGGAAAACCAAAATCTTTCCAAATCTCTGCATATCGACAACGCGTCACTTTCATTTCAAAACGATTTTTTGTAGCATTTAAGGTTTCTGTATCTTGTAAACCAAACGCTTCATTAAGTTCCCAATCTTGTTCATTTACTAATTCTTCCCATTTAGCCACATCTCTCAGATCTTGAGGATTTAAATTAAACCTTTCAAATAATGCAAGATCTTCTTTTCTTCTTTCGTCCCTAGTTTCTTCTGCCATTTTAAGAACTTCATTGAAATATACTTCCCACATTCCATCTCCATATTTACTGTAGAGCTTTGGTAATACACGGGCTAAACCTTCAATTTTTCCTTTTAAATGGATTTCATTTTGAGAAATTTTTGTTTTCCTTTCATAAGTCATAATATAATCGCATACAAAATCCCATTTGCCGTTAAATTCTTCTACAATAATGCTTAAACATCCTAGCTCCAAATGCAATTCATTATCATCCCATCGATCACCTACACCTGCAAGAAAATTATATTTTCTCTTTATTTCCTTTATTATCTCAAGACGTTTTGTTTGAGTTTCTGCTAAATACACATCACCCTTAGGAAATCCTTCTTGCTCTAACCATTCTTTCGTAAAATCAATGGTGAATTTTGGTCTTGCTCCAATGTACACAATCTCATATTTATTTGATAATGTTGTTAAACAAACTACACTGTTAGGCACTGGTTTATCTTTGAGGATTGATTCTCGCTTATTAAATTCTGGTGATTCTACTCCATAATGATGTCTCTGTCTTGTATCACAAATAGTACCATCAATAAATACTAATAATGATTTCATTAGATCTATTTCTATTAACTTTTTTATCAACTTTTCTTTTTATTAACGTTTGATGAAAAGTAAGAAAATGAAACAAAATTAGTTAGTAAAATTTAATAATTTTAATAAAATTGATAATCTAAGCATGTCATATAAAGAAAAAATCATCAATAAATTAAGAAAAGGCTATTCTCCTATAGAAGTTAGCCCTAAAGATGAACTTACCTCAACTTTTAAAAATATTTTTAAGCCTATCATAAATAGAAAAGACTTAGAGTTTTTTCTAGACCTTTTTGATACAAATGAGGTAATACTCAGGGCTTGGAGTTTCTTAGGGATATATTATATTTTAGAAGAAACTAAAATTAAGCAAGAGGATAAACAGTTAAAAATTCAAAATATCATTTTAGAGTTGCTAAATGATAAAAGGGAGGTTTATTATTACGGAGGCTCAAGCGAAATACGAACCTCACTAAGAGAACATCATGTAAGGAGAATTTGTGAATTAGATAATTCCTTAATATTTAAGCCAGTTTTTGAATATTGTAAATCTTTTGAAGGTGATATAGATAATGTTATAGGAGAGTTATTGGAAAATGTAGTAGCAAAATCAGCTGATCCGTCAATAGAAGCACTAATTCTAAGATACGCTAAAAAGATTGACAAAGGAGACTACAACTTAAAAACACATATTGTAAAAGCATTTGAAAATTTGTATCAATTTATTGAATTGAAGGAAAGAAACTCCATCACTGAATTATTTAAAAGGTACTTAAGCGAAATTGAAGAAGATAAGGTGAGTGATCAAGAAACATTGAATAATAAATTGCTGTTTCAAAAGAACATTTATAGAGTAGCAGCTACATTAAACCTTCCTTTGGAAGAAGAAACATTAAATTTTATAAGCAGCCTAAAATATCCTTTTGACTCTTTAGGTCAAATCGCTAAAACATATAAAAACAATGACAAATTTAAAAACATTCTTTTAAAAAAGTTAGATGAAAGTACTAATCCTCGGTTAATAACTGATATACTAATGGCAATTTTGGTGTTAAAAGAAAACGTTGAAAACTGGAAGGAATTAATTGTTGATAATATGCAAAAGTATCAGATTATTGATGGATCGCTTATTGTAGAGATGCAAGAATCTAATCTCTTAAATGAAAACATGATATTGAGTTTTTTTAACTCCGGGGATAATTGGAGTCTAAATTTTATAAGAGAATTTCTTGTGAATAATCCTGAAATTCTTGATAATTGGAAATTGTTAAAAAATGAATTTATAAGAATACTAAACTTATTCGAACCTACCGAAAATAATTTAGAAAAAAAAAAGGAATTAGTCTTAAAGCTTATAATAGACTTAAAAGAAGAAGATTTGGTTAAATATTGTTTAGAAAATTTTAAATTTTTTGAAGAGGAGAATTTAAAAAAATTATCGCTCTTTCCAATCCTTAAATTTGGTGAGGAAAGTTTATTACTCAAACTAAAAGAACTAATGATAAGTAATGAGGACGTAGCAAAATTTGTAAAGAATTTTTGGAAT
>JBHLLO010000015.1:0-52382 GCA_048885535.1 Candidatus Hermodarchaeota archaeon
TAAAAGATGCTGAAAACCTTAGGTTTTGTGAATATTGTGGCTCAAAACTGACTTAATATAATCCTTATTTATCATCATATCTCAAAGTCAAATTTAAAAAGAATCATTGCCAGTTAAATTCGAAAAGATATAAATTTTATACATTCTTTAATAAATTAATCTCACCATGCTCAGGGGACCTGGTGTAGGTTTACTAAGTAATATTGCTTAGTATAGCAAAACTCGGTAGCACGGCAGGCTCCAGATCCTATATGCAAAAATGTTCGTGCAGACACCTGTTAGTCGAGGGTTCAAATCCCTCGGTCCCCATAATTTCTTTTTCCAATTAAATTTTAATTAGTCCTTGAAAAACAACTTCTTAGAAATTTTATTAGAAAGTTAGTATTAGAATATATTAACTTTAATGATAAATCTCAAACATGAATTACTACAGGATAACATAAGTTTAAAGCAAGCTGAGCAGTTACAAGCTAAATACTCTTCGATACTAAAAAGACAAGAACTAGAAATAGAAGACTTTTTTTCAATAAAAAAGGTGAATAATGTTGTTGGTGTTGATATTTCATACTTTAACCAAGAGAATGAGGAGTTTGGAGTTTCCTGTGCCGTTCTTTGGAGCATTCTAAACAAGAAAGTCATACATTCAGCTTTTTTTAAAGACCAAATTAAATTTCCTTATCATGCGGGTTTTCTGGGTTTTAGAGAATGTAATATATTAGCCCAAGCTATTGCGAAACTCCCAGTAAAACCTGATGTTATTATGTGTGATGGTCATGGATTTATCCATCCAAAAAGATTTGGAGAAGCAGTTCATTTAGGATTAGCTCTTAATATTCCCTCTATAGGTATTGCTAAAAAGCCATTTATAGGTCATTCTAATTGGGTAGAGTTGAAGAGGAAAAAAGCAAATAAAGTACCCATTTTTGCGTCTGATCCATCAGTAATGAAAAATTCAGAATTATTAGGATATGCAATCTGTTTAAATGATAATATGAAACCCGTTTTTATTAGTAGGGGTTATAAAACAACTTTAGATCTAGCAGTTGATATCGCGTTAAAAACGACTTCAAGTCATAGACAACCTGAACCTATTTATATAGCTGATCAGTTATCAAGGAGTAAGGTTAAGGAGTTTCTTCATCCTTAAATTATAAGATATTTTTATACTAAATTTACGTGAAAGCCTTGTTTCACGAAAAATAGAAGATATTAATAAAAAATTAAAAAATAAATAATTTATTTTTGCTCATTTCCACATTTTGGGCAAATTCGAGCATCAGCATCAATCATAAATCCACAATATAAACATTTTATGGGTTTTGCGAATTCTTCTTTTTCAGTAGGCTTCTTTTCAATAATAATTACTTCACGTTGCACTATCACTGGAGTAGTAGGTGGTATTTTTTGATACTTTTTTTCTTCTTCTTGTTTTAATGCCCTTCTTAAGTCCGATTTTGATGGTCTTTGGGGCTTAGGAGGCTTTGGAGGTTTAGGGGCTTTAGGAGGCTTTGGAGGGCGAGCTCTTCTCTTCCGTATTAGGAATAAAGCTAAAACAATCGACATTGCTGCGATAAATACTCCAATAGCAACACTTATTATGATAATAATACTGAAATCAGGGGGTATATAAGGGGGAATAGATTTTTGAATAATTACCTCTTCGAACACTATATTACCTGCTTCATCTAGAGCATAAAATCTAATTGTAATAGCGCCAGAAGGAGCAGAATTCCATGCATCTGAATTTATATACCCTGTATATTGTGTTATGTAATAATTATTTACACCTCCATCAATAGTGTACCATACTACATCAAGATTAGCCTCTACTACAGAAATATTGAAAGCTGGAGGTATTGTTGTAAACTCATTACCGATTAAGGGTGAGTAAATTATAATTACTGGATCAGTAATATCCTTGTTAATTGTGACATCCTCGTAACTTAAGCGTCCAAAGGAGTCATTTGCATAGAACCTGATTAAAATTAAGCCTTCCCCCAATTTATCCCATTCTGTTTGGTTTATTATTCCTGTAGAACCAGTGAATGTAACATTATTATTGCCACTATCCATTGTATACCAACTAGCATTTAATGAATAATCAGTTATATCAATATTAAAGGTAGGTGGATTTTCATTAAAGAAATCATTCATAACTGGGCTATTAATTGTAATAAGTGGAGCTGTTGTGTCTTTGATAACAATGACTTCTTCTGAACTTTCACGTCCAAGAGTATCATTTGCATAAAATCGAATACTAACAGGACCATCCAATTGATTGTCCCATTCTGTTTGATTAATTGAACCAATCAATCCGGTAAAATAATACTTATTTACTCCATTATCTAACGAATACCATGTCTGATTTAAATTTATATCAATTACTAAAATCTCAAAATCTGGTGCACCTAAACCTAAAATATCATTTGATTTCGGAGAATTAATAAAGATAACGGGTGGTAAAACATTTATTGAAAAATATCGTTTTATAGATTTATAATTAGTTCCTAGAGTGTCATTTCCAAACACTTGAATATTATGTTGACCTTCAGTCGGAATTGGTATTGTAACATTTCCCATTATCGTCTTATTAGCTGATCCATCTAATGAATACCCTATCCAATCTAAGGTAGTACTATTCTCAGAACTTAGGAGTAAACCTTCATTTAAGTTATCACCTGTACTATAATAATTGTCTCCCGACCAACCTATTGCATCTATACAGAAAATACCTGATCGAAAGCTATTTGTCCATACTTTAATACGGTCAATATAACCTGAACCAGCATTCATATCTGTGTTAAGTAAAACCATATCATTATTTATTGTGAAATTTGCTTTACCCAAAGCACAATTAAAATCAAATTTGATATGAATCCATTCATTGTCATTATAGTATGCACCCGGCACAATTGTCCATCCACTAGAATAACGCCAACTCCACATTCCATCATTATCTGCATCTGCTTGTATTCCGACTTTAATAGAGTCACCTTCATGCAAACCTATATAACAAGCAGTACTTCCACTTTGTTTATAAAACCAAAATTCTAAATATCCTTTTGTTTGGGGAACAAGGTCACAAGCTCCTTGAGAAAATGCAGTTGAACTATCCGGATCGTAAAGTTGAAGCACTTTATTATGTCCATCGTGCTGACTTTTAACGTCAACTAGGCATCCTCCCCCAGATGACTCATCTATCCATCCTTTTGGAACACTTCCATCTTTATCATTCTCAAATCCATAAGAGGCAAGATAATAACCACTCATTGATTCTGTGTATGTTATGTTATCGGGGGTAAGTATTGAAATACTAATCCCTATAGTAAAATATATCATATTAGATGCATACATAGTTCCTAAAGTATTATTTCCAAACACTTGAATATTATGTTGGCCTTTACTCGGAATTGGTATTGTAACATTTCCCATTATCGTCTTATTAGCTAATCTGTCTAATGAATACCCTATCCAATCTAAGGTAGTACTATTCTCAAAACTTAGGAGTAAACCTTCATTTAAGTTATCACCTGTACTATAATAATTGTCTCCCGACCAACCTATTGCATCTATACAGAAAATACCTGATCGAAAGCTATTTGTCCATACTTTAATACGGTCAATATAACCTGAACCAGCATTCATATCTGTGTTAAGTAAAACCATATCATTATTTATTGTGAAATTTGCTTTACCCAAAGCACAATTAAAATCAAATTTGATATGAATCCATTCATTGTCATTATAGTATGCACCCGGCACAATTGTCCATCCACTAGAATAACGCCAACTCCACATTCCATCATTATCTGCATCTGCTTGTATTCCGACTTTAATAGAGTCACCTTCATGCAAACCTATATAACAAGCAGTACTTCCACTTTGTTTATAAAACCAAAATTCTAAATATCCTTTTATTTGGGGAACAAGGTCACAAGCTCCTTGAGAATATGAAGTTGAACTATCCGGATCGTAAAGTTGAAGCACTTTATTATGTCCATCGTGCTGACCTTTAACATCAACTAGGCATCCTCCTCCATTTGACTCATCTACCCATCCTTTTGGAACACTTCCATCTTTATCATTCTCAAACCCATAAGAAGCAAGATAATAACCACTCATTGGTTCTGAATAAGTTGTGTTTTCAGGGGTAAGTACTATTATTTCATTAGCATTAGAATTGGGGAAATCATTTTTAGTGAATTGAGACATATCGACTGGATATAGGGATTGTGTTATCCCTAAAAGCAGTAAAAAATAAAGGAGAAATATTGAAAACCTTAAAACAATGCCCTTTTTCAACTTAAATACCCTTACAATTTTATTTAAATCTAATTTATTTCACAATTAGAGAACATATTTAATAAACATTTTTGTGTATGCTTAATTCATAACATTTGTTTTGAGTTCTAACAATTCTAGTATTCAATTGAGAAGTTAACAGGGGATAACCTTTTCTTTCCTTCAAATTCAGTACAATTTATTTGAAGTTTAACCTTTTTTTACACAATCCGACTGCATTTGGATTATTGTCAGTCCCAATCCAACTCCTATTAAGCTTCTTAGCCACCACCAATGTAGTACCTGTGCCACAGAAAAAATCTGCTACTAAGTCTCCTTCATTTGAAGAGGCTAATATTATCCTTTCGAGTAATTTTTCAGGTTTTTGGGTTGGATAACCTAAGTATTCTTTGGATCTTGTAGTCGTTTGAAAAGAATAAATATCATTCCAAACGTCTCCTAATAGATTTCCTGGTCGATCGTCAAGATATTGCTTTCCACCCCTCCGCTTGCGATATATTCGCCCATCTTCATCTGTATATCTAAACATTTTTTTTATATAATCTTTTTTGTATGGCTTATATTGTTTATTAAAAGTGAAATTATTTGATTTTGTATAATAGAGGATTGTATCATGTTGGCGAACCCATCCTTTTACTTGACTTTTAAAACCTGAAACACTGCTAACATTCCAAATAAGTTCACGTCTGAAGTTGTCTTTGCCAAAAATTAGATCACATAAAGGTTTTAAATCAAAAACAGCATTAGGATCACAATGAAGATAGAAACTCCCTGTGGTTTTTAGGACACGGTGCATCTCAATTACTCTTAAATTCATAAACTCTAAATAATCGTCTAAAGAATCCCATCTATCAGAAAATTCTTGATAATCGACCCCACTAAAAAATGGAGGATCAATATAAATTAAATCAATATACTCTGAATCTAGTTCCCTTAAAAACTCTAAATTATCTACTAAGTATACTGAATTTGATTTCATATGAAGCTTAAATAATACAAAATTTATATATTATTTATAATGAGGAAAGAACGCTTAAATAAGAAGTTCATGAATGAATTCAAAAATTTGGATTTCTCTCTTATTGAAGAAGAGACGATTTATTTAGTAGGATCTGCACGTTTTAAACAATATTTTATAAAAATTGAATCAGTTTTACAAATACTATATAAAAAAATTGTAAATATTTGTTCAATTGATGGATTATTAAATAAAGATAAATTTTCAGAAGATGAATGGGAAAAACTGCAATTAATTGCATTAAAAAAATTACACTTTCAAGACGCCATATTAGTTCTGGACATAGATAATTATATCGGTAAACATTCAGAAGAAGAACTCAATTACTTTAATAATTACATTAAAAAACCAATTTATTATTTATCAAGATTAACTAGACCACAAGATAATTAATCCAAATTACAAATCAAAAATCTAATAACCTCGTTAGATTTTAAATCTTTTTTAATGATTTAGATATAAATAGTTAAATTATCTAGTGTTAAGAATTAAGGGTCATTTTCTAAAATGGAATTGTTCCAAGTCTTTTGGGACGACCAAAAGAACCTTTTCCTTGAATTCGAAAAAGATAGTGAAGAGCAATTAATTTTTCTTCCTAATAAAATAAGATATATGAATCTTCACTTTGAAATCTCTAAACTTATAGATCAGAATGTATTTTCCATCCACCATCCTCTTATCGTTTCGATTAAAGAAATCTATCATTCAAATCTATGTTTGTCTTTTTCCCTAAATATAGATGAATTTAGAAATGCAAAAGATCTTCAGATAAGGATAAATCGTCTTGTCATCATTTTAAAAAGTGGTCATCGTATAGAATATACATTTACAGAAAGCTTTAATCTATCTGACCTTTGGGTAAACGAAGATTGTTATTCTGGTTATGCTCTCGAGGATCTAAATTCAAAAAATCGCTATAAACAAAAAGTTACAAAAGAGAGATTATATGAAGAAATTCAGAGGGATTTAAATAATAACCAAGAAAAGAAAACATTAATCATTGAGAAGCAAAGTATAGAACATACCGTTGACAATAATTCCTTTGCCGAAATGCTAAGAGAAAATAATAATACATTAAAAATTATAGCAAATGAGCTAAAAAATCTAACAACTGTCTTGAAAAGTATTTCCTTAGGCAATTTAAATCAAGGTTATTTACCCTCTAGACCTTCAATGCAATCAACTAATGATGTCCCTATTGAAAGGAGAAAAACTCCTCCTTCAGCACCAAGAATAATTCAAGGAGGTTCCTCTTCAGCTAAAGTATTAGTTATTAAAGAAATGAAGGAAATCTTTTTCAAAAATATTGAGAAGAATAAAGATTTTAATGTTAAAGACATTTTGAAACCTTTAACTGACGAAGAATTAAAATATATTACATTAAATGAAGAAGAATTGAAGAAGAGAGAAGAGAAAGCTATAGAGAATCAAATTAAGCGAATCAAAAAAGAGCAAGAAGTACCAATGTCTTTAGAAAACTTAAAAGAGCCAAAATAACCATGGGTCAATTAAGAAGAATTTAATAAAAATTTAATTGTGCTAAAAGATTAAATTATAATTAATAGAAATTTACTAACGGAGGACAAATCATTCTATTAAATTACTTCATTGGTACTGCAGGAAGTGGGAAATCTAATTTAACTGGTCAATTAAAAGATTACATTATAAATAGAGATCCAGAAATTTATGCTATTACACTTAACCTTGATCCTGGAGTAAAAGTTTTGCCTTATGCTCCAGATATCGATATAAGGGATTACATTGTCCTCGAAGAAGTAATGACAGAATATGGATTAGGTCCTAATGGTGCAATGATTTTATCGTCAGATTTGATGGTAAACTACTTAGATGAGATCAAGGATGAGATTGATGAATATAACCCCGATTGGATTTTTGTGGACACTGCAGGACAATTAGAGTTATTTGCTTTTAGAGATACTGGTCCTTTAATTGCCAGCTCTTTAGGATTTGGTTCAATACAAAGAGCAGTATCATTCCTTTTTGATTCAAATTTAGTACTCAGACCCAATGGATTCATTTCTACTCTCCTTTTAGCAGCATCAGTTCAATTTAGATTCAGGAAAATCTCACAAGTAAACCTTTTATCGAAAGTTGATTTATTATCTGAAGAACAGATTGAAATGATTGTTAATTGGAGTCAAGATTTTAAAGCACTAGAAGATTCTACAAATGAACGTGAAAGTGGATTAATACGAGAATTGTCAATGTTAATATCAGAAGTATTTGTACAATTGGGATCAACTTCAGAATTAATACCTTGTTCAATTAAAGAAGAGAATGGACTTGATTTACTCTTTGGAGCATTACAAAGAATATTTGACTCCGATAAATCAAAATTTTATTAAATTTTTAATTAATTTTATTTATATAAAATCTCCCTCCAAAATAAAAAACCAAAATAAAATGAAAATTATTGGACCAATTGCTGGAATAGGCTCACGATTACGACCTTTTACTTTAAGTAAACCTAAGACATTTATTAATATCGCTGGAAAAACCGTATTAGAGCATATACTGGATAAATTCGAAAACACATTTGATTCAGATACAGAATTAATTCTTATTGTAGGATACAGAAAAGACCAAATTACTGAATTTGTTAAAAAAAAGTACCAAGATAAATTTAGGTTAGTTTTTAAAGAGCAGATTCCACGTGGATACAATGATGATGTTCCATTTTTTTGGGGTTTAGCAGATGCAGTATATTTGGCTCATGATCAATTCAAAGAACTTCATATTAGTTCTAAAGATGAAGATAAAAGAGAGGGTGCACTGATTTTCTTAGCAGATATGATCCCTATTGATGAGTTTTCTTACATTATGTACCGCTATTTTGAATCCGATGTGGATGGGATAATTACCGTTATGGAAGTTCCTAAAGAAGATGCAAGCTCATATGGAATTGTATCTGTAGATAATAATTTCATTATAAAAAAATTAGTTGAAAAGCCAAAAGATTATATCTCGAATCTAGCAATTGCTGGGCCTTATTCTTTTTCTTATTCAGCAACAAAAGCACTTTTCAAACATATAAAAAGTTATCTTGATAAAAAAAATGAAAACACGAAAGAAATATACTTGACTGACAGTTTGCAAGATTTAGTCGATAATGGCTTTAAGATAGCTGCAGTCAATTTGAAACAAGGTATTCTAGATTTTGGTAGACCTTCCGAACTTTTAAATGGCAATAAATATCTATTAGAAAACTATTTTACAAAAAAGGAGGACTATAAGAAATCTAATATATCAGTTATAAAATCTTTTATAAAAAATCCTGTTTTTATAGATAACAATTCCAAAATTATTAATTCTGTAGTGGGTCCATATGTATCTATAGGTAAATCTTGCAGAATTGAGAATTGTATTTTAGAAAATTGTGTAATTGAAAAAAATAATATCCTTAAAAATATCATTTCCAGTAGTTCTATCATTGGAAGTAATGTACGAGTAGAAAATATCAGTAAAGATAATCTAATAATTGGAGATAAAAGTACTTTTTAAATATCAATATTTTAATAATTAAGAATTTTAAAAAACATTATTTACTTCTTTAAAATATATTTAACTAAGAATCAAAATAAAAATTAATGAAACCAATTTAAGTGTGATGTAAAATGCCCTACAATGTAGCCTTTGATGTTGCACATAAACCTAGAGGGAAACTTGATGAGAATCTGATTGAAATGAGAGATTTTCTTAATAATAATGGATTTATATGTTATAATTTTTTAGAGACCCCTATTACTCAATTATCTTTAAAACCATTTGATATTCTAATATTTGTATGTCCTGATTTTGCAAAATTATCGACTATGGAAATAACAGAAATAGTTAATTGGGTAAAAGAAGATGGTGGAGGATTGCTTTTATTATCTCATGCAGGGGGTGATAGAGGTAGGAGTAGCAATTTAAGCGAATTAAGTCAAGAATTTGGTATAATATTTGAGAATGATCAGGTATTAGATGAGACTTATAACTTAGGTATGGAGAATATGCCAATTATTACATCTTTTATTCCACCACATCCAGTTACTGATGGAATAAGCTCTCTATGCTATCGTTCTGGCTGTTCTCTCACTATTTTAGGTTCTGCTTTCTCTATAGCATCTTCTAATGAAACATCAGAGCCATTCTCTACTCCGCTAATATGTGTTTCTGAAGTAGAAAATGGTAGAGTATGTGCAATTGGAAGTTATGAAATGCTTCGCGATAGAGTAAGTGGAGGTTTTAATTATGATGATCATCCAAAATTCATCTACAATTTATTTAATTGGCTCCTATCTGATTACAGAATAGATTTACGCTCAAAGGGAGAGATTCCTGATATTACACCTCAACCAGCACAAACTCTTGTAACAACACCCGAATATACAACAGAGACTATGGATTCCACATCCCTTAAAAAACAATCACTAGATATCGATTTTTCAATAAAAATAACTAAGAAAGAAGAACTAATTGAATTACTAAAAATTTTTCAGAATCAAATTAATAGAATACAGAATACAATAGATAAATTAATTAATTTTTTAGGGGGTACTAGTAACCATCCAGTGCCAGAGAACTCTTATATTCCTCCTCCTCCAGTTGAACAAGAAAAACCAGAAATTAAACAAGATCTTGGGATATTAGAACCTCCCAAGGATGTTAAACTAACAGAATTACCACCCAAACCAGATAAATTGCAGAAATCTGGAGCTGATGTGTTTATTGGAGTTCCGTTAGAAGAGAAAGGCGATATCAAACCAGTTCCTAAACTTAAATCTAAAAAAAAACAAAAGAAAAAAGATTTAATTATAGAGAAAGAAGCTTTAGAGAGTAAACTAAATTCAGTAAAAAATTTATTAGATTTCGTTGAAAAAAAGCATACGGCAGGAACTATCAACAAGAAAGACTACGAAAAAAGGATAAATCAATTAAAAGCTGATATTAGTAAGACTCAAGAAAGGATTGAGGAAATAAATAAATTACTCTAATTTTCACTATGTATAAATTTAACAATTCCTTCTATAAGCAGTTTTCTTTAATATGGTTGTTAGATTTAGTTAAAAATAAATGAAAAAAAAGCGTAGAATTATAATTTAAACATCTATTTATTCAGTGTTTGTGCTCTCCACATCCGCATCCGCAAGTACTAGGAGGATCTGGTTCACAACCGGTTTCAATAATCTTTATTTTAAAATTTAACACTTTTCCAGCTAAGGGATGATTCATATCAATTGTAACTGATTCTTCATCAATTTCAGTAATTCTTGCGACTGAATAGCTTCCATTAGGAGCATCAATTCTCAACATCATTCCTATTTTTAATTCTATATTTTTCGGGAATTTATCTTTACTTATTTTATGTTGCAGTGTTGGGTTAAATTCTCCATAAGCTTCTGATGGCTGAAGAGTAATTGAAAATTCCTCTCCAACATCTTTTCCAATTACAGCCTTATCAAAACCATCTATCACTTCTCCAGATCCGACTTCGAACTTTAAAGGAAATCCTTCATTCAAATCAGTACTATCAAAGACTGTGCCGTCTTCTAAACGCCCTTCATATTTCACTTTGATTATATCCCCTTTTTTTATCGCCATTTTAATCTTATTCCTCTTTTTTAAATAAAATAAAGAAGCAGATAATATAATTAAATTGTTTATAAATTAAAAATGTATAGAAATTATTCCTATTATCAATTACTTGATGGTTTCATTGTTAATAAACATCATCTATATTTTATAATAAATTTTTGATTATCCTTAAGATTTTGAGAATCCTCCATGATGGAATTCGATACTGAAGTCAACTATCTTTTCTTTTAAGCAAAAATTCTTCACTCTTTGTTCTATTAAATCCCACCTTGATTGGTTCACTCTAAAATCTTGATACACAGTTAAGAGTGAGGGATAATACTTTTTAATAACTTCTAGAATTCGAGGAATATTATGTGGTCGAAAGTTAAGATTTTCAAACATATATGAATCAGTGTAGGGTCTTGATATTTTAATTATTTCTTGGAAATCTGTCAATTCTGGAAAAAATGGAGATATAAAGGTATATGTTTTAATATTATTCTTATGTATTTCTTCCAATGCTTTCAATCTTTCTAATGGTTTGGAAGCCCCTCGCTCAATTAATTTGGAAAGATTTTCATCTAGAGTACTAATAGAAATGCCAATTTCGATACTATCAAATTTCTTGAATAAATCAATATCCCTAACAACAAATTTTGATTTTGTAAGAATTGATATTTCGGCATGGGTTCCAATAAGTTTTTCTAAGATCTTTCGAGTATTTTGATATTTCAATTCTAAAGGAATATAAGGATCCGTCACTGAACTTAATAAAATCCTTTTTCCATCATATTTTTGAGGTTTTATTTTATCAAAATCATAAGTTTTGATATCGAGAAATTGCCCCCATTTATCCCCCTTATGATCAGTAAACCTAATCATAAATTCTGCATAACAGTAGATACAACCATGTTGACACCCTATATATGGGTTGATTACGAAATCAACTCCAGGTATATTTGATTTTGTAATTATACTTTTAGCTTCTCGATAATTAATTTTCATTTTTACAAATTCTAAATAATATATATAAGATTTCTAATTTCTAAGATCAGATGGTAAAATGGAATTAACTAAAAGCTTCTTAAAATTCTGAGGAGATGGGTGATTTCCAAACTTCTCTTTAATTAAATTTTCTCCATATGCATAATTAAATACATAAGAGGACCATAATGGATGTCTTATTAATTTTAATTGTTGTTTAATATACTTTTCGGGAACGAGATTAAAATCTAAAGTATATTTTATCAGTTCATCATCGGACCATCCATCCTCATGAGCGTGAATAGCAATATTATTTAAGATCTTTAACATTTTACCTTGAGATTGATAATAACTAATTATTAGAACTAGATCAAGATTAGAAGGTTCATGGCATAATTCATTTAGAATAAACGAACCTTTTTCTTGATCTGTAAATAAAACATCAGCGGCAGTGTTTCCAATACCTTCAGAGATAACTGCTTCAGGAGCAAGGATCAATAAAATACTATTCTCAAATCTTTTCTGTTCAATATACAATTTTTGTTCTTTAACTACATGTTCAGTATGATGCCCTGGATATGCTTCATGTGTCAAAAATCTCAAGACACTTACACAATCCAATGGTATATCAATATTAATATCAATTCTGGATTTAAATTTTCCTTGATACCAATTATATGCCCCCCATGGTTTGTCCTTAACAAAATCAATAGAAATTTCTTCTTCATTAGGAAATAAATCTGGAAATAATTCATATGTTTTTTCACGAATCTTTTTACTAGCTTTTTTAAATATATTTTCTAAATTATTAATTGATAACTTATGCTGTTCTCTAAAATCATTAAGGCGATCACTAAGTGCACTGGATCCTTTAAAAATAGAATCTAATTCTGTATATAATTTATAAAATTCTGAATCATCAAACAATTCTGGCTTTATATCATATATTTTGAAAACTTTTTCTAAAAAGGGGATTTTTTTTCCAGAAGTTATATTTAA
Organism: Candidatus Hermodarchaeota archaeon; assembly: GCA_048885535.1. Lineage (GTDB taxonomy): Archaea > Asgardarchaeota > Lokiarchaeia > Sigyniarchaeales > SOKP01 > SOKP01. Next base: position 12,884 of record JBHLLO010000015.1, read on the forward strand.
AGAAGTTTCAATAGCTCTAAGAGTTTTTTTCAAAAATCTCATACGTTCCTCGATGAAATCTTGCTCATCTAATTGACTTTGAAGGTTTTTACAGGACTCTAAAAGAGTATTAGGCGAGATAAGTTTTTCATTATCAACCAAATCACTTAATTCAGGTGGACCGTAATACGCGTCAACAAATCCTTCAATTAATTTGCCTGTTCGCAAGGCAAGGAGTAAATAATCCTTTCCAAATTTATCTAATGCCATGCTCTATATAGAGTATCTTTTATGGTATATATAAATTATCAAATATTGATCATGACAGATGTGATCAAGATGAATGTAAGAATAGAAAAAAAGGAACTTCAATATGAATAACTTAGAGTAAATTCATATAAAATATCTTCTTTTAAATTTAAAAGAAAATCTGAATTTAAAACATCGATACTTATTCTCTTCGTTTCCTTGATTTTAAAATTTTCATCTTCTAAGTTCGTGTTATACCAATGTTTTATTAATCCTATTCTTTTAAGCTTTTGAAATTCTAGCAGATATAATATAAAATCCACCCATTTTTTAAGTTCTTCATCTCGTTCTGAGAGGGTCTTTTTTTGGCTTGTTTTATGAGATTTTGACCTTATTTTTTTCATAATCCAATCTTGAATTTGTTCATCAGACCACTTTTTTTTCCTTAAGGATTTTATCTTTTTAGATTTAAGTAATTTCTCATACTCTTGTAAAGGATTGTTAGATCCAAGAACAGTATCACAATCACAATAATCCTTGGTTGTTCTAAAGTACAATTCTCCATGCCTTAATTGAGATTTTATATTCTTATTGTTTACAGGAAAAAAATACATGTTAAATTCTTCAAAAATAGGTTTTAAATCTTCTAATTTTGTTCCCTCTGGTAGGGTCGACGTAATATAATAACACAAATTAAACACAAATGATTTATTGTTAAAATTATGAAAAAATAAATTTAATAGAGATTAACCCGGAATACGACATGATTAACCTACTTAATAACATCAGTAATAAAACATGTTTCCATTATTTTTACACCTTTAATTTGAGAAATTTTCTCCTCAATTAAAGGATTAAATTGTTCTATTGAAGGAATTTCAACTTTTACTAATAAACCACAGTCACCACTAAGTCGCCAGATATCGGTAATTTCTTCAATCTCATTTAATTCTTTCATTATTGTTTTTATTTCCTTAAAATCAGGCTCTATTTTTACTGTTGCTCTGGTCTTTGGTTTTGAATTTACAGCGTACTCAATTGTGTATTTCTTAATGATTCCGTCCTCCTCCAATCTTTTAACACGCCTTCTTACTGTAGCTTCTGTTTTCCCTACTCGCTGACTGATATCATTAAATGAGACTCTACTATTTTCTTTTAATTCCTCAAGAATCTTTAAATCTATTACATCCATAAGTTTTTCACTCAGTATGTGATATTATTATGCAATTTTTAATATTCTAATTATTAATTGTGATAAATCAATATATATTTTTTTTCTTTTTACTATTAATTATAATATCCTCATTTCGCGTATCCTTCATTTTGTCGATAACAAAAAAAATTAATGTTGTATTTTTGAATATGATTTATAATCTTCTATCAATTACTTAATATTTTTTCAAGTTTTTAATCAAATTTAATAGAATCAAGTATTTCTTTATGAATTTTAAATAATATAATTTTGAAAATTAAATTAAAAATTTAAGAAAAAGTTCATTATTTTTCAAAATATGTTTTTTCTGGGAATGGATTGTTCAACACAATCATTTACAGCAATTATTATTGATTCCAAAAAGATTATCTTTAGTGATAACATAATCTTCGACAAAGATTTACCACATTACAATACAAAAAATGGAGTTTATTTTTCCGAAAATGGCAAAAAAGTCCACTCAAATCCTCTTATGTGGGTTGAAGCATTAGAATTGTCTCTTAAACATATAGTAGAATCTGGGGTTGGATTAGAAGATATAAAAGCAATTTCAGGTTCAGGACAACAACATGGAACAATTTACTTAAGTGATGATTTCGAAAATGTACTACAATCATTAAATTTCAAAATATCTTTGAAGGAGCAACTTAAAAATATCTTTACAAGAAAGACTAGCCCAATTTGGATGGACTCGAGTACTTTTAAACAATGTAAAGAAATCCGCCAAAAATTAGGGGGTTTAAAATCTACTATAAAAATCACTGGCTCAAATACCTTTGAAAGATTTTCTGGCCCACAGATTAGAAAGTTTTATCAAGAAAATCAAGAAGCTTATTTCAAAACATCATATATCCATTTGGTAAGCTCTTTTATGGCATCTATACTACTTGGGGAAAGTGCTCCGATAGATCATGGTGATGGGGCTGGTATGAACTTAATGAATATCGAAACAAAGCAATGGGATAAAAGAGCTCTAGAAGCTACAGCTCCTAATTTAAAGTCTAAGTTGCCTACACTCTGTAATTCTTATGATGTTCTTGGGAAAATTTCCTCCTATTTTGTAAAAAAATATGGATTTTCATCTAACACTCAAATAATTTCTTGGTCCGGTGATAATCCAAATAGTTTAATAGGAGTTGGAATTACCGAAAAAGGAAAAGCAGCAATTAGTTTGGGAACAAGTGATACCTATTTTGGTTATATGAAAAAACTATATTATAACTTAAATGGAGAAAGCCATGTTTTTGGTGCTCCAACAGGAGATTATATGAGTTTAATTTGTTTCAAAAATGGTTCCTTAACTCGAGAGAGAATTAAGAACCTGTATAATCTCTCTTGGAACCAATTTTCTGATATTTTGAGTAAAAGTCCTCCCGGTAATCATGGTAAAGTTATGCTTCCTTACATCTTCCCAGAAATTGTGCCACATGTATTAGAACCGAGAGTTTATCGTTTTGGATTTGACGAAAATGATGTTGCTGGAAATGTTCGAGGCGTTATAGAAGCACAGTTTCTTTCTATGAGACTTCATTCAGAATGGATTGAAGAAAAGCCTAACGAGATATATGCAACCGGAGGCGCTTCCGCTAATAGAGAAATATTACAAATACTTGCTAACATTTTTCATACACCAATAAAGATTTTAGACATTACTAATTCAGCAACATTAGGTGCTGCGCTAAGAAGTAGGAAATCCTACCTCAATTTTATAGGAAAAGAAATTTCATGGGGAGAAATACTTGACAGGATTATTAGTACACAGATAAGTGGTGTTATAAGACCCAAGGAGCAATATAAAGAATTATATAGTGATATGCTTGAAATTTATAGACATTTTGAAGAATATATCTTAAAAGAAGGCAAAAACCCAGAAAAATTAAGGCAGAATTTTATTAATAAATATTTCTTATAACTTGTTAGAAATCATAAATTGATATATAATGTCAACTACATCATTTCAAGATTCAAGAAAAAGAAATATCCTTCTCATAATTGTAGCTGCTGTAATTGTCATTTCTGCAATAACTTTTGTAATAATTTTATTAGTCTTCTACTATTCTCTTTCTTTCAATGGAGGGGGATGACCATGTGTGATAATAGTTCATTACACTGGAAAATTAATTCCGAATCTAATATGGGTATGAGTCTTGGGAGAAAATTGTAGTCTCAAGAGGACCCACCCTGCAAGGGTAAAAGAAAAATGATATTTTTAAGAATTTCTTTTAAAACATAGTTCTAAAAAAACCGCGAATAATTAAGAAGAATTTTCATATAAAATCACAAAATATTTATAAACTATCATATTGTTGATCAATCTTAACCTCTTATTAAAATAGGTGTTTTATTTATGGAAAATAGAAAAATCTTATGTCTTATAAGTGGAATCTTAACTCTTGTAGCAACATATCTTTTTGCTTGGTTTGCTGTTGATATAGCAGGTACTGATTATTATGGTCATGGTATAGGAGTGATTATGAGCCTTCCGAATACATTTACAAATGCAGAAACAATAGCTACTATTTGGGGCGTACCTACTTTCGCTATTTATATTGTAGGAGGATGCCTTATATTCTTTTTATTTTCAGGAATTATAATATTATTGGGATTAAAGTATCGCATATTTGCAATTATAGGGGCAATAATGCCTATCCTTATATCAATCGCTATTATCTCAGGTCCTTTTAATGCTCCTCCAAATCTTATAGATTATATATCACTATTTTCGAGTGAAACATTAGGAGGATTTCCTCTAAATCTAGCAATTGGACCATCAGGATTCGGAGCTTCTGTATCTCTAGGTAATTATTTATTACTTGGAGGAGGAATTTTAGGTATCATTAGTGGATTTCTACCTAAAGAGTAAGAATATATATAAAGTGGGAAATTGTAAGAAAAGAAATAAATAATCTTAATTTTTTTTACTCTAAACACCTTACTTGATAATACTAATGGAGGAGGACGACCATGTGCATCAATAATGCATTATACTGGAAGATTGATAGCAATTTTAATAAGGATATGAGTCTTGGGACTTAATTTTAATCTCAAGAGGATCCACCTAATAGAGGCAAAAGAAAAATAATACGTTTAAGAATATCTTTTATAGTATGCTTGATTATTATTCTTATTAACAAAACTCTTTTAAATCCTTAAAACCTCTTAAATTAAATCATTTTGTTAAATGGTGAAAAATTCATGTCAAAAGAGATTCCAGAAGCCGTTAAAGACGCGCTTCGCAATATAGGATTAACCGATTATGAGATTGCAATCTATCTTACTCTTATTGTAAAAGGCCCAATGGATGCTCGAGAATTGTCAGAAGCTTCAGGAGTGCCCTACTCACGTATATATAATATTCTCACACAACTGGAAAAGGAGAAAATGTGGATAATTAAAGAAGAAGAAAGCCGCCCATCTCGCTATTTTGCCAAATCCCCAGATGAGGCCCTAGTCATAGCCAAAAAGCAATATAACGACAGTTTTGATAACTTCTCAAAAAATATAATCCACACACTTACACCTATTTATCAATCTCATGATACTCCAATTAAAATTGCACTATATATACATAGGGGTAGAGATGTATGTATTAATCGGAGTTTAGCACTTATTAATATGGCTAAAACCGCTATTTATTTAATTGCTCCTGAATATGAGTTTTTAGAAGTTTTTCATCAGGATCTGAAAAAGGCTCGAGCAAGGGGTGTTACAGATATTAGAATTCTAGTGGAAGAACTAGCCTTAAAGGATGACAAGTTCAAAGAACTACTTAATAAGTATAGTGAAATATCAGAAATTAAGACTCGAGATCAAGTATTTGGAACTGCAATTATCATGGATGAGGGAGAAGATGCTTTCCTTATTTTAACCCAGAAAATTTTTAAAAAACTTAGTTATTTTGGAGCGGTAACTGATCATATTGCTTTTGGACCTGCTGCTAATTATTATTTTAGCTACCTTTATGATACCGCTAAAATTGCGAGTCTTAAATGAACTCACTTTTGAATTTATGTTCATTAAGTGTTAAAATTTAATTGAAATGGCTTTTTCAGGACATACTTCTACACATTTAAAACAACGCGTACAAACAGATGGCCATATAGCAGTAATTTTCCAATGTTGTGGATCATACACATTTTTTTCTTTATATTTTAAATCTTCATGTCTTAGAAAGACACAAGGATCACATACATTAAGACATTTAGCACATTCTCTTGGATCAACATTACCTTCAGGTCCACATTTTGTATAATCAATCTTGATTTTTGTTTTACTCACTTAATCACCTAAAAATGTCCATTAAAACCATGAAATTCTTGTCTTGGAATAAGCTGTAAAGCATCATTTTTACATGCATGTCGACAAACTCCACATCCAAAGCATTTATCATAATCGACTATTACCCTTTTAATCGATGGGATATAACGTATTGCATTCCATTGGCACATCGCTACACAAGATTTACACCCTTGGCAATTATCTTGGTTTAAATTGATGATATATTCCGCTTTAGACATTATCATGAGATCAAAATCATTCCTTAAACGTAGTGCTCCACACTCAGGGCTTTCACAATTACATATTGCATTTATATACGGATATGGTTGATACCATACAGTAGATACTAATCCATCTTTATTATGTTGCTCCATTCTTTCTACTGCTTCTTCTGGAGATATTCTATGAGCCCTTTCTTCAGGTATAAATCTCGGAAGTTTCTCTAATACTTCTGAAAGCACACCAAAATTGATGCAAGATTGGTAATTTATTCCACGTTGCATCTTTCGACACATACAGTACGTTTCAACAATCGGTTCTGCCGCAAGTTTTGAAAGAATAATTTGAGCATCCTCCATCGGTATAACTTGCCCAATATGGCCATCAGCTCTTATTGGGTTAGGTTTTCTTATTGTTCCGTGGATCATCCTCTCAACAGACCATCTAAGAATCTTTCCAATTAGTGGTATTTGTAATTTATATCCTAAACCTTTAGATGATAATCCAGCAATTTTTCTGATGTATACTGCTTCGAAATTTATCCATTGTTCAGTTAAATATTCACGAAAGGTATCTTCATCACCAAGTTCCTTAGCGGAATAATTTTTAGCATTCATGTACCATTTCTTCCCTATTCCATGCTTCATACACCATTTACACATCTTAATCAAACCCAATTTCCTAATTATATATATCAGTAATAGATTAGACTTTAATTTATTTAAATTTTTTAATGTCATCAGATAAGAACTAATTCTCCTAGTTTGAAGGTTAAAAAATTTAAGGTTGATAATATTATTAATAGAAGATGTTTTGTCCAGATTGTGGTGAGGAAATAAAAGATTCAAACCAAGAATTATGTAATAAATGTGGAAGAAAAATTCTATCTTCAAACAAAATTACTAAGCTAAAAATAAATCAAAATGAATATAAAACTCCTTTAAGTCAAAAATTAAAATCGATGCATGCTAAAGTTCTAGTTAGCCCACAAGAAGCTACTCTAGAACTATATTCAAAAAGATATTTAGCGGATGGGATTATTTCAATAATAATAGCCGCAATATCACTGTTTTGTGGGCTTATGGTTACTATATTTTCAATATTGATGGAATTATTCTTCCCATTATCCCCTGGGCAATTTATTATTAGAACAATCATATTAATTATTCTTGTAATTCTTTATGTTATAGGGTTAATATTTGCATTAGCTTCTAGATCAAATAGTAAAAAATTTGAAAGTTTTAACGCTAAAAATGGTACTCAAAAGACAAGAAAAGTGTTGTGGATAATAGGGATATTTTTAAATTCGATATTCTTAGGTCTTTTCTTAATAATTCTCGTTATTAGCATACTAAACTAGTTATAATTCTTTTTTAGAAAAAATTAAAGATTGGTCTATTAAACTTTTAAGAACAATTTTATCGTTTATTCTTATTAAGAGATAAAATATTTAATTATTAGAAAATTTAATAAAAGGAAATAAAATGTATTGTCCAAATTGTGGTGAAGAATTAAGAGAAGCAAATCAAAGGTTTTGCAGTCGTTGCGGAAGCAAAATTTCATCTTCAAATGAAATTGTTGAATTAGAATCGGAACCAATACAAGAACCAATGCCAGTAGTGCAACAATCAAAACAAATATCCTCTGAAATTCCAGTTAGTCCCCAAAAAACACCAATTAAAGGTGCTGTAGGACGTTATTCGAAAAAAAGTTTAGCTGATGGAATAATTTCGATAGGTATAACTGTCGTAGCTCTTTATTGTACTTTCGTTGTTTTTATGGTTGCTAGAACTTTATCGCCTTACCTTCAATTCTTCAGTTGGAATCCTGCAATTCGTCGAACAGTTTTGTTAACGATCTTAGCAGTTATTTATCTTGTCGGATTAATATTAGCAAATGCTGCGAGATCAAATAGTAAGAAAGCGAGAAGTTATGAATCCGAAAATGGTGTTCGAAAAGCAGGAAACGTATTGGGGATAATTGGGACTATAATTAATGCAATAGGCATAAGTACGATCTTGATAATTCTCTTTACTAACATAGTAAACAATTTTTTCATATACTTATAACATTTTTTTTGAAGATTATTTAGGATTGAAGAAAATAGAATAAAAATTTAATTTAGATAAATCTTATTTAAGAAAAGCTCTTCTGCCTAAAAATATGAAAAGTTCTGCTAATTCAAATAATGTAAGCGGATAAACTAGCTGGGCCATATCATTTCTTAAATCTTGTTTATTTTTCCCTGCTGTTATCAACTTTTTAATATCTTCGACATAGTCATCCATGTTTAAGAATAATATTTCTATCTTGTCAGTACCAGTAAGCTCAGCTATTTCTTTATCAAGATGTTTTTCAACTTGATTTAATAAACCAAGTTTTAATCTAGGGTCTAAATTGTATTTCTTTATTAAACGGTTCATCTCTTCCAAGATAATATTTAAACTGAGATTCCAATCTTTGTTTTCTTTGTATCTTGGTATTAATAATTCCCCAATTAATGTCTCAAAAAGAGTTTTTGGAACTTTTTCATCAAATTCAAATTCTATTCCACTAGTTAATTTAACCTTTTGAACCATGCTGTCCCTCAACACAATTTTTTTTTATCTTAATAAATAATAGACTATGTTTTTTTTAATGTTTTGGTATCCATAATAAGAAGATGTTCTAGTTTTAAGCATAATGAATTAACACTTCATTTATAACTTATTAAATTGTTATAAAACTCTGTAATAAACAAATTACCTATTTTAAGCTAACTGTGAAAAGGTTTAAAGGAAAATAGTTTCAGGAGAACTGCGGATTAAGGTTAACTAAATTAAACTTCTGAATAATATAATTAAAAGTAAGGAAGTAGGAGAATCGGAAACCACGATATTTTTAAATTTTAAAAAGAGGAGACGATTTATCTAATAACAGGGTTAAGGGTTGAGGTATTTGAGCCTTCCGGCTTTAGGTATAAGAATATATTTTCTATCATGGCTTTCCGACTCATTGTTGATAGTAAAATATTAACTAAGCTAATATTTAAATGTTTATTTTTTCCTAGGACAAAAAGGAAAATATAGAATTATTGAGCTAGGAATGAAAGGTTATTAAATTGTCATATTATTAGCTAATGTCAATAACTTCCTCTATCTTCTACTAGGTTAAATACATAATTGAAACATTTTTCTTCGAATTTTCTTAAATACTTTATAATCGAGCTGTATGTCGTTTTGCTTAAGCAATTCCATTATTGCATTTAGAATCATATACTCCCCATATCTTTTCTTAAAATGTTTAATAATTCTACCTAATTGTTTCTTTGTTTTAATAGTTGTATTAGCAGGTGGGCTTACCTTTTTCATTATTTCTCCTTTTAATATAACTTTTAAATTTCTATCATAAAACCTAGCTATTCTATAACCTGAAAATTCAGTACACAATAACTTCCAGCTAGGAATATTTAAAAAATTAGAGCTACGATAAAAGAAGGAGCTAAATCTGGATTTGAAAATTCCTCTTTTACTTTTATCTAATAATTTAGAAAAATGTAAGGCGAAAGGGGTTGTAATTGAAACATTCTTTTTAGATTTAATTAAATTAATGTAATAAACTCGTCCACCATACATTTTATGTAAAAAACCCTCAGTAGGACTTATTTTTATCCTTCTTTCATCTCTAGGTAATTTTGGAGATGCAACACAGGTTCCATTCCCGTGTAATATCCACAGCACATAAATTCCTTTTTGATTATAGTCTTTAGTCCTGTTAATTATCTCTTTAACGGTTATAGCAGAATTTTGAATCTCTATTACAATCTCTTGATTATTGCTCAATTTAAAATGAATATCTGCAAATCTATTACCAAAATATTTTTCGAGAGATTTTTCAACTATATCATTACTCTCGTATACTTTTTGATAAATTAATTCTTTAAGAGTTTTATGAATTCCAGATTCTGCGGGTGAACCAATAAATAAGAGATTTTTCATTATCTTATTTAAGAATTCTAAATCTTTAAATAAAAAAACAACGAGTTCTAGAATTTCCTGTATCTTTTTTTAAGATAGACAAAAATGGAGAAAATTTAAAAAATAGAAAGTATATTTCTTCAATACCCTGAAATCCAAAAAAGTAGTACAAATTAAAAGAGGTAAAAGAAAGATGCTTATTATGGTAACTATATGGTATCCCCCTAGTAAGGCAATAGACATAGGAAAGATATACCTAAAACAACCTAGAAAAATACCTTATATAGCAAAATGGCGTGCATTTAATACAGCTGGTGGTTTAAACGGTTATAAGCAATATCATCTAATCTATACCGAGAGAGGAAAAGGTGAAGAAGCTTTACTAGAAATAAACAAATACTTTCTACCATTTATAGAAATTGAAGGATTTAATATCCAAGTTGAACCCTTAATAGGGGTTTCAGACAGTTATAAAGCAGCTGGGATGAAATGGGAGAAATAAAAGAATAAAATATTTTTTTTTTTTTTTAAGCTAATTTATTATTATCTAGGTTTACACATCATAAATTTACCTATCTGTCTTGAATTATAAAATAAGATTTTCTATAAATATGTGAGAAATATGGTGGACAAACATTCACAGAGCTTTTTTGGACAATCAACAGGTTTAACTGTGATCAGTTCTGCAAAGACAGATCCATACATCTTTTTTAAATGTGTTCAAAAGAAACCTGACGGAAACTGGGAAAAGCCTTCTTCTGGAGAAGGTAAGACCATAAAATGTAGTTTAGATGAAATAATAATGATATTACAAGTTTTAAAAAGAAAGGAGAAAAGCTGGTCAGGTTTTCATAGCTTTAAGGACGCAAAAACACAAATTTCATTTAAATGGGATGATAAAGTAAATAATAAGTTAAAGATCACCATTGGGAAATACTCAAAAATCTTAAATTTTTCTCAAATTGAGTTATTAAGGCTCTTACTAAAACACATACTAAAAGAAAAAATAAAGTATGCTACAACCTCGACTATTTTCGAAAAGAAGGAAAAAGTTGGAATAAGAGTAAAAACTAATAAAGATAGCCCAATAATATCATCCAAAACTGAGAGAGATAAATCATATTCTAGTGATAGCGCAAGCCAAATTGAAGGTTCGATTAAGAATGTTACCGAAAAGGCTCTTTTTATTGATTTTGATGGAAAAAAGGAAATATGGATCCCAAAATCAACGATTAAATCTAACTATAACTCAGAAGATACTACTAATCAATTGTTTTTAATTGATGATTGGATTTTAAAGAAAAATAATTTATTGAATAATTAAACTAATTTTTAATTCCAATACTGCTTTCGAGTTTTGGAAGGAATTTTTCCTCAAAAATAGCCTTAAGATCATTATTATAATCTATCATTTTTTTTGTTATTTCGGGATGAGACAATAATTGGATTTCTGCTTTATCATTTTGGTCCCATAACTGATAAGGTGTTTCTTCATAAGGAACAAGTTGTTTTACTTCATCTATCCAATTTTGTGGTAATTCATTTTTTAACTCTATATCTAACATTTTTGCGAGAAATAAAGTCCAAGCTCTTGGTACAACATTCATTAGATATCCACCTCCACCAACAGCTATCCATCGATTTTGACAATAATCCCGAACACAACTTCGCATTGTTTGAGCTATGTCTCTATAAACTGAGATTGAGAGCCCCATCTGAGTTAAAGGGTCATTGAAATATGTATCAACGCCCAACTGTGTAAATAATACGTCAGGACTATATAGTTTTAATAATCTTGGAACTGTGAAGCGGAATAATTTCAAGAACATTCTATTATTTGTGCCTGGTAAAAGTGGAAAATTGATGGAAAATCCCTCTCCTGGACCATCTCCAATTTCATCAATATTACCTGTTCCTGGAAATAAAAATCTTCCACTCTCATGAAATGAAATTTTTAATACATTAGGGTCATTATAAAACAACCACTGAACTCCATCTCCATGGTGACAATCAATGTCTAAATATGCAACTCTTATATCTTTTTTCAGAGCTTTTAGATGTGCAATAGCGACAGCAATATCATTGAAGATGCAAAACCCAGACGCTCTGTCCTTTATTGCATGGTGCATACCTCCTGCGAGGTTAAAAGCAATTTGAAAATCATTTTCCTTCCAAACTAAGTCTGCTGCTGTAATGCTAGCTCCACACACTAATGCAGATGCCTCATACATTCCCTTAAAAATCGGGTTATCTCCAGGACCTAAACCATATACATATGCTCCTTTCAATGGTGTGTTAATTCCAGGTATAACTCCATTTATCCTTGAATCATTGGGATTTTTACTTAATTTTGATACAATATTAACGTAATCACTTGCATGTATTCTTTCTATCTCTTCCTTTGTAGCCATTTTAGGTTCTATAATTTCTAACTTTTCATTTGACAAGAGTTCTAATTTTTCCATCAAACTGTATGTTAGTTTAAGCCTTAATGGTCTAAGAGGATGATGAGGACCAAAGTTATATGCCTGATATTTATCCGTGTAAATTAGTGCAACTTTTCCAACCATGTTAATTATTAAAATGTATTCTCCTATTAATGTTTTCTAACTGTACTTTTAAGATTATCAATCCTCAAAACTTTTTGATAATAAAATTAAAAGGAATGAATGGCATTAGCGCAAATACAAAAAATTATATTATATAAATATCATATAAAAAAATAAAGTTATTTTAGAATAGATTATCGTAAACTAATTTTTGTTAAAGATAATGAGTCAAAGATTTAGAAAGTTTGTACTTAGAGTTGCAAAGGATAATGAATTCCAGCCAATTAAAAATAAATTATTAAATTATTTACAAAAAGAGAGTGAAAATAAATATAAAAATTATCCACTTCTTTTGGAATTAATGAGATCTTACTGGCCACAGTACAAGAGTGGTTCTAAAATCTCACACCTTTTGAAAGATCATCACGAAGAAATTTTTAATTTTTATCTAAATACTATTTTTCCTTTTAGAAAACGAGGTTTAAAGTTTAATAATTGTGAAGCTCCAACTCCAGTTGATTTTAAACTAGAATATTATTATCGATACAACGATAAAGAAATAGCTATTATAAAGGAAATAATGACACAACAAAATATTGAAGGAAAAGTCGAAAGCGTTTTAAAAAGGCTTTTGATTTTTGCAGTCTCATCATTTAGTCCCCTTGTAGAGCAAATTTTTGGAAGACCTTTTGCTTTTCAATTTTCTAGTATTGATGCTGATCAACACGATAATGGGGATTGGGAAATTAAAGCAGTTATATCCGCTAGGGAGCAATAAGAAATCCTTTATTTAGTTAAATAAGATCCTAAATCCATCACTTCACCGTTCCCTTTTTTCACCCGTATCTTACCTTTAATCCCCTTGACTTTTCTCTCAAGATATATTATAATGTCTAAAGGAATCCTTCTTGGAACTGAACCTCGCTGTCTTATTATTGCAATTAGATAATCTACATTCTGAATTACATCCGGACTAACTAATTGATTGAAAATTTGTTGATATACTATTGGTTCTTTTATTTTTAAATCGTTCAGGTGTGAATACGCGTCAGGAGCTAAAACTGTACGTAATATAAAATCAATCTTTTCAGTTAATGAGACTACTCTGTTTTTGATAGTTTCCTCCCTCTTTTTTGCTTCCATAAGTGCTTGCATCTTTTTTAATTTGATCTTTTCTAACTCATGTTCATCATTATTTTTCTTGTTTTCGTTCATTTTAAATCCCTTTGATTAAACTAATGAGTTTAATTAAATTAACTATAAACAATTCTCAATGCAATATCTAAAGTTCTGATTCCATCTTCTAAACTTACTAATGGTTTCTTATCATAAAGAAAATTAGTGATCTCTCTTTTTAATGGTTCATCTTCCCTCAAAGGAGTATATTTAATATCTTGTGTTATTGGCCAATCCCCTTGTAAATCAATACCTTTCCGAATGGTAATTTCTTGCGTTATAAAATCAGCAATTATACCTCCTATTTCACCATTTACATATATTCTTCTGAATTTAGAAGGTGTGAGCCAGTTTGATTCGATTTGACCTATGGCACTACCAAAATCAAGAACTATAAAGGCCGCATCTGCATGATCTGTCTCTTTGAAGCACTTCTTGGCACCAAAAACATTGACTATCTTAGCTCCTCCCATTATTTTTTCCTGAAGATAAATATCATGAATAGATAAATCAAGTATAACCCCCATATCCCAATTCCTTCTTGGATATAGACCTACTCTTTTTGATGAAATTGAAATAATTTCACCTATCTCGGGCAAATTTTTCAATAATTTATCAAACACAGGGTTAAACAGCTCAATAAATCCAGGCATAATTCGGAGATCTTTAAATTTTCTAAAGAAAATTAAATCATCTAAATTGAGCGCCATTGGTTTTTCCATTAAAATATCTATACCATGCTGCGCAAATTTTTTAGCGATTACTGGAATTTCCTTGGGAGGTGTAACTATACTTACTGCTGCAATATCCTCGTTTTTGATCATGGTTTCAACTTCACTATAAGTATTAATATCATCATATTCATCTTTAATCTTCTCTAAATTCTTCTTTTCACGATCACAAACTCCAACAAGATTAGAAAGATTATGAAAATTACGAATATGTGCTCTACCGAACCAACCTGCTCCAACTACAGCAGTATTCTTTTTTTTCATTGCATCTAAATAGATATTTTATAATTTAGAATAATAACTTGTAAAATAAGAATTTTGTGTTGATTAATAACTTAAATGAAGGAATCTCAATTTCTATAGTAAAAACATTTAATTCCTTTGATATTGATTGGAATTTCATGAAGGAAAAAATAGTCCCTCCTCCCGGATTCTCATCCATTCTTATCAGAAAATCAATTTGAGCCGGGGACCTCACGGTGTCGGCTGACGTATTCTCATTGGCAAAAACCTCAATACGCGATTAAATCTACAGCCGCGCGCTCTGACCAGCTGAGCTAAGGAGGGATCTATATCTTCATTTAACTCTACAATTAATAAATAAAAGAAAAAAGGAATTAATATATTTTTTACTATTTTAAATGAGAAATCGCAGTATTATAGGTGATTAATAATTAATAAAAATAAATTTTTTCAATCTTTTCATTTTTAATATGTTATACTACATAATATAAAATATTACATTTTCGCAATATTTTTTAAAGAATAGTTAAACTAAATATTTAACAATTAATTTTATATATTTAACATTTGTAATGCAACCAAATAAAGTGTAAGTAGCATGAGAGAAGAAACTGACTATGCTGAAGCATTAGAAGCCTATAAGGACGATCCATACGTTATTGTTGAACCATGGGGCAGAAGTATTGATCACTTAAGATTAACCATTCTTGGTAAAGATGGAACGCCATATGCGAAAGGACGCTTCATTTTTGAAGTAAAGTTCCCTGAAAATTACCCTTTTGCTCCACCTTATGCTTATGCTGTCACTTTAATGTGGCATCCTAATATTGATTCATCAATACCTCCAGGTAAATTAAATATATGCTTAGATTTGATTAATCCTGATCTTGTGGGGAAAGTAGATGCGGGAACAGGAGCTTCTGGGTGGACTCCAAGTAAAACCTTGACAAATATCATAGAAGCTTTAAAGATGATGATGCATCTAGATCCTCCTTTCTTTAATCCTGGAGATCCCCTAAATCACGAAGCAGGCGAGCAATATTTTAGAGCTCTGAAGAAATTCGAGGCTAAAGCTGCTGCTTGGACAAAAAAGTATGCTATGGATTAAGGAGTTCTAAATATTTATTATTTTCTATTTTTAATTTTTAAGCTAAATCTTTTTTCCTTTCAGAAAGAGATGATCATAGTTTATAAGTAATAATCAGTTAATCTGGATAATTGCAGTTAGTTGGTAAAGCTTAAAAACAGGTAAATTAGTAAAGTATAAATGAACACTTTGGTTACTTTTATCTTAAAATTCATAAATAAATTTAAGTGGCTTAGATAATATGAGCAAAGGAAGAAATTCTCTATTTATATTGATAATCATCTTCAGTATTCCTACATTTATTATTTGGCCCTACGTTAATGCCTATTCAGCATGAGGGCAACCAATGACATTTTTCGATATGATCTATGGTGCGTTATGTATTATTGACGCTTTTTTACTAGTGATGTACGCTCTTCAGAGCAGGTAATGAATAATATATAAGCCGAAAATGCCTATGAGGAAATGCTAGTCATAGGATGATTATCCCCGCAAGGGATTCGGAGATTATTTTTAAAATGTAGAACCAAGAAACAAAGAATTATGCCATGGATTTAGGGGATTTAAGTATTCAACATTTTCTATATTTTCTTTTAAAGCTATTAATCCTATTCTCCTTTAATAAGTAGAATTGTATAAAAATTAATAAACGACTTTAAAAATTAACCTTCTCTAATAATTTAGTGAAGAAGTATATGAAAATAAAATCAAAAATATTAATCTCATTAATAACCCTAGGGATTGTACTTTCACCTTTCATTTCAGGGTATATGAATCTGAACGTAGAACCTATTTCTCAAAATTCAAAATCTAACTATGATAACTTTATTGGTTATAACTTTTTGAAAGTCTCAGCAACTTCGGGGAAAATTCATATTAACAATAACTGGACAGCTACAGAGAGCGCTGGAATATGTACAGGAAATGGTTCTTATATCGATCCTTATATTATAGAAGATATAATAATTGATGGTGGAGACTCAGGAAGTTGTATATTAATTGAAAATTCCAGAGTTTTCTTTAAAATAGAAAACTGTACACTTTATCATTCTGGAGAAACCTATTACAATGTTGGAATCACATTGTCTAATGTCACTAATTCCCAATTAATAAATAACAATGTTTCATTAAACAATGATGCTATAAAGTTATATAATAGTCATTATAATTATATTTCGGGCAATATTATAACTGATAACGGCTTTGGTATAATATTAGAGGAAAGTAGTAATAATTTCTTCTTAGGAAATACAGCTAATAATAATAGTGTGGGAATATATATAGAAAATGGTTATAATTGTACCATTTTGGGAAATTCAATAAACAATAATTCTAGATATGGGATTTATTTAAGATGGAGTAATTACAACATTGTTTCAGAGAATACTGTAAATAATAATTCTATTTTTGGGATTTATTTTAGAGAAAGTTATTATGATAACATTTCAAGAAATACCGCTAATTACAATATTATATACGGGATTTATCTAAGAGGGTGTTACTATGATTTAATTACAGAGAATACTGCAAATTACAATTCAGAACATGGTATATTCTTAGAAAATAGTGTTAGTAGCGAAATTACAGGAAATATAGCAAACTACAACTCTTTTTGGGGAATAGGGGTTTCTTCTGGCAATAATAATAGCTTTCAAGAAAATTACGCTTATAACAACGATATAGGATTATATTTACAATTTCAGAATACCAATAATATTTCACAGAACTATGCAAATAATAATCATAGATATGGGATGCATTTTTTCTTTAGTGATTCAAACGTAATCTCAGGAAATATTGCCAATATCAATAGATATGGGATTTTTTTACAAAGGAGTGATAATAATATTGTATCAGGAAATACTCTAATAGGAAATATTGAATGCATCTTTGAAGACGAATGTCAAAGAAATTATTTTAGTGATAATGGGGCTTGTAACTATGGTGAAGGCGAAGAAGGTGGAAATCCTGTCGAAATTTTTATTTATATTTTGAATATTGGTATAGTAGTATTAACAAGTGTAATAATTATCATTTTCTTTATCTCTAAAAAAAAAAAAATTACATAAGGTTGTTTGTTTCAGAGTTTTAAAATAAAATTTGAAGAGATAGTTTACTTTAAATTCAACCACGATCTGGTCCAGCAATAGCAATCACTCCATTTGATTGATTAAAGCTTTTTCCATAAATCATCCTAATTGAAAAAAAATACTCACTAAGTTTAAGATTAGATGCTAATCTTAGAGCTATTTGATTTTTTTCAAGTATTCCAATACGAATACTTTTATAATCAACATTGTTAATCAAATTTTGTAGAAGTAGTTGAGGTTCCAGCTCTTTAGGATCTACAACCCATGGTCCAACCAGTATATGATCCTTTTTTGGAATACCCATTATATAACCCTTCAATTTATCTTTTCGTTTCAAAACATAGCATAACTTTGGATGGCGTGAAAATCTCCTTTTTAAAAGGGTTAGTCTACTTCCTCCAAAATGTAATTGGTCCAGCTTTGTCACATATGGTAAATCTTTTTGGCACATTAATTGTAATTGAACAATTGGTTTTTGGTTTATCTCTCCTTCTAGTCTGAGTGAACGGCAAACCGGCTTAAAATTGAAGTTTTCATATAGAAAACACATTTCTGGAACAGAATCTAGCATTATAGTCTTAACTCCTAAGGATAATAGGTAATTAATTGCGTGTTTTATAAGATTACCACCTTTACCTTGATTTCTGAATTCTTCTAATACTATTAAATTCCCTATAAATCCAAATGTACCATAATAAGTTGCTGAGATAATTCCTTCAAGAGTTCCGTTAGAATCTGATATAAAGAATCCTTTGGGGGAGAATAAGAAAAGTTCTTCTAATTGTTCTTTAGATGTACCCCATCCCTCAATTTCTGTGAGGTAATAAGCGAAATCTAATTCATCTCGTAAAATATTTCTAATCATTTTTTAATAAAGTCTATTTAATAGGATTTTAGAAGGAAAAAATGTAAAACTGTTAGCCAAATCACATATAATTAATTATTATATTATATTTTTTTATATCTGATTCTACTTTTGCTTTTCCTAATGGCGTTAATGTAATTATATCATTATTTCTTATTTTTAGCGAGGTTAATTTAATGTTAGGATCTTTCATTGAAGGGATATAAGGATTCCAATATATTTCTTTTGAAGCAGGGTTAGTAATCATCCAAAGGATAGGCTCTAGGTTGTAACCAATTATTCTTAAAGCTTTAAAAATATATCCAATGTCTGCATCAAAAGGGATAACAATTTTTATGTTCTCCTCACCTTCGATTTTACCACAAGCTAAACAATCTTCTCTTCTTACAATATCAAGATGATCAAATTGACCATATACTCCATTATAGTTAATATAGGGAGGATTCATGGGCGGACCAACATTTCTACCGTGTAGTCTAAATAACATCTTTAGAGCTTCTTGGGATTGAATACTTGCTATAACTGAGCTTACTGACTGAATAGCTGCAATTTTATTTCCTAGTATATTTTCCATTTCTTCAAATTTATAATCTGGACCGAAAGTCTCATAAATATTATCCTTCCACTCTTGAATCTCCTCAGCATTTAAAGACTCAAGTTTTTCTGGAGGGACATTTTCATTAAAGACACGTTCTCTTAATTTGTCAAGTTCTTCCATTGCTAATTCTTTTAGCTTTATCACATCCTCATCCATATTCATATCAGGTTTGAAACCATATTTTTTTTCAAAATCAACCTCCGCTTTTATTACGCAATGGTTCCGATTCCTAGGTAACCCTTTTAAGGTGCAAGCAGCTATCAGTTTATCATCAGCAGGGGGGATTGGTACGAGGCATCTGTAGCAAGGAGTTAGATTTAAGAGATTTATAGCATATTTTGTATCAAAATCTATCTCAACTTGTTTTCGAATTTGTTCTCTAATAGGTTCAATTTTATTTTGTTTTATTCTTTCAATTTTCTGTTCTAAATCCTCTATTTCTCTTAAAATTTCTTGATATTCCGGAGTCTCAAGTTCCCACATCTTTCTATCAACAATACTCTCAATTTCAATATTTCTATCTTTATACTCAATTCCAGAACCTTCAGGGATAATAATTTGAACATGACCTTCAAACCCTACTGTACCACCTTCGATAAGAGGTTTTTTTAATCTCAAACAAATTTTATTTAAATCTAACCTTGCGTTAAAATTATCTAAAGCAGCAATAACAACGTCTGATTCTTCGTATACTGACATAGGCAATTTTTGGAGCTTTTCAAAATAAAATTCAACTTCCATATACTTATTCATCTCTTTTAAACGCTCAACTGCAACTTCTGCCTTAGGGCGTCCTTCATCTCCAGGTCTAAATAACATTTGTCTAGATAAATTAGAGGTTTCAACAGTATCTAGATCTACAAGGATTAATTTTCCAATGCCCATTAAAGCAAAGTCTTTAGCTATTTCACATCCAAGTGCACCGACACCCACGATCATCAAACATGAATTCTCAAGAGTTTCTTGATCCCAACCGTCGATTAATTGTTGCCTTGCATACATACGAGATTTTAAAACATCCTCTTTATTTTCCGTCATTTTAAAATGGCAATTTTTAATTAACTTATGAATATATTAACTAATCAAAAGAATATAAATTCTTTCAGTATTTGATATGGAAAAACATTGAGAGATAAGATTATTAAATTATAATAGTCATTGGAAAATGAAATAATAAATATCAATAACAAGATGATTATACATTAAAAGATGGATTCACTTATCTCCTTTTTTAGATATACCCTTTAACATTTTTTTTATTTCATCAGCTTTTTCCTTATCTTTTGCTAATTGCGCTTCTTCTTCTTTCTTATCAGCAGCTTCTTTGGATCTATTGATTTCCTCCATGAGTTCTTGTTTCAATTTAATTAATTTTGCCATATCCTTTCTAAAGGACTTGGCTTCTTTTTTCACTAAAGCTTTTTCTTTTTTCAATTTTAATTTCAATTGTTTATCTTGTTCTTTAACTAATTGTGATACTTCCCCTGCCATATCACTAACTTTACCTATAGTTTCTTGTAATCTTTTCTCTTCTTCTAGAAATCGAAGATTCTCTAATTGCTTTTTACTTGTCAAATCCTCATAAATCTCTTGTATTTTTGCATTATCTTCTTTTACCTTTTTTTGAAGTAATTTAGTATTTTCAATTTCCTTATTAATAAATTTTGCTTGTTCTGTCCAACCAATTTCATTAAATTTCATTAGCGCTTTTTCAAAATTTAAATAAGCACCTTCAAAATCATGATGTATTGCTAAACGCTTTCCTTCATCTATAAGCTTCAAAGCTTCTTGTTTAATTTGATCAGATTGCTCTCTTTGCTGTATCAGTTGTCTCATCTTGTTCTCTTGTTCCCTTTTTCTTCTTAAATATTCTTCACGTCTCGCTCTTATCTCTTCTTGGAATTTTTCATACTCCCTTTGCCGCTGAATGCGAACTTGCTCTTCTAATTTTTTCTTTTCAATAAACTTTTTCTTTTCTTCTTCTAAATCTTTGATTAAGATATTCAGATTATTAATTTCTGGTTCCCAGCCAATCGTTTCAGTTAAAATTTCTCTTGCTTGTATATATAAAGAAATTGCTCTATCATAATCTGGCTGTGTTTTTTTAAGGTATGTTCCTGCTTTTTCCAAGAGATTAAAAGCAGCTTCCCTATGACTAAGCTGCTCTTGTACCAATCTTTCTTTTTCTTCAAGTGCTTGTTTTTGCGCTAATTCTTTATCTCTTTCATACTTTCTCCTATCTTCTATTAATGCTCTTAATTTCTTCTCTTCTTCAATCTCCTCTAACTTCTTTTTTAGTTTTAATTGTTCCTCTTCCATCTTCTTTTTCTTAAGCTCCTCAACCTTAAATAACATCTGTGTAATGGAATCAGTAGGAAATTTGATTTCATTTAAAATTAACATAGCTTTCCTATAATACTTAATTGCATCTTCATAATTCTTATTTATTACAGAAACTTCAGCATCATCTAAAATTCCAAAGGCTTCTTCCTTCTTCATTTCAGCTTCAGCTCTAACCTTTTCTAATTTTTGGATTTTAACTTCTTTTGTCTTTAACCTTTCTTTTTCTTTATTAATTTGTTCAGCTAACTTTTTATTAAATTCTTGTTCAGCCTTTTCCTTTTGAATCTTGGATTCTAACTTTCTTTGTTTCTCTAGCTCTTGTTCTCTTTTCTTCTCTTTAACTTTTAATATCATTTCTTTTAATGATTCGGTTGGGTATTGAATTTCATTAAGCATTAGTTCAGCACTATGGTAAAATTCAAGAGCTTTATTATATTGAGATTTTTTCATAAAATCTTCAGCATATTCTAGAAGTTCAAAAGCATCTTCCTTTCTCTTTTCTACATATTCTTTATAACTTTCTCGTTTTATTAACTCAATTTGTTTTTGCCTTAATCTTTCAGTTTCAAATTTCATGCTTTCAACAATTTTCTGTTGGAAGAGCTTTTCTTCCTCTTGCTTTTTTAATTTTTGTTGGATTTCATTTTGTTTTGCTAATTCCTTTTCCCTCTTTTTTTGTTGAATCTTTAAGATTAATTCTTTAATAGAATCAGTTGGAAATTGCAGTTCATTAAGAACTAACTCTGATTGATAATAGAGTTCAATAGCTTGATCATACAACCCCTGATTAAATAAACTTTCTGCTTTATCCATTAAAACAAAAACTTCTTTTTTAAGAGATTCCATCTGTTTAAATAACTCTTCTTTCTTTTTAATCGCAATACTCTTTGCCCTCAGCCTTGCTCTTTCTTTCTCCATTTGATCCATAAGTTTCATTTCAAGCTTTTTCTCAGTTTCATACTGTTTTCTTAAGGTTTCCTTTTCTTTAATTTCCCTCCTCTGTTTCTCTTGCTTTTTATTGTCGATATCTAAAATCGTTTCTTCAATTAATTTTATATAACCTCCTATCCATCCAATATCTTTTAATAAATTCAAGGCTTGTTGGTAAAGCCCTAAAGCATTATTAAATTCTTCTTTTTTCAGCAAAACGTCAGCTTCTTCTATTAGATTAAACGCCTCTTCTTGTTTAGCGCGACTTTGAGTTGATAATTCCGTCTTTTTTGCAATTAATTCTTGATCTTTTTCCATTCTTCTATGTTCGATTTGTCTTTGAAGCTTTATTCCTTCAATGAATTTTCTATTTTCTATTTCTTTCTTAATAGCTTCCTCCATTCGCTTTTGATTTATTAATTCCTTTTCTTTCCTCTTTTTTTCAATCTCTAGAATAGCGTTATGAATAATGGGGATTTCCTCTCTCCATTGAATTTGTGCAAAAATATTTGCCACCCTTCTATAAGTTTCAATGGCATCATTAAAATTTCCTAAAGAGAGAAGATTTTGTGCTTCTTCTATTAATTTAAAAGCTTCTCTACGTTTTTCTTCTCTAAATTCAACTTCTTTTTCTTTCTCTCTTAATTGCAGTGCTCTTTCTTTAAACTTCTCTTTTTGAGATTTTAATCTCTCTACAATCTGTATTTGAAAATCTCTTTCCTTTTTCTCGTTCTCTAACTTTTCTTGTAATTCCTTTTGTTTATTAAGGTAAAATTCCCGTTTTTTGTTTTCAATTTCTATTATTACATTACCTACAAATTCCACTTCATCATACCATTGGATTTCAGCGAAAATATTTGCTACTTCATGATATATTTCAATTGCTTTTTCAAAATTAGCTTCATTAGTAAAATTTTGAGCCTCATTCAATAACCTAAAGGCATATTCCTTCCTTTTTTGTCTATATTCTAACTCCTTCTCTTTTTCTCTTAATTTTATTTCTTTCTTTCTCAATCTTTCTCTTTCTAATCGTAATTGTGTGGAAATCTTCTCTTGAAATATTTCTTCTTCTTTTTGCCTTTTAATTTCGCTCTGAATATCTTGTTGTTGGTTTATCTCAAAATCTCTTTTCAATTTTTCTAATTCTTTAATTGATTCTTCAATCAAGGGTAATTCTTCATGCCATTGAATCCCAGCAAAGATATTACCTGCATTTTGATATGCTACAATAGCATTATCCAAATCCCTCATTCTTATATATTTTTGAGCTTCGTCTAAGGCTGTGAATGCCAATTCTCTCCTTTGTTCAATATATTCCAACTTATCTTGTTCTAACAAGGCATCTATTTCTTTTTGTTTTAACTTTTTACGTTCTTTATGTAAACTCTCTGAAATTTGTTGCTGAAATTTCAATTCTTCCTTTTGTTTCTCCTCCAATCTCTTCTGAGCCTTAAATTCTTTTTCATTTTGGGTAACTTTCAACTTTTTAACACTAGTGATTGTTGTTTTAATCATTGGGATATATGATTCCCAACTTGGACCAAGATCTAAGAGTAATTCTAAAGCATTTTGATATTCTATAATTGCCTTATCAAAATCATGTTTATTTTGAAGAGCATCATCCGCTTTATCTAAGAAATTAAAAAATTCTTTTTCCTTTCCTAATTGCAATTTTCTTTTTGTTTCATACTGTTTACGTCGAACTTCTGCATCTTTAGCAGATTGTATTATCTCCTCCCTTTCTTTGACATAAAAAGTATCTTGAATGTTTTTAATTTCATCTTCTCTTTTTTTTTTTCAAGTCTTCAAGGTTCTCTTCTGTCTTCTGTTTTTCCTTTACATCATTAATAAAATTAATAATTGGTTGTATGTAGGAATCCCATTCAATTGATCTAAAGAGTTCTATTGCTCTTTGAAATTTTTCAATCGCTTTATCATAATCCTTTTCTCGTTCTAACTTCTTAGCAAAATCAATTAAATTAAAAGCTTCAATTTGAATCTCTTCTTCACTTCTTTTTCTATCTTCGAACTCAATAATTTTACTGCTGTCTTGTAAATTTGAATCACCATAAAGATACCCTTTTTCTAACTGTGGTTGTGTTTTTAAATTTTCATAACTCTGTTTTTCATTTCTAAGTTTTTCGATTATAAATTGGATATTTTGTGTTTGATCTTTCCAACCAATAGAATTTAACAACTCAACCGCTTTTTCATAATTATGAATTGCTTCGTCGAAATTCCTATTTCTCTCATAGAATTTTGCATTATCAATAAAAGTAAATGCATCAGTTTGTATTTTCTCCTGCCTTGCTTTTTCTTGTCGATATTTTACTAATTGATTTGCTTTTTCAGCAGTCTTTCTTTCACCGAAAGCATCTACTATTTGAGGAGCAACTTGCAGATCTGACGGCAACTTAATAGGAATATCTTCTTGCCTTGTTACTTTAATTTGATCCTTATCTTTAAGATCAGCAACTTTCAATCTTAAATTTTGAAGCTGAGTTTCCGACCAACCAGCCTGAGCTAGTAATTCTATAGCAGAGTTATATCGTTCAATTGCACCTTGAAAGATTCCGTCAGATTCTAATTTATTTGCTCTATCTATTAATACAAATGCTTGATCCTGCAATTTTTCAACTTGAGCGCTGAATTGTTCATGTTGTAATAATTTTTGTTCTTGGATAAAAGATTTTAACTCCTCTATTCTTTCATATAATTCGCTAACCCGATCGATCATATATCCACTCTTTTTAAGATAATCGGCAGCTAATTGATAATTTTCAATAGCTTCCTCAGTTTTTCCTTCTTCCTCTAACTTCTGAGCTAAATCTAAGAATTTTAGAGCTTCTTGAGCTAAATAATCATTGCTTTGCATTTTGAAAAAACTTCCTCAAAATTATTATGAAATAGGAAATGTAATGATGAATAAAAACATAGTTCATCTTTATAATAAATAAAATCCTTTAATCAAATAAATTTTATATATTTAACTTAAATTTTATATCTTTAGCTTTTATTGAGATTCTGACATGGAGAATAATGATATACTTGTTGATTTAGAGCCTCTTTCAAGGCGGATCCACTTTACAAAAGAAAAAACCATCTATCAAATAATTATCGATTCGGGAATTCAAATTAGGACTTTATGTGGAGGAAAAGGTACTTGTGGAAAATGCAAACTAAAGATTCAAAAAGGAGAAGTTTTTTTTAATTCACCTTCTCAAGCAGAAATTAAATTATTAAATCAGCACGAGTTAAAGGAGAAACTAAGACTAGCTTGTCAAATTAAAATTAATCCTGATAAATTAGAATTAATAGAAAAATCACCGACACCTCAAATTACTATTTCTTTACCTGAAGAATTATTAATTGAAGATTTTAAGATATTGACTTCTGGGATAGCAAAAGAAATTGGACTCTCTCCCAATATAAGAAAAGTTCACATTAGGATTAAAAAAGCATCTTTGGATAATCCTACTCCACTTTTAGATGGAATCCTAATAGCTTTAAGAAATAAAAATAAACTGAAATATTACAGTGTCGAGTTAGAGGTTTTGAAAAACCTCCCTCTTTTAATGCAAGAGGATAATAATGATTTAGTAATTACACTTCTAGATGAACATAAAATAATTCACTGTGAGCTTGGAAATACAATTGAGGAAACTTATGGGGTTGCTTTTGACATTGGAACCACCACCATAGTAGGATATCTAATGAATCTTTATAATGGAAAAACTTATGCAGTGGCTTCAATGCTAAATCCACAAACTGCCTATGGAGAAGATGTAGTTACAAGGATCACGTTCGTTAAAAATAATGAAGAGGGGCTCAAAACTTTAAACTCAATTGTGGTAGAAGCGCTAAATAAATTAGTATTAAAATTATGTAATGAAGCGAAGATTAATCCAAATCAGATATACGAAATTTCTATAGTTGGCAACTCTGTTATGCATCATATATTTCTTGGAATAAGTCCTATAAGTATAGGATTGAGTCCATATGTTCCAGTCATTAAACAAGGATTAAACTTTTCTCCTTATGAATTGAATCTAAATACATTTCCTCAGGGAAATGTCTATATATTACCATTAATAGCAGGATTTGTGGGTGCGGACACAATTGGTGTGATATTATCTTCTAATATAGACAAAGAATCTGATTTAACTTTAGCTTTAGATATCGGTACAAATGGTGAAATAATAATTGGTAATAGAAAAGTTTTAGTCACAGCATCTTGTGCCGCCGGATCAGCTTTAGAAGGTGCTCACATCAAAGATGGAATGAGAGCTTCTGGAGGTGCTATAGATTCAATTAAGATTGATCCTAAATCCTTTGATGTATCATTTACTACAATAAAGAATAGAAAACCAATTGGCATATGTGGTTCTGGATTAGTCGATGCAGTCGCTGAATTATTAAAGTCTAAACTATTGACTCGGAGTGGTAATTTTAACAAAAGCTTAATTGAATTAGACAGATTCCAACAAAAAAATGGAAAATTAGAGTTTATTATTGCTCAAAAATATGAAACCTCTAATGGAAGAGAAATCACTCTTTCCCAAAAGGATATTAGAGAAATTCAGATGGCAAAAGCAGCGTTTTTCTCAGGAACAAAACTTATAATTGACTATCTTAAAAAAAAATACGATCAAGAATGTAAAATATCACAGATTTTTCTAGCAGGGGCTTTTGGGAATTATATTAACAAAGAAAGTGCTAAGTTTATTGGAATGATTCCTGATATAAATTCAGATAAGATATTTCAAATAGGAAATGCTGCAGGGATTGGTGCAAAACATTGTTTGATAAACAAAGAACTGAGGACAAAAGCTAATATCATGTTAAAAACTATAGACTACTTGGAAATAGCTTTGGAACCAAATTTTCAACGAGAATATACTGAAGCAATGTACTTTCCTCATTTTAATTTAAATCTTTTTCCTAGTTTAGAAGCTTATAAAAATATTCCAATAAGATAAAATTTAATCCTAATGGTCAATGCTAATCAAACTTTATGAGTTTCATAAAAGTGTGTTTATAAAATTGTATAAAAATCAAAATAAATCCACGTAAGTTAACTGTATAACCTTTTTTCCTTTAAACATTGTGTAAAAGTATTTAAGATATAAATTCATTAAAACTTTAACAAGGATAATATAAATTTTTTAAAAAGAATTAAATAAATTCTTAAATAACAATTACGATAATAATTTATATACAATTAAATATTTTTTAAATATTATAGCAAATATAATCCAGAAGAGGACTTTATGTCAAGTTTTAAACTAAAAGTATTGCTTACCGGGGCTGCTGCTGTGGGAAAAACAAGTTTAGTTCAAAGATTCATAAAAAACAGATTTGCCGCTAATTATAAACTTACTGTAGGAGTAGATATTCTAACTAAGGATGTTGAATTTAGACCAGGAGAATTTGCGACACTTTCAATATGGGATATTGGTGGACAACAGAGATTTGAGTTTATCCGCAGTACCTTTTATAAAGGAGCTGCTGGTTCTTTATTGGTCTTTGACTTAACCAGAGAACAGACATTCACGGAGACTCGAAAATGGTTAACTGAAATCCGCCAGTTTGCTGGAGAAAATATTCCTTTTGTGTTAATTGGAAACAAGGCAGATCTACTTGCAGATGTCGGAATAGTTATTGATAAAAACGAAGCAAGATCCTTTGCTGAGAATGAAAAGAGTATATATATTGAAACTTCTGCTAAAACAGGAGAGAATGTTGATCAGGCGTTTACAGAATTAACGAGAAGAATTATTGATTCAAAAATGCAATAAATCTCTATTTTATTAATTTGCTTTATCTTTCTGGAAAAGCTATTCTTCAATAAAATCTTTATATAAATCAAGATAAATAACATTAATTGCATCAAAAAGACTTTCTTTACTAATTACCAATGAAAAATTAAGTTCATCAATACTTTGAGTTAAAGCTTTTACATTAATTTGCTTTTTCTCCAATGCCTGAAAAATTTTAACCTTTGTAAGGTTATCTAATACTTTAAAACCAGTAATGTTAATTATTGCTATTTCTTCATCTTTAATATCAAAGAAATCCGTAAAATATTCTGACTTCTTTAATGCTTTTAGTGCCTTATTCGCATCTTCTTTTTTAACAATAAACGAGGTACTGACTTCAGAGGCACTTTGAGCAACTAAAGATACACTTACATTGTTTTTACTCATTATTTTAAATATTTTGGCTAATACTCCTGGTACATCAACTAAACTCCCAGAGGTTACTGTAATTATTATAGCATCCTCAACAGCGGATATACCTTTTATAATATTTTTATCTGTATATCTTGAGATTGTAGTAAAATCTAATTTTTCTAAAGGTTTATCAAAATTTCTAATTTCTAAGGGAATTTGCTTTTTCTCAATAGCTTCTAAACATTTCGGATGTAAAACCTTTGCTCCAAAGTTTGCTATGTGTTTTGCTTCTTCATAATCTAAGTTCCGAATTAAGGATGCTTTTGGAACATAGTTGGGCCCTATAGCTAATAGACCATCAACATCCTTCCATAATATTACTTTAATATCCTTGTCATGACCTGTTTCATGAATGGAATGAGCTAATATTGTTGCCGTATAATCTGAGCCTCCTCTTCCTAATGTGGTTATATTTCCTATTTTATTTCTCCCTATAAAACCGGTAATACAAACAATGGTATTTTTTTTTGGATTCTCCAAAAGTGGTATTATCAGTTTCCCTATTCGAGCGTTCGTTAATTCATAAAGGGGATAAGCGTTATTAAAATCATCATTAGTTATAATTAATTTATTTGCAGGAATAAAAACAGAATCCAATCCTTTACTTATTAGAAATTGGTTCAATATGTATGTTGATACAATCTCACCAAAACTTAATATATAATCTTGATAATATAACTCTAATCCAAATTCCTTAATATCAGAAAAAAGATCTTCTAGGTTGCTTAATTTTAAATCAACCCATTCTTTTGTTTTGGAAAACTCTTCAGAATTGTCTTTAAAAATTTCTTCAATAATATCGAAATGTTTTTTCTCTAGAATCGCCATACTTTTGTCTAATTCTGTTTCGTTACTAACATTTTGAGCCATTTTTAAAAGGAGGTCTGTTATTCCACTAAATGCTGAAGCTACATAAACTCTTCTTACATTGTCGTAAATCTCTGAAATTTTGAAGATTTTATTAAATGCAATTTTATTTTTCAAACAACTCCCTCCAAACTTCATGATTACAACTGTCATATCTTTTGCCTCAAATTATAAAAATTTCTATATTCATTAAGTATTTTAAATAAAAAATTAATTGGAGTTAAACCCAAATTAAGGTGAAATCTAGATCTCTAATTAACCAATTTGTTTAAGTAAATCTTCTATTTCTTTAATTTGATTATTAATGTTCGCTTCAATTTCTCTCAATTTACCTTTTTTATCTTCAAGCTCTTTGGCAGTAATTTCTCCTGTTAATTCTTTCATGTCGAATTCTAATGCCATTTTTGAGAGATTTGCTTTTTTTATTTTTAAATCAATAAGAGTTTTTTCCAAATTTGATTTTTGTGGAGATGTTGGTTCTGGAGATGGTGCTTCTTGTTGAATAGTTTCTATTGATTCTTCTGAAATTTGTTCTGGAGATACACTTGGGGGAGATCGCATAGGTTTGACTAACTTTTCTGTACCTACATTACCTGTTATGATTTTTGGTTCAATAGTTTGAGGAGTTTCTTTAATGGGCTCCTCTATTTTGGTAGGAACAACAGGTTTAGGTGGTATTAACGGGGTTTGTGAAGGAGTAGGTTTTAATGGTGCTGCTTTTTCAGGACTTTCCATCTTAATTTCTTTTTCTGCTTCCTGATTTTTTACTTGACCATAAGGGGAAATTGATAATTTTTCCTTTGCATCTTTCGGAACAACTGTAACTGTTTTAGGTCTTTGCTTTACCATAAAATCTTCAGGATTTAGATTTAAACCTATTTCATCGGTAGGCGGAGTCACTGAATCTTCTGGAATAATAGGTTGAATTTCAGCATCAATAGTTCCAGGCACCTCTGGTTCCTTGATAATTTTAGGTTTTAATTCAGGAGGTTTTTCGAGTACCATTGGTTTTTTAAGATCTGTAACTTTTTCTACAGGTTCTTTAAGTTTTATTGGTGGTTTGAGACCTGCCGGTGGTGTAGATGGTATATCAACTTCTTCTACTTTAGATGGAGGTATTCCTAAAGGCTCGGTTTGCTGAGTTTTCGGAGAAGTAGTGGATTGAGGGACTGAAATTTGCTGAATCATAGTTATAATCTTTTGAGATTTTTCAAAAAATTCTCTCCCTAATGAGTCATCTCCTAATTCTATACATAAATCACTGATTTTTTCAAATAAATTAGCAGCTTTTTCAAATTCAGCATTTTCTAATGCTTTTGTGGCCTCTTCTATGTATGTATCTCTTCTTAATAAAGGTTGCAATAATGGAGACACTTCTGCACTCATTTCCAAAATATCAGCAATTATGGTAATCATCTTGTCTCTATTCTCAGGATCTTTTGCGATCATAGAGTAAGTTTTTAAAGCTAGAATTTTTTCAATTTGCTCTGGTTTCATAGCGTTTTCTAGATCTTGCTTATTTCCAATAACGGCAGTATGTGCATGTGGTGCTTGTTCTTTTATTAATTCGAGGAAAAACTTACTTTTTTCTACATTTTCCAAAGTAGAATCTGTAATTAATAGAACCGCATCGCTACCTTTAATAAAATTATTCCAAAGATAACTAAATTGTTCTTGGCCGGCAAAATCCCAAAGGTGGAAATGCAGTTTGCCAATTTTAATTGTAGCTATGTCTCCTGTAATAGTAGGAATATGTTGCATAGGTATTTCTTCTGCTTTGATAAGTCTAGTTATTGTTGTTTTACCCACTCCTGAAAAACCTACTAAAGATATTTTAGGTCGCAGATTTTTATGAGTTACATCAATTGTGGGGTCAAAAACCTCGAAAGTTTTTTCGTCGTACTTGTGTCTAATGATATCATCGAATAAATTCAAAAACTCTTTTTTACATTTAATCAATTCTTTCTTAATATTATCGAAATTATCAGTAAGACCCGTGACGAACAAAAATATCAACTCTAATTTTGATTCGGTAATGTAGGATATCCTGTACTTAAAATAATCGTGATAATCTACTTTATCAGTTCCTTTAGCAAAAGCTTCTTTAATTAAATCAGCAAATAATGTTTTAAAAACCTCGTCTTTAAGAGCCTTCCCAAAATGACGGTAGTAAATCAAATTGTAAGCTTTATATATATAAACTTGACGTAAAATTAGGATTCACCATAGAATTTTCATTATTATATCTATTCTTAACTTGAAATATATTTTACAAGATCTTTAATAATTGAATATTTTTTTTCCTTAGACTTTTCTTCTTTAATAACATCTTCAATTTTTTTAATCTCTTTTGAAAAATCAATGACTGAGAACTCATTAATTTCTTTTCCTTTAGATGTTTCTCCAAGAGTCTTTAAAAATACGCTAATACTTGGCATAAATTTAGCTAAATTAACATCTAAATTTAATTTTGAAATTAAAATTAAATCCTTACTAAATGTGAATAAATAATTATAATCTTGGGCCTCAAGGGCAAATGAATTAATTTTTTTTAAATTTAAATCTTTAGCAATATCTTGAGAATTCGCAATAAGAGAAAGAATTTTTTGAGGTATCACTTTACCTTTAGGAAATTCTTTAATAGCAGAACTAAGTATTATTCCATACTGATTTGCTATTGCACATTGAGAATTTAATTCAGACTTTAATTGTGAGATAATATTATCGTAATTTATTTCTCTCATGGTTCAAAAATATCCGTTTTGATTTAATAATAGCCTATAATTTATTTATATTTATTTGATGTATAATTTTAAGATTCTATAATTATTCTATATTTAATAGAAGATAAAGATGCAAATATTTAAATTTCATTTTATTGAAAAAGAATCAGATATTACTGTTATTTCAGAATCAGTAAGTGCTATTTTAAGAGCGAAGAGAGAATTTTATCATCAAAGGCGCTTACTAGAAGGATATATATCCCATCATAAAGAATTTCTTACTTCATTTGTTCCAATAAAAGTTAAAACAGAGTATGAAATAATTGAGTTAATGACTCATGCTGCATTTTTATGTGATGTTGGTCCGATGGCCACCATTGCTGGGGCTTTAGCAGATTTAATGGTTACCACAATGAAGTCTTATAGTACGGAATTCGAGGTAGCAAAAATCGCCCTAGTAGAAAATGGTGGAGAAATAGCAAATAATTCAGAAAAAACCATCAAAATTGCCCTTTTTGCAGGAAATAATAAATTGAATATAAACTTGGGATTTTTGATAAAAAAGAAAGATTCTCCAATTGGTATTGCAACTAGTTCAGCAACCATAGGACATGCAGTTAGTTTAGGTGAAGCAGATGCAGTAACCACTTTTGCTAATAACGCTACTATCGCTGATGGAGCCGCAACAAAAATTTGTAATCTCGTAAGAGGAACTGATATTGAATCTTCTATTAAGAAAGGTTTAGATGCTGTTGATGATTTAGATGAAGTAAGAGGTGCTTTTATATCTAGACAAAATAAAATAGGTATTACTGGAAGAATCCCTGAGATGTTTAAGATAGATGCTGATAAAGAACAAAAATTAAAGAATAAAATTGAATATTGCTTTCCAGAGGATTTTGAAATTTTTAAATAACCCAATAATAGGGAAATTCAATACCATTTTCACTCTTTGAAGATATTACCCTATTTAGATAAACCAAATTGTAATACTGTGCCAATTCTTCTGCTGATAACCGTTCGTAAACTTCAAATCCAGAAAAAGCCAAATAATTATCATCTAATATCAGGTAAATCTCTAAATTAAGATTCTCTTTCATTTGCTGTAATTTATTTGTACCATTTGCATAAAAATGGTCAGCGGGTTTAAAATAACCTTTTGGTTCTTGAATAAAATAATTATTTAAATCATCTTTAGGGGAGATACTTCTATTATTTTCATTAAAGGGATAATCATAATATAAAATAACATATGGTATTCCAAATTCACATATCACTAAATTCTTTTGAGATGTATAGTTTACATACCAATTAAGAGAGTATACTTCACGTCGATATAAACTATACTCTATATCATCAATATCAATCAATTGGTCCGTGAATTGAGCAAAAAAGCTAAATATAACTATTGCTAGAATAAAAACTTTAAATTTGAGTTTAGTTGTTGATTTCAATTTAACTAATTTATAAACATAAGATATGAATCCAAATATCATTACAGGGGATAATAATAATAGTATTCTTCCAGACCAAAATTCATTTAAAACAAAAATGTCCAAAGAGAAAGCGCCTAGGTATATTATTGCTAGCCCCAAAAGCCAAAGTGCTAATGGCTTTCCTTTTGGCTTTTTTTGAAATAAAGTTAAACCCCAAATTCCGAAGAATATCATCGTTAAACTTTCGACAATAATAATAGTTTTTGATAAGTTTGCGTGGAAAAGATTTATGTTTAACATAATAAGTAAAATAAGAAAGATTACTAAAAATGATAAGAATAATGGAAAAAGTAATTTATCTTCCACTATCTTGTAATATCTATACTTCTGTCCAAATATAATTGATTTAAATCTCCCTTTCTCAAAATGAATACCAGATCTCAACTTTAGCACCAATAAAAGTCCAATTATTCCTCCAAACACTAATATATACCATGGTAAATCAAAGATATTAAATAATTTCCAATGGGCTTTAATTCCACTAATATTAAATAAAGCTATAAATAATCCAAGGCAAACACATAAAATTATGAAGTCAAACCCTCTTTTGTAACTTTTTACAAAGTAAATTAAAAATATTAAAAAAAATGAAACTAAATATATTGTTGCAATAAGAGAATGAGTAAATAAAGCTCCAATGTAAATGAATATAATAAGAGAGTAAGTAAAAAGTAGATTAGAAAAGACATCTTTTTTTGTTGGAGGGTCTTCTTTGATAAAGGCTTCCAATCTACAATAAAGCAAAAAGAAAATATATAAAGATTGTATTGTTGCTAACGCAGTAGGCCAAAATTGGTACATCATCGCTCCAAAACCTAATGATGAGAACTCTAGTAAAAAGACACCTAGAAAAGCTAAGTTTCTATCTTTGAAAATACGCCTTAAAATGTTATAAGTAATTAATGCTGATATGAAATAGGTATAAAAAGAAAAAAATTTTGCTAAGAGAAAATGCTCAATACCTGAAAAAAAGTTAATCACAGCAGCGAATATATGTAAACCCAAAGCACCAAAATAATCATCAGCAGGTAAAAAGCTTAGATTGTTTATTATTTTAGTCATAAATACATGCCACATTGCATCAGTTCCATAAAAGTAACTAAATCTTACTCCGTTTAGTATTGCTAATAATATTAAAAAAATAATTAGGAGAACTCCAATTATGGGAACTTTTCTCTTAAAATAGTCCAACGGAGAAAAGTGCTCATAAAATGACTGTTTATTAAATTGAATTTCTGTGGGTTTTAAGAAACTAATAGATTTAGTACTATTTTCTTTAATGATAATAAATAAGACTAATGAAAGATAAATAACAAAAATTAGAATAAGAAAGAAAAATCCGTTAATTGGAATTCCAAAAAAATCTCCAATATAAGCAGATAAAATATATAGAGTCAGATTTGCTATTATCGTTAAACTTAATCGTTCTAGGAGATTGAAATTTTTTTTTCGGATAATAATAAAAAATAAAGGATAAAATGGTAAGAAAATCACTATAAAAAATGTACTGAATATAGAGAGAATAGAGGTTATGCCGATTAAATTAAAGGAGGCTGTCAAAAGTGAAATTAAGGATATTGTTAAAACAATTAATTGTTTTCTGCTATAAAGAAACAAAATCCCTTTGTTTAAAGTAATCTTATATCTATTCAAAGGCAAAAATACATTACTCTTTCTTTTAATTTAAAAAAATTTAATGATCTTAAGTTTTATTATAAAACTCTATTAAAATATTTTTTCGTTAATTATGTTAACAATCCTTTTAGAAGTTTTCCCATCCCATTTTTCTATTTTTTGACCATTTTTATAAGAGTTTGATAGAATTTTTTCCAAACACATTTTTAATATATTGAAATCATTATTGATCAATGTATTTGTACCTTTTTCAATCGTAATGGGTCTTTCAGTATTCTTTCTTAAAGTTAAAATTGGTATATTGAGAAATGACGCCTCTTCTTGAATTCCTCCTGAATCTGTTAAAATGAATTTTGCATGTATCATTAAGTTTAAAAATTCTAAGTAGCCTAATGGTTCAATCAAGATTATATTAGGTTTAATAATTTTATCCTTCAAATTGAATTTCTCCAAACTTTTCAGTGTTCTGGGGTGAATTGGGAAAACTATTTTCATTTTTGTCTGTATATAGTTTAGCATTTCAAGTACTAATTCGAGATCTGTTCTAGTATCCACATTTGAAGGACGATGAATAGTTACTAATCCATACGAATTATCCTCCAATTTTAATTTTTTATAATAATCTTCTTTTTTTGCTTTTTCTAAATTATTAACCAAATTATCAATCATGATATTTCCAACAAAAAAGACCTTCTCTAAATCAATTCCCTCTTTTTTCAAGTTATCAAAAGCACTTTTTTCAGTTGTAAACAAATAATCAGAAAGCTGATCAGTTAAAATCCGATTTATTTCTTCGGGCATAGTCAGATCGTTGCTTCTTAACCCAGCTTCAATATGAGCGATTTTGATAAATAATTTTTTGGCAACTAAGGCACAAGCGATAGTTGAGTTGACATCACCAACCACTATCACCAATAATGGTCTATTACTTAGTATAACCTTCTCAAATTCAATCATTATTTTTGCAGTCTGAGTTGCATGAGATCCTGAGCCTACATTAAGAAAATAGTCGGGTTCTAGTATATCTAAGGCATCAAAAAATACTTTTGACATGTTATAATCATAATGCTGCCCCGTGTGAATTATTTTAAAATCAATTTTTTGATTTCTAAGTTCCTTAATTAAAGGCGCAATCTTCATGAAGTTAGGTCTTGCTCCTCCTACAATAAATATATCATTACTCATGGTTTAAAAGCTAGGATTTTTATAATTGAAAATTATTTTTTTTAATTGAAACTACATTTTACTCCTTTTATTTCTCTAATTTTTTATATTATTAATAATTTCATAGAACTAATTAGAAGCAAAAAGTAAATAATATTGAGTTTATTCAAGAAGATCGGAAGTTTATTGCAGAATAAGGTATGGCAGAAACTTTTTGAGAATTTTTTATCTTTATCAGTACTTCAAGGACTGACTTCGCTTGCTGAATTGATCACACTTCCTTATCTAACCACGACCTTAGGAGCTAACTATTATGGTCTTATATCTTTTGCTATCTCCTTTATAGCGTTTTTTCAAATAATCACAGAATATGGGTTTGATTACTCAGGAACACGTGCGATATCCAAATATCGAGATGAGCCAGAAAAGATACAAAGGATTTATAGTGCAATTAACCTTGTTAAGGTCATCATCTCAAGTATATGTTTTGTATTGATAATTATAATTATTTTTATGTTTGAAAGATTTAGACAAAACTCCATTATTTATCTTCTATTATTTGGTTTAATAATTCAAAGCATTTTATTTCCTATTTGGTTCTTTAGAGGGATTGAGAAGATGAAATATATTACCATAATTGATTTTATCGGAAAGGTCTTTCTTATTATCGCTATATTCTCATTTATAAATTCAGAAGTAAATTATGTTTTATATCCTTTTTTTATCTTACTAAATGCAATTTTTATCGGATTAATTGCCCAAATTTTCATATTTAAGAAATATAAGATAAAACTCAATAGAAGCTCTTTCAGTGAAATTAAATATCAGTTCTCAAGTGGGTTTTTTATGTTTTTAGTCTATTTTTCTTCAAATATCATTACTAATTTTAATCCTTTTATTTTAGGTTTACTAGTGGATTATAGCTATGTAGGAATTTTTATGGCAGGTTATAAAATCATCCAGATATTCGTAACAATCATATCATTAATCACTATTACAGTATTCCCCCATATCGTAAAAGTAATTTCTGAAAGGAACAATAAGGTAGAGTCTAATACATTTAAATTTATCAAGAAGGTTCTAATTCTAATAATTGTAATAGGGTTGTTATCATTTGCTTTTCTTTTTATTTTTGCTGATTTTACAGTAAGTTTCTTATTTGATATTGAGTATAGAGACACAATTAATGTAATAAGAATACTCTCAATTGCTCCTTTACTTATTGGAGTTGGTCATACTCTCACACTTCAAATCATGGTTCCTCTAGAATTTGATTCACAAGTTGCCAAAATTTATGGATTTTCAGCAGTTCTCAATATCATTTTATGTTTTGTTTTTATTCCAATATTTGGATTTTTAGCACTATGTTATATTATTTTAATCATTCGGATAATACCTATAGTTCTTTCAATTATCTGGATTAGGAGAAATAAGGATAAATTAAATCAAACGAATTCAATAAATAAGGAAAATACCAGATAATTTTGTTTATAATAAGATTTTAAATCTATGTATAATTGTTTATAAAAAAATAAACGAATTATTGATTAATGGTCACCACGTTATTAAAGAAAATTAGATCTTTTCAATTAAGGATTTCCAAATTCAAAAATTTTCTCTTCTTTGCAATCATACACAAAAAATTAAATTTAAAATGGATAGCAAAGAAATTTCTACTTATTTTTAAAATTATTGATATAGGGGATAAAGTTGTTCCTTGGATACCCATTAAGGCAAAAATCTGGTTAGATAAAACACTTAAAGCAGATATGATTCTATATGAATTCGGTTCGGGATTATCAACATTGTATTTTTCAACAAAAGTTAAGAAAGTTATTTCGATAGAGCATAATAAAAAATGGTATAATCTAATGAAAAATGAATTGAAAAGTAAAGCAATAAATAACTGTGAATATTTTCTGGAAGAACCAGAACTTATCAATGCTAAGAATTCAAGATTAGCTGAAATTGAGTATACATCTGACTTAAAAGATTATCAAGGATTCCACTTTAGAAGGTATGTTGAAAATATTGATAGATATCCTGACAACTCTTTCGATGTAGTTTTTATTGATGGGCGGGTGAGAATAGATTGCATTTTACACTCAATCAATAAAATAAAAACCGGTGGTTTCTTAATATTGGACAATTCAGATGAAAAGAGATATAAATTAGCTCAAAAAGTTCTTAAAAGTTATAAGAACTTCAAAATTTTTGATATAGGTCTTTTAAATCCTTATTCTAAATATTCAAAAACCAGTTTCTGGGAAATGACAATTTGGAAAATCAATTAAAATATAGAGAAGAACACGATAAGTTAAATTAATACTTGTGAATTTTTATAAATTCTGTTAATATTTGAATCTGAATTCAATTTTACTAAGATTTTAAATCTAAGAATAATAAGAAAACTTATATAATTCCAAATATCGTCTATGAAGATTCCAGAAACTTTAAGAAGGATATTATTTTTTTTTTCGAAATTCTATTGTAAATTAACTAATAAATTAGAATACCAACTTCAAAAACATTATAAGTTCAATGAAAGAATAATAGAATATCAATTTATATTTAATGTATTAAAAGATATATATCCAAAAACTTTACTCGATGTTGGCACTGGTACAACTGCCCTTCCTCACTTACTGAGTAAATCTGGTATTAACGTAACTGCTATAGATAATATTTATGATTATTGGCCAAAAGGCATGTTTAATCGCCACTTTCATGTTATAAATAGTGATATCACTAAAGTAGAATTAAATCAAAAATTCGATGTAATAACTTGTATTAGCGTATTAGAGCATATAAGTAAATTCAATGATGCTATAGATACAATGATCACGTATTTAAAACCTAATGGTCATTTAATTCT
>JBHLLO010000016.1:0-51018 GCA_048885535.1 Candidatus Hermodarchaeota archaeon
AAAAATTCTGAATACACACCAGTTAGATAAATTTTGTTATTGTATAAAAAGAAACTATATGCGACGTCCTCACCATCTATAGGATCATTTAATGTGATATTTTTAATTTGGTTTAAATTTGTGTCATACTTAGCAAGGAATATATCATAACCACTCCCAATGCCAGTTAATGTTCCAGTTAAATAAATAACACCACTTCCATCGTAATAAATTCCATAGCCTTTGTCTTCTCCTGTTGTTGGACCTGCTATAATAATCTCATCCAGTAATATTAATTCTGAATTGAATTTCCCCACCCACATATCATAATTCGTGCCAATTTGAGATTTAGAGCCACTTACATACAAATTTCCAGAATCATCTAGTGCAAAGAATCTTCCTTTATCGGTACTGCTTGAAGGACCATTAAGTGTGACACTCTTTAGTAAATTTAAATTGGTGTCAAATTTTCCAATATAAATATCATAACCTTGACTTGAGTTGGTAATAGTTCCTGTAACATATAACATTCCATCCAAATGATTATAGAATAGACCATAACCTTCATCAGTATCATTCGATGGACCATTGATAGTGATATAATCAATCATGGATAAATTAGCGCAATAAAATTTACCTAAAAAAATATTATTACCCTCACCAGTTTCATTAATATAACCGACTACATATAAGTATCCATTACCGTCACATACGGGGACATAACCCCAATCATTTGCAGACGCATTTCCATTTATAGTTTTATTTACCAGCATATTTAGATTCGAATCAAACTTAGCTAACCAAATATCGGTTCCATTTTCAGGAATCAAAGGTCCTCCTGGAATTGTGATAAATCCTGTAGCATAAATATACCCTTCCTCATCCTGAGTGATTCCAAATGCAGCATCAAAATTATTATATCCACTATCTATACTTATTGAGTTAAGAAGTGTTATATCTTGTGAATATGGCCTTATTAGGGCTATAAATGAAATTGTTGGAATTACCAAAATTATAATTAAAATTAAAAGAAGAATCACTTTATTTCTCTTTCTCATTTATCTTCAATAAAGTCTAATTTCTTCACATATTTTAAATTGCCTATTTCCACCATATAC
This sequence comes from Candidatus Hermodarchaeota archaeon, assembly GCA_048885535.1. GTDB lineage: Archaea > Asgardarchaeota > Lokiarchaeia > Sigyniarchaeales > SOKP01 > SOKP01. Next base: position 1,098 of record JBHLLO010000016.1, read on the forward strand.
GATTCATTTATTTTTTAAAGGGGTTTGGGATCCATTTTGATACTCTCTTTTTATAACTCAAATATTTATCCCCAAACATATTTTCAAGAATCTTCTCTTCAAAATTTGCCATCTTATTGTAAACTAAAAATACTAGAAAGAAAAGGACAATACATATAATTGAAATAGAAAAACAGAGGAAAGCAATATATATTAACAAAATTCCAAAATACATGGGATTTCTCGAGTATCTAAGAATTCCTTCTTTAATTAAAGTATCTGCTGGCCGATGTGATTTAAATAGAGCTCTATGTGATAACAAGATGAGAGTAACCGCTATTGTGAAAATGGTGATTGCTAGGATTAGACGTACAAGAAAGGGTATAAACACATTTAATATTGTTGAGATTTGAAAAATTTGAGAATCTAAAAACCAAATTAATATGAACGTTATAGGGAGTACAATATGATATATGTGAGCATGGGGAATTTCTCTATTGTAGCCTTCGTGTCTTTTTAAACTCATATAGAAATCATTTCAATCAATTAATAATTATAGACTAATTTCTTTCTATTATATTTTTTTTATAGTCCAATTCTTCTTGTTCAATCAAATTATCTGATAGATATTAATCTGCTTGCTAATTAAACGTATTTTAAGAATAGTATACCAAAACTAGAACTACTGTTGTAGGGATGATTAGCATTAGAATAAATAATACCAAGAGAATTCTTTTGCTTCGTTTATTCATAATTCTTTAAAAAATCTAATTATTTGTATACTTAAATTATTTTACATAGTTTAAATAAGATTCTTCCTAAGGTATCCAGGGTAGTGTTGCTCCTCTATCAGCAGTAACACTTTTAATAGCCTTCTCAATTTTTAATATCATTTCTACATGCTCAGGATCATTTTTTTGGTTTTGAATCAATGCGTTAATCCGGAATTTAGCTAGCCCTCTATCTCCTTTTGAAACATACATATTAATAATTCTCCCAAACCTCAATAAGCTTATTAAGCATAATAATTCAATATCAGGCTCAACATTTTCAACAAGCACTTTATGAATTTGTTTCATCAATGACAGCTTTACTTCTGGTAGAACAGGAAAAGAAAATGATGTTTTTCTAAAAACTTTTAAGAAAGATTTTTCCTTAATTTTCAAGATTCCTTGATTTTCTAAGCGTTTTAAAAATACATGCCAGAATACATACTTTCTTGAGAGAAAATCAATCCAACTTTTTACTTTACGCAATTTCTTGGAACTATCTAAAACTCCAAGAATCTCATCTAAATACTCATCTCCAGTTGTGTTTACATCAATCACTCTTACATACTTTTTTTCAATCAAAATTTTTTTCCTAAGAATCAAATCCATTAGTACCGCACCCGCTAAACATAATTCTTTAACTATAGCGGTCTTAACATAATAGGATCCTTTTGATTCATCAAGAATCATTAATAGATAATTTTCACAGATGAGCATCTGAAATTCAAAATTAGTTATTATTTTATTGGATTTAATTACAAAATTTTTTAAAGATTTCAGAATAATAAACAGAATTATTCTAATATAAGTATTTGGGTAAAAAGAAGGTATAAAAATAATGATCATTATTTTGATTTCATAAACTTTAAATAATAACATATAATTACCCATAATTAGATACCATTAAATATCACTAAATAAAATTAATTTTGAAATAATTATGGAATCATATAAAATAGGAAAGGAGGCCCAAGAATTAGACGAAAAGACGATCTTTGAAAGAATGAAAATAAATAAAAAATCTATAAAAAAGTTATTTGGGGCTGTAATAGTATATATAGCTATTATGACTCTTTTCTTCTTCCTCTTATAGGTGTATAAGTGTATGGAATTAATCTTAATTATAATCCTTTTGGCATTTATATTCGAAACACTTGATTCAGCAGCTGGAATGGGCTTCGGAACGGGAATGGCTCCACTACTTTTATCGATGGGCTATAGTTCTCTTCAAGTTGTTCCTGCCCTTTTAATTTCTGAGGCTATAACGGGCATAATGGATGGAGTATTTGACCATGAATTTAAAAATGTACAATTTTCATTTCGACCTTTAAATGAAACGACAAAAGTTACTCTTCATATTGCATTTTTCGGTTGTTTAGCAACATTCATTTCAGTTTTTCTTTCTCATTATGTGATTGCTTTTCCTGAAGAAGTTATCAAAATATACGTAGCAGCATTAGTCGTTTTCATGGGCATTTTTGGTTTATTAAGATTGAAGTTAAAGAATATTAAAAAATATAAATATAAGCCTAAAATGTTATTTGCTTTTTCAGCACTTGCAGGGTTTAATAAGGGTATTGGTGGCGGAGGTTATGGCCCTGTGGTAACTCTTGGAGAAATTTTTTCAGGTATTTATGAAAAGAGCGCTACAGCTATCGTTTCGTTTGCTGAAGGTTTAGTCTCAATAACAGGAATAATTGTATTCTTCGGAATAAGTTTTGCGGGTGTAAATGTTGATTTAATCCTGCTACCTTCAATTTTCACAGGTGGTTTTTTTGCTGCTATTTTAGCACCTTACCTAGTTAGAGTTTTACCAAATAAAATTTGGAAATATCTAATTCCAGTTTATGCCTTTGGTATTGGAATTTTCCTAATATTGAAAATATTTGTCCTTTAATTCTCTTTTCACAATTTTTTTATAATAATAAATATCCATGCTAAATAAGATAGTATTTTTATGTCTAACATATCAATTTCTAATAGGATATCTCTTATTTCTTCCTTAGTATAACTTGCTTTTAATGAACCTAATGGCTCATTAATCTCCTTCAATGCTTTAGGTACAACAATTTTGGTTGCAAATGTTAGTAATCCGTAAAAAAACCGACGAGAATCTCTACGAAAGTCAAAAATTAGCAAAATTCCATCTTTTTTTAAAACTCGAACCAATTCTCTGAAAGCTTTCTTTGGGTCAGACCAATGATGTAATGAAAGTGAGCTTACAATGAAATCTGCCGTATTATCCAAAAGAGGTAGCTTTTCAGCATTTCCAATTTTAAAATTTATCTTTTCATTAACTTCATTTGAATTAGCTCTTTTCTTAGCTAAGTCAAGAATTTCACTTGAAATGTCAATCCCTAAAAGTTCGAGTTCTTCAAAGTTTTGCGCCATCTCTACAATTAGGTTTCCAGAGCCACAACCAATATCAATTAAAAGTCCTTTCATCTTGTAATTCTTTAATTCATTAATTATTCTTTTCCTTAATAATTTAAATGGGAGTAAATTTGTCATTTTCTCGAATGCATTTGCTACCGAACTATCAAGACCTTCTATACTAATTTTTCTCTCATTTCTCTTTCGAGGTAAACCAAAAATTAGAATCAAAATCACGATTATTCCAAAAATTAATAAAAAAACAAACCAAGAGTTCATAATTAAATAGTTACAAAACAATAATTAAAAATTAGATGGTTTAATAATTCAAATTACCTAAATAAAGGATGATAAGGATGAGGTTCTAAAGGTTTCTGCCTTTTTTAATAGCTTTTTAGAATTATTAAATGTTAATTGTTTAATTGCTTTATGAAAAGGTAACCATTTAAAATCATCATGCTCATAACTTAATTTGACTTTTTTAGTGTTAGATTTTATTAAATAACAGGAAACTAGTTTATGAATTTTCTGATTTCTGAATGTGAAATTATATTCATATTTTTCTTTGAATCCTTTAATAATTTCGGCATCTGTAATGCTAGTTTCCTCTTTTAATTCCCTCAATATTGTCTCTTCATCAGTTTCATTTGCTTCTTTATGCCCTTTTACAAACTCCCAGTGACCTAAACCGTATTTTAACAACAGGTATTCGTTATTAGAATACACAATAGCAGCAATTGAATGTTCTTCCTTTACAGTCATTAATCCTAATAATGATTGTTATTTTTAAATAATTTATTTCTCATTAAATATTCAATGCATAGTTATTCTAATCCCTCAAATACCCAGAGTTGGAAAAATCTTTTTCTTAGGTCTTCAGCCAAATTAATGTCGATAATATTTATTGAAGCATAGATTTGGGATACATTTATAGGATTTTGTAGCTTTAATAATACTTGCTTTGTATCAAAAACGTCATAGTAAGTGGGGATCCGTTTATGTAAATATTTCATTTCAAACCCATCAATTTCTTCAGATATTCCAAATAAATCTTCCATCTGCTTTTTTACATCATAATAAAGATCGCTGTTTCTTTTAATTAGAGTGTTAGATAAATTTCTATTATCAAAATCAAAACTCCAAAGGTATTTAACTTGGACATCTCGTAACAAGGCATTTCTAATTCCATTATATATTAATTTCCCATAAGGAAGTACTTTAAGTGTATTCTCATTAATAAAGCCAGTCATTAATAATTCTTCTTGAACTTCTTTCATCTTCTGCTCATATAAAGATAATATGGATATGGCACCAAAAGTAGTAGACCAAAACGTTTTAGAAATATCTTTTTTAATGAATGATTCGGAATTTAAGATAGTACGCTCTAGGATCTTAGCTTGATCGTACAAAAAGGAAACTTTATCCTTTCGTTTACTATCTAAATAGGAAATGAGGTTTTGAAATGCAGAGTTAAATGGTTTTGCTCTATAAACCTTAGGACGAGATTCTTGAACTTCAATCATCCCTTTTTCTTTTAAATGTTCTAAAATTTCATAAATCCTGCCTGTGGGGACTTCAGATCTTTCACTTAGCTCTCTTGCAGTAAGATTACTATATCTTAATAATTCAATAAGAACATTGATTTCATAATTTGAGAGATCAGCATTCTTTAGAAATTGTCTAACTTGCAATAAAATTTCATTACTCATATTAATTCCTTTTATCAACTATATACGAGTTGAATATTATATAATAATTCATAATGATTAAGGTCAATATTTATGTTTTCTTTTTTTACAACTAAAAAATAGTTGTAAAAGATCGAAAAACATTAAAAATTAAACAGAAACTACCTAAAATATGGAAAAAAAAATAAATTATTTAGATTCTCTTAGCGATAAACAAAGAATTGATATCCTTAGGAAAAATTGGATGTCTCATGATGCTAGAGCTCAAATGGCAATAGTTAAAGCATTTGGATGGGAACAAGCGAATAAATTAAACAAAAAAATTATAGCAGAGATGGGTAAAGTTATGATGCATCGTTTTGCTAATGCAATAAAGATATCCCAAGTAAAAGATCTTCAAGATCTCCATGACGTCTGTCTAGCTGTAATGGAATTTTACTATCCTCCTCCTTCAATGCGTTACGAATTCCAAAAAGTATCTGACACAGAGCTTTTGGGAATTGTGAAAAATTGTGCTGTTATAGAACAGGTAAGACGACTTAGAATGGAAAAGTATTATGAATGTGGATGTTTTGCAATGCGATCAGGTTGGTACAAAGCATTAGGAGTCGATGCGGAGGAACAATGTCTCGAATGTATTAAAGATGGTGATGAACAATGCAGAGTTCTGATAAAGGTGAAAAATTGGAGTCTATAAAAAAAACCACTGAGTTAAAAACCCTGGAGTTTAAGCAGGTTAAAGAACTCTTAATTAAAAGCTGGATGACTCATGATGGAATGTGGTTTTATCATTGTGCGAAAGAATTCGGAATTGATAAAACCAATAAAATTAACAAAGCAGCAGTAAAATCAATGGCTAAAATTGAAATGCAAAGGATTAAGAATGCCATAGGCATTAAAGAGGTAAAATCTTTTGAAGCGTTTAAGAATTTGATGAAAATCGTTTTTTCTGTGGTAAAAGCTGACTTCATGGATTTTACATTTGAATGTCCATCTAAAAACATATTAATATTTACTATGAATAATTGTTTTGCTTTTGATGGGATTAAAAGAATGGGTTATCTAGAAAGATATAGTTGTGGTATATTTCAACGACTAAAAGGTTGGTTTGAGGAATTAGGTATTCAATATGATATAATTCCTCAAATTAATGGTTGCATGATGAAAGATGAGGGAATTTGTTATAGAAAATTCCAATTCTTTTTTACAAGTGACTAATTTCAAACAACACCTTACATTTTAAAATCCCAACGGTAAATCTCTAAATCAATCAAATTATTATCATTGAATGAAATCCCTTCTAATTCTAAAAGTCTCTTTTGAGTTTCATATCCCCCTCCAATAGGTAATGAAATACCGCCCTTACTATTAATAACTCTATGCCAGGGTAAATTATCTTTCTTAGAAGAAGAATGTAAAATCCAAGATACTTGTCGCGCACCACGAGGATTGCCTGCAAGAGTGGCAATTTGACCATAAGTAGCAACTTTTCCAAAAGGTATTTGTTTGATTAATTGTTTTACTTGTTGGGAAAAAGATTCAATCATTATTCATACTTTTAAATATTCATGTATAATTAACTAGAATATAATAAAATTTAACTAAAAATTATCTAATCCTGTCTGTAATTTACTTTCACTTTCACTTGGATTGTATATAATGTTTTGATTAATTTTTGCTTTTTTATTTATAACTTCAAGATAATCTGGATTGCTTTCTATTGAGATACAGTGGCGTCCCAGTTCTCTACATGCTAACAATGTACCTCCACTCCCAGAAAATAGATCTGCTACCCAGTTACCTGGATTTGATGAGATGTTGATCATTTTTTTCATTAAAATTATTGGTAATTGACAAGGATGCCCCTTTATGTGATCTGGATCGTTTCCTCTATTATATTTAGGCCAATACCAGACATCCTTTTCATATTTGAACCCTTTTCTTTTTGTTTTAGGATTTGAATATTGTGGCTTGAATGTAAAGTTATTCTCATCTTTTACTAAAAAAGGGATATGATAATGACTTGTAATATATTTTTTATTTGTGAATACTCCCCATTCATAAAACCAAATAATATGATTTTTTAGGATGAATTCAGTTCTTTTAATCGCATTAAGTATAGCATCCAAGTTCGTCCAGCCGCTAACAATATACATTGAACCATTTGGTTTAAGGGCTTCATAACTTTTGGAAATCCAGTTGTAGGAGAATTCCTCATAATCATTTCCCTCAAATTTATCTTCATATAAAATAAATCCCTCAGCTCCATATTCATGACAACTTTTATTGAAATCAATGCCAAAAGGGGGGTCTGCAATAATTAAATCAAATGAAGATTTATAGTTATCCAGTACTTCCAAAACATCTCCGATTATTATTTTATAGTCGGAAACTATTTCTTTTCCATTCATCACTCAAAAATTAATCATTGATACAATACATTAAAGTTTTGTTATCTTACAGCTTTTTCTATTAATAATTAATTAAAAATTACGATACTTCGTAAAATTTAATAATAATTAAAATTACTATTCACATAATTTAAACTAAAAAATTTGAAGTGGACTTGATATAATAGGTTGGATTTTACTTTTTAGCATTTTAGGGAGCTTAGGTGCTATTTCCACAGCGGCAAGTTTCATTTTATTAAGTGAAAAGATTCAAAAAATACTAGTATCTATCTTAATATCTTATGCTATAGGTATATTACTTACGGCTTCTCTATTTGGATTAATCCCTGAAGCAATAGAGAGTTCAGGTGGAGAACCCCATTTTATAATGCTCTCTGTTTTGGGTGGTATTTTATTCTTCTTTATCATAGAAAAAATAATTATATGGCGGAATTGCCAACGTGATGAATGTGAAGTACATAGTGCAGCTGGACCTCTAGTTTTGATAGGAGATGCCTTTCATAATTTTACTGATGGAGTTGTTATAGCAGCAGCATTTTTAACTAATTTTTCGATTGGTATAGTCGTAGGAATTTCTGTATTAATCCATGAAATACCCCAGGAAACAGGAGATTTCGGAATCTTGCTTCATCAAGGATATTCAAGAAAGAAGGCACTACTGTTTAACGCTCTTTCTAGTATTTCAACCATTCCTTCTGCCATTATCAGCTATTATATATTAGATGTTTTTTCTGTAGCTGTGCCTTATTTATTAGCAATTTCTGCATCCAGTTTTATATACATAGCATTAACAGATTTAACTCCAGAACTTCACCAAAAGACTGATATCAAGCATAGCATCCGTCAAATTCTTTTAATTTTTGTTGGCATTTTAACAATGGCATCTATCATTATTTTAATTGGACACCCGCATTAATTTGAAAAAAATAGCTTTATGAGGATCTAAACCATGCGTGATATTGATTATAGGATATTAAGATATTTAAGTGAAAACAAGAAGCAAAAAGTAGGAGATATCGCTAGGAAATTCAAATTAGCTCATTCTACAGTAGGAAGTTCTGTTAAAAGGTTAGAAGAAGAAGAATTAGTAGGATATGAGAGGTATCAATGGGTTGAACTAACCAAAAAGGGGAGAAATCTTGCAATTGAAATTTCAAGACATGCTCACTTACTTGAATTATTGCTCTATAATGAATTGGGGTTAACTACTCAACAAGCAAATAATGAAAGTAGGAAATTTAATTTATTATTTTCCTGTGAAACAATAAATAAAATCTGTGAAAAATATAATCATCCTAAAATTTGTCCATGTGGTGTTGAAATAAACAGTACTCCTGATTGTTTCTGTCAAGAAGATGCAAAAAATTCATAATATTAACATATTTAGGATTGGATATAATTCTTTAAATTCCCATAATTCTCTATTTTATTGTATTTATTTTTGTTTGACTCAAAATGAACATAAATAAGAGAATTATCTAAATTTGGAAATAAATTGAAGAGCTCTTGATCTCCATTCCTAATTGTTTTAAGAACTAAAGGCATGTGGTATTGAAATATTTTATACCTCATTCTTGCCCAACCAAAAACTAAACCTCCACTTACATGAACATAAACATGTAATTCATATTGGTCCTGATCCTTTTTCCATTCAGCCATGACTTCGTCTCTCATAAAACGTGTATATAAACCTGATATTTGATCATAATCGTATTCACAATCAATTGTTAAATACAACTCTCCTGTACTATCTGAGTGAGTTAAGGTATATTTTCGAGGAATGAAATCTTTGTCAGATTCTATAGATTCCTTACAACTTACATGTAATTTGTCCTTCTCTAAATAAGACATTCTTTTAATCGTAATAAAACTATTAATTAGTTTTAAAAGTTGTTTTACATAATTGAAATTTACGTTTATTTTATATTAATCTTAACGTTATTCCAGCATAATTTTTATAAAAGAAAAAAATTAAGTAAGAGTTTTTCTATTGAAAAGAAAAATCCCTACTATCAGAGTTAAAAAAAGGAAAGTAATAATCACGACTAAAGCTCCCCAAAGGGGAATATTTGTCACTCCAGCATTAAAAATGTTATCTGAATTTGATAGAAGGGGATCAGTCCAAAGATTGTGACCTAAAACAACAACTTGTAAATAAAATTGATTTGCCCAGAATGGCGGAAACACATAAACAATCGGATTTTCGAAAGGTATCATAACTCCACTTAAAAATAGTACAGGCATAACATATACCATAGATATCCCTAACCCAGCTTCTATTGTTTTAGCATAAGCAGAAATAATAATTCCTAATCCTAGTGTTGAAAGCCCAAATATAAATATTATAATGAATCCAATTATTAATAAAGACAAATCCAGATGAAACACTCCTGTAGTAATATCATATCCCCATTTCAACCTTAATATTCCATAACCAACAATAAACATTATTATTAATTGAATCATTAAGAAAACTGACTCCGATAACAAAGTTCCGATAAAAATGTGTGATCTTTTACATGGGGTTGTATCAATTCTAACCAAAGTACCTGTTTGCTTTTCAGAGCAAAAAACTACAGCAGTATTTATTGTTCCAAATGAAGCTGTGTAAATCAGCAATCCTGATATTGAAAGTGTGAAAATAGAAACTCCAGATATAATCTCCTGCGAACCAAATATAAAGTAAAAGACAAATGTAAATATCAAAGGAAAGCCAAATGAAAAGAAATAGGTTTGACGCTGTCGCAACCTTATTTTTAAATTTTTAATTGCAATATCTATAATAGACTGAATCTTCATTAATCCCTTAACCTCCTTCCAGTTAATTTTAAGAATACATCTTCAAGACTATTCTGCCTTAATCTCATATATTCAAGCTCGCTCACATCAGTTATTATCTTTTGGTTCAAAATTTTTACAAAGTTAACGATTGTTCCATCAAAGTGAACATTTAGGCTCATATCAGCATTTATAATAACCTCTCTCACAAAATCTAAATCTGTGAGCATTTCCTTTAATTTAGGTCCCAAGAAGTTATCTTTATATTTAATTTCTAATATATTATGTTCGCTATATTTGTCTTTTAGCTCATTTGGCGAACCTTCAGCAATAATTTTACCATTATCAATAATCAGAACTCTATCGCTCAATATTTCAGCTTCAAACATATCATGTGTAGTTAAAATGATGGTTTTTCCTTCTTTCTTCATGTTTTTAATAATATCCCATATAATAATCCTGGATTGAGGGTCTAAACCTGCTGTAGGCTCGTCTAAAAATAGTATCTGAGTATCCATTATTGCACATACCCCAAAATTTAATCTCCTTTTCATACCCCCTGAAAAATTTTTTACTTTATCATTTCTTTTTGCAAGACCAAGAGTACTAAGAATATTCTCCGATTCATATTTTAATTTATCTTTAGGTATATTATGCATTTTACCAAAAAAGAGAAGATTCTCTTTCCCAGATAAATCTTCATAAAGAACTAATTCTTGAGGTGCTATGCTGATTAACTTTCGGATCTCCTTTTTATCCTTTTGAATATCATATCCATTTATACGAGCTGTTCCATTATTAGGTTTTAGTATTGTTGTTAACATCTTGATTGTTGTTGATTTACCAGCACCATTAGGACCAAGCAAGCTGAGTAATTCACCTTGATGAATTCTAAGGTTAAGGTTATCCACAGCGATTCTCTCATTAAAAAATTTGGTTAAATTTTCAGTTTCAATAATTATACTCATTCTAAAACCACCAAATTGTTTAATTAATGAATATTCTTGAGTAAATTTTAATCCATTAGTGAAGAGAGTTTTAGTAAAAATTTCTTTACTAAAATTTTTAAGAAGAAACAGACGCTTACTACTTAATTATAAGGAAGAATCATTAAGAACCTTAGGATTTTTTTCTTAAAGTCCACACAATTACATAATTTATAGAAGAAATAACAGCAATTACAATTTGAACTAATATAACCGTTAAATTTCCAAGATTTAAGCTTATTATAAGAGGTATTAATGTTGAAGCGCTAACCCAACAGATTACAGTAATACAATAAGCATATAAAAATTTCTTTTTATATTTTGAAATCCTAATTGATTGATCAGTTTTACTCAGTAAATTCACAGCCGCCTCTCCAATTTCAGATAATTTATACTTATTTTCTTTTTGATATAACATGGATTGCAAACTTTTTAGATGATAAGAAAGGGTTGGACTATCAATAGGATCTAAGTGGGATTTGATTTCTGTAAAACTTAATGTTCTATTGCCCACAATTTTAAGAATGTCTCTTCTAATTTTATGATTTAGAGATTTGAAAATCTCTTCCTCGTCTTCTACAGCACCTTTCTTTTGTTCCTCATTCCTTTTGGTACTATCTGACATTTTATCTCTCAAGCTACCATATCCAGAACATTATATAATATAATTACATTCAGAAAATTAAATATTAGTGAATGTAAGATGATTAATGAATTTTCAAAAATACGAATATTTAAATACATAAATGAATATTAATTTTTACAGTAAAAAATTTTACGGTAAAAGAATTTTTTACTAATATTGGTGATATATTATGACCAAAAAAAAAGTAGATAAAAAACCCATTTTCGATAAAGTCGGTCTAGTATTTCGAAGCCCTGTAAGAGTAGATATTATGAAACAACTCTCTGAAAAAGCCCAAAAACCAATAGAAATTGCTGACAATATTGGAATTCAAAAACAAAATTTAAATTATCACCTAAATGCCCTTAAAAAAGGTGGTTTAGTCCAAACACATAAAGAAGAATTATTAGAAAAGGAATTCAAAGCAGAGAGAGGCTTAAAAATAAATGGTGTAAGTGAGAAAGGGAAACTTAAAATCTCTCAAGGGGTTGAGTTAACCAAAAATGGAAAGAGTATAGTTAATAAATTCATAGAACCTCTTTATGAGAACGAAGGAAAAGAATATGGTAAAAACAAAAAAATGGAGGATGATTAATTTTGAAAAGTGAAAGTATTAAGATAATTGTATCAATTTTTGAGAATCCATTAGGATTTCTTAAATTAGGCACTCCTCAAGTTTATGAAAATATGACAGTTATACCCATCATTATTCAAGAAGATAAGTTTATCGATTTTATTAGTATTAAAGAAGCAGAAGAATCAGATTTAGTTGAAATCATAGAAACGGAAGCAGTTAGCCAATTAGAAGTGATAAATAAAAGTGATAAGCAAATATTAATCCCATTTGGAATGACTGTTCATGGTGGAAAGCAAGATCGAACAATCTGGGAACCAATTTTACTTCCCGTTGGAGGAAAACAACATGTATTTAAGAGCAATCCAGGAAGAACAGGAAATCCGGGAGGATCAAATAAAAAGTATGTTATTCCCGCTAAATGCGTCGAACAATCACGATGGACCTATACTAAAGGTAAGAATTTCAAATCATCAAACATAAGGATTCATCCAAATGTTGCTTTTGAGGCAATTTCTAAAGCAGGTCAAGGAGCGGTATGGGGAGAAATCCAGTCACATCGAACTGAAATGAAATATGCTATGAACGCAGCACCTACCCAAAGTTATCTCGAAATGACAAGAATTTCTGAAAGAAATACGGAAAAAATTGTAAAAAATTTTAAGAATATTGAAAATCAATGTGGTATAGCGGTATTTATAAACGGAGAATTTATAGGAATTGAATTTTATGCCAATCCAAATGCATGGAAATACATGAGTGAAGATATCTTTAAAGCTTTTGCTATCGAAGCATTAAGATTTAAAAATAAGCCTGCCAAAAAGAGTTCAATTGAATATCATGATACATTTCTCTCGATACTTCAAAATTTAAATTGTAATTTCTCCACCAGAGAAGCTATTGGTGTTGGGAATGTGATTGAATTTAATACTAAGGATAATAAGTGGAGAGGTATAGCTTTAGTACATAATGGAACAATAATACAATTCTATTTTGTTTCAAAACGGGGCGGATACAATGTTCAAAAAAATTCTCGAATTCAGTTTCAAACTAATATTAATCAAAGATATACAGTATAGAGTTAAAAACAGAATTTGAGAATTCTTTTTTTTTTTTTCTAATTTTTGTAAAAATTACTTTTTAAAGATTACTAAAAATTAAAAGGAAGATATTTTTTTCAATTGTTCTTCAGGGACTTTCTCTGTTACAACTTCAAAAAGCTCTAAAAGTACATGATCAGGACCCTCAGCCATAACATATTTCAAAACACCTAAACTTTTTATTGATTTTCTGAATTCAAATCCTTTACTTTTCATGTGATCGACAAGAGCTTCGAGATTATCTGTTTCGATCCCTAGATGATGTACAGCCCCTTTACCTGTATCTTTAGGAGGTTGGTCATAAAAATTAATTCTTGATGTACCGATAGAAATCATAACATTACGAGCACCAGCCACTTCTAAGTCAAAAAGCATTTCAGCTCCAAACATATCACTATAAAATTGTATGCTCTCATCTATATTTGAAGCAAATAAATGAGCATGATGTAAATTTGTTTTAATACTTTTCATTTTATTTCATATATTGACTATTTTAATAATTAAATTAGGATTATGAATACTTAGATCACTTTAAATATTTTCTTTAGAAGGAATGGAAGAATTCAACAGAATTAATAAGAAGGTCAGAAATATAGGACTTATTGCTATTGTTATAGCAATAGTGGTACTTATAATTTGGGTTATCCTTTTTATTCTCTCAAAGGGGAATCGACTTGAATTTATGTTAGCAATAGCGATAGCTCTATTTCTTGCAGGATTGTTAATAGTCACAAGAATCCAGTATATAATTTGGGTAAGTAAAAATTTATCGAAGGAAAGAAATCTATTTCAAAAACTTTTTCTTATAATCTAGATTTTGTAATATCTAATTATGCCCTTAAAAACTTCCGATATTTACCTGTTTTTTGATGATGGTGGTGTTTTGAATGATAACCAGATTCGAGGAGAGCAATGGCAAAAACTAGTTGGCATTTATTTATCACCAAGATTTGGTGGAGATCCTGAACTATGGGCTAAAGCTAATGTAGAATTCATAAAGGATTTTGCAGGTAAAGAAGTACCCAAATTAGTATGGGAACATAGAGAAAAATCATACTATGAATTTTTAGAATGGTTTATTGAAAAATGGGTAAATGATATGTTTGATTATATGGGTATAAATCGACCAGAAAGAAATAAATATAAACAAATATATTATGGAGCAGCTAAATTTGTAGATTCAAGAATAAAGGCTGCATTTCCAGGAGTTATCAAAAGTATCGAAAATCTCTATAATAAAGGATATAACTTATGCACTTCATCAGGAATGGAGTCAATTGAATTAAAGCTTTATTTAGAAGGTATGGGAATTAAGCAATACTTTAAAGCATTTTATGGTCCAGACTTAGTTAATATTCTTAAGATTGATGATAAATTCTACCGCGCAATTTTTACGGACCTGAATGTAACTCCAGAACAATCAATAGTGATTGATGATAAACCATTTTACCTTAAACATGCAGAAAAATTAGGAGCTATTGTAATTCAGGCATGCTTGACTGGAGAATATACTTCACAATTCCCATATATTATAACTCATATGAGTGAGCTCCCCGTGCTTATTGAAGAAGTTATTGGGGATAATTTTAACGTTGGATAGTTATACTAGTTTGAAAGATTACAATTATATTTGTAATGTTGATTACTTACGAAAGTAAAAGTATTAATCTATTTGTTGGTTAAACTTTGTTTATTAGGCTCTCAAAATTAAATAAATTTATTGATATGAATGATTTAATTAAAACTATGGAAACTCTGAAAATATATACAGACGGTGCAGCACGTGGTAATCCAGGTCCTGGTGCTAGCGCTTTTCTATTTGTTCATAATAATAAAATTATTCATCAAGGAGTCAATTTTATTGGGACAGTTACTAATAATCAAGCAGAATACCAAGCAATAATTAATGCATTAAAAGCTGTTAGACAATTCCAAACAAGACATATCCAGATTTATTCTGATAGTAATTTAGTAATTCAACAAATTAATCGAAAATGGAAAATTAATGTCCCACATTTACAAAAATTGAATAATCAGGTCTCTCAACTCAAACAGAATTTTGAAAAAGTTGAATTTCTCTACGTTAGAAGGAACAATCCATATATTCAAAAATGTGATGCCTTATGTAATGAAAAATTAGATAGTGAGGGCATTAGAATTTAAGATTCAATAATTTATTAAGTGATTTTTATGAATTTACTTAAAGAACTTAACAAACAAGAATTAAAGGAACTTCTAGTAAAATGTTGGATGACCCATGATGGCTCATGGTTCTATAATTCTGTAAAAGAATTCGGTATTGATACTGCTAATAAGTTAAATAAAGGAGCTATTACAAATCTAGCTCCATTTGAAATTAATCGAATTAAAAAAGCTATGGGAATGGAGAATGCTAAAATAACAACTTTTGAACAACTTAAAAAGTTCATAGATGCTGCATTTAGTGTATTAAAGGGAGATTTCATGAAATTTACATATACATTCTCTGAAAAAAATCACCTTCATTGGGAAATGAGCACATGCTTTGCTTTTGAAGGTATGAAACTTATTGGGATCACAGATAATTATGAATGTGGAGTAATATTTCGTGTTTGTTGTTGGTTGGACACTTTAGGAATTAAATATAAAATTGAACCCGAAATTAATAAATGTTTACTCTATTCTCAAGAGAAATGTACAGGAGATATAAAATTTAATTTAAAATAATTTGTCATTTGTTTAATTATTCTACAAATGCATAACTCTGTATTAAAAAGTCAGAAGGATCTACTGGTAATTCTCCGATCATCCACCCTTGAGCAGTCGTTTCACATATCCAGTATTGATTCGCATCTTCTGATGCATTCAAATAATAGCTGGGAGGATAACTTGAATGATGAGTAGGTGTAAAGTCCAGATGAACCCCCACGACTGCATGTCCAAGCCATTCACCATCCATAAAAACAAGAACGCAAATAATAACCGCTTCAAAACCTAAACACTCTACTAAAGAGCCAAAAAAGATTGATAAATCTTCACAATCACCTTGATCAATCAAAGTTTCTAAGGGATAAGAAGCCCTATCAAATAGCTCAGATTTATAATTTATACCCTGTGTGAAACTTAGAAGTGCATTTAATAGTTCTTCCTCATCACTTGGGTTGAAACATTGGGATCTCACTTCCTGAGCAATTTTTAATAACTCTTGTTCATTTGGAGTACAGTAGGAAGCAATAGTAGTTGCTACATAATCCCAATCAGTACTTGCATGAGATGGATGAGGTTGAGTATTATAATAATTGTATGTAGCACGAGGAATCATACAATTATAGGACTTTGATGTTGTTCCATAATTCACATAGTAAGATATTCTCCTAATCTGATAACTTGAATAAAATGTGATTACCGGAATTAGAATCCCTGCTAATACAACTGAGGAAACAATGATGATTATAGCAATCTTTTTCTTTGTGAACCATTTTCTCTTTTTTTCTAAGGTACCATTCTTTATATCTAACTGCGTGTCGATATTATTAGTACTTACTTTAACAACTAATTGAGGTTCTGCTTGTTCAGAAGGAGAAATAGGTGTTGGATAAAATAATTTCCCACAGTAAGGGCACACTCTCCAATGAGATTGTAGGGGTTTTCCACAATTAGTACAGAATTTTGGCATTTGATACTAAATACTCCAACTTTCAATGGATTTTGATTAATTAATAATCAATAACAATTTTATAATTTTGTATTTTAAAAAAAACATGTTCGCATTTAGCTTTAAATCAGTTTGGTTATTTATAAACTTAAAAAATTCTATTCAGGAGAGTTGAAAAAAATATGTCAGAGAAGATTAAGATTAAAGGTTTCGTAGAAGTCCAGAACGTAAACGAAATGTTAGACTATCAAGAGGGCTCTATAGTTAGTAGAACTTTAATTGAGAAGGACCATGGAACAGTGACACTCTTTTCTTTTGATAAAGATGAAGGTTTGAGCGAACACACAGCTCCATTTGACGCCATGGTACATGTTTTAGATGGAAAAGTGAAAATTACTATTTCCAAAAAAGAGTATGTATTAAATAAGGGGCAGATGATAATAATGCCAGCTAATGAGCCTCACGCATTGAAAGCTCTTGAAAAGTTTAAGATGATGCTTATAATGATTAAAGAGAAATAACTGATTTTTTTTTTCTATATTATTTAAATTATTTCTAACCTAACTAAAACCAATAAAAAAATTTAATTGGGGATTTAAAGATGGCAATAGTAGGAATTAATTACGATAAATGTACTAATTGTGGATTATGTAATAAGGAGTGTCAGTGGCTATTTATTAAAAATGAACAACAGAATAAGATTATTTTTGAAGACATTCACGGAAGGTGTAATTTATGTGGACATTGTATTGCTGTATGTCCTCAGGAAGCGATAATTTATGAAAATTTAGGGGATGATCCTTACTATTTTGATGGAATAGAAGATCTTGAAAATTATATCCCCTACGAAAGAATCTCTAACTTTTTAAGAGCAAATCGTTCAATTCGGCATTATAAGAACAAACCTATACCTGAATTAATCTTGAAAAAAGTAATTAGAGTTATGGAGTACGCACCAACAGGAGCAAATGTAAGAGGAGAAAAAATAACTATTATATCTAACCCAGAACAATTAAAGGATCTTTCAGATGGAATTATTGACGAACTACTCAAAAATTCAGCCATTAAATCTCGTAGTGGAGAACGCTTTAAAAAATTAAGAAAAACACATAAACATGCTATTTTCCATGATGCTCCCCACATTATCATAGTCTCCTCTTTCGGAGACTCGGCATTAGATCATTATAATATCGGTAATATAATCACATATGGTAGAATTGGAGCTCAATCTTTAGGTTTAGGAACATGCTATATTGGATATGCCCAAATGGCTTTTAAGAGCAATTCTAAACTCCTCAAAATTGCTAAGATTATAGGTAAAAGTTGGGGTGTGATCACAATAGGGTATCCTAATATCAAATACTTACGTTGCCCACCACGATCCTATAAAAAAATAAAAAGTCTAGACACATAAAAGCCAAAAAGGTAATAAGATTTTATAAAAAAAAAGTAATATTAATTCCTATATTATTATAGAAACATCAATAATAATTGATAAAATGTAAATCAATAGTGTTGCATGGAATAGAGGTAATGCCTTCAATCTCCCTTTTGAATCCTTAGCTTTTAATATAATCAAATTAGCTATTAAAATAATGATCCAACTGACTGCAAATCCAACTAACGCTATAACACCCATATTAAGAAATACAAATATTACTGAAGTTACAATATGAATTAGAGAAAAAGAACTAATCCATATGATATTTCCCTTAACACCGTACAGACCTGTAATGGTTTTAAGCTTCTTTACCTCGTCATTTTCAATATCTACAATATCGTTTGCTCCAAGATGAGCTAGAGCCCATGGATAGAAAAAGATAATATAAAGAATAACAGTATAATCAAATTGACCAAAACATAAGTAACCTGCTATTGGAAACAAGAGCAGATCAGTTCTTCCAAGAATTTGGGCAATTGGAAATGTTTGTTTTCTTTTCACTATTTGATAAAAAACTTCCATTGAATATGCATAAACCATAATGATGTAGATATATATAAGATTTGGAAATGGTAAAAAGGCTATCAAAATAGCAGTAATTGAAACAAGAACAGCAAAAATCGCTATGGCTTCCTTTAAAGAAACTTTCCCCGAAGGAATGGGGCGTTCTTTGAAAGGTCTCCAATAATTTGTAAGTGTATCATCAGTATCTAATTTATCTATGCTATGATCGACAATATCATTTAAAACCATTCCAGCTTCAAATCCAGCAAGCCCAATGAATATCGCCAAGAATAATAGGTTCCAGGAAAAATAATTGTAATTTCTAAAAGCAAGCATTAAACCTGAACAAAATAATAAAGGCCAAACAGGTGCAAAGTGTGCTCTAGTTAGATCAATGTATGCTTTAATTTTTTCTTTGATTTTCATAAATAAAACCTATTTTATGATAATGATAGTCATTAATTAAAGAAAGATTTTACTTTTTTAAAAAAACCTTTGGAGTCCAAATTTAATACATGATGTACATCACATAATCAATTTAATACAAAAATAAATTCCTTCTAATCAAGTGAAAAAGGCAAATTCATGAAAGATAATGACTTTAATCACTTTTACGCAATTTATTTGCTTCCAGATAATGCATGTGACCAAAAGACTATGAAGCATTGCTCAGTTTAATTAAGAAGGGAGTTTTTGTTCCTATTAAGAAACAAGATTAACTTTCAGAATAAACTTTAATACTTATTGTTAGAATTTTTAAGCATTAATTTAGCAAGTTTTTTAAAAATTTCCTCGACATTAAGACCTGTTTTACTAGAACATTCAAACATTTCATTTAAACTATGTGATATAACTATTTCCAATCCTTCATCAAAGGTTACTTGACGAAGTTCCTCCAAATCTGCTTTTCCTCCTACAAGGATAATTGGAAAGCTTTCTCCAGTCTCCTCTATAACAGATAACCAATCTTCAATATGAAAAGTCGAAGGGTAACTTGTAATATCATACATTAGAATTCCTCCACTTGCGCCACGTATATATTTTGGAAGAAGAAATCTAAACCTTTCTTCACCACCAAAGTCCCAAATCTGCAATTTTACCTCTTTCCCCTCAATTTCAATAGTCTTTACTACAAAATCCACTCCTATCGTCATTTGCGTATCCGATATAAATAAATTTGTCATAAACCTCTTAGTTAATGCGGTCTTACCACTCCCAGCGTCACCAAAGATAACTACCTTGAAAATTGCATCATACATAGCTCTTTCTTTGAATTATCATCTTAAGTCTAATAAACCTATATATTACATTTTGCTACATAAACATTTTCTTTATTATTTATTAAACCTAGCGTTATTCATTTTGAGATTTCTGAATTAAAAATATTCTCAAATTTACTGAGGAAAGAAACCGAATTTTATGAATTATATTTGAACCAACTGAAAAACACCTAAAAAGTTATAGTTTCAATATTTTTCAGCTTCACTACGAGTCCGCTATCTCCCGCATACAGCGACGATAGGGCTGTGTTTCGTAGCAAATCCAACCGTTTATAGAAGGATTCCTCGGTCAAGGAGGGTTGATGCGATAGGAAACTGTATTTATGTTTCTTACGAATAAATCTTTCAAGAATATTTACTGCAGAATTAAGATCTCGATCAAGTTGGTTTCCACAATCACATATCATAATTCTTTCGGAGAGAGCTCTCTTTTTCTTTCTTCCACAAATGAAACAATTTTGGGAGGTATACGATTCGTCAATTCTTATTACTCTTTTACCTATTTTTCTTGCTTTATAGGTTAAGAATTCGGCAAATCGACCCAGAGAGCCTGTATTATGAATAGAATAATTTAAGGTTCTGTTCCTTTTTGTTTTAGTTGCATTCCCTGTACCTTTTTTTCTCTTGGCCATCTTTTTTACTGATAAATCTCCAATTATAATCGTATTTGCTTTCGTATTTGAGACAATCTTCTTAGATATTTTATGTTGATAATCTCGCATTTGATTTGCACATCTCCGCTTCATTTTACTAAGTTTTTCATTATATTTATGCCATCGATGACTATATTTTTTACAATGGTCTCGTTTTGATTGAACTTCATTAACTTTTTTTTTCCAATAAAGATCCGCCCTTCTATTTTTAATCTGGATGAATTTTAAGTGTAGATTGACCGCTGATACAAGGTTGGAAATACCTAAATCGATTGCTTGATAAAGCCCATTATCTGTGTAGTTTACTGGAGTAAACTCATAGATTATACAGATAAACCATTTATTAGAAAAATGTGTAATCTCGATTTGTTTAATCTTTTCTGTCCCTCTATATGGAGACATAAAACGGAATATTAATGGTTCTTTGGAAGGATGATTATGGGAAAACTGAACATGTGTTTTTTTTTTAGCTAATTTAAAACCACTCTGATTGTAGCAAAGGGTAGTAAAATATTTCTTTCCCTTGAATTTCGGAGGATGTGCTGTTTTGTCTCCATTGTTCCATTTGATAAAAAAAGATTTATACGCACTATCCAGTTTCCTTAACGTCATCTGTAACACTTTAGAAAACACCCAGTTGTATTTGGGATACTTCTTTTTTAAGGAAGGTAAATTGTTTTGTTGTTCTTTATAGGTAATATTATGTCGAGCTTCTTTAGGTTTATCTCGATTCTCTCTCCAATTGTCTATCCTTTCTTTTAACCCAAAATTATATAGTAATCGACATTTCTCTGATAAATCCCATAATACATTTGATTGTTCTTGAGTAGGAAAGATTCTGATTTTCTGAGCTAAAAGCATATTACTTAGGTTATAAAGCAATTTGAAATTTTAATGAAAGCTGAGCGTGAAATTATAAATTTTTAGCCAAATTTCAGAAGATTTATATTTAAAATCATTCCAATATTTTGTAATTTAATTAGTTTATATAGATTTTTCATAATCATTACATTTATCTCCTTAAAAAATTACTAAATATTAAAAACGAAATAATGTGATAAAATTGGAAGCGATACTGGGATTTTTAATGATTGTTATTATTGGACTTTTTAGCCTACTAGGTTTATTTATGATTTCAATTAAAGAAAAGACATTAGACAGATTTTTATTTGTTCTAGTAGCATTTGCCACAGGTACTATTCTCGCTACAGCACTATTTGATTTAATTCCAGAATCTATTCATCATCTCGAAGAATTAAATGCAGGAGGTGCTGGGATTAGTGAATCTGTTTTATTCTCTTTTATTATAATAGGATTTGTAATATTTTTTATTATCGAACGTTTTATTTATTGGTTCCATGGACATGCTCATGAAAAAGAAGATAAATTAGTTTGCTATGATAGTATCACTGAAGGAATTGGAGGCGTTTTAAAAAGGAACGGTAAAATAAAAAATTTTGCACTCCTTAATCTAATAGGGGATTCTTTACATAATTTTCTAGACGGTATTATCATAATGGTAGCTTTTTTGAATGGAATCAGTACGGGCTTTATAATCACACTTGCAGTTTTATTTCATGAATTACCCCAAGAGATTGGTGATTTTGGGATTCTAGTTTATGGTGGTTTTTCCAAAAGAAAGGCACTCATATTTAATTTTGCGAGTGCCATGGTTGCATTATTGGGAGGGTTATTAGTTTATCTGCTATCAGATACTATCAGCTTTTTTAACTTATTCTTCTTAGCTTTTTCTGGAGGGGGATTCTTATATATCGCGAGTACCGAATTGATGCCAGAACTAATAAAGGAAAAAAACCTAAAAAAGTCTATCATTCAAGCACTCCTTTTTTTAATTGGCTTAGTACTGATTATTTTCATGGTACTACTTTTACCACATGAATAGTAAGATAATATTTCTTTAAATTCTTAAACAAAAGTAGAAAAAAAATATATATTTTTAATATTAACTGTTATAGTCTCTTTTAAGCTGGCTTTTTTTTTGGTGCTGCTTTCTTTTTTGGAGCTGGTTTCTTTTTTGGAGCTGCTTTTTTTTTAGGTGCTGGTTTTTTTTTAGGAGCTTTCTTTTTTGCCATTATCCGTCCCTTTTCCTGCTTTTAATTTATTTTTTTAAATAATCGTAAAAATATGAAAAAATATATACATAACTTAAATTTAAATATTTAGCTTCTGAAATTGAGTTTTTGCTTTCTATTTCTTTTTGAGTACAACCATTTAAACTCTCGGGTAATTAACAGAAGTGAGGTTATTCTAAGAGGTGATTGGAAAAAAGTCTGATTTAAGCAACCTAAGTGTCAATTAAGTACAATTACTTTTATAGATCTGTTTATTAACTGTTAATTAAAGAGCTTTAGTATTATATTTTCCTCATAATTAGAAATTAAAAAAAAAAAAATCTTCTCTCTTTCAAAATAAAAACTCATATTTACCAGTTAAATAATTCAAAAAAGTATATGAGAAAGGAAATATTTATTACTACTAAACGATAAAGGTGTAAAGATATACCACTCTTAAGTGATCCTCCTGAAGATATCAATAGTAAATTATTAACTCAAAAATCTTCAGGGGATTATCGAGTATGGCCTATCTTTATGCTTTCCTTTATTAGATTATGTTATGTATCTATTTTTGAAAGAGCTCTGCAAAATTATTTATATTTTGTTATTAATATTAGCGAGAGTACCTTAGGTCTAATTTCTTCTGTAGGAGCTATTGCATATATTTTTGCTCCTATCTTAGGTCAATTTATAACTCTGAAATTAGGTATTCGAAATTCAATAATTCTTTCCTCAATTTTAACACCTATATTAACAGGAGCCCAAGTTATTTACTTTGAACCCTGGTTTTTAATTATGTGTCGTATAATGTTAGGTTTGGCTTTAGGAGTTTTTTGGCCAAATTGTTTCAATTTATTAAGTAGATGGCAAAAAATAAGTGATACAAAAAGGTCTAATAAGAATTTCAAATTTTTCAACATTTCTTGGAATTCGGGATTCTTAATTGGACTTATTCTAGGATACATTTGGTCAATTTGGTGGAATGATTACTTTGCCATGATAGTTTCCTTCTTTATGTCTTTCTTATTAATCCCTGTAAGCATCTTCTTAAATAAAGAGCCCGAATTATCATCAATAGCAAAAAGTCCGGAAATGCAGTTGGATTCATCAATATCTCATATTGAAGTAAAAAGTAATACCCCAATGATAGTATATCCAATATTGTTCTCTTGGATTGGTATAATCTTCTTAACTATATCAAAATCAAATTTTATCTTTTCTTATCAAATTTTTTTAAAAGCTTCTGGAAATCCTTCTTCTTATACATATCTTATTCAATTTGGGATACAGGCAGCTCAACTTGTAGGATTAACGTGGATTAATGTCATAAATATTTACAAAAGAAGGGTGTATGTAATATTAAGTATTCTTATAATTATCCTATTTTCATCTTTAGTTCCCACTATTGACAGTATTATGTTTATTTCAATAATTAGTATTGCCACAGGTCTTTTTTTTGGCTTAATTCATGGAACATCCATGAAAGTTATGCTTGAACACGGAACAGCAAAAAATACGGCAAAATATTCAACTATTAATGAAATTTTAGTTGGAGTTGGATTTGGTTTAACACCAATTATTGCGGGTTATATTGCTGAAATAAACATTAACTTTATGTTTTTCTTCCTATCTGTATTAGGCTTTACAGTATTAATATTTTTGACACATCTCTCTCGAAACATTAAAAGATATTGATTTGAGTTTTCAATTATTTTAACTTTTTTTATATTATTTAGGTTTCAACTTCCCAATCCGGAATTTGGTATAGATTGGTTCTTGAAACAATTTTTACAAAAAATAATACCTCAATTTCCTTCAATATCGATTTAAATAGATGATAGAAAATCTATTACATAATAATTCTAAACAAAAATTTAGTTACCATTATGGAGTGATATGTATGAAATTAAGAAATTATGGGATCTTAATGATAATGATACTCTCTTTATTTGCTTTTAGCGCTAGTTTTAATGTGGCAGCTACAATCGATGATGATAATGATGGTATTGATGATGATTATGAAGAATCACATAAACGTAACATTGAAGTTGAGCTTTTCCCAGATGAAATTAAAGTAGAATCACATTTACGTCAAGGTCCAATTGATGAAATTGAGCTGGAAGTAAAATATGATAATAATGGCGTTGATATTAAAGTTAGCTATGAATCTGAATACACATCTGAGAATGAAACTGAATTTGAAATAGAGTTTGAAGCAAGCTTTCGTGAATTAATAGAATTTGTTGATTTGAATAGTGATGGTATATACGAACCTTCAATTGATAACACAATTCAGGAAATTGCTTTAAATAGTTTCAAACCTGCTGTATATACCTCATCTAATATCTCTACCGATACAACCTTACATTATATATTTATAAATAGTACAGATGGAGTTTTTGCTGCCCATTTATATGTTGTTGAGGAATATGCTATAGTAAATGGAACCTTTATTGCACCAACCTCTTTAAAAATTGACATTGAAATTAATAACTTCAATTACATCGATGGAAATTCGCAATTAGCCTTGTATGTTAAACTTAGCTCTAGCGGTGAATATGAATATGAAGAAGAAACTGAAGATGAGAAAGATGGATATACCTCAGATGAATCAGGAGTAAAAACTGAAATAAATAATTATAAAGGCGCTTTTACGTGGAAGGAAAATGCAACTATTGACGGAATTTCAAAACAAGTCTTAGCAAGTCAAATAGAAGTTGATGATGATGATGAGAATGAACAGAAATTATACCTTAACTATCCTAGGGGCGACTCTATTTACCACGATCCAACGATGAGTATTTATTCGATAAATCGGGGGATTACTGATTGGTTTCCTTTTATATTAATTGGTAGTATAATAGGGATTATTGGGATTGTTAGTATAAGTAGTATTGTTATCATTAGAAGAAGAAAATAATATATCTATTCATTTTTTTTTTAATTTTTAATCAAAAATTTAAAATAATTTAGAATTGAATTTAATTTGAAAAAAAAGCTATGAAAAAAAAGAGCCTTTTAACAGGAATTACCATTTGGTTCATTTTCATTTTATTGGTAAATTCAAATTCTGTTTTAGGTTCTGATGATGATGACGATTACGTTGATGATGACTTCGAAAGGTTAAACCTGAGAGACATAGACATCACACTTTCTTCCAACGAAATTGAAATACAATCTCTATTAAGACAGGGGCTAAAAGTAGATGAAATAGAAATAAGGGTTAGATATAATAATGAAGGAATTAGTTTTGAGGTGAGTTATGAATCTGAATATATTTCTGAGAGTGAAGCTGAATTCGAAATAGAATTTAGAATTATTATTAGAAAACTGATTGAATTTGTAGATCTTAACGATAATGGAATATTTGATCCATCTATTGATGATAATATACAAGAACTAAACTTAGATAGCTTTGATCCAGCTCAATATCAAGAAGAAATTATCACTACTCAAACCTCTCTTCACCATTTTATTATTAATTCAAGTGACAGCATTTTTAGTATGCATCTTTATATACCAGAAGAGTTTGCTTTAAAAGACAATGTACTGATGATTCCTACTAAACCAAAGATTGATATTAACATCCAAAATTTTCCCTTTTTAAATGTTTCTTCAAACTTAGCTTTATATATTAGTTTAGAGTCAGAAACGAGTTATAGTGAATATGACGACACTGAAGATGAGGAACTTGGATACGCATTTAATGAGAAAGCAGTTTCAACCCTTAATGACACGTTTACTGGAATATTTTCATGGAATCAAAGTCTATTAGTTGATGGAATAGTAAGGTCTGTAAATGCAAGTACAATCGAAATAGATGACTATGATAATGAATATCAAAAAATGTATTTAATTTACCCCCAAGGAGTAAACATTTCACATGATCCAAAAATTGGACTCGAGGGAATATTTATATTTAACCTTGAACAGTTTCCTTGGTACTTACTAACGGTATTCTTAACTATTGGGGCGGTCAGTATTAGTATAGTGGTTCCTGTGTACTTCTTTTACTACAACAAACGCAATCGTTCACCTAGAAATGGACATGCGAAAATCCCAAAAATGAAAAATGGTGAAATTACAGCCTTTTCGGAAGATTTTTATGCATTTCTAGACCAATTTGAATGGGATACAAATGAAAAGGAAGAATTCATCAAAGAGATGTCATCATTAAAACCAGCGGAACGAAAAAGAATATTAAATGAAATGTTAGACAAATATAAGTCAGATCAAGGTTATTAAATTTTCTAAAGATTAAGGATTCAATTCTAAAATGACGGAACAGTTAGCTGAACTAGAAAAAGTCGTACTAAGCATAATTCAAGACTATTTAAATAAAAATAGAGTCTTAGATATAGATAAAGTAATTCCATTTATCCAAACGCGTTTGAGAGAGAAATCTAAAAGATTAACTACTTATGGAATCCAATTAATTCTCAAATCATTACAGGAAAAAAAACTTATAGTAAAAGCATCAAAATTAACTTATGATACTATATTAAATAATAAGAAACGTAGAAAAATACATAAATTCATTAAAAACTATCCCGGAACGCATTTTAGCAGAATTGTATCTAAATTAGAAATAAGTAGCCACGTTGTAGTCTGGCATTTGAACATTTTGTTAAAATTCGGATTTATCAAGAAAGAAAAGATTGAAAACAGAGATGCATATTATACTCCTGATATCGACAAACAAAGATTTCAACAATTACATTACATATATAAGGCAAAAAGCCAAAAAATAATTTATTATTTGAAAGAAAATAATATTGGCATATCTAAAACACAAATCTCTTCTGACTTAAATATGCATATTAACACAGTTAATAAGTATTTAAAAGTCCTCAATAATGTTGACATAATAACAAAAGAAAAGCTTTCTAATTCTGTATTGTTTTTCTTAAATGAGGAGAGAGTAGATAATTTACTTTAATTGTTTTTCCAAGGTTTGAATTTCTTGGTTAATTTCTTTCATCTTAGCTTTCTTTTCATTGGAAATTAATTTTAATTTCTGGTTTAAATTTTTTTCCTTGTCTTTCTTTAATCCAATATACTGTTTTTTTAAATTTTTAACGAAAAGAATTAACTTTTTCCTCTCTGAATTTAATACATCAAGAGTCTTATTTACTTCTTCTAATCTATCTTGATGATTTTTCAATCTTATTTCCATTTCATCAATTTGTGAATCGAATTCTTCATCGAGTTTGTTTTTGACGTACATTTCTTTCTTTTTTGCTCCTTCTTCTACTTCCATTATTTTCTTAGCTATTTTGTTAATCTCATCTCTAAGTTCTTCTTCAGACATTCTATTTACGTATATTTGTAATTCTTGCCAAATTATTTAAAATCAGTTTTTTAAATAAGGCTTAATCTAATCATTAATCCTAATTACCCTAAGAAATACTTTCTTTTTAATTCTTTATATTTTAACACTTTTTATACAAAAGTTGAATTAAAGTATTCAAAACATAAACAAGTAAAAAAGAACTCCTAAACTCCTTTCTTTATTAAAGATATTTTCTTGAGTAGGGGTTTTATGTAATTAATTATAGGGGGATTGTGCTCCTTAATTTTTTGAAGCAAGCGATTTGCATCATCATTACGTGGCTCTATCTCTAATACATAATTACACAAATCTAATGCAAAGTCATACTCCTTTAGTTCATATAATTTTAGCACTAATTCATTCCAAATTTTAATATCGGCTACTTCTTCTTCTATTGTTAAGTGAAAAAGTTCATTTAATTCCAAATATCCATTGATATATTCTGAAACTTTCTTAGCTGGTTTTATGGGACCGGAATGACCATCGCATAATATATCCGCATTTAGTCCTTCCAGTTTCTTCATAGAGTTAGAATATTCATTGTAATTACCTCCATAAATCATCAAAGACGATCCTGCAATATCTCCACCGAATAAGATTTTATTTTCAATCGTCTCTAAAAAATAAGCTACTGCTCCTGGCGAATGTCCCGGTGTATGAATACATTCAAATCTGTAATCACCAATGGTTAAGATTTCATTTACACCTTTAATCTTCTTAGTTAATTTAATGGGACTGTAATCATACCCGGGATAAGATTCTTGAATTTCTATGCTGCTAAGTTTCTGTTCGATACTGATGGCCTCTAATTCATGTGCATAAAATTTAATATTTTCATTCAGCTCTTTTAGTTTATAACAAGCACCAAAATGATCCAAATGACCATGGGTTATTAAACAATGGTTAATATCCTCAATAGAAAAACCTTCTTCTTCAATTTCTTTAAGAAATTTTATATAAAGACCGGGATCAATTAGAATTAACCCCTCAGCACTCCTAGTGTCAATGAGATATTTTGAACTATCAAAAAGGACATCAGTACAAGGATTAATACTATATATATGATCAAGAATCTTCTCCATTTTTAACACACTCACAGCTTCACTTTTGGAAAGTGGTAATCTCGCTTTTAGTATGTATAATAATTAATGAATATATTATATAATTTATACTAATGAAGTTCAATGGAAGTGTACTTCTCCTAATATTAGTATTTAAGTGTCTTAAGGAACAGAAAAATTTGTCAAAAGGAAAGTTTGAAGTCTTATTAATAATTAAAATAAAATAAATACTATAAGTAAAATTAAAGTGGTTTTGAATAGAAATGGTTAGACCTAAAGTTGTTTTACCAGAAAAAGGTATACTCAGTAATGAACTTTTGGATGAAATGAATCTAATTGCAAAAGATGATGTAGATTGGAAAGAGGGAAAAGTTTGGAGTTTAGTTTATCATGCTTCAGATGAACACACTGAATTACTTAAAAAAAGTTACCAGCTTTTCTTTGAGAAAAATGCATTAAGTCCCTTAGCTTTTCCGAGTCTAAAAAAGTTTGAAACGGAGGTAGTTTCAATGGTCGTTGACTTATTCAACGGCGATCGTAAGTGTTGTGGTAGTATGACTTCAGGAGGAACAGAAAGTATTCTAATGGCTGTTAAAACTTATAGAGATTGGGCAAGAGAAAAATTTCCTAAGATAAAGAATCCAGAAATGCTATTACCTAGCTCTGCACATCCTGCATTCTATAAAGGCGCAGATTATTTTAATGTAAAGCCTGTAATTATTCCAGTCGATAAAAATACTCATCGCGCTGATGTAGATACTATGGAAAAAGCCTTAAACGAGAATACTATTTTGATAGTTGGGTCTGCTTGTGATTTTCCTCGAGGGGTGGTTGATCCGATATCAGATTTAGCTACCCTCGCTCAAACTAAAGGCATTGGTATGCATGTTGACAGTTGTCTTGGAGGTTTCATGTTACCTTTTGTTAAAAAACTTGGTTATAAAGTACCAGAGTTTGATTTTTCCGTTCCAGGTGTTACATCTATTTCTGCTGATGTCCATAAGTATGGATATGGAGCAAAAGGTGCATCAACTATCTTATATCGTAATGATAAAATTTGGAAACATCAATTTTCTGTGTATACCGATTGGTCAGGAGGGGTGTATATCTCAACTACAATGCGTGGAACTCGTCCGGGAGGCGCAATTGCGGCAGCATGGGTTGCAATGAGATCTTTAGGAATAGATGGTTATTTAAAATTAGCAAAGATTGTTATGGATGCAACTAGAAAATTAATTGACGGAGTTAAGCAAATTCCTGAGCTATATATCCTTGGAGAGCCAGTAATGAGTGTTTTTTCTTTTACTTCAGATGAAATTAATATCTTTCAGTTGGGGGATGAATTAGATAAAAGAGGTTGGCACCTAGATAGGATACAATTTCCTTCTGCTTTGCACATGATGGTCAATCCACATCATGCGGATGTTATTGATGACTTTTTAAATGATCTTAGAGATGCAATTGAAGCAGTACGCAAACATCCTGAAAAAATTTCTGATGGTGAGGCTGCCATGTATGGAATGATTGCAAGTTTGCCTGATCGTGCCAAAGTTAAGAATTTTATTATTAATTTCTTAAAAACTCAATATAAAATTAATTAACTATCTCTTATTTTTTGGATTTCATGATCCATTATGTCAGAAATCATAACGCCAATACCATATAAACGGCCTACTTCAGAATGCCATGGTTTAACACCTTATCGTGTTTGGCCAATATTTATTCTTTCTTTCATACGATTGTTTTCAATTTCCATTTTTGAAAGGGCTTTCCTAAACTATATATATTTTTATCAAAATGTGAGTGAAAGTATTCTAGGTTATATAAATTCAGCACCATCCGTTGCATACATTCTCGGACCAATCGTTGGCCAAATAATCACCTCTAAACTTGGTGTAAGAAACTCTCTTATCTTATCTTGTCTCATTACCCCAATCATAATTTTTGCTCAAATGGTTTACTTTGATCCAATTTATTTGATTTTAATTCGCATCATAAGCGGAATACAATTAGGAATTTATTGGCCCAATTGTTATAATTTACTAAGTAAATGGCAAAGTGTTAGTAACGAAAAAAAGGCTACCAGAAACTTTAAACTCTTCAATATCTCATGGAATGTTGGATTTATTTCAGGGCTCTTTTTTGGGTATTTCTTAGCTTTTACACTGACTGAATATTTTACCATGTTCTTATCATGGTTTCTTTCCTTTCTCTTGATCCCCTTTAGTTTTTTTATTAAAAAAGATATAGATTTAAAATCTATAAGTGCTAATAACAAGAAAGAAAATTTTCTAAATTCTGATATAATAAATGGTAATTTAGAGCAAAATTTGAATAATAGGATGACTACTTATCCTATTTTATTTTCTTGGTTAGCATTATTTGGTTATACTATGGCAAAATCACTATTTCGCTTCAATTATCCCATTTTTCTTAAAGCTTTTGGAGGTCCCTCCTATTATGCTTATCTAATTCAACTAACTATACAAATAGGACAATTGGCTGGCTTAACTTGGACAAATTATATGAACGTATATACAAGAAAGATTTCTGTCTTTACAAGTTTTATTGCAATTATTATTAGTTCATTTCTAATTATAATTCTTCAAGATCTGTTAGTTATATCAATAATAAGTGCCACTACAGGTCTTTTTATTGGACTCATTCAGGGAGTTTCTTTAAAAATCATGATCGATTATGGTGCTGAGCGAAATAATCAAAAATATTCAACTATAAATGAAGTATTAAAAGGAATAGGATTTGGATTATTACCTATTGCTGCGGGATACATAGCAGAGATTAATATCTATGCAATTTTTGTATTTATAATAAGTTTTGGAATCCTTCTTTTAGTACCTTTAATTTATCTTTCTAGAAATATAAAAAACACTATCTAACTCTTGAATTCGAGGATTAGATTAAAATTTTTCAATTAAAAAGCTTTACTTTGTTTTTATTGGGATAAACGCTAGTTGTATCATTGTTTTTGTTAAGTCTTCAAAAACTTTTTCAACATTTTCTCCAGTTTTGCTTGAACATTCAATAAAACCATCTAAACCTCGCGATTTACTAAGCCTCAATCCTTCTGTATAAGTTATTTCTCGTAGTGAACTAAGATCGGTTTTAGTCCCTATTAAAAGAATTGGAAAATCTTCATTAGTTTCCCTTATGACTGATAGCCAATCAAATACATGAGAAAAAGAAGCATAATTGGTGATATCATAAAGTAAAATCCCTCCCATAGCTCCACGAATATATTTAGGTAAGATAAATCGAAATCTTTCTTCACCAGCAAAATCCCACACCATTAATTTCACGTGAATTCCATTAAACTTTAGGTCTTTTGTTTCAAAATCAACTCCAATTGTCATTCGAGTGTCTGGAATAAATACACCATTCATATATCTCTTTGTTAATGTGGTCTTACCACTTCCAGCATCTCCAAAAATAACTATCTTAAAAATAGCGTCGTACATCTTTATGTTTCTAAATACCCAATATATTAGATAATATTGTCGAAATATACCTTAACACAATTTACATAAAAATAAGGATATTTAATCTTTTTTAAAAATATTATATGGCTCCAATGTTACTCCTTCGTTCAATGCTTTAACGTTTAATTTTAGTATATCTCCCGAGAATTTTAGAATTAAGGAAGTCTTGAGATCCTCCTCATTTAAAGGTAAAAACCTTAAAATGTAACCCAACAGAACCATATTAATTACTTTCATG
This sequence comes from Candidatus Hermodarchaeota archaeon, assembly GCA_048885535.1. Taxonomy (GTDB): domain Archaea; phylum Asgardarchaeota; class Lokiarchaeia; order Sigyniarchaeales; family SOKP01; genus SOKP01. The sequence continues at coordinate 34,097 of JBHLLO010000016.1, forward strand.
TTAAATTTAAACTTTTCTGCTATATGATTAGTAGGAATAAAATAAATATTGTCAGAAAATTCAGATATATTATTAATTATCGAATTATTTAAGGAGATTACCTTTCCTGTGCTCCCCTCGTCATATGAAAATATAATTAATTTTGTGCTTTTATCTGCTTTCGCAAATTTTAATACATCATTAATGCAGTTTTTCTCAAGGCTAATTATCATATCTGCTGATCCTATTATTGGTATAGGGGCATTTATCTTATTTCCAAAACGAAGAAAACACACGACCTTACCCCCTCTCTGGCTAAGACCATGAGTTTCAGAAGTTATTACTTTATATCCATTATTCACTAAGGAATTTCCTAAAATTTCTATTAATGTTATTAAACCTTGACCACCTATACCTGTTATTACTATTGTATAACTTTCAAATGACATAATTACCCCTCTTTATTAATAGCAGTATTAGGGCATATTTCCTCACAGATGCCACACCCTAAACAAACACTTGACTTTATACACGCAATTTCATTTTTTTCATAAATTGCTGGACACAAAAATTGACGATAACATAAGCCACAGTTATTACAAAGCTCTTCTTTTACAAATCTGACTTGTACTTTGAACCGTGTGTTATATTTTTGAATACATTCATCTTCGACTACAACAACATGTAACCTATTGTGTTCTAATACCTCCATTCCTTTTTCATATATGATTTCTCTTAATCTAGTAAAATAACTTTTATCATCATTTTCATAATGCTTTATTATATTAACTTGAGCTCCAGTACTTTTTAGGAAAGATTCTAAATTTATGCTTTTTTTAAAAGATCCTCCCATATAATAACGGGTATCACTTCCTGGGTGAGGTTGCTGTCCAGTCATTCCAATCCATCCGTTATCTAAAATTAAAACCAAAATTGAAGTGTTATTATGAACTGCATTTAATAATGCTGGTATTCCAGAATGGAAAAATGTTCCATCGCCTATGATAGCAATGTTTAAACTTTCACTTGTTCGAGCGACTCCTTGAGCTAAAGCAATACTTGAGCCCATACAATATTTAACGTTAGCAAAAGAGATAGGGGGATAAGCCAATAGTGTATAACAACCTATATCTTGGTAAAAATAGATTTCTTTTCCAGTTTTTGATTTAAATTTTTTAATAGCTTGGCTTATTGCAAACCCAGTTGTTCTATGTGGACATCCTGCGCATAGGATTGGAATTCTTGGTAAAATTTGATATTCCTTATTCATTATTTGATTTAAATCTACTCTTGGTTTTAGGTTGGTTAACTTAATTAAAGCCAAGGCAACCTTTGTTGGATTTAACTCTCCAATATAAGATAATAAAGATTCTTTCTTAGAATAAGAAAACGGATCCTTCCCATAGATTTTTATACCAAGACGATTTTTTTGAGCTATTGCTAAAACTTGAGTTTCAATAAAGGCATCATTCTCTTCAACAATCAATACTTGCTTAAATTGACTAAGAAATCGTACAATTTTTTGCTCAGGAAGAGGATTTATCATACCGATTTTAAGAATTGGAGCTTTGAGATCAAGATAATTTAAGGCTTCACTTACATAACTGTAAGATACTCCACTGGTTATAATCCCTAAATCAAATTCGTTTTCTACATTCTCATTTTCAATTCTATTCAATGAGATCTTCTCTGAAAGTTCTAATGCTCGATTCATTCTATTATATATTTGATCTTCCTTCAGTTCTAAAAAGTAAAGTCTCGAAGCTACATTAACTTCCTTAGATAAATCAAATTCATCTTTAATTTCCGAAGGCTTAATCATTCCAAGAACGACATTACTTCTTGCGTGAGATACCATAGTTACTGTTCTTAAAATCACTGGAAGTTTTAATTCTCTTGAAATTTCAAATGCAGATTTAACAAAATCTAAACATTCTTGTGGATTACTGGGTTCTAATGCTGGTATTTTAAATAGGCTTAAATAATATCTTGAATCCATCTCTACAGCACTAGAATGTTGTTGAGGGTCATCAGCAACAAAAATTACCAAGGCAGAATTCTTATTTTTAGGATAAGTTGTGGCTAAAGCAAATAAAGGATCAGAAGCAACATTTAATCCTGCGTTTTTCATGCCCACCATCGCAGTGGCTCCTCTAGCATAAGCTGCGCCAGCAAGCTCTATAGCAACTTTCTCATTAATACTACTCTCTACCCACTTTAATCCTACATCTTTATAAATTTCAGTAAAAATCTCTCCTACTTCTGAGCTAGGTGTACCTGGATAATACGTATAAACATCGATGCCGCTTTCTAAAGCTCCACGAACAATAGCTTCGTTTCCCAATAAGAATTTTTCCTCTCTAGGTTTACCATCAACTAATTTTTTATAATTCATAGTGTTTCAGATTATTTTTTTAGAAAATTTATTCTAAATGAAATAAATCCTCTTGAAATAAAAAACCATTTCGAAATTTGATGAAAATAACAAGAACAAATGCAAGAGAAACAAAAATTATTAAGATTTGGTGCAATCAATTATAATTATGAAATTAAATCTTGAAAAATTTGACATATTTTATGTAGTTGGTTTAATCGCAGCCACCATTTTCATGATATTGGAATTGATTTTTGGATTTGTCGCGTTGAACTTCACATTTTTAATTTTCTTTTGGACTATGAAACTTCTCTCTGGTTTTGGTTTGATTATAACAATTGCAAATGCTATATTATGGCTATTGAATCGATTTACTGAGAAGTTTACTAAAAAACATATTCAAATTCTTGTGATCATTCAAGCTATAGTTCCTGGAATTTTAGCTGGTTATTCTATTTATACTATTTTTTCAAATTTACCTCCCATTACCCCACCAACAGTTTTAGAGTATTGGGTTGATCTTCTGTTATTTCTTTACGGTATAATCTCTTTAACAATCTCATTATATATTATTCCTCTAATAAAATCAGAATTTCAAGAAGCTACAGAAACTGGATTAATAAGGCGTGTCAAGGGAGGTGTAAAGAAAATTGGTCGAGGCATTAAGAAAAGGTATTACACATGGAGAGGGAAATACGCGAAAGTTCAAATTCAAGATCAGATGACATTAGGAGAAGTACTAGATATTTGGAGAGATCGCTTTGCAGTCTATCTATTAATCCCAATCGCTATAGGTTCGTTAATTTTTACCCCAATAACTTTTATTTGTATAATATTCTGGTTAAAAATATTGATTCTTGATAAAGGTGAACCAAAGTTTTATGAAAGAATCGCTTTAATTATATCTATGATCTGGATTGCTACAATTTCAAGCTTGTCCTATGTTTTAAATTTAGTATTTTATACCTCAATACAACCATTATTTTGGACAGTTCAAATCTTTTATTTAGCAGGAATTCTCATTTCTGGCTGTATTTTTATTTACAGATTTGCTAAACTTAAAGGTATCACGCTTAAAAAAATCAAGGAAGAGATTAAAGAAATTAAAACTAAAATTTCGAAAAAAGAGGAATCTGAATAGTAAGAAAAAGTGTAAGATTTATTATTCCTTCGGGTGTTTAGAATGAGCAAATATCATTTAAGAAGAATAGAGAAAGAGGTTTCGGACAAGGAGGTCCTACTCGAGATTTTAAAGAATGGGAAATTTGCTATAATTTCATTGTGTAAAGAGAATGAAGCCTATTTAGTAACCTTAAGTTATGGATATGATGAAATTAAAAATTCCCTATACTTCCATTGTGCTAAAGAAGGCCAGAAAATAGATTTTATTAAATCAAATCCATTTGTATGTGGTACAGTGATAGAAGATAATGGTTATGAAGAAGGTTGTGGACAAGCATACCGTTCAGTTGTTTTTAGAGGAAAAATGGAAATTTTGGTAGAATTACAAGAAAAAAAGTATGGATTCAAAGTAATATTGAACCAATTAGAAAGCGACCCTGAATTAATAAAAAACAAATTTTTGAAGAAAGATGAAACTTATGAAAATGCGGGGATGTTAAGATTAGATATAACCGAAATCACGGGCAAAGAAGAAAAAGCAGATTCTCAAACTACATCTTAATTTCATTCAATATACCATCGATATAATTTATTTTATCAGATTCGAGTTCATCCTTTAAAGCATTTGCTAAAGAGTATCTGAACGCCCATATTTCGATCTTTTTATCTAATTCTTTCACTTTTTTAATTACAGGTATGAAATCTCCATCTCCAGATACCAATACTGCGGTGTCATATGCATTCTCATATGCAAGAGAAATTATATCAATTGCAATTTTAATATCAACTTTTTTTTCAAACGCTTCATTTAAAGTAATCTTGTCAAAACTGATTTTAATATTAAATCCACTTTTCACCCTTAAATCCTCATACCACTTCTTTTTCTCAGGGCTTAGAGGATATATTGCCCCTTCATATAAAAATATGCCCTCTAATTTTCGATCTTTAGTTATAAGACTTTTTAATTTTTCATAATCCGCTTTTATATTGTATTTCCTAAAGCCTTTGAAGATATTGCTATTATCTACAAAGATAATAATTCGATCCATCTAAATCATTCTTTCATTTTTGTATCTTATAAAAAATACTCTTATTTATTATTTTTATTTAATTATTCTAAAATAATCCGAATCTTAGATTAAGTAAGTTTTTACTGATGTATGATGTTATAATCTCTGGAGCAGGTCCTTCAGGCTCAAAATGTGCCCAAATCTTAGCTAAAGCAGGATTCAAAATCGCTTTACTCGAAAAAGATATAATGTGGCGAAAACCTTGTGGTGGTGCAATAAATCCTCTTGTATTTGAATATTATCCACAATTGAGAAAACTTGATTTACCTAAATTACAAGGAATTGTAATGCATTCTGCAGATTATCATTACTTAGAGTATTCTAGAGGGGGTGAACATGGAACCATTTTAGATCGCTTAGAATTCGATAATTTCATCAGAGATATAGCAATTGATGAAGGGGTAGAACTTTTCGACAAGAATGTTTCGTTTGATTTCATAATGAAAAATAATCTCAAAACTGGTGTTAAAACGAAAACCTTATCTGGAATTGAGGAATACTATGGAAAAATAATAATCATTGCTGATGGAATGAGTTCTAAACTAGCAATAAGATCAGGAATACATCCTAAGTGGAAAACGGATGATATTGCATTAGCTAAGTGCTCCATCCTAGAAGGAAAACATCAACTAGATGAGCAACGCGCATACATTTTTTTTAGACCCTATGAAGGATATGGATGGATATTTCCTTTGGATCAACACCGCTTTAACACAGGAATTTATACATTTGGAAAAAGCAATCATGAATATAATTTAGACGATGTATATCGTGAATTCTTAAAAGATCCATATGTTAAAAAATATATTCCCGCTTCCGATTATAAGACTATCTGGACCGCTTCTTATCCTTTCCCAATCCTAGGAGTTCTCCAAAAAAGCCTTTATGACGATAACATGATGATTATAGGAGATGCTGGAGGTTTTATCTCGCCTATAAGCGGTGAGGGTATTCATACCTCAATAAAATCAGGTATGATTGCTGCAGAAACTGCCATCAAAGCGTTAGAAGAACAAGATTATTCTAAAAATATTTTAAAAAATTTTAAACAACATTCAGAAATAAAAACTATCACAAGAGATTTTAAATTAACATATTCTATGACTAACTTCTTTTATGAGAATAAGGGAGAGAATTTAAACCGTATGCTAGCACTAACAGAGAAAGACCCCGAGTTTAAAAGTCAAGTTGTAGACATTTTTACTTCTAGCTCCATTTCTATTCCCTCAAAAGAGTTTTTTTCTAAAATAAAAGGATAAACACAAGTTCCTTATTTAAGTAAAGGATTATTTTTGCTTTTTAAGAATAATCTTCATCCATCCCTCAATTAATTCCATTTCAAAATTTTTTTTGAATTTTGAATGTTCAAGAAGTTTCATAATCAGTGTGTTATATTCATTCCACTCAAAACCATGCAGACTTTGGATTCGCGAAACAATATGATATCTCAAACTACCGTACATCCGTTTCAACTTAACTTGTTCTTCATTGGGAGGATTAGAACATCCATCATATATCCATGCCTCCCCTCTTTCCTTTAAAACACGGTAACATTCATTAAAAACCTTAATAGGATGCTTCCAATGATGAAAAGAACCAGTACTTACGATAAAGTCAATAGAATTACTTTTAAAGGGGAGATCAGCTGCATTAGCTAACTTGAAATTTACATTCTTATATTTCTTAGCATGACCAGAAGCAATCATCACCATTTTTTGGCTAAGATCAATTCCAAAAACAGTCAATTCTGGTGTTCTTCTCGCAATTTCTATGGCGAGGTATCCTGTACCTGAGCCAACATCTATTAAAGTACCCTTTTTTATTCTTTGGACAACTTTTTGGGCAATTCCAAATTCTGATTTGCTTAAAAACCTTTTTATAAAGGCATTATAAAAAATAGCTCCCACACTTGGGATAGCCTCTAACTTTATTTGTATATTTTTTAAAAATCTTGTTAAGAACATGTTTAGCTCACCTAATTAAGAGCTAAGTACGCTTTTTTAAATATCTGGTTTAAGCATCTTTCATTGCCTTAAAAATCCAATTCAACTTGCATTTAAAGGAACAAAAAAATCGTTTTTCTGGTTTCTGACATATATTGACGTGACGGTATTTCTTATTCCATGTGTTTCTCAGGATTCTTTTGCCACAATATTCACAATCGGTCATTAATTTCTCTCTTTTAAAAAAGTTCCTTTAAATTAAATTATAAGGCACATTAATACAGCTATCTAAAACATAATACTTAGAGAAAAAAGATCTCGAGTATTAATATTATAATAAGTTTCATAGGCTTTTATATGTAACAAAAATTATTAAAAAAATGAAAAGCTGTCTACTTTCAATTAATTTTGGGAGATAATCTCCTTAAAAGACTTACGCTTATTAAACATAAGCTCAGAGATCTCTTCTGCACGCCTCATAATTTCTTCCCTATTGGACGATTTGTTCTTTTGATACTTTTTATACCTCTTCTTAGCAATCTTTCTCCATCTCTTTTTCCAAGAAGGGAATCCTGTCTTAACGAAACGTTCACGATTAGGAAAATCTTGGCACACCCAGTCGAATAAAATGAAATATCTTTGGGCACCAGATTCTATCGTAAGTTTATTAGAAGATACTCCAAGTTTTCGTAGGTGTTGGACAAATCGACCTTCTACAGCATCTTGCAATTTTCCTTCTACAATTGCGGATTCGAAATATATTTCATTCTCATTAAAATAATCTCTTACGAGATCAAAACAATTGCCTCTACATAATAGTATTCGATCTTCTTTTTTATGATTAAATACTTTAAGAGTTTTAATTACAATCTTAAGTATGTGTTTTTTGGGGCGATCGCCATCTTTATTATCCTCATTATAGAGACCTACAGGAACAGATTGGAACAATATCTTTCCAGTTTCTGTATCTCGAAAGCCAATAAAAGCATCTCCAACAAGATCTCCAGTCCCAGCATCATCAATTTCTATTGTTCTACCGTTCCACTTACTGGGACAATTAGTGGATTGACACGACTCATTGTCGTTTTCTTCTGTTTTTGTCTTCATTATAAATCTAAATGTTTCGGCTCATAAATAAATTGGGATTTATTAATATAAATGAAAAATATCCTGTTATATCTTAAGAGTTAAATGAGAATTTTGAGCCTATTCTCTTTGATTTGTTATATCTTTAAGCAAAATCTCAGGATGATGATATCTCCCCACTTTCAGAGTGTCTTTACCGTATTGTATTGCTGTTTCTGGACAAAAATGAAGACATGCCAGACATAGCTGGCAATTATGCTGCCATTCAGGTATTCCATTTTTAAGTTTAATGTTATTCACCGGACAGACTTTAACACATATACCACAATTATTACAACTATCAGTAGCGTAAAATAATTCGTCCATTTTATTAACACCTTCACGAAACTCTCTATTAATCCTTTCATGTCTTTCTGCTTCCCTTTCTAAGATTTCTTCAGTTATATTTTTTCCACCACTCTTTATAACTTCACTAATTAATCGAATTTTTTCAACCATAATCTCAAAAAGCTTACTTTGACGTACTTCTGGTGTAACATCATATCCTATAATATAATTATTTGGCATATTAATAATAGAACCAACTTTAAGTTCTTTCCCTTTCATTTTTAGAATATTATTAATCTGTTGGAAAGGGAAATCATTTAAGTCTTCTGCACTTGTTATAACTGAAAAAAAATAACTTGATTCATCAGTTATAAGCTTGTGTAGAAAATCATAAACAATTTTTGGCAATCCAAAATAGTAAAGTGGAAATACAAAACCAACATTTTCGCTTGTGGATTCAATCTTTTCCACTTTCCATACTTTTGCTATAGCTACAAGTTCACAATCTCCTAAACTTTCCGCAAGAAGTTTTGCAACCCTTAAAGAATTACCTGTTCCAGTAAAAAAATATATAGTCGTTTTCATATTAACTTAGAATGAATTCTTCTAAAATTCAATATAGAATAAATAAAACAATGAATCTTACCCCTTTATAGTTTAAACTTTTGAAGTAGATGTGAAGTAACTATTCCATCCATACAAAATTTACTGACAAATTATAAGCAATTTGTTGATCTAAACATCCTCTCATAAGTTCTGAACGGAAATCTCCTTCATTTAGCAATTCCAGACTGTGATTCGGGATATTATAATGATAAATCCCACTTTCCACAATTTAGATAAATCTAATAATTTAGAAGTAGTTAATTAATAGAAGTTTTTTTTTAATAACATTTTAAAAACACAGAAGTTTTAGATAGATTATGCCTAAAAAAAAGAAAAGTCCAATTTCTTTTGATAGAATGTATTTTCAATTAAAAGTAGAAGATATCGAAAGAGCAAAAAAGTTTTATGAAGAAGTATTTAACTTTGACGTCTCATGGTATATGTCTCCTGAAGTTGGATGGTGTGAATTTGATTTACCGGGTGGAACTCCAAGACTTGGATTAAATACGATAGGAGAGGATGATAAAGTAACTCCTGACTCAGGTACTTTTACAATTGCAGTTGGAAATCTAGAAGAAACGAAAAAATATCTAGAAGATAAGGGGATTGTAACTACCGAAATAACTGATATCCCTAATATGGTTTCCTACTTCAATATGACAGATTCAGAAGGAAATAGGGTTCAAATAGTATCTGAACCAAGAATTCAAGAGTAAATTGAATAATAATTTTTTATTAGTTAATTAGAATTTAAGCCAGCATTCTTTAAATTCAATAAGCTGTCAACATTTCCATGAATGCTTCAAGGCGAGTTAATATTTGACCATGAGAGAAATTTCTTTCATCAACACAATCGACGTCAAGATGAATAAGTGGTATTCCAACTTTTTGAAGTGCTTCTTTGAATAATACTCTAGCTCCAGAAGATTGCCGACAACCCCAATGTGCAGGATTAATTGCTCCATGTATTTTGAAATCTTTTGCTAATTGTGCAAGTACTTTTAGACGGCGTTCTACTGGACCAACTAAAGGATGGGTAATCATTCTGTAAGCTAGACTTTTCAAAGGATCACTTTCATCAAGAGGGTCCCACCAAATGTGGTTTAATTCATCAATAACAATATTAGCGCCATAACTTTCTTCTAATATATCAATTAGGTCTGTTTTAAATTGAATTCTATTCTGTATCCAGAGTAGACGATATTTTTCATTTGGTAATCCATACAATTTGTTTTCAACTCTATCTTGGAACTCGTTTCGATATAATTTAGCAACTTCAACACCTTCTTTAGTGCCAAGAAGTAGTATGAACATTATAAAATTTTTTAAATCTTTAGACTTAGATGGACTTGGAACGTTTTTGCAAAGTTCATTTATCTCTATAAGATACTCTCTTGCTTGATTATTATATTCTATAGTTTGCTTAAGTTTTTGATAATTTAATTTACGTCCAGTATTTTCTTCGATGTAATTAATCATCTCTTTATATTGTTCAGTCAAATTATCAACAGATTCTGGAGTGACTTCAATAGGGATATTAAGAATGAAAACTTCCTTATTGAATATTTCTCCAATACGTTTTAAAGCTTTAACTCCTCCATTGCAAGGGATGCTTGCTCCTATAAGGATATCTGGTTCTGGAAGAAGACCATCCATAGCAGCCCCGATTATAGTTCTATGATATGAGCAGCTATCTGTCGAATACCCTTTACTTTCAGCTATTTCAAAATACTTTTGAGATATACCTGCACCTGAAAGCATTGCGCCAAAAAATTCTACAAACATGCCCGAAACATTCATAGAATTTAAAATCTCGTACGGAACAAATACTGTAGTCCATCCAATTGACCAATTATCGTCAAAAATACGAGAACCAATACGAGCTATTTCATAAATAAACTTTCTACGAGCAGTCAATTTAGAATCCATCTTCTTTTTAAGAGCAGATTCTAATTGGAAAAAATATTGTTTTAATAAATCATGATCAACCATCTTATTTATCACATCACTTTCTTATCATTTCTGAAAATGCTTCAATTCTTGTTTTTAATTGATTAATACTACCAAGAGTTCCATCACTCTCAATAAATAAAACATTAAGTCCTTCATCTACTAAAATCTCTTTTAACTTCGGAACATCGTATAAATATGTATCACAAAACTTCAATGAATGATGGATAATCCCATTTATTTTGAATTTTTTTGAAATTTCGATTAGATTTTTTGCTCGTTCTTCTATTTTCATCATACGAGCACATGGAGTCTTATTTAAATATGCTTCACTTAATGATTTTACTAAATCTTTAGATTTCTTTATATTAATATCAAAAAATTTGCTCCCAGAACAAATATCCTCATAAACAACGTTTAATTCGCAATCTTCTATAAAAGATAGAAAATCCACATCATGAACAGGACTACCAGACAGAATTATTCTTGGTTTTTTATTTAATTGAGCATCTGGTGGGTTATTTGAAATTAAAGATAACTTTTCTTTAATTTTTTTGTTCCATATTTTTGGATCTGACTCAAAGAAGCTAGAAACCCATTTTATGATTTCACTTCCTTTTATTTGAGGAGGGTTCTGCAATCTCAAGGAATTGAGCCTATTATATAAAGAACGAGATTCTATAAATAAACTCATTGAATCTTCAATTTGACTTTCTTGAATGGCTTTCGAAGTATATTTCTCTAGTGCTACTTTAAATTTTTTGAACTCCTCCACAATATAATCTAAACCTAATAATGAATGACCCATAGGAATATCTAAAATGTAGACAAATTTTGAAGGAATATAGTTTTTCCATAGATCGTGAAGTCTCCTCATAGCATCACAGGAATTAACAAACACAACTCCTTCAAGAAATTTATACCCTCCTTCTATAGCAACATCAACAGTAGATCTAACAAATTGACAAAAATTCGAATGTATATATGAGTCAGCATCAACTACTGAATTTGAATGACCCACTATACGATAAGGAAGAAATCCTGCTGCATATATCAATTCTAAAGGAGTGTATGAACAAACCCATCCCATTTGAGGTTTTTCAGAAGTAATTATTTTCACGGACTCCATGTAATTTATAAAATAAATCCCCAGAGTTATAATGTAAAATTATTATTTTATTAATAATTTTAGTATAATGTTATTAGAAAATTCAAAATAATAATTATACTGACTAATGAATTAAATGAAGTGAGATTCGTACTTGAAACATATAGAGGATGAGTTTAAGGGAGTAAATAATTTAATGATCTATTATCAGGGTTGGGTTCCAGATGCTCCTAAAGCAGTTATTCAACTTGTACATGGGGGTTTTGAACATTCGGGCAGATACCAAAATGTGGTAAACCAGTTAATTCCAGAAAACTATGCAATTTATGCCAATGACCATCGTGGACATGGTAAATCAGAAGGATTACGAAACTATGTAAATTCTTTCAATGAATATATAGAAGATGAAAAATCACTCTATGATATAATAAAAACAAACCACCCCACTTTACCAATATTTATGCTTGGTCATTCTTTAGGTTCATTTATAGCTATTTATTTTACAAAAGACTACGAAAGTCTCTTACATGGGCTTATTCTCTCAGGAACGGGAACAGATCCAGGTCAAGAAACTAGTAGGTTTTTAAAACGTATTGTAAAATTTTTCTCCAAAATTACCCCTAAAATGAAATTCAATCCTAGAATTGATGCTAAATTCTTAAGTCATGACCCAGAAGTAGTAAAAGATTACAATTCCGATCCTTTAGTGAATGCTGATAAAATTACTGCAAGATTGAGTTATGAAATGGTGAAGGGTTTTGAGGAATTTAAAAGGTTTATTGGAAATTTTAACCTTAGTTTATTAGTACAGTGTGGCTCTGAAGATAAACTAATTAGAGGAGCTGAAAAACTGGAAGATTACTTTAAAATGAAAGATAAAACCATTAGAATTTATGATGGTTTATACCATGAAGTTTATAACGAAATTGAAAAAGACAGAACTACAGTATTAAAAGATCTTAGCAATTGGTTAAATAACCATATCTAAATTATTGACATTATTATGGTTTGATTCTTTTAGCTGATACCTAATGACGAAAGTTATTAATAGGGATTTCACATATAGTTTAAATTAATACTTAATTAGGTGAAGATTATAGTCAAATTTAAAAGAGGTCATCTTTATTATCCTGAAATCCCAATTTACAAAATTTTGGAGGATACAGCTGAAAGGTTTCCAGAGCGATTAGCTTTTTTATATCCAGAAGAAATGACTTTTAAACAATTTTTAGAACAAGTAGATACTTTTGCTACTGTGTTAAAAAACCTTGGAGTGGAGAAAGGAGATCGAATTGCTATATATTCTCCAAATTCAATCCAGTGGGCAATATGTTTTTATGGTTTAGAAAAAGCAGGAGGTATTCTTGTTCCAATGAATCCACAATTTAAAGAAGTTGAAGTTGAATACGAGTTAAATGATTCTGGAGCAGAAACTATAGTAGTTTTTCAGCCGCTTTATCCCAATGTGGCAGCAGTCAAGGATAAAACAAAACTCAAAAATACCATTATTCTTGAATCAAGCCAAAACCAAAAAATACCAGATTCAACTTTAGGATTTTCAGTTGTAATGAAAAATACCAAACCAAATCCTCCAAATTACACTTTCAATTCTAAAGAAGATCTTTCTACATTAGTATACACAAGTGGCACAACAGGTTTACCAAAAGGAACTATGCTTACACACTATAATTTGGTATCTAATGTAATTCAAATATCCCAAATCTTTGAATTAAGTGAGTTAGACATTGCTATGGCAGTCCTTCCACTTTATCATATCTATGGTTTAAGTGTATGCATGAATCAAGCTGTATGGATAGGCGCAGCGCAAGTAATAACTCCCCGGTTTGAGGTTAAGGAGTTCTGCGAACTCATTGAGAAGTATAAAGTTACCTATAGTTTATGTGTCCCTCCCATATTTCTTGCAGTAGTTCGCCATCTAGAAGATGAAAATGTGAAAGGATATGACTGGTCTGACCTCAAAATCTTCAATAATGGAGCTGCTCCTATAGCTCTCGAACTTCTTGAAAGATTCGATGAATTAGCAAAAGAAAAATGTAATGCGAAGGAAGTAACAGTTCAACATGGGTGGGGACTAACTGAAGCATCTCCAGTTGTGGCAGTAAACCCTATGCATCGCCGTAAAATGGAATCCCAGGGAACATTAATTCCAGATACATTTCATAAGATAGTTGATTTAGAGACAGGTAAAGAACTACCCGAAAGTGGTCAAATTGGTGAATTGGTTATAAAAGGTCCTCAAGTCATGAAGGGTTACTGGAATAGACCTGATGCCACTGAGGAAGCCTTTTGGACTGATCCTCAAACTAGTGAAAAATGGTTAAGAACAGGTGATATGGCCTATATTGATGAAGAGGGATATGAACACTTACTTGACCGCATAAAAGAGATGATAAAGTATAAAGGCTGGAGTATCGCACCTGCTGAACTTGAGGATTTATTATTTAAAAATCCCCACGTATTTGATGTTGCGGTAATTGGTAAACCGTCTAAAGAACTTGATATAGGTGAAATTCCAAAAGCTATCATAATTCTAAAGCCAGAATCTAAGGGGAAGGTGACTGAACAAGAGATTATGGATTGGGTTGCTGAGAGGATTTCTGCCTATAAAAAAATAAGGGAGGTTGAATTTGTAGACAGCATTCCTAAATCAGGTTCAGGTAAAATATTGCGAAGAGAATTAATAAAACAAGAAAAAAAGAAACTGGAATAAATCTTTAGAAAAAAGCTTAAGAATTAAGAAGGTATCACAACTTTCAGTTCTATAAGCCTTTCAAGGGCTTCTATTACCTTGTCTTTATTTTTTTCATGAACACTATTGATTGCGTAATCTAAATAAAATTCCTCTCTTTCTTTTGTCATTGAAATGATGACGTTAAGAAGGCGTAATTCCATTTTACTTAACTTTTCTTCTTCCTTTATGCGATTGATAAATTTGGTATGGTTTAATTTGAACCACTCTCTATAGGAGATATAAAAACTTTCCTCAAGAAATGAAGGTATAAGTTTATTAAATTCAGATAATTCTCCATTCCAATTTTCAAGTTTTTCTGAAAGTTCTGAATCTATATCACTTATAAATTGCGCTGCTTGATTTTTAAATCTCTCAGAAGCTTTTTCTTTTAAAATAAAAGTGGTTCGTATATTTTTGTAATCAATAATAAAGAAATTGAAATACTTGAAATCAAGCTCGATCATGCTGTCAACACCTTTAAAATCCTTTAATATAATAGGCGTTTCTTCTAATGTTTCTTTTCCCGCGGCTTTTTTGCTTAATATTGTAATTGCCTGAATAAAACCTGTAAGTAATGTACTTTGATCTTCTTCTGGACTATAATAGTAATCTTTTGAATAAATACAAAGACCACTATTCTTCTGAGATATATACAACGCATCAATATTCATAATATCTTTGTATCTTTGAGTGTTTGCTAGTAATTCAGATTCTTTTTTCCTTTTTCTAGGTAAAATTACGAAACTCCTCAATCCTATAATCCCAAATATACAAATTATCCCTAAAAGCCCATATATAATAACCCAAAATACGTAGTTCGGTAAGGCACGTTCCTTGATAGAAATATTAAATGAAAATTCGGTTTGTTTATAAATTGTTCCTACTTTAGAAATCGTTAATGTTACTTCATAATTGCCAACCATATTGGGTAAGGTTAGCTCTAATTCATAAATCCCATTGCTAATATAATCAAAATATCCATATCCAAATTCCCTATCCATATCCAAATTCCATAAAGAGTAGAATATTGTAGCGTTTTCAATAAGGAGTTCCGTTCCAAATTCTGTTAAATTAAGTCTTAATAAAATAGAGTCTCCAGAAAAGGCTTCTATAAAACCTTGAAAATTCATTGTATTAACTTTGATTTCAATACGGTTAATTATTATGATTATATTTTCATAAGCTGTTTCATAAGCTGCTTTCTCCATGTTAATTAACGCTGAATATGTATCTATTGCAAGACCACTTGTATTTAGCCGTAAGACAAATCCTTGAGCATCAGAAATTAAACTGTATGAACCTGGCCATGTTACACTGCAATTAGCTCCTAAAATCAACATTCCAGATCCTTCGACAGTATAATTAATTTTAATATCAACAACACTACCTACATCGACAAATAGAACTGATTTATTCACTCCTATACTTGTCTGTATAGGGAATACTTCTATAGTTATAGAACGACTAGTTTCTTTATAATTGGTTTTATTCGCAAAAATTGAAATGGTGTAATATTCTATTATTCCCTGAGATGGGAGATTCCAGGTTGAAAAATTTAATGAATAAGTACCATTATTATGATCTATCACTGTATAAGGATTAAACCAATTGGTACTTATATTTACTGAAGAAATTAAAGCACCAGAAAGCGCTCCAGTAACATTTATCTGACAAGTGATATAATCGTTCCCAATTCCGTTAATTACCGTATTTGGAACCTCCAAAGCTAATGGTTGAGCGATTATTTTTAAATGGATCAAATTAACTTTTGTTTGATTTTCATAATATTGTTTTGTTGCATTAAATGAAAAATAATAATCCCCTAATTCTAAGGAACTTGTATCAATATCACCAAAATATATTCCCAATCCTTGATAAATCAAGGTACCAGAAATTCCAAATGAAGAAGTATAGGTAACCACTGCAAAAGGAATTGATTCATTAAAATCAAAATCTACAAATTTCACCTTCAACAAAAAAGGTTCACCAGCAAGCTGTTCAAAATAAGAGTTAACTGCAGTCAAATTTGTATTATGAATCACTTTAAATTCTAAAAGCGAGAATCCTACTTGAGACATATTAATATCATAATCATGCCAAAAAATTTGAGCAGAGTATTTTCCAGCACTAGCATTATTCTTACCAAGATTTATTTCAGGAAACTCAACAGTACCATCGATGTTAACTGAATTTGCTTTTTGATACCACAGCGATCCATTAGGCGCAAAAACTTTTAATGTAGCTGCGGTATTGTCAATACTTGGAATTAAAGATGTATTTATTGAAGCATTGATTTTCAATTGATCTTGTACATGGAAAGTGTCTTGTATATACCATACAGAAGCATCTCTCCTAAATAGATGTGCTAATTCAACATAATTAGGAGCCTCAGCGACGATTTTCCATATACCATTGGTAACAATATTATTTGGGATAGTTAATATCGAATTACCTACACCAGCACCAATAACTTCCGCTATCCTATTATTGGAATATGGATCTAATACTTGAGTTACATTCCAATTTGATGGTTTTGACACATTAAAATAATAATTTATTGAGTATGAACCTGGAATTGTTATAGGGATATTCATTGTCCAAATTA
>JBHLLO010000017.1:0-19892 GCA_048885535.1 Candidatus Hermodarchaeota archaeon
GATTAAGAATCGCTAGTTCTGAAACTGCAGATATAGTTGCAGATGTATATAGCGCAAGTCCCGCAACCTTAATATCCTTGGGAGAAAAAATAAGTACTGGACTTGGTCAAGGTGAATTAAGAGAAATAGTGATTAGAGGAGTTAAGGGATACACTATCATTATTGTAGGAGATGCTGATAATAACTTCATGCTATTTACTAATTGCAAGAAAGCATATAAATTGGGTTATTATTTTCATAAGATTCGGAAGTCTTTTAAAGAAATGGAACCTATTCTTAAAAAAGTTCAAGCCTCTGAGAAAAAGACTTGAGTTAAATCAAGTAATTTGAACTCTTAAGTGTTTACATGTTTCCATAAAATACTATCACCATGATTTAAATAATAGTCTGCTGCTCCAACTCCAGCAAACATACCATTAACAAAGTAAATCCAATCTCCATACACTCCATCAATACCTATAACTAATGCTCCATTACTAAAAAGAGATACTTCCACAGTACATTTCTCTTGTAAAGCATCTAATACAGAAGTTTGATAGTTATATAATGAAATATTATCCCATGTCTGAGTAGGTTCTGTAACATACTCAACAGTGAGACTGATATTGAACACTTCTGCTAATGGTGTATCCCTTCCAGTATTAGGTCCTACTTGATTTAAATTTGTAAAGGGAAAAACACCAAAACTATATAATATTACTACTGTGAAGCTTGATATTCCTATAACAGCAATAATCAAATATTTAAGATACTTTTTCATTTTAAAAGAACTACTCAATTTTATGATTTCACATTGATATTTTTTCTATTAATTGTTATTATGAGTAAGGTCATTGCTACAATAAGGCTTACAATTATCAGTACCGAAAATGAAATTATTTCTGAATTTGGTTGATGGATAGTTTGATCTAATTTTGGTTCATAATTTTCAATAGTTATTTCAAGATGATAATTTTGTCCTAAAGTATCAGCATATAATAATAAACCTGTAATTTTTTCATAAATCAATCTTGTTTCCTGAGGAAAAGAACCTCCACATTTGAAATTCATATCAATTGTTAAATCTGTTTCTTCATAATTAAATTCACGATCAATCGTGAACCATGAAGCCGCTAATACTTCAGACTCTATATCATAAGTCTCATTATTTACAATTGGTAATAAAAATCCTGATAAAAATCCAGGAAATGAAATTAATAAGTTATTTGCACATTCTGAATCGGAGATGTTGCTCATCTGCATTGTAATATCTGTCCTAACATCACCTTGATAAACAACTTTAATATCTAACCATGGTCTTCCTTTTACATATTTAAACGGATCCGGATCCCAAAGCAAAGGATCTCGATGATAAAATCCTGTAAAATTGGTTAAAATCCAACCTCTTTCTGAGCCAGTAGCATAAATGTCTTTGTAATTTCCCCATAAATCAGTCCATATAGCCCATCCTAAAGGCTCAAAATTATTCACATTATACTTATATTCGGTTTTAAAATCTAGAGTAAAGTTTTCTGATGTTATTAATATTTTATAATCTCCTAAAGAAGTATTAGCTTTTACTAATAATCCAGTTTTTTTATCATATATTAATTCAGTTCTTTGATTCTGAGCAGCACCGTATTGATCAAAGCGAAAAAGCAAGAAATTATAAGTTTCTTCTATCATAAGATAAGCCGTTAGACCCGATGCTCCATTAGCTTCTAAGGTGGCATTACTTTTTATCCATTCTGTCTGGTTATTTGGGATTAAAAAGCCAGATTGAAATCGAGAAAAACCTAATCTTAAGTTTCTTGCCACCTCACTATTTGAAGCATTTGAAATTGAGAAATTTAAATTTGTATTTTCAAATATTTCAATATCAAACCAAGGCATTTTAGTATCAGGAAAAGTGTCACCTAGCAAGTCATATACATCGCGATTATAAAAACCAGTTATATTGATCTTTATCACATCAGTTAAATTTGTTGACCATTCTCCTTCAGAATGACCAGTAAAATTAATCCAATTCGATGGTTTACCAAAATCAAGAACTTTATAAACGTATATACCATTTAAATCCAAATTATTAGAATAACTCCTAGGTATAGTTCCGTTTGCTTCTACATTACTTATTGAAAAGAAATAAAACATTGAAAAAATCATACAAAAAGTTATTATTGTTATTGAGATCTTTTTATTATACATTTTAAACTAGGAAATCTATCCTATATAATTTTCATTATCAATTTTTAATTCTTAATACTATTTAACTTTTTGCAATAAATTTATATAATATAAATGAATATAAAATCTAAAATAAAGTAGTATAAGATTCCTATTATAAAAAGTATGGAAACAAAAACTGAGAATAAAGAAGGTAGTATTAAAAGACTTCGCGATTCTGAAGCATTTATTCAAGCAACTGAAAAAGAGAGAGATAATGGTTCGATTTGGATTGACAAAAAGACCTTTAAGATTGTTTTAATAAGTATGTTTTCAGCATTGGCAGTAGTTTTAGGATATGCTTTAGCATACATTCCAAATGTGGAACTATTCACATTAACGATTTTTCTAGGAGGTTTTATTTTAGGCAAAAGAGATGGGTTGGTTATAGGTCTTTTAAGTTCTTTAATTTTTGTATTTTTTAATCCATATGGAACTTCACCATTGATACTGTTTATTTATCAAATTGCTCATTATTCCTTAACTGGATTGACTGGCGGTATGATAAAAGATTTCTTTCGTAAAAAAAAGTATTTTAAACCAAAAGGAGACTTGTATTTATTTCGGATAATGATTATACTTGGTTCTATAGGAGCGATAATTACTTTTGTTTATGATGTGATTAGCACGTTAATAGGGGCTTTTTTAATTTCTACTAGCATTGAGTTTTTTATTATTTCCTACATTTATGGATTTCCTTTTACAACCATCCATTTAATAGGAAATACAATTGAGTTTATTTTCATTTTACCTGGGTTGGTAAGTTTAATTAATAAACTCTTAGATTAAAATAACTTTAATAAAAGATTCTAATAAAAGAAAATTATTCTGTCTGTGCTAGAAGGGTTACTTTTCCTCCTGCGGCTTCAATTTTTTCTATTGCTTGTTTTGAAGCTTGATTTACAGAAAGATTTATTTTTTTATTAATTTCACCACGACCTAATATTTTTTGAACATTAATATCATTTAAATTAATAATGTAGGTATTTCCAGTTTTATTAGCAACATTTTGCAGAACTAATTCGTCAATTTTAAGATCTAAATCTTTTACATTAAGAGTATTAATATTATAAATACGTTTTATGTCTTGGGGTCGTTTGAAACCTTTTTTACCGATATCCCAATCAGGATCAGGAAAACCAAGCTCTTTTTGTTTAAGATAATAAGATTTTTTACTTTTTTTCCACTGAGTTGTTTTTCCACGACCTGCTCTTTGTCCCGTTTTTCGGTGTTGTCCAACTCGACCATATCCATATGTTCGAGTACCTCTCTTTTTTCTGATTTTTCGGGGATATTTCCTCATCTTACTCGCACCATTAATTTTTAAATCATTTTATGTACTAATTCATTTATATAATTTTTGACATATCCTAAAGTACCGCCTTCTCCATAGTGTTTCTTAATAGATCCACGATAGCCTTTTTTTGGTGGATGTAAGCGGAAAACAGGTTTAATTTTATATATATCTCTAGTTCGATACTGTATTTCTCCTTTTATTAGAGCTTTAGCTAGCTCTTTAGTGTTTTTATACTGCGTTAGGTTTTTAATATGTTCATCTGTTAGTGGTTTATTTCCTTCTATTCTACCTCTCACTCTTAAAAGCCTTATTAACGTTTTTTCATCAATTTCACCAAATGTAATATAATCCTTACATTTGTTAAGCATCCCTAAGTAACTTTTTTCTCCCCAAATGAGAACACCATGATTAACTTTAAACATTCTTAGCATTTTCAAAGTGTCCAAAATAGTTCTTTTCATTCCAGGAGCCCCTCTTATTCTAATTGCAAAATATAACACTGGAGAATGACTCTCTTTTTCTTTAGGTTTCTTCTTAGCAATTAATTCGTTTTTTGCTATCATAATAATCACTGTTTTGTTAAATTTTGAAATTATATTTATGTGCATTTTTAATAGCATCAAATGTTGCTTTTACTAGGTTTTCACTTGTTCGTGTATCACCGTAAGTTTTACTCCAAATGTCTTCAATACCAGCTAGCTTTAATAATTGTTTCACTTTATCTGCTGATGCCAATCCTACTCCTGCAGGGGCAGGAATAAGTCGAATTCTAACTGAACCACACTTTCCATTCATTTTAAAAGGAATACTATGTGTGCCACCACAACCACATTCTTTACTCCCACAACCTCTTAGAACAGGAATCACAGAGAGTTTTGCCTTATCTATTGCTTTTCTTATTGCTGGGCCCACTTCACGTGATTTTGCTGAGCCTACTCCTATAAATCCTTCAGCACCTACCAGTACAACAGCTTTGAATTTAGATCGCTGACCACTAGCACTCATCTGCTGGACCATAGATATCTTTACGACATCTTCACGTAATTGTGGAAGGAGAATATCAATTATTTCTTTTTCTTTAACGACCAAATTATTCGCAAAGATTTTTTCTAATGTTATTAAGCCTTCACGAACTAACTCTCCTAATCGCGTTCTGGGTACCCATGTTTCTTCAATATTTCTTAAATGACTCATATAGCTTCACATCTTTAAATTTTACTTTCAATTGTTTTTAATGTTGTTGAAAACATTTGACTTATTTTAAGGGGATTTATTTTACCCTTATTTAAATATCCTGAGAATACTTTTTCATATTTTTCAGGATTGTTATCTTTTAAAACTTTAGCATAATTTTCTATATGTCCACCCTCTATTCTTTCTTTCAGATTTTCTGGAAAGAATTCTTCACTATAGGGAACTTCTAAACCAGCATCTATTACTCCTTTAGATGCTGCTATTAATCTATTCCGATGATGTAATATCCCCAAATCCAAAATAGCTTCTGAAATATTCTGTTGCTTTGCTCTCAAGCCAGCAAGATAACCGGTTAAATATGCTGCAGGCATATTTCCAGTATTTGCTTTCCAGCCAAAGTTCTTTGTTAATTCTTTAGAAAATGCGGAAGATAAAATTTTATCCCCTCCAAACTTAGATTGAACAACTTGAACTATGATGTGATTATTTGAGGCTCTTATAACAACTCTTAATTTCTTTGATTTTAATAATTTCAATCTACTTTGATAATTGGTTTTACCAATCGATCTTCTTCTAAATGGTCGCCTATATCTTGGTCCTTTTGTCATTTTTATCTGCCTCTCCTTAGTAATTCCTTTTCTTTAATATATCGATTCATTTGGGCAACGCTTGCAAACATTCCTCCTTTAGCATTTTTATATAACCTTCTGTAATTGCTAGCTGCAATTAGTTTTCTATCTCTTAATTTCTTTAATTCCCTCCTTTGAGGTCTAATTTTTCTTATCCAAGCTCTTTTCTTTGGTGTTCTGGCTGTTTTTTTTCCTTTTCTTTTTCCCAAACCTCGAGCCCTTCCTTTCTTCTTTTTATCATGATGTAACTTTTTACGATAATTTGAAATTCCTTTTTTATATTTCTTTCGAATTATACCATCTTTAATTAAACTTCTTATATCTTCTCTCGTTATAGCTAATTGAATTTCCTCTATTAAATAAGGATCAAAATAAACCCTATTTTCACCGCATTTTAAAATTTCCGCAGCCATTCTTCTTTGGGCTTTTAAACTCATACTCACTCACTCTTGTTTTAATTAGTCCTCCTCTAAAGATTCTTCAAAAATTTCATCTTCTTCAAGAGGGCTTTCTAATAACGCTTCAAAACGCTCTAATTCCTTTTGAGCTATTCCCAGATTAAGGATCTTAAATCCCCTATTTTGGGCATAATCTACCAAAGCAATTCTTTTCTTAGCACCTAATTTTCCTGAAATCTTTACAGCATGCTTTTTATTACTTAAACCTTTAATATCGTTTACATTAAAGATTAATACTTCTTCAAATCCAGATGGATGCAAACCTCTTACTTTTTTAGGACCTCTATAACCCACAGAAGGAGATTTTACACCACTTTTTTTCTTTTTTCTTGTTTGTGAATCGATACCTCTGGCTTTTCTCCATGAATCTTTGATTTTTTTATATCTCCATGATTCAACACGCCTGAATGAAGGTCTCTTCTTTTTTAATTTTTCCCTAACCTGAAATAATCTTTTCTTTTCCATTTACTGTTCACTATCCTATCTTATTTGCCAAAGAACATCGTCTCCAAGTTTTATCTTATAAAGATAAACTCCATCTTGAAATACACGAGGATCTTTTTTTCTAATTCTGCAGCATCTTTTAAGATTTGCAGCTGATTGCCCTAATTTTTCCTTATCTGGTCCAAATAATATAAT
The DNA here is from genome assembly GCA_048885535.1 of Candidatus Hermodarchaeota archaeon. Taxonomy (GTDB): domain Archaea; phylum Asgardarchaeota; class Lokiarchaeia; order Sigyniarchaeales; family SOKP01; genus SOKP01. The sequence continues at coordinate 6,420 of JBHLLO010000017.1, forward strand.
ATCATCACCTTCCACTTTTACTTCTACATTATCAAGATATTTCGATATCCTTGGAGCTCTCTCACCTAAAAAATTGATGATATGTATTTCATTTTTCTCTGATTTCACTTCTGCTGTAAAAGGGAAGTGGGAATATGTCATTTTACATAAATATTCGTAATTAGTTTGAACCCCGGTGATTAAACTCTTAATAATATTGTAAATTGTATTGGTTAGAGCAAGTGTACCACTTTTGGGAAAATAGGTTGAAAATATTATGTTATTTCCTTCAATTAAGACCTTAACTCCTCTAATATGAGAGAAATCTTTTGTAATTTCTCCATTCGGTCCATTTACTATTATATGCTGATCTTCACCTAAAGTCACTTTTACATCTTTAGGAATCTCTAAGGCTTGCTTAAAAAATGCTGTTTTTACCATTATTCATTACCTTGCTTACTTTTAATAAATATAACATAATGTTATACCGCCAATATTTTTTTCTTCTGCTTCCTTCATTGTCATTACACCCTGATTAGTCGTTAAAATTATTAATCCTAACCCTGGTGCAGGTAATAACTTTCTTTCAAGCATTTCAAACTGAGAAACTTTGTAATTAAGTTTTAATAAACCTTTTGCTTCATTAATTTTACCTAATAAAGCTATCCTAAACTTTCCTTGGCGACCATCATCGTATCTTTCAAATTCCCCAATATACGCTTTTTTTTGAAGAATTAATAATATTTTTTGTATCAATTTGGAGGCTGGACTTATAATTATTTCCTTTTTTTTTGCTTTTTCAGCATTATTAATCATATTCATTGCATTTGCGATGGTATTTACCAATTTCTTCACCTCATTTTTAACTTTAATCAAATCTTTTAAATCCAATAGCTTTCCCAATCTCATAAAAACATCTTCTACAGATATACAAACCATATCTTCGAATTATCCCTCTGTGAGTTCCACATCTCCTGCAAGTCCTTTGTCCTTTACCAATTTTACCTTGTGGCATTTGTATCATCTTTTTTTTAACTTTTAATTACATAAATTCTATATCTAATTGTTCTACAATTTCCACTTCAAAATTCTTTTCTAAATAATATTGAGCTTCCATTCTAGAAACATAATGATGTTTAGGAATTTTAGCCCTTGCTTTCCTTCGGTATTTGACTCTCATCCCAGGTCTTATAATCCTTCCAACAACATCTAAACCCCATATCCCTATTACATTATCGTATTCTATACCCGGTATTGAGATATGTTCAGTTATTCCAAAACCAAAATTACCATAATTATCAAAACTTCTACGAAGCATCTTGTTATTATTTACAATTAATAATCTCTTGAGTAATTTCTCGGCCTCATTACCTCTTATTGTGACCATTGTTCCAATAGGGCGCCCTTTCCTTAAATTAAATTCCTTTATATTTTTTCTTGAGAGTGTTTTTACAGGTTTTCTACCTGTTATTGTTTCCAAAACTTTTACTGCTCTTTCTAACTCTTCTCCGCCACTACCGACACCAATATTTAATGTGAGTTTCTCTAAAAAGGGTCGCTTCATTGGGTTTTCCCAGAATTTCTCAAACTGTTGTGTTTGTGCTTTTGTGGTTTTCTTTTTGGCTTTTACTGACATTTTATTTAACATCTCCCCCTATAGGTAGACTAATTTCAGATTTATCTTCGCCAATTACAAAAGTATAATCATATAAAGTTTCTGTATGTTCAGAATTGTGTTGAATTGATACTGTGCTTGCTTTAGGACCAAATCGCTTTAAAATGTTAATAATCTTTCCAGTTTGACCAATATTTTTCCCAGCCATAATAATAGCCAGATTTCCTTCTTTAAATCTAATAACTTTCTCAATTTGTTGTTCTGGAATTAAAATCTTTAAAACATCCATTCTCTTATAGAGATCCTCTTTAGAATTTTGAGGATCTTTGATTTGGATCAAAATATTTCTCCCATCATGTAAGTTTAGCTGAATATTTCCCCCTTTAACGGTGGTCTTCTGATTTATTCTGCATAATTTATACTTACTTTCTTCTTCAGAAATTTCATGAAGTATTAACCCATAATGAGAATCTGGAAGTATACGAAAATGTTTATTCATCTTTTCAATACTTAATACGTCCATTAATCCCACAGGAAAAGCTTTATCCTTAACTACTTTTCCATCTACTTTAAAATATCCTAAACCTATCAACTTTTTTGCTTCTCTATGAAATTTGACAAACTTAAGGTTATCTCTTACAATATGAAGAAGGGGTAAACAAAATCGACTTGGATGAGGTCCAGGTGATGCCTTTATGAAGAATTTTCCATGTTTCCTTTTTATTTGTAGAAATTTAGGAGTATTAAGTCTTTTTAATGTTTTCTTTCCACCATGTTGGGTCATTTAATCTCCTCCTCTTTCAATTTTTTCGGAGCAATCAATTCTTCCTCACCAAACACGTATAAGGCTTTCCTTTCGATCATACTTGCTCTCCATGGATCTAATTTCTTTTCTTTACCTAATTTTGTCAATACAAGTTTGGAAATATGAATTGAAGGGTTAAATTGAGTTCCATCAGCTTTTTCAAATTGACATTCTTTTATTTTTGCCCTTTGGTTTTTCGTTATTTCCAAGACTTCACCTTCAAAGTCTTTAAATTCTCCTTTACATACTTTTACTTGGTCACCAACTCTTAAGGGGAGACTCTTTATTCCATACTCATCTCTTAGAAAATCCGCTACTCTTGTTGATAGAAGTTTAGCTCTTTGATGATTTCTGTAATTAAACAGCGCTTTCCTTTGCTTTCCTGGTTTTTTGGATTTTATTTTCATATGTAGTTTCACTTTTTTAAATTATTAAGGATGAAATTGATGCTAAACGAGGGAACAACTCAGCCGCTTCTCTAGCAATTGGTCCTCTGATCTCGGTTCCTTTTGGGTCTCCTTCTTTACTTATTATTACCCCAGCATTATCCTCAAAACATACTCGTGTTCCATCTAACCTTTTATAAATCATCTTCTGTCTAACAATTACTGCCTTCATGATATTTCCTCGCATGTCAGGTCGACCTTTTTTAATTGTTACCGAACAAACTGAGCCCACTGTTGCCTTAGGTAAACGCCTCAATCTTGTTTTCGCGTGATCAACATTAATTATTTCCGCAATTTTTGCCCCAGAATTGTCTGTAATAAATATCCTCGAAGCATTTTGCAATCCATAGCTAGTTCGATGTTTTACCATCTTTTTCCTTCCTAACTTCCTCCTTGTTCCCATCTACATCTCCTCACGTGAAATTTTATCTAATACAATGAATGATTTTGTCTTAGAGATTTTTCTACTCTCACCTACTCTTACAAAATCTCCTAAATTAATTTCGTTTCTTAAACAATCGGGTAAATGACATGCAAGGCGAGTATTACGTCTTTCATATCTTTGATATTTTTTAATGAAATGAAGGTAATCTCTTTTAATTATGATACTATTTCGGGATTTTTTGCTCACCACGACTCCACTTGTTATTTTGCCCCTAATTCTTGTTGTTCCATGAAATGGGCAATACTTATCAGAACATTCCTTTGCTTTAGGGGGATTTACCCCAGGAATACCAATATTTCGTATACTCATTTTATTTTTTCATCCACTTTTTCTTTTTTAGATTTCTTAACCTATTTTCTGGGATTCCAACTATCTTGGATCCATCGACTTCTAATAAATTTCTATTTAGCTTGAATCTAAAAATATAATCTTTCTTTACATATTTTTTAATTTTTTTTGCTTTTTCGATTATTAACATGTTATTCGATTCATCTATAACCATCCCAATATATATGAAATGCGAGTTCTCTGATTTCGATTTTAATTTTGCATATGTGTGAAATCCGATTAAATCATGATATATTAAATATTTGGGATTTATCATTTCATTCCCTTTCTTCGTTTTTAACAGTTAATATTCTAGCAATTTGTTTTCTCAAAATTTTTGCTTTTGCAGGATTATCAGCTATACCACCACCTGTTTGTTGGCTGTATAACATCATTAATTCTTCTCTTAACGAAATTAAAGTCCTTTCTCTCTCTCTTTCATCCATCTGTCGAACTTTTTCAGCAGTTATTATTTCAGGCATTTTTCTCATCTAATTTTTTTTTCTTTTTATTTGTTTCAATAGATACTTCTGATACATCTTCCTCATCTACTTCATCAAGCAATTCTTCTTCCTCCTCTGTTAAAGCAGCTTCTTCTTCAATAATTTCATATTCTTCCTCCGCAATTTTTTCAACTCTAGTTTTTTTATCAGTTGCTTTCGCTTTTGCTTGTGCTTTAGCTAATTCATCTTCATGTATTTTTACATCATCACCCATTTTAGTATCAGCTCTCATAATTTTAACAATCACTCCTAGGACTCCACTCTTTTGAATACATTGAGCCACTCCCTTATCTACTCCATTTTCAGCAGGTTGTCCAGATTTTGTCATTGTACCAGCTCTGAATATTTGTGAGCGTGCTCTTTGTGAAGTTACCTTACCAGCTATGCGAATTTCTACTCCTTTTGCACCTGCATCCATCACCTTTCTTAAAATGTAATAACCTGCTCTACGATAATGTCTACCTCTATCAAGACTATATGCTAACCTTTCTGCCATAATCTGAGCGTCCAAATCTGGATTTTGAACTTCTTCAACTTCAATTTGGGGCATTTCCAAACCATATTCTTCTTGTAAAATGTCTGTGATTTCTTGAATTCTCTTTCCGCCCTTTCCTATTACCAAACCAGGGCGAGAGGTCTTTAGTGTTATTCTTACTCCTAAAGGTGTTTTTTGGATGTCTATTCCTGCGAATCCAGCGCGTACAAGCTCAGATCTAAGGAATTCGTTTATTTGCATCATTTTCACACCTTGTTCAATAAAATGCCGTGATAAAGGACTCAATTCTCTTCACTCTTATTGTTATTTAATAAATTTATTAATTTTCACCTAACTTGGAAATTCATATACAACAATTTCAACATGGGAAAGATGTCTAAATTTTGCTGTCGACCTACCATGAGCACGCTGAATATACCTCTTAATAATTCTTCCACGATGAGTTGCTGCATGGATTATTCGGCAAGCTTCAATGTCTAATCCTTTGTATTCCGCATTTGATTCTGCTGCGGACAAAATTTCATAAATTCTAGCAGCTGCTTTTTGTGGGAATCTTCCTGCGTACCACTTAAATTGCTTTAAATCTTTTCGATGAGCTTGTTTTTTTTTATGTCTTCTGAATGGTACAGATTGTTTTAGTTGAATAACTTTTTCTAGATATGATTTAGCCTGATCAATTTTCATACCTTTTATTACGGCACAAATTTCTCTAGCATGTTTTGGTTTAATCCTTAAATCTCTCCCAGCTGCTTTTGCTAATCGTTCTGCATCATATTTTTGTTCAATAAATGAATAACTCCAGTTAGGCATTCTCTCTTCATCTCTTTTTTTATAATAATACTACTTTAGTGGAACATACTTACTTGATCGTGTTGCTCCAATACCAGGTGAACCATGTTGTACCCTCTTTCTTGTAATGGCAAACTCACCAAGATAATGACCAATCATCTCAGGACGTATTTCTATGATTTCATATGTCCTCCCGTTATAGATACCGACTTTAAGACCAACAAACTCTGGAAAAATTATTAAATCACGTACATGAGTTCTAATAACCAAATCTTTTCCCCTTTTCTTTGCTCTATAAGCTCTCCTTAGCCTTTCAATAACTTTTTTCTGGCGTGGAGGGAGTCCTCTTCTTAAAGTTCTTCTTGCTCTTGATGGTAGCAGTTGAAGTAGTTGGTCCATATTCATTTTTTTTAAGTCGTCCAAAGTATAACCACGATAATGAAAGCGTAATCTATCACGTTCTTTTTCAACGTCTAATTCTTCTTCCTCTTCTTCGATTTCCTCTTCTTCGATTTCCTCTTCTTCTTCAATATTTTCTTCCATTTTCTCAGGAGATTCTTCTTCTTCTAAATCTTCCTTCTCTTTTTCATCAAGTTCCTCATTCGGAGCCATTTTTCCACCAATCTATTTGTTCCATTTACTATTTTTTGTTTAATAATTACTTAATTATTTTGAAATGTAAGGTTATTAGTTATCTATTAAATTTTAATTTTATTAAAACAAGGGAACTGAAAAACATAAAATTTAAAAGTCTATTATCCAAACTTAACCCAACTCCTCCAGATCTTTAAAAATTGAATTTTATCGAGGGATTAAATAGTTAGGTTATGATTTTTGAATAACATTTAGTAGTATTTGTTGGGATTATAAACGCGATCTATATCATTCTCGTCAAATATTCCACTCCAATTTTCTTTAATTTTAACAAATTCATCTGGGTTTTTATTTGGGTTAATTACTGAATGAAACATATTTTTTGTATTTACAAGCTGAGTACCATTTTTAATAAAATAATACACTTTATTACCATTTATTATGATAGGTTCACCTTCTAAAATTTCCCAAGTTTCACTTCGAAATTTATGAACTTGAATAGAAATACCCATTTCTGGTTTAATAAATATTAGATTATACTCAGGATAGGTGAATTTTATGCTATACCATTTTGACAGTATATCAGAGAAACCCTCAGGGACATTATATTTATCTATAAATGAATTTGGATCAATTTTGACTCTCTGTGTATGTTCATACTTATAAGGATTATAAATTATATCATGGTTAGAAATATCTAAATTGTATTTAATTTTAATTTGTTCTGTTCTATTGTTAATTAGCATATAATAGTCATATGGAGCTATACTCAAATCTTTAATAGATAAATTTTTGGTGATAAAAGAACTTCCATTTATGATGAATACATTATCAAGAGGTTCTTCTTCAATAGAAAGAACCAGTTTCCTTCTACTATTCCTTCTTAAGAAAGTACCTCTTTTAGGTTCTAAATATTCTTCAATCAATCAAAAATACCTTTTTAAGATAATTTACTAAATTCCATATATTTTTTTTCAATTTCATATAGGTAGGGGATTGACTTTTGAGCTCCTTTTCTAGTTACTGCTATGGAGGCTGCAGCAGTGGCATATTTCACAGATGTTATTAAATCCTCTCCTTGATTTAATTTGCTTGCTAGCACCCCATTAAAGCAATCACCTGCTCCTACAGTATCAACAGCTTGGACCTTAAATGCAGGTATTTTAGTCCATTCATCCTTTTCAGACTGATATGTTAACGATCCCTTACTACCCAAAGTTGTAATCACATTTTTTACTCCTAAACTTGAAATATTTCTTGATATTTGAATTATAGTTTCTTCTCCGCTATGTTGTGTTATTTGAAAACCCAGTAATGAATTCAATCTGATTAATTCACCCTCATTTGGGACAATAATATCAATATTTTTTAAAATTTCCTTCGGAATATACTTTAACGGAGCAGGATTTAGAATCTTTATAACATCACCCTTAGAGGCAATTGAGAAAACTTCTTTTATTGTTTCGATTGATATCTCCATCTGCACTATTAGTGATTTTGAAGCCTTAATTAAGTCAGCTTGCTTGCGAATTTCCTCAGGCACTAGTTTAGTATTAGCTCCTGGAGCGACACTTATCATATTTTCTCCATCTTTATCAATCATTATAAACGCAATTCCACTAGATTCTTCAAGATCTTTAAGGATATAATCTGTATTTACACCCTTATTTTTTAGTTGCAGTATCATTTGATCCCCAACTATATCTCTACCGACTTTAGAGATAAAGACGGTGTCTGAACCAGAACGAACTGATGCAACTGATTGATTAGCTCCTTTTCCTCCTAAACTTTGCTTGAATTTACCACCAGTAACCGTTTCACCAGGTTTTGGTAATCTTTCTGAATAAATGTTAAAATCCATATTACTAGACCCAATCACAATAACATAGTTTTTTAAGTCAATCATAGGCTTATGAATAATTTTTAGATTCTATTAACTTTAAGTAGATCATTACAATTAAAATCAATTGTATCATTTCGAATGGTTTTAATTTAATATTATTTTACCAAATAATATTAACCATAACTAACTTGCTTATTATTAAAACAAAATAATTATAAACTAATGTGAATAATTATGGCAAAAGATAAAATTATTGGTGCAATAGTATTAATTCTTGGGATTTTTATCGCAATTGTCTATACAATGGGAAGTATTGTAGATCTCTGGTTTCAAACGTGGGGTGGAAACCCAAATTGGGCAAAAGCTATTTTCGGTGACTTCCTTGGGGCATTACTTTCCTGGGAACTTTTTGTAGTTTTACCTATTTGGTTGATAGTGATTTTAATTTGTATTATAGCCATTTGGATAGGTTACAGCATGCTTACCACACCAGCACCAGTTCCATTAGAGGAATTGGAAGAAGAGTTAGCCGCTGAGGAAGAAGCAGAGGAAGATTAATAACTTAACAAAACTTTCCTTTATTTTTTTTAATTTATTTCTTATAAATAAATTGCATAATTATTTGAAATCAAAAGAGTAAGCGTATAATTGACCATTCTCATGACAAGAAATTAAGAGATTAGAATTTGGTTCATATATTAAATCATTTAAACTAGATTGATTTTTAATTTTAAATAATATTTCTCCATTATCTAAATTTAAAATTAATAACTCCCCTTTAGTTGTACCGATACCTATGATTTTTTGTTCATTTATATTAATCTGACATAAACATTCTACATTTGCATTTTTAAGTTCCCATTCAATTTCCAGATCGTTATTTATACAGATTAATTTTGAAGAAAAATTGAGATCTTGGACATTTTTTACTTGATTGAAAAATGAAAAGGAATATGAACTTATTAACAACTTTTTATAATGAAATATCGGTAATGAGTAACATTTCCAAATATAATCTTTAAAGTGTATGTTTTTTATTTCTTTTTGAGTTTTTTTATTAATTATATGAATTATTTTATCATCTCCACCGCATACAATGAAGTCATTTTCTTTAGAGGTAAGATATGATATACATCTTATCTTATTTGAAAAATGTTTAATCCATAACAAATCTCCTTTACTTGATTCAAAAATCCTAATAGTTCCATCATTTCCGCATGCTATTATCTCTTTTTTATTGGTTATTTTATTATCGTTCCATATACACGCATCTTCAATTCCGTTTGCAAAAACTTGACCCCAAATCAATAAGCCATTTGAAGCTTGTAGAACCCGTATGCTGTTGTCAAGGGAATAAGCAATAAGTTCAAGATTTTTATCGAAATTAATATCTTCAAATAAAAACCCACTAATTGAAGAATCGAATTTGTGTTCCCATAAAAGAGTCAGTGAAAAAGGCACCAATATTTGAAAAACACGTAGTATTCCATCCATACCACCAATTATTAATTCTGGTTCCCCATCACTGTTAACGTCATGTATTTTTAGATTCCAAATTGGAGTATCATCGGTACAAACAGCTTCAAATTGTAATTTTCCATCCAAAGAAAAAAGAAAGATTTTTCCCGATCTACTATATGAAAATACTTGTGTTCCCTTTTTTTTTATTGTTCCTAAATTTAATCCTAATAATTGTTCACTAGTTTTGTAACTCCATATGATTTTCATGTCATTCTAACTTACAGTAATTTGATAAATTATTATTATCAACTATAATACATTTTATATATTTTTAAATCTGTGATAATCTAAAAATAAGATTTGTGTTAAAGAGAAGTTAATCAAAATTTCTAAAAATAAAAACGAAATTTAAATTTTTTACATTATTCTCTTAATTACTGAAAAACACTTTAAGGTTTTAATTATGGGATTCGGAATTGAAATTGATTTGGATGCTTGTACTGGTTGCGGAACATGTTATGAGGTATGCCCTAGTGAATGTTTTGGAGAACCTGAAGGGGGTAAAGTACATATTCTGGAAGAAAATAGAGACGATTGTGTAGGTTGCAGAGCTTGTGAGACTCAATGTCCTGAAGAAGCAATTACTATTACTGAAGATTAAGATTCTCTAAATCACATAGTCTATATCTATATTATTTTTTTTATTTTTAATATCGTTATGTTTAAATAATTATATTATATAATTTCTATATTCTCTAAAGGAATCCATCCAGATTTTCCCATTTTTGAAGATACCCAGACCCATCCACTTTCTTCTTTTTCAATCAGAAATTCTTCCCCTATAGATGCTGTTAATTCTGTAGCATTATAATCTTTTGCCATTTCTGCATAGCCCTTATGAATTTTAATGTAACTTCTAGGGACCCACCCAGATTTGGTTGATTTATTAATAGCCCATACCCATCCTGGCCAATCACATTCTCTATCTTCTATACTCACCCTTTCTCCTTTTTTGAGAATTATGGGGTCAGGGAAGGGTGTTTTATACTCCTTGATTACTCTACAGTATTTGTTTATCATCTTTTTAATTGTATATTTGTCTATTAATCTTAAGAGTAAAGTTTCAATATTTAAATATTATATCAGCATTTCGTGAAATCCCTCTTTCACGAAATTTCATCCATACTTAGGAATATACTAGATATTCTTTCCTCTTCCAGATTATCAACCTCTTCAAAAATCCTCTGGATATTTAACATAAATCAACCTAGGTACTTGAATTAAATCTATTGAATGAATATTTACGATTGATTATATTCCTTTTTAGAAAAATTGGCCTTGAAAGTCTAATTCTAGAAAAATAGAGGATTTAAGATTACCATAATAAAATTTTATTACAATTTTTACAGACACCTTCATTAATCTGCATGTTAAGACAAGTTTCATGGTATGAGGTTTTACAGGCATTACACATATAAATTTTTCCTGCATATTCACCAAAATCATATCCACAATACCCACATTTGCTAGCGAATGAGAATCCACTACTAGTAACATTAACTTCAACAATCTGTGAAGTTCCCGTTAATCCGCTTACACTATCTGAAGGTGTTAAATAGTTACCTTGTTGATTTGATGTTGTATATTTTTGTTGAGGTTGTTGGATACCTTCCCAATCAGAAACATATCCAGATGTGGGTGTTTTTGAAATACCAGTTTTTTGAGAAACCTTTTCATCTAAAATATTTGTTAAGATAAGCGCTGAAGCATATTTTCCCTTTATTCCTCCTTTCTGCAAGTGAGTATGAGAGATCATATGAATTACCCTTCCACCTGTTTTGCCATAATCAAAATATACGAAAACCGGAGATTCACCCCATTTTCTTAAGATTTCTTGTGATGAAATTAAAACTTGAACATTTGGATTCATGATACTAATTGGAAAACTTTTAGTTTCTAACCACCATCTAAATTCTGTTTTTTTAGTATTTTTGACGTTCTTTTTTTGCCATTTATTTTGTTGTATTTCGCTAAGGACTCCATCAAGATAGGGATGATTAGGTTCCATTATTTGGCAGGCTACAACTGCATCTGCGGTTTTTTGTCCGTTCCAACGGATATAACCCGGGAAAATTACTTCTACGAGTGTTTTTATCGCCCAATCTGTTGTTATTAGCCAACCGCCATTCGAAGATACATAATCTTTCACTTTGGGAAAAGCAGAATGAGGAATCTCATCACCAGGACATCCAATTAACACAATATCATAGTTATTAAGATCATATTTCATGATTTCTTTTGGTTTTATTGTTTCACGGGTGGCAGCATACATATGTTCAATAATTTTTTTAGGTTTCTCATACCGTCCTTCAACTGCAAGAATTTTACCGTGCTTTTCAACAGCTTTTACAACATCCTTTTTATTAAGAGCTTCCATTTTACGCTGTTTAACTTCAGAATATAAATCTTTCCAGCTACTCATCTAAAATCTCTCACATCAAAATTTAATGTTATTTTTATAAAACTAATAAAAAAATAAATATTTATACTTTCATTGTTAACAAATATGACTGAATATTTAAAAGAATTAGGAGAACCACTAGAATTTTGGGAATATTTCTATAAAATTTCAAAAATCCCCCGATGTTCTGGACATGAGGGTCAAATAAGACTTTTTATTCAAAAAGAAGCAGAAAAAATGGGTTATCAAACTAAAATAGATAAAATAAATAACATTATAATCAAAATTCCTTCAAGTTCGAGTGAAAATAATGAATTAGTTATTTCTTTACAAAGTCACATGGATATGGTTTGTGAGAAAAATGACGATGTAATCCATGATTTTTCAAAGGATCCATTAGATTTGGAAATAATTGAAATCGACAGTGAAAAATGGATAACTGCAAAAGGTACAACATTAGGAGCGGATAATGCTGTTGGAATAGCGTACCAACTAACAATTATGAAAAAAATTTATAAAAAAGAGTTGGATTTAGGACCAATATCATTAAATCTCTTATTTACTGTAGATGAAGAGAGAGGACTTACAGGAGCAAGTCAGTTCGACAAAGAATTTATAATCGGTCCTTATATGATAAATTTAGACTCAGAAGGAGATAAAACTTTCACAATTGGAGCTGCAGGGGGTAGAGTTTTTGAAGTTAGCTTACAAATTGAAAAAAAAAATGTTGATCAAGGTGATGATTTAATTCCAATAAAGCTAATGGTTACAGGTTTGACTGGTGGTCATTCTGGGGTGGATATTGATAAAGGCAGAGCAAACGCATTAAATTTACTTTCTCAATTTTTATGGAAATTAAATAGAAGCTATAAAATTCATCTAATCTCTCTAAATGGTGGCAACCTAGATAATGCAATCCCTAGAGAAGCAGAGGTTTTGTTTTTTGCTAAAAGAAGTGATTTCTCAAGTATAAGTGAATTTATAGAGCATAATTATCCCCAAATTAAGAAATTATATGAAAGTATTGAGTCTGACATCGATATTGGTATTAAGCAAGAAGAACGTTCAAACAAGTTCTCAATAATCTCAGAAGATATCCAAAATAGGTTAATTAATCTATTATTTTTACTACAAAATGGTCCTGTTCATTTGCATCCAATAACTAAGGAATTAGTCCACACTTCAACTAATTTTGCTTCAATAAAAACGGAAACAAATTCTATAAAATTTGTAGTTAGTCAAAGAAGCTTAACTCAATATGATCAAGATAATCTTTATGATCAATTTCAAACTCTATTTGAAACATCTGGATTGAAGCTTAAGACCGTTATTAAATATGAATATCCAAGTTGGCCTCCTAATTTTAATTCAAAGATTTCAAAATTAGCTGCCGAAACCTATAGAGAATTATTTAAAAGTGATGTTATAATAAAAGCTATTCATGCTGGCTTAGAATGCGCTTACTTTAAACATCATTTTCCCAATGTGGAAATTATTTCAATTGGACCAACTATTATCGATGTTCATTCACCAGATGAACGGTTAAAAATAAAAAGTGCAGAAAAAATCTGGAATTTCCTAATATCATTATTGAAGAAATTAGTTTAGATATTCTGAAAATAAGGTTTAGAACTAAAAAGTTTTTAATTTAAAAAAAATTAATATTTTGTAGATAAAAAGCAATTTTCAAATAAACATGCAAAAAAAGG
>JBHLLO010000017.1:19992-48926 GCA_048885535.1 Candidatus Hermodarchaeota archaeon
AAGGAAGATATCAGCGGTTCTGAGACGATTTTAGAAAAAATTAAAAGTAAGACACCCTGGGTATTTGGAAATTCATTAAGAAAGCCGAAAATAAATAATCCACAAATAAAACTTCCAAAAATGGATATACCCTTACCTGGAAGGTCCTTAGTAGTCATAGGAATTTATATCATATTATTTCTACTCCAAACAGGAATAATATATATCATTTACCGAGAGCCTATTGCAATAGGAGCGAGGGGAGATGAACCTGTTTTATTTTATCCTGATATACACGAAGCTTTTATCGTTGAGAGTATAGTTGCTTCAATTTTCATTTTTCTTTGCTCTATTGGATTTATATTACTCTATCAAGCATCAAAGCATGTTTATAATAAGAAGACAGCGGTAAAAATTCTGGTAATAGGTATAATTCTAATTATTTCTTCGTTTGTTGCATTGCAAGCATTTATCACCATAAAACTCGGTGAGAGACTATTCAATGTTTAATTTTCACTTCTTTACAAAAACATTGAAAAAAGAAAAAAATAATGATTTTTTTAATCAACAATTATAACTCAGCAATAAAAGCCTTATATGCTGCTTCATTCAATAGATTACTTTTCTCGGCATCCCAATTTGATGGATTGACCTTAAATAACCAAGCTGAGAAAGCATCTTCATTGATTTTTTCAGGTTCATCCATTAAAGCGGAATTAACTTCTGTTACTGCTCCTGAAACTGGACTATAAACATCCCCAACTGCTTTACTCGATTCAACAGTGCAATCTAATGGATCACTACTGGGTTCGTCTCCATCCATTTTAACTTGTTCAATAGTAGCTCCTTCAAGAGCTTCAACATCTACAAAAGATATTTCACCTAGTTGTTCTGCAGCATAAGGAGTAATTCCAACTGCTCCAGTTTCATCATTAAACCATTGATGGGTTTTTGTAAACCAAATTGTCATACTTTATACAACTCTTTATTCAAAATTTTATGAATTAGAAAATATTGCATTTAATTATATGATAAATTTAATTATATCCAAAATATAAAATTTTTTTATTGAGTAGGACTTAAAATTAGATCTAATAAAATGCCATCTTCTATTAAGGATAAAATCAATTTTTATAATGAATTCAAACAATTTTATCTCAAAATATTAAAAAATTTTAAATTTGATTATAATTGTGATAAGAAAGCACGTAATCTTTTACAGAAAATTATTTTGACCAAACCTGATAATTATAATCTTGACCTGGTTCTTAATTCTATTAAAAGTCTTATTGATAATAAAAAATTAATATTAATTTACGGATGCGGTCCATCATTGGAAGGGACAATAAAATATATACTTGACCTTAAAGGAAATCATTTATTTTATAATTTTATTAATTTATGTGCTGATGGGTCATCTAGATTATTACGTGAAAATAATATACCCATCGATATAATTTTCACAGATTTGGATGGGATTACTAAAACTGAGTTTTCTTATTCAGAATTTATAATTGTACATGCTCATGGTGACAATATTAATAAATTACAAGAGTTTGAAAAATCGATTAGTGATTTTAAAAACATAATAGGTACGACACAAGTAGAACCGATCGAAAGTATTATAAATCCAGGAGGGTTTACAGATGGAGATAGAATTTTATTTTTTATAAGACCCTTTTTAAACTCAAACCATAAAATCTATTTAGTGGGTATGGATTTTGATAAGATAATTGGGAAGTATAGCAAAATTGACAAATCTAGTAATTTTATAGCTTCAAAAGTTAAGAGAAGGAAATTAAGATATGCGAAATATTTAATAGAGTGGATTCAGAAAGAACTACCATGCTCTATTTATTTTGTAAATTCTTTTCCAAAATCTAAAAAGTTTAATAATTTAAATTTATATGAGTTTAGAAAATTAGTTATTGATAAATTTTAACTAAGGGCTGTAGTCTTTAATCCCTTCGGATTTTATTTTGAATAATACTTTTTTTTCTGGTAGAGAAAGTGAATTAATGATATGTACCTTGCCAATTGATTCTTCTTGTAAAGTTAAATATAAAAACTCAGAAAAGAAGTGATTCATATATTGGATTCCTACAGGGATCTCTCCAATTTCTGTGCCAGTTACGAAACTTGGGGTAACTTGGGCTGTTGCAACTATGATTAAGTTATATTTATTAGTAAGATCGTTGATATATTTTAAAATTTTTATAAAATTTGATTTTGCTTTAAAATAACTAACTTCTGTATTAGATTGCTCGACGCGATAATAATTATTTAATGAATCAATCAAAAGTACCCTATATTTTTTCATTTTTATTAAATTTTCAATATTTTGTAAGTTAAGCAGAAACATAGAATTACTCATAACTTTAGTAACTAGAATATTTTTTAAAACTTTTTTCGGATTCAATCTTTGAGCTTCTGCTATTTGAATAATTCTCTCAGGACGGAAGGTATTTTCTGTATCAATAAAAAGACAAGAAGAAAATCTTTTAGAAGATTCTACACATAATTGATGACAGAGTTGGGTCTTTCCGGTGCTATATGCACCGAATAAGATATATAATTTTTCTGAATGAAATCCACCATTCATCAAGTTATCTAAATTAGTTAATCCAGAAGGAAGTACGTTAATTTGTTCTAAATTAGAGTTTCTCTGGTTTAATATTATATCTGAATCGATATATTGATTTAGCTTATTGAGTATTTTAGAAAGATTAAGGTTCATCTTATAGAAATTTGTTTATTTTTAAAATTTTGCTACTATTAAGAATTTAATTTATCAGATATTAAAAATTAATATCAAAAAAAATATGCGAAAAATTAATTTTAAACTAAACATAAATTGTATTGTTAAAACAAAGAATTGATATGAGATGGCAAAGAAAAAAAAGGAAGTTTGCCCTTATTGCGGTAATAGTTTTGCATACCTCTCACGTCATAAATGCAAAGTGAAGGAACGATTAGAGGGTTCTGAGGAAAATGACCAGTCAGAAGTAGAAAGAAGAATTGAAAGAATTGAAGAGAGGAAGAGACATTTTACTAGGAGTCTTAGAAAGGAAGAAAAGGTAATTCTTGATATAATAAATAAAAATAGAAATCTATACTTTAATGATCTATTGAAATTAACTAAAAAAAGTCGTAATGAATTGGATGAGATATTGGATATATTAGCTTTACAATCGAAAATAAAGATAAGAAGAGAATTAGTTGATGCTTCATGGACAAAATTCATATCAGCTGTCGAAGAAATTGATATAAAGGTAAAAGATATGAAGATTAATAAGAATAAAAATGATTTTATATTAGATATTTTCTCGTATCAACCATGTTTAATATGCCCCTTTATTTCAAGGTGTAATGAAACTAGCAACGATCAATTTAATCCGCATGTGTGTATTTGGCTTACTGAATGGATTTTTGCTTCCTTAGAGGGTAAAACATATAAAGTAAATTTTGATAAAATACAATCAGAGAATTTAGAATAATTACTTTTTTTTTAGCCCTATAAGATAGATTTCATTACTTTTTTTATTCGAAGATTTTGGTTTGAAACTCTTAAGAAAAATGAATCTATTTTTGACTTCTTTATAAAATTCTTCAAAATCTTCTCCTTGAAAAGTTTTGATGACAAAATTTCCTTTATTTTTCAAGAAAAAGTTTGATAATGAAAGTATTGTATAACATAATCTTGTTTGCCTTGCTTGGTCACTAAATTTATTACCAGATTTGTTTATACTAGCGTCAGAAAGAATTAAATCTAATTTTTCTCCTTTAAAAAATTCATTAATTTTATATCTCAGCGCTTCATTGGTGATATCCATTGTAATAATTTCAACGTCCTCAATAGGGGCTATTTTCTTAATGTCAACACCCATAATTTTGAAACAATTTCTGGAATAATGATTATCATTATATTTTTCTAGATTTTCAATAGCAAATTCTTTAGAAATTTGTAGCCAAGAGCCTGGAGCACTTCCTAAATCAAGAATATAAAAAGCTCTCTTAAAAATATTGAATTCTTTTTGAATTTCTATAAGTTTAAAAGCTGAACGTGCTCTATATCCTTTTCGTTTCGCTTCTTTATAGTGAGGGTCTTTTGCATGATCTGATTGACGTTTATCCAGATTTAACACCTTTAATCATTCATTTCACTAATTATTTTTTCTAATCTTTTTATACCAATATTTGTTTTTATTGATAAAAAGTCAAAATGAGTTCTTGAAGCTTGACCTCCAGTATTTTTAATCTTATTTATTATTGATTCTATTTTGGGAACTTGGGATTTTTTTAATTTTTCGCAAAGTTTATGAATATTATAGTATGTAGCAGGCATATCTATTTCTTTCAATGCTAAATTCAAAATTTTATTAATTTTATTCTTATTAGAAAATGTAGAATTATTATTATGAATAATAAGTCTTTGAAGAAATATTTTATCATGTAGTTCATTAATCCAGAGAGGACCTGCATACTTTAAGGCTGAGTTTGTTTTACAAATAGGACATTTATTAGGTATTTTTAAGATATTTTCAGGATAAATTGATCTATATCCACAATCACTACAATGCAAAATATAACCAAAATTTGAAAGATTTTTGTAAATCTTATTATTTCCCTTGTATGTGAGGGCTAAAACTTTTATAAAATGACGTGAATAAAAAGTTAATAAAGGTATGATTCCAAGATTGTTTATGTTAGCAATTTTGGAAATAAAATAGAGCAAAATTCTTGCACCTATTTCTTTACAATACTCAATGTGAAGAGGTTGAGATAAATATTTTTTAATACAAGCCTTTTTTCTAACACCAAATAAAACTGCTGTATCTGTAGCGGTTATACTTAATAAACCACTTTGTTTTTGAATTGCTTTTGAAGCTGCATCAATAAAATAAGAGGGTGTGCCAAAAGGATCAATTATTATTATATTAGGTCTCTTAATCCCATTTTGTTGGGCTAATTTTAGAAAAAGGGAATTTGCTTCTTCATTAGATACTTCTACTTGATTTAGAGATATACTATTCAATTCTAAGTTTTTTATTATAAGCTCTACTGCTGCAGGATTTAAATCATTAATATAGATTTTTTTAATGCTACGATATTCATTTAACAACCTGATAGATGTAATCCCAGATGCCGCCATAGAATCAACTATTATTAATGGCTCGACATTATATAATTTCTTATAAGTCACAACACTTGATATTGTTATATCCCGATTTATTTCCATATCTTTATTATAGAATACACTCATTGATTTTGAAGGTATTTCTCCTATATCTGATTGATGGATAAAGAATTCTACAGAACCTTCTTTTTGCAATAATAGTTTATTATTATTCATAGTTAAATTTAGAATTCCTCAATTTCATAAATCTTTTAAATACTAAGGTATAGGTTCACTATTTTCTCACTACCAATTATTCCACCGCATGAAAGGGTATGCATTTGTTTAACATTATTTCTTTTCAATGGAGGGAGATTTTCAAGATATTTCACTTTATTTTCGCTGTCAAAAGCCAAAAACTCTCCCGCCAATGTTTTAATAATAAATGCTAACGGTAACCATTCATAATATACTCTAATTTTCGGTTTTGGGGAAGGAAAATAGGCATATACACCTCCATAGTTAATAATTGCATGGATATCTCCTACAAAACTGCCACTATAACGATCTTTTAAATGATGACTGATGGTTAGCTTTTCATACTTTTTAAATTCTTCATTCCATTGATTAGAATCACCCCCAATACATCTAATACCTCCTTCTTGTTCATTAGGCATGGATTTTAATTCTTGAAAGACGTAATGATAGAAGGTCATACTATAGGATGATGTGTCTAATATAAATTCCGCAACTTTATCATTAATTGCAATCACAAGATTTGTAAAGATACCATAGAGGACATAAAACCCACATACTATTTTGCCTATCTCATTATATATTCCAACAATTGTACCAACTGTTCTATTCACCGAAACGTTAGTAGAGCCATCAACAGGATCAATAGTTATTCCAAATACTCCCTCACCTAGGACAGGTTCAGATTCCTCTGAAGCTATAAAAGAAAAACTTGTATTCCCCTCCGTTAACGCTTTTAGAATTATACTATGAGTTAGAATATCTTCATGAATTTGGATTTCTTTAAATACGTTTTTTGAATCATATTTTTGATTTGTGATATTCAATCTGTGTTCTATCTCCCTAGAAGTTATACCCCTTTCAAGTAATCCCCGTATTGGGATTGTTGCTTCAGCAATTGTTTCAATAATTTCAATCAATTCTTCTTTATGTGGAAATGATGGATTTAATTCTTTTAGCAACCATTTAGATAATTTTATTCTATCACTTTTAGAACTCATAACCCAAAACTACTTTTAAATTAATGAATTTATTAAATTCTTAAGTATAATAATGAAAAATTATTGATAATTCTTTATACTAACAAAGAGAATTGAATCCTTAGATTTTTTTAGAAAGTATAGCTGAAGTACTTAAAAGCCCTCTTTTAGGTCTAAAGTTATATCATACTCAAAACAAGCCTTAATAAGCATTATTAAATTTTTTTTTTAATCGTTAAAAATCCATTTTTAGTAAGAATAGCTGAACTTTCTATTGTTTTTTCTTCATCTTTCTTATTAAAAATGAATTTTCGTTGACTTAATTTATTTGTTCGAATGATCTTAATGGTTGAGTTAATCCAGTAATCCATAACTAGACCTCCGCTTTGAACTTCAACTAGATGCCCATTAGAGACAATATTAGTTTTATTATTTACGATTAGAATTTCAATACTATAAGTCTCATTCAAAAAAGATAAATTTGCTAAAATTTGACTTAATTTGTAATTTAATAAAAAATTTTTTTCTTTACTCTCTTTATTCAGTTCTAATCGATATAAATCAGTTATAGAATCAATTACTATTAAATATATCTTATTTTTAGCTTCTTTATTAACGTTCAGCACTAAAAATTCTAAATTAAAAACTAAAGAGCAAAGGTCTTCAAAATCTAATGCCTTAATAAAGGTTATATTATCTAGAACCTTCTTTATTGACGTTTGGATAAGATCGTTTATTTTTTTAAAAGGGAAATTAGGTTTTGTATATATATAAATAATATTCTTCTCTTTTATTGCCATATCTATAGCTTTTTGAATTGAAAAAGTAGTCTTTCCAACTCCGTAATCGCCCCATATCGAAATAATTCCTTTATTGGGAAAAAGAAGGTTGATAAATTCTTGAAATTCTTTATATAAAGAATCCATTATTATAAGTTTTTAAATTGATAGTTAATTTATATATTTAATTTGAGAAAATTACCTTTATATATATTTACAGAAGATTTGAACTTTTTTTATAGATTAAATAAAGCGTTAAAAGAAAAAAAGATCCCTTTTATAATATCTAATATTCCAAATAAGATTCCTAATTTTCCATCGATAATACTTACCACAGTCAAAGAGTCCAACAGATTGGTAAGAATAAATAATAAAGCAATAATCTTAGCATACTCTATTAATGAAATGTTTGAGGATTACCTATTAAAAATCATCGCTTCTTATAGAGTAGGATTTAAACTCAATTATAATTCAATTATATTCTCAATTGACCCTGGCAATAGAATAGGTTTAATGGTTTTCTTAGATGATTATTATTTTGATTCCTATTGCTTTTATGAAGAAGAAAGTATAATTAAGAAAATCCATAATATTATAAAATATTTTCAAATGAATAATCCTAATTTAATAAATCTAGAATTTAAATTTGGGAGTGGAGTTCTCTCATTAACACAAAAACTAATTGGTCTGATTTATAAAACAATAAAAAATCAAAATAGGGCAAGATTTTTTTTGATTGATGAATTTAAATCCTCAAAAATAAAAACATTAAATAAATATATAGGGAAAAAAATATCAAAGGATGAAATCTCAGCTTTAATTCTAGCATTAAGAGGTGGTATTGAACTTGATATTAATAATTATAACTCAATTTCTAATTCCACCAAAGGAAAAAAGTCCAAACCTAATGCATTTCAGCAACCCAAATCTTGGACCGCTAATGAACCACAATATACATTATTCCAAATAATTGAAAAAATTCTAAATAGTGAATTGTCGCTTAGCAGCGCATCACAATTAATTTAAAGAATAAGTTTTTTAAGAAGTTTTTATATAATATAATAAATCGGTTGAAAAGATTTCTTTTTTCAATAGATTCAAAACAGATATAATTCTTTTTAAGAAGTATCTGATAAGGGGATAAAGTATATATGGTTCGATTCAAGAGTATGGATATATTTCGTTTTGTATATAAAAGTTGGGATAAATATATCAATAAAGTCACTAACTTCTTTACTAAAAAAATCGAACTAATTAAGCCAAATAAGCAATTTTTTAAGTTATCTGGATTAAGACTTCAATCTATTGATTCCTTTCGTGGTTTGATGATTTTGATCATGATATGGATGCACTTATGCGATTGGTGGTTAATTGAACCAGATCAAGGATTTTTTTATATTAATTATATAATTATCGATCGAATTATAGGTTCGGGAGGATTTCTTTTTATTTCTGGATTAAGTAGCACTCTATTTGTAAGAAAGAGAATAAAGAAGGGAATTAATGTGCGGAGAATGAGAACTGAATATTTCATAAGGTTGTTATTTATTTTAATGATAGCAATAGTATTTAATTTATTCGTTGCGATTGGGGTAGGAAATCCTTCTTTTACTTGGATGTGGTTTCTATTGTTCACACTTTCGATCTCACTGATGATTATTTGGCCCCTTTTAAGATTGAGTAAAATTTCAAGACTTATTTTGTCTATTTTGATATGGATAATCAACTATTATGTTTTGCTGTTCTTAAAACCATCACAGGGACAAACGAATATTTTGGGAATCTTATATCATCTTCTATATAATGCAGAGAATTTAGAGCCAATTTTATCACATTTTAGTTATGTATTAATAGGAACGGTCATTGCAGATATGATTTTTGATATAATCAGTTCTAAGGATATAAAATCTGTGAAAGATGGTTTAAAAAAGAAAGTATTATATCCTCTTCTGATAATAGGAATAAGTTTAATTACAGTAGGATTGATCTTTGAATTTCCACTTTCTACGAACTATGCTACATTTTCTTGGAAAGCGATTTCATTAGGGTCAATATTCATTGTATTTTTCCTTTTTCTAGCTTATGAGGTATGGAAGCCTTTGAAATTTAAAAAGAGCTTTCGATTCCTTTATCTTTTTTCTTATTATTCTTTGACTACCTATTTAGGTCACCTTACGTTATATCTCCTGTTTCCAGGTAGACTTCCTTTGATCTTTGCACTTTTTATTATCCCTGGAACGATTATATTAATATTTTTTATACTTCGTTCATTGTATTTTTCGAAATGGAGGAATTATGTTTCTATAAAAATACAGCTAGCAAGATTCGCAGGAGGTATTATGAAGAGGATTGAAATAAGAAAAAGTTATCACACTGCATTTATGAAATTAACCTAATGAGTTAATTATTTGGATAACTTTCAAATAATCTGCCCCATTCTGTCTTCTTAAATTGATTAACTCGTCGTTTTCCAATAGTTGGATACCATATCATATCATGATATACCATTGAAGCCATTATTGGTCCAATAAAAAAGAGCTCGTTTTTAAATAAGGGATATATAAATTGTAATGGACCTTTTCTAACCATTTGATCTCCCCAAATTACTATGCTCCTTTTTACTTTGAATTTCCAATTGATTTTTGAAATATCTTCACCAATTATTTCAATTTGATCAAAATCACCACAACCTAATCCCATATCATGAGCTAATTTTATAGCGGGCAACTTTAGGGGATCAAAACCCATCATTTTGGCAACTACAGTATCTACAGCAACTTGATCATACCCAGCCAATACATAGTTTTTAATTCTAGGTATCATGGTTCTTGGTCCGGCCCCATCTCCACAAACAGTTCCATCAACCACAGCCATAATATTGGGATGAATCTGTTTTTGGATTATTAATAGATCAACAAGCACTTCGCTCATGTATTGGTGTGAAAAATGTCTCTTTTTAGTGAGTAAACCACCAAATGCGTTTTTCATAGCACAAGTTATACCTCCATGTTTCATTTCACTCTTAGTTTGTTCTAAAGAACCTCCGATAGCTCCAGTATGTCCATGAGTTTTCATAGTTGGAAGGTGAATAATAGATTTTCCTACATAAAATTCAGGGATTCGAAATCCTTCAGGAAATATTTTGGAATCTAAAGCAAGTAATTCTTGCTTCTTTAAGTTCAAAAATTTGGATTTTAGAGATTCATAAGGAACAAAAGGAATCCGAGTCAGTGGAATAAACCAAGTATTGTACTTTTTCAATATTGGCCTCCATCGATTTCCCATCAATCCTTTTTCAATATTTGTTACTACTGTTCTATTTTCTGCTGTAAACAATTTCTGAGGATCGTATCCATCCTCCACCATAGATTTAA
Source organism: Candidatus Hermodarchaeota archaeon (assembly GCA_048885535.1). Lineage (GTDB taxonomy): Archaea > Asgardarchaeota > Lokiarchaeia > Sigyniarchaeales > SOKP01 > SOKP01. The sequence continues at coordinate 30,476 of JBHLLO010000017.1, forward strand.
GCACTCCTTCTAACTGCCATGGTGGACTTGAACATGCAGGAAAGAATTTGGACCAGCTTAAATTTAATTTAATAATGATTTTTTCTTGTTTACTAAAAAATTTCTGATATTCCGCTATATCTAGTAATGTCTTATAATCTTTTAATACTGAGGAGGGTTTTGTTTTAAGTACAAAGACTTGGTTCATTGCTGCCATAAAAAAAATAATTATTAAAGCTTTATCTTTTTTATGATTCTTAACAATATTTCAAAGATTAGGGATTTGGTATTATTATATTAAATAATAAAAAAATGTTTAAAGAGAAAAAAAATTAATCTGAAACATATTCCCAGCCTTCATAGGATTTTTCTGTTTCTTTTTTATATGGTAAACAACTGATATAATGACTTCCTTCTAATTTTATTTCTACAGGATTTTCAACTCCACACCCCATATGCTCTCCTTTTTCAAAACATCTTGGATGGAATGCACATCCAGAAGGAGGATTTATTGGGCTGGGCACATCTCCTTCTAGAATAATCCTTTTCCTTTTAGAAGTGGGATCGAATGTAGGTCTGGCAGATAATAATGCTTTCGTGTATGGATGCTTAGGGTTGTAAAAAACTTCATCTATCGTGCCACCCTCTACGAATTTGCCTAAATACATAACTTGGATTTTGTCTACTATATGCTGCACTACAGTTAGATCGTGAGTTATAAAAATGTAAGCCAAATTAAATTGATTTTGAAGATCTTTTAATAAGTTTAGTATTTGTGCTTGAACAGATACATCAAGTGCAGACGTAGGTTCATCTAATACAATTATTTCTGGATTACATGCTAATGCTCGTGCAATAACTATTCTCTGTTTTTGGCCTCCAGAAAATTCATGTGGATATCTATCTAAATGTTCTGCTTTCATTGATACGGTTTCCAATAATTCGAGAACTTTTCTGCGGATTTCACTACGCTTTTTTATCCCCATCAATATTCTTAGAGGTTCGCCTATTAAATTTACTACTTTCCAACGTGGATTCAATGATGAATCGGGATCTTGAAAAACCATCTGAACTTTTTTTCGCATTTGTAATTTTTTTCTTAAGGTTGCCATAGCTTTTCTTTTCCGCCAACCTTTAATTCCAGCGGAATCAATCCTTGTGTTTTCATAATAAATTTCCCCTGCATTATTAGGAACCAGATCTAGAATAGTATTACCAATTGTGGTTTTTCCGCACCCACTTTCTCCAACTAATCCTAGAGTTTCCCCCTTATAAATTTCGAAAGAAACACCATCGACTGCCTTTACATATCCCACAACTCTTTTAAAAATTCCTCCATAAATAGGATAGTAGGTCTTCAAATCCTTTATTGTCAGAATTGGTTTTTTTCCTTCATCTAAATTATCTGATTCTTCAAATTCCTTACTTTCAATCTCTTTCTCGATAACTGTCATTATTATATTCCTTAATTATTTTTTATTTAACTTATTTAAATTAATCTAGATTCACCTTTCTCTTCTTTTGTCCATTGATATTTGGGAGAGTCTTTATATTTTGGATCATACAGATGACATGCAATATAATATTTATCTCCAATTTCAATGAATTCTGGTTTGACTTTGTCGCAAATTTCTAATCGTTCATCACATCTTGGATGGAATCTGCAACCAGAAGGAGGATATATCAGATTAGGAACCATCCCTCTTATAGTTTTTAATTTCTTATCTCTCAACTCTATACTTGGAATAGCAGAAATTAAGCCTCTCGTATAGGGATGGCGTGGTTTTTTAAAGAGATCATCAGCAGTAGCATACTCCACAATACTTCCACTATACATAACCGCAACTCTATCACATAACTCGGCTATAATTCCTAAATCGTGAGTTATTAATAATATTGAAGTTTTAAATTTATCTTTTAAATCTTTCATTAATTCTAATATCTGTGCTTGAATTGTAACGTCTAAAGCTGTTGTTGGTTCATCTGCAATCAAGAGTGCTGGATTACATGATAAAGCCATCGCAATCATTACACGTTGTCTCATACCCCCACTTAATTCATGAGGATATCGTTTAAGAATTCCCTGAGCATCCGCAATTCCTACTTCTTTAATGATTTTTACACATTTTTCAGTCAACATATCTTTAAACGTCGGGATATGAGCAGTTTCTTTCTTTAATTGAGCGATTTGAGATTGAATTTCCGAAATCTCTTCCTCTGTTAGTCTATCTTTATTGTTACTTAAATTCTCTTTTAATTCCTTTTTTTTGAGTAGTTTATTTTTCCGTTCTAATTGCTTTTTAGCAAGTTCTTCTTTCATAATATCTTTTTGATGTAATAGAAATACCTCCCCCACCTGAGTTCCAACAGACATTACCGGATTTAGTGAATTAAGGGGATCTTGAAAGATCATAGTTATTTTATTACCACGATGCATTCTCATTTGATTTTTATCTAGATCTAATAAATTACTTTTTTTAAATAATACCTTACCATCAATTATCTTTCCAGGTGCTCTTACTAATTGTAATATTGATAAAGCAGTGACTGATTTTCCACATCCAGTTTCTCCTACTAATCCAAGTACTTCATCCTCATAAATATCGAAAGAAATACCATCAACAGCTTTTACAATTCCCTCTTCAGTATAGAAGTAGGTTTTTAGACTTTTAATTTCTATTAATTTTTCTTTTTCAACTTTTGAAGATGTTTCAAATTCTTCTAATTTAGTACTTTCTACCATGTTTTTTCTCCAACTAAAAATATTTCCTTATATAAAATAATTAAATATTAGCTATAAGTTTTTCAATCTAGGATCTAATGCATCTCGTAATCCATCCCCTAATAGCATAAATCCTAGTACTGCTAATAAAATCATAAATCCAGGTCCCATTGAAGCCCAAGGAGATATATAGAGAAATTCTCGTGCTTCAGAAATTTCATTCCCCCAATCTATCATTCTAGGGTCGCTAAATCCTAAAAATGAAAGTCCAGCTAAGCTCAATACTATACCTCCTATATCAAAGGTGACAGAAATTATTATAGGCTGAATAACATTAGGTAATATATGCCTGAACATTATTCTCCAATTTCCTGCTCCCGCTACTTTAGCAGCTTGGATATAAGGCAATTCTCTCGCTTGTAATACAGATCCTCTTATCAAGCGAGCATAATAGGGTACTCCAAGAATGCCCCACGCAAACATTATATTTTCAATGCGTGTACCGAGGATTGCCACGAAGACTAATGCAAGAATCAAGCCTGGAAAGGCAAGTAATACATCTACTATCCTCATTATAATTGAATCAACCCATCCACCGTAATATGCAGAAATGACTCCAAAAATGACTCCAAAAATGACGCTAAACCCAATAGCAGGTAGTGCTACTGTTAAAGATGTTCTTGCTCCATAGATCATTCTAGCGAGTACATCCCGACCAAATTTAGTTTGACCTAGAGGATGGTTTGGTGAAGGTGCTGCCCAAGCCCCTGGCCACACTCCATTAGCTTGCTCTACAGTGAAAGTCGATATCCAATGAGGAAATACCGCTAAAGAAATGATTATAAAGACTATAATTATTCCTATTATAGTTAACGTTGATTTAAATCTTCGAATAAATTTTCTCCTGCTAACTGATCTTTCGAATTCAAGTTCCCTAAGAGTTAATTCTTCCAATCTAGAAGCCGGAATGAAAATAAATTTAAGATTTTTGAAGATCCAAGAACCAATTTTATTTGCTGCGCTCTTTTCCTTCTCTACCTTTTCTAATTGAATTTTATAAGTTTTTTCTTCCTGCAACAATTCTCACTCTTTATAAGGTTTAATACCTAATCCGCGGATCTAACATCCCATAGATTAAATCTGTTATTAAATTGATAGTAACAAAGATTATTGAGAAGAAGAATACTAATCCATTAAGTACCCAATAATCTGAATTACGGATTGACTGAACAAGTAATTGACCGATTCCATATAATCCAAATGTTGTTTCTGTAAGTACAGCCCCCGATAAAAGTCCAGCAAAACTTAACCCTATTACAGTAACGGTTGGAATCATCGCATTTTTTCTGGCATGGGTATTAATCACATCTCTTTCTTTACAGCCTTTTGCTCTTGCTGTTCTTACATAATCTTGCTCTAGTACTTCCAACATGCTGGAACGCGTTTGTCTCACGATCCCTGCTAATGAAATAAAAGATAAACAAAACACTGGCAATATTAAGTGGTATAAATAATCGGTTATCATATATATCTCTTGAGAAATTAATGCATCTATCCATCTGAAACCAGTAACAAGAGGAGGATCAGGATAGCTATATGTCTTAAATCCAGTTGAAGGGAAAATAGGCCAAAGATAACCTACTGTATATTGTAATATCATTCCAAGAAAAAACACTGGAACAGCGACTCCTACTAGTGATATTCCTCTAAAAATAGTATCTCTTGCTTTGTTTCTATGTTTCGCAGAAATAACACCAGTCTTTATACCTACAAAAGCGGCGATAATTATCGATAAAATTGAAATGTCAACAGTTCTAGGTAAACTAACCATAATTAAATCCCATACATGCATACCTCGAGCAATAGATATAGAAATTCCCCAATTTCCCGTAAATAAATCTCCAAGATACCGAAAATATTGTTCATAAATAGGTCTATCTAATCCCAATTGACGTAACACCTGTCTATATACTTCTGGAGATACTCTTCCTTCAGGTAAATATGCTAATACTGGGTCTCCTGGCATATATCGTGATAGTATAAAAGTTAAGGTCAGTACTCCGAAAAGCACAGGGATCATTGCTAATAGCCTTCTAATAATATATTTTATCATACTCATAGTCCAAAAACCTCCTTAATGATTTTTTTACCTTTTTATTATTTTTACTTTTGTTAAATATGTTTTATATTTTTCCTTAGCTATTGCTGCTAAGAAAGCTGCAAATAAATTTATCCCAAATAAACTTACAATAGTGATATAACTTTCAATTCTTAAAAAATACATTCCTATAACTGTAATATCAAATCTTTCTATTATAAAAAAATACCATATCCATGATTCAATTATTATAAAAGGAATTAACCATATACTGTTTCTAATTCCATATTCAAAGAATTGTTCTCTAAATGCCATTATAAAAACAATAACTCCAAGAATTATGGCCGAAAGATATGTATAGGGACTGAATAAAACTTGATATAAAAATAGAACTCTTTCACCAATTCCTTTATATGAAGCAATTGGTGGATGGTACGTATTCGCTAAATAACCAAAAAACACAAAATGAATTAATAATAATCCTAAAATGAAGTTTGTCTGTCTAGCAAATTCAATTTTTTTAAATTTCATAAAATCAATCTCATTAAATTCTGATTTACTATAATAACTTATCTAGATCTATATCTTGAATGCTTATTGTTCTTGTATTCAGTTTAATATCTTCAATATCAGAAATATATGATCTTTTATTAATTATTTGATTATCTTTGTAAACTTTTAAGTTTATCGTATTTTTATCGCTAGTCTTTAAAAGATTTAGATTATAAGAAAAACAATCCAACAAATCATCATAAATTAAATACGGAACAAACCCCATCTCATAAACCTTCTCATTGATTTTATCCTGGACGGGTATTTTAATAATTAATGGATAAAATTTCTTCCTCCTTTCTAAGTATAATTTTTCTTCCTTAGTTTTATTTTCAACACTTATTTGAAACTCATTCTTTTCAATTTTATTGCGAAAATAATTAACAATTTTATTACAGTATTCGATTAATGCATTCCTATAATCTTCATGAACTGGATCTACGTTATTCTGAAGTAAATAACTATAAGTTTTGATAAATTCTGCATTGAGAAATGTAAATGATTCAATTAAATCAATATTGTGAGAACTAAAGTTATTAGATTCCCTCCACCAGCTTTTTACATATTTCAGTTCCAATTCTCTTAATGTAAGTTCTTTTTTTTTTAATTTTGCATATTCAATTAGATTTTTTATGCCTATAGAATAAAACAAATTAAAATTAATAATTAAATCCAATTTTTCACATAAAGCATCTAACTTCTCGTGATCTAACGTTATAAATAAGGTTGGCTCTCCATTTGATAACTTATCTATTCTCATTGGTATAGGTAAAATGGGTATCTTAAAGGTTTCAGTGGGAAAAAAATCAAAATAAAATCCTACAGGAGCGATGTCATCTTTAAAAGATTTTAATTTTACTACTGGAGATGATTTGAAAAAAGTCATTATAAAAAGTAGGGAATAATAAAAAAAAAAAGTAATTATTTTAATTAATTTTAATTCTATGCTCGATAAGTTCCATAGAATCTCGTAGCGCCATATGCATTATATGCTATACCACGAATATGTACGTCGTGAACAGTAGTAACCTTTCCATGGTAACCAAAGCAATGAGGATATAGTCTATTTGCCATATACCATTGAATATTCTTATAAATGTTATTTCTGGCAGTATCATCTGTCGTGACTAAGGCAAGAGCCATCATAGCATTTAATTTTGGATCGTTAACTTGACCAGAGTCTGCGTATGAGGCAGGATTGAATAATGGATCAAGCATGTTGAAAGGATCCTTATAATCTGGACCCCAACCGATCCAAAAGAGACCTAATTCATCCTGATCAGCAAATAGTTTTCTCAAGAATGCACTCCATGTTACACCATCGTCAACTACACTGATACCTATTGCAGGAAGCCAAGCAGTTAATGCATCAAACATGTCTTCTCTGAAAGAGTTACCAATGTTATAAGTATAGTTATAGGTCGCTAAAGAAGCACCTAACCAAGTAGGATCATCGGGATTAGAATTTACTGGAAAACCAGAAGCTGCTGGTACATTGTCTACGATTGTTTGTCGAGCTGTTATTAAGTTATAATCTGCAGCTTGATTAGAAGCGTTAAAAGCATCCCCATATCCAGGAGAAACACAACCGTGTGCTCTAATAGCTAAACCATTTAATAATTCTTCAATGATGTAGGTGTAGTTAAGAGCATGTGAGATTGCTTTTCTCCAATGAGTAGGAATGTCAACGTTATTCATACCAAGATATTGATACACTAAACTTGGAACACCAGTTTCATCAGTGAAATGTTTAACAGTTATTGTAGGATCTGCATCAAATGTTGGAATTAATGAGGGAATAGCCCCTTGTATCCAATCAATTTCATGACCTAACATAGCATTATTTCGAGTTGTAGCATCAGTAATGGATGCAATTATTGCAGTTTCCCAGAATGGTGCTCCACCCCAATAATACTCAAAACCACCCATTCTAACTTCGACATTAGGAACATAATATTCATAAACAAAGGGTCCAGTTCCTACAATTCTTCCATAGGTTAAAGAGATATATTCAGTCGCAGGAGTAGTAAGTGGAGACAGCATAGAACCAGCAGTATAACATAATAGATCTAAGAAAGGAGCGAAAGGAGCATTAAGAGTAAAAGTTAAATTATATTCCCCTACTGCAGCTACATTATTTATGATAGGAGTTACCCCATCAGGGAAGAAATATAATGAATAAGGTTCTCCGATAGATTGTGTTGGTGGAAGAGTTCCAGTAGCATTAAAGAAGTATGCCATTCTATCAAAGTTCCAAAGTGCGTTGGTTGAGTTAAAAGGAGTTAAATCATGGAATATAACGCCTTCTCTAAGTTTTACATGGAGTATTGTTGTAGACTCCCACCAGTAGGTTTCAGCAAGGACAGGAATCCGTGGTAAAGATGTGTCGGAAAGATTATAGTAAAAAAGAGTTTCAGCGATTTGCTCAATTACATCATTAGATGCTGAATCCCATGAGTTTACAGGATCTAAAACATGAGGGGGAGATAAGGTACCCAATACAAGGGTTTTTGAGATAGGTGCAACAAATTGAGCACCTTGAAGCCCAAGTATAATGTTACCAACTCCCGAAGCGGCTAATGCTATAGCAAGTACGATAATGGCGACATTTTTCTTTTCCATTTCCATATTTTTCACTTAATTTTAGGTTTTGATTTTTTAAATAGATTTTTGTGTTAAATTAGTACTTAAATTTGTAAACTTATAAGTTTTTTCTTCTTTTTTTATAAGTTTCTGAAATCAATATAAGATCAAAGCCTAATTTGATTTCATTTGTAATATTATATTTAATTCTATTTAAAGCTTTTTTATTAGGATAAGATAAACTAAGGAGGGGATTTATCTTATAAAATGAAGCTTTTGAATCATTTGAAAAATGTTAGCTTTCGATTTAGGGGGGAAGACTAATCAATTAAGACTGATTAGCCTTAACAAATGAAAAAAAATTATATTGGTCCTAAATTAAGAAACTCAATGATCTGGTCAAAATAGAAAGAAATAATTAATATTAATAGTAAAATGAGAGCTGAAGCAATAATCCCCTTGTCAAAAAATGCTCTTTCTGGACTGCGGGCTAATTTGGGTTTGGTTGTAATTAAATAATTATATCGCATTATAATATAAAGGGCAATTGGGATAGAAAATACAGCAATATACTCATATAGCATTACACTACTAGGATCAAATAATTCAAAATTAAAAATCAGATACAATGAATAGGTCATAAAAAGACAACTTGAAATAATAATATGAAATTGATTTAATAATTCGAGAGAATATTGATTATATACTTTTTTATGTTCGATAGCATCTTTTGTACCTAAATAATTCAAGTCTCCTCTTCTTTTTGCGATACTAAGGAAAAGTGCTACTTCAAATATTGCTAAAAATAACCAGGCAGATACATATTCTTTAATTAAAAAACATCCTGCTAACGCCCTCCATAAGTAGCCAAATGATAGCACTAATATATCGATAAATGCAATATTTTTTAAAAAAAGATTGTAAAGCTGACCTGTTAAAATAATCAATAGTAACATAAAAGCAAAATACAAGTTTGGAATTAAATAAATGAAAGATAAAATGATTATACCAATTAAAATAAATATAACAACGACTGCCGACGAAATTGAAAGTTCTTTTGAAGCAAGCGGTTTCTTTTTTAACTTTTCAGGATGCTTTCTATCATTTTTAATATCGCGAATATCATTGATGATGTAATTAAATGAGGAGGCACAACATAATAGTATAAAACCTACTAAAAGAGGAAGGTATTGAGCAAAATCAAATAATCTTTCACTAAAGAATATTCCAACAAATATCAATACATTTTTATAATATTGTCTTACTCTTAGGAGATTGAGAAAACTCTTAAATTTGTTTGGCATATTAAGTCTTTGAAATACGCATTAATATTAAACTTTATTAAGGTTATGGATTCTTTTTAGAATAAGATAGCCCGGCACGGATTCGAACCGTGGTCACGGGGTTCAAGGCCCCATATGCTTGGCCACTACACCACCGGGCTCTTATTACGAACAATTCATTGAAATTTATATATTAAAAGGTTTTAAATCTTGTTTAAAAAATTCATCATTTAATAAATTCTTGTTGGTTTTTAAGAATTCCAGCTCTAGATTTTTGTTCCTATACTCGTCAGGGAGCATGTACGGAATTGTATCAATTATAGGATACCAACGTTTACAATGTGGACAAATTAATAATCCAGACTTAATTTCAACATTGAGTTTAATTTTGTTAATAAAATATAACTCAGGAATTATTTTTTCAATTTGGTTTAATGATAAGTCTTTAGAAAATGCTAAAATTTTTTGCCTAATTTCATTTTTAATAAGATTAAAACATGATTCACTTACATTGTTTAAAGATTTATCAAAAACATGTTCAAATTCATTAATACTTAATAAAATTAGCTCGAGATATGTTTGTAGCGGATTTTTTTCTATTATAATACCATCATTAATGAAGAGGTTTTTCTCCTCTCTGTAGATTTCAATTATTTCATCTTTATTAATAATATCAAGATCTCTATCTCTATAGATGTTTATAAATGAAGTAAAATCGTTGATTTCTGTCTCATATGAAAAAATGTACATTTGTAAGGGATAATATTCATCTATAGGACATGCTAAGATATCAAACAACCATGGTTTCATACAAAAATCAATTCTACAATATAGATTTGTAATTTATAATAGATAGCTTCTAAGTTGTTGTATATATTTATCAATTGTTCGATCTATTCTTCTTCTTCTCTTAATAAAATCCTCTAATAATTTCTGATAGACCGCTTTTGATTCTAATTTTCCGCGTTTATATCGATTTTCGAGCATGTTTAGACTATCCTCAACACTAATTCTTTCAGCATCCATTAAATCTAATTTACCTATTATATTTCTGAAAATCTCATTAGCTTCCATCACAGTATTCTTAAATGGTATGATTTCACGCTTAATCTGTTCGATTTTAGCGGAATTTTTGTCTGAAAGATTCATAAAAGTCTTTTTTGTTATTTTTTTTCGTTTAAGATCTTCTTCTCCTCTTCTGATCTCAAGGATAAGTGCATTTTTTTCCTCATATAATGCACAAAATTCTCTAATTTCATTCAAGACCGTTAAATCTCTTTCGGTTATCGATATACCTTCCTTTTTCTTACTTAATTTTGTATAAACCGCATAGAATGATGAGATGGATGCAATAATTATTATGATAATCATAGGTCTGAGAATTAAATCAAATAAATCTATACCAAAGGTTATTTGAACCAAGTTGGATTCTAATGGGCTTACAAAATTAGAATTATAAGTTAATATTTTAGATCCTCCAGAATCTATTATAGAATCGGGCAATGAAGAAATATATTCTAAATTACTACATCCTTCGATAATTATATTAATAACTTGATTAATTGCTAAAAAAGGATAACGTGTTATCATCAAATCTATTTGAAATGACTCCTGAAACCAATTCATAGAAATATATTCTTCAAAGGGTAAATTATATTCTATAAAAAATTCAAATTTAGAAAGAGGTGATATATCTACCCGATTTCGTAACAAAAAAATATTTATTGTTTTTGTCTTAGAATCGGATTCTTCTATTTGTGCTGATAGGTCCCCAATATTATCAAAGACACGAACATTTTTAGAGGCTAAGGGAATATCAAAGGTAAATGAAGAGATAGCAATAACTCCTGTATTTTTAATAATTGCTTCTTCCCTAATTTTAATTATTCCCCAAGGTAAAATATTTATATCTCGACGATTTTTTTCTAATTCTAATTTTGTATATAAATTATTCTGAAAAGTAACAGTTATTACTTTACTTTCTTCAGCAAGATTACCCAAAAAAGGATCTAAATGGTCAATTATTATACTTGAACTTAAATCATACAAAAGAAGACCTGGTGAAATCTCACCACCAATAGTATCTATTCTTTCAAAATAAATAATAGTTGATGTATCGGGTGCTCTAATAATGGTCTTTATATTTTCCCCTCTAGCTTTATATGGCAAAGTTGGATATATAAAACTTGCAAAGTTTATATTCTGATCTGTCCCTGATTTCTCAAAATGTAAAAAATTATTGTAGGTTTGTGAAATAGATAACGAAATTTCTTGTTGAGATAGCAGTGGAGTATCAAAGTATATATTAATCATTTTAAAATCATTTATCTCAAAATCGGTTCTTTCAGTAAGAAGTGATTCTTGTCTTGAATCTTGAGCTTTAATGAATATTAAATCATCAACTCTTGATAAAGGGATTCCAATTGAAATTGAACTGATTGGATTGCTATTTTTATTTAAAACTTTTAAGTAATCTATAATATTTACTAAACCATATTCACTAACATTTACATGTCTTAAAATTTCAGTAATTAATATATTCTCCGCTCCTTCTAAGCTTACAGAGCTTCTTGGAGTTATACGATTGTTATTATCTTGAATCTGATTTTCAAAACTAAGATTCAGTGATGAGATTATAAAGGTAAATAAAAGAACTCCAATAAAAACAATAAATAATTTTTTTTTAATCCTAAACATAAACTTATAACTTACTCCTTAATTTATCTAAGAATAATTAAGATTATTAATAAAAATTTATTTAATTTTTTTTTATGATTCAGAATAAAACTTAATATCATTCGATTTTTATTTGTAAGTAAGATTAAATAAAAAACTAAGGATTTATTTATGTCATCCAGAAGAAGATCTCAATCTAGACGTAGAAAAAGACGGAGTGGAAGTGCCCCCATGCCGATGGGTGGAGCTGGATTAATGAGGTTTTTTGAAGATAGTTCCATTGGAATTAAGGTAGGTCCAATTGCAACAGTTATATTTGCTATAGCATTAGTCCTAATAGTTGTGTTGGCATGGCTTGGAGTTTTTAGTTGGTTATTTACTTTTGGTGGGTAAAAGTATTAATTTTCCAAAAAAAAATAAATTATGTTAATCTCAGATTTTCAAAGTTTGATAAGAGTTTTATATTTTAAGAAAGATTATGAAAGGGGAATTAGAAATACCTTTATTTGGTTAGTTGAAGAAATAGGCGAATTAGGTAGACTTCTAAAAAAGAACAAGTTGGAAATTAAGAAGATTTCGGATGAATTAGCAGATATTATAGCATGGACAAATTCAATAGCAAACTTGTTAGATATTGATATTGAAAAGGCTTTATTAAAGAAATATCCTAATCAATGCATCAAATGCGGTAAAAATCCATGTCAATGTGAGAATTAAAAACATTATAATAGAATTAATTTATTCACTTTTATACAAGCACTTATACAAATTTCTTTACCCAACGTCTTGAACTCACTGAATTATTTTAACTTTTAATTAAGCTATTTTTTAAGTGAAAATTAATAAAATTAATATCTTTTATTTAAATAATTTAGATATAAAAAATATATCATACATGAGATACATTGACTGAGGGAAATCTAAATTTATCAATTATTCATTCTGAAGCAGATATACATAAAGAAGCATTTATAGATGCTTTTACGATAATTGGAAAGGGTGTCAAAATAGAAAAAAATGTTTATATTTCTAAAGGAGTTAAAATTTATGGTAAAGCAATAATAAAAAAAGGGTCCTACATAGGTGAGAATTGTATTATAGGACATCCTCAAAGGACATATTTAAAAAAACTGATTGAAAAGAGGCAACAAATTACTGATTTTGAAGGACCGTTAATAACAATTGGAACGGAATGTACAGTAAGAGCTGGTTCAATCTTATACTCAGAAGTTACGATTGATGATAATTGTCAGACCGGTCATAATGTTTTAATTCGAGAAAAATCACGAATAGGCAGAAATTCTTTAATAGGGACTAATTGTGTTATTGATGGAAATGTTACAATTGGCAATGATGTAAGTATCCAAACAGGTGTATACATCCCTTTATTTTCTGTTATAGGAAATAATGTTTTTATGGGGCCATATTGTAAATTAACTAACGATAAATATATGAAACGTAGAGATTTTCGTCTAACAAGTGCTATAATAGAAGATTTTGTATCTATTGGGGCAAATGCTGTAATTTTACCTGGTATTACTTTGAAAAAGGGAACTATTGTTGGAGCTGGAGCTGTAGTAATAAAAGACACTAATGAAAATGATGTAGTAGTAGGAAATCCAGCAAAATTTCTAAAAAAATTTAGTTAAACCTATTTTAAAAAAATCTGAAATAATGATTTGATGAGCCTACTAAATAAGAAAATCTGGATCGATATTGAAGAACCAAAAACAGCAATTATGTTTGATTCTTTAATCAAGATTTTAAATGATGAGAAGGCTTCTATTCTTATAACCGCCAGAAACTACGACTCAACTTTCCAAATACTAGATGATCGAAATCTATCTTATATAAAAGTGGGGAAACATGGAGGTGACAAACTTACGGGCAAATTAAAGGCTTATATTGAAAGATTAGGAGATTTATTTCCTCTTGTTGTTGAATTTAAGCCAGACTTTTTTATAACTTTCTCATCACCTGAGGGGGCAAGAATATCATACGGCTTGAACATTCCATCAATGGGTTACAATGATGAACCAAGAAATGTTCATGTGTGTAAATTGTTCTTTCCCTATATAGATCAAATAATTACTCCTGAATGTGTTCCTATAGAATGGTATATAAATCTTCACGCAAATCCAGAAAAGTTAATTAGATATAATGGAATTGATGAAATTGCTTGGTTAGCAGAATTCTACCCTAATAATGAAAGCCTTCAGGAATTTAATGTAGAAAAAGGAAAATATGTAATTATCAGAAGCGAACCAAGCTTCGCAAGTTATTTTATTTCTAAACTTGAGCCCGAAAAAAGTCTGATTTCTGAATTTTTTCCTTTAATTTTCAATGAATTTCCAGATTTAAAATATTTCATTATTACTAGAACAGAGAAGCAAGAAGTTTATCTCAAATCAAAATTAAAAGATCAAATAGAAAACACCAATGTTATTTTAACGCGGTATTTACCCAATATGACAAACCTTTGCTTCTATTCGGCTTTAGTGATTAGTGGGGGAGGGACAATAGTTCGTGAATCAAGTTTATTAAATGTACCTAGTATTGAATTTTTTCCTGGAGATTCAGCACCCCAAGAATTATTTTTAATGAAAAATGATTTTCCTTTAGTTCATATAAAACAACATGATAAAATTGCTGAAAAAGCGATTGAAATTTTATCTGGTAAGCCAAAATCCTCTCGATTTACAACATCTTTTAAAGATAGGCTTAAAAGCTTTGAAAATCCAAATGAAATTTGTTTTAAGAAAATTATTGATAGGTTGCTAAAATAATTTTCAAGAGTTTTTATGCCGCATTTTTCTAATTTGAAACCAAAAAAATTTGATTGTCAAATAGTACCATATTGCTAAAAAAGGTGCAATGAATAATATTGAAAATAATATGTTTGTTGGTAGTCTTATGAATCCTAAATCGATATCTTCATAAAAGACCTCCATAATAATTGAATCAATAAAGAACAAAAGAAGAAGTATAATAACAAGAAATATTATCATTAGTGAAACTATCCCTCTTATTCTTGGATAGAAGTATAATAGAATTGCGATTATAATTATAGAAGCTGTCATAGATATGAACAAAATAATTAGATCTATAGTATTTAAGGTCCAATGTATAAAAATCATTGAAACGATGGAAAATATTCCACAAACAATAGATATGATATAAAAATTTTTTACTAACTGAGGCTCTGTTAATGGTCCTTTAGCTAATATTAAGCGGGGTAATGTTAATGCAGCTTTTTTTTCTTCAGATGCTAAGATTAGATCGCCTTCTAAAAGGATGATATCACTTTTTTGCCCTTGTATTTCACTACTTTCTAAAAAGCCTTTAACAGAACTGACAACAAAAAAACTATTAAAAATATGAATCAACAGCGCACTAAAGACAACAACTTCTAATGATCCTAGCAATGCAATACAAGCAAATAAAGCCCCCATACTCAATGTACCTACATCTCCAGGAAAGACTTTAGCGGGGTATTTATTAAATATGAAGAATGGAATTAATACACTAATTCCAGAAACTATAAATACTAATGCTTCAGCAGAACTCCATATTAAAGCACAAACCAACAAAAATAATAACGCAATCAAGGATGTACCTGACCCTTCACCATTATAACCTTCAAGCATATTGGAAGTATTAGTTAAAATTGCTACAATTAAGGGTACAATTAGAGGGTAAATCAGAGTTAATCTTGTTTCTCCAAGGATAGGTATAGTAGGAGATTCAATATTAATATAACCAAAGAAATTTGCAATAAAGATTATTACTCCTGTAAAAATGGTTAGTAAAATTTTATAACGAGATCTTAACTTCTTCCTGTCATCAATGTAACCAATTGCCCCAGATACTAAGATAGTTAAAATAAATACTATTAATTCATTGAATAATGTGGGAAAAAAGATTAATGACAATAATGTAGTAAAACTAAGTCCAAAAATGATACTTAAGCCCCCTGATTCAGGAATTTCTGGTTTTTTATTTTTATGTATATCAATCCCAGAAAACCCTTTACTTTTCATCAGTTTGATAACATAAGGAATAATAAGATAAGTAAAGAGTAAACCTCCAGTAAAAATTAATACTAAAAAAAGAATTTCAATAATACTCCAGTTTATTTGCGTTTTTAGAATCATTGATCCATTTTTTTAAATGTATTAAATGAAATAAAATATGACTTTATGAAATTAAACATAATATATATTCTTTTATTACTATCTATATGGAAAACTGATCCTTAAATAGAATCAATAAATAATTTCATTATTTAGAATAACTTAGATTGCTAAGAACTTTTTGTAAGCTTCTTCTAATTTCTTTCCAACAGATTTCCAAGAGTATTTGGAGATAAAACTTTGAGCTTTCTTTAATAAATTGATTCGCTTTTCTTCATTATTAATTAAATCTACTAGTTCATAAGCTAAGAGTTTTGGACTTTTTGGTGGCACAAATATAGCATTGTCTTGTAGAATTTCCTTATAAGCACCTATAGAGGATGAAATAACAGGAGTTCCACATGCAATTGATTCTATAGGAGTTAATCCGAAACCTTCAGAAGAATATGAATACGCTACAAACACATCACCCATACTATAGTAAAATGGAATTTCCTTTTCTGAAATGAATCCTATAAAATGGATATCTTTATAGTTTAGCATCCATTTCTTAAATGTATCTTTCATAAAATAATCTGGAGTACCACCAATTACTAATTCAAGATTCTTAATTTCTTTTTTTGCATATCTATATGCTTTTATAACATTTTCGATATCTTTATAGAGAGCAATACGCCCTATATATAATACCACTGGACCTTTTAGCCCTAGTTTTTGTTTAAGTTCTTCTGCCTCTGTAGGATATGGTTTAAATTTACTTTCAATAGCAGAATATAAATTATGAATTTTAGAAAATTCAATTTTAGGGAAATATTTTTTTATTTGCCATTTTGTAAATTCTGAACACGTAGTTATGATTTTAGCATTTTTAACTAGCTGCTTAATAATTAGTTTTTCAATTGGGATTATAGAAAAACTTGATTCAATCGGACCTAAATCATGAATCGTTGAGACGAATTTTTTGTTAGATAAAAGCAATGGTAATGTCCCCTTTGGACCATTCCCATGTATGATGTCAAAATCTTTTTTTTTTAAAATGTTAATTACTTTTGATGTAAATTGCGGAATCCATAAATAACTCTTTCGAATTATTCTAAATTGTGAGATATTTGGATCATTTAAATTATAGTTCCATTTTCCTGTTATAACATCGACCTTATGACCTTTAGCTTTTAAGTATTGATAAATACCAGAGAAAAATTTTGCAGCACCATCTTGGCTATCTGGAGAAATAGCTAAAGAAACAAGGGCAATATTCAATTTTCTCATATGAAAAGATCAAGATTTTATTTAACGATTAAATTAATTTAAGTTAATTGTTCAAAAGCATCTTCAGTAACCAGTACAGTTTCTTCATTTTGAGCTACATAAGTGCCTTTTTGTTCTGCTAAAACATAATGAGCTTTCAATTTTCCCTGTTGTACTAATTCTTGAATTCCAAAAAGTACACCCATCCTAAATTCTTTAGCTAACCATCTTTCTGCAAACGGTAAAGTCTTAAAATTTTTATTGACATAGCCTAAGATCTGTTTTGAGAATTTTCTTCTTAGTGGAACTCTCCCAGCATAAGGATTTAGCTCATATATATATGAAGCATTAGTATTATGAACGGAACCTTTTCCAGTTGAGGCAAATATTTCAATAGCAAATACATCCCCTTCCTCAATAATATCACCGCCTTGAGATCCTAACTCTGGCAATTGTTTTTTGCCATGCACTGTCCAACGCTCAACCTGATGTCCACCAAGTTCCTTTATTGGATTATATTTGAAGCCCCTTACAATATCTTCAATTTTTTTACCAATATCCTTTGTATGAATCTTTGGTTTTACCATCATCTTAGCAGCTTCTAAGGCTACTTCTGTTGCTTGGATAATGTTTTCAAGCACATTATCATCATTAAAACTTACAGTGAAAGCAGTATCTACGAGATAACCTTCAATATGTACTCCTAAATCAATTTTTACAATATCTCCATCTTTAATCACGAGACCATCTTCTTTTAATGGAGAAGTATAATGAGCAGCGATATTATTTATACCGATATTTACCGGAAAAGCAATTTGGCCTTCTAATTCAATAATTTTGGATTCCGTTAATTCAATTATATCTAAAACTTTAGCATTAATTTTAATCTTCGATTTAATAAACTTTTTTACATCTTGAGCTATTTTTCCTGCTTTTCTAAGCGATTCAATCTTCTGTTGTTTTTCTTCAGCTTCTTTTTCCAGTTCTTCATTACTTTTCTTTTCTACAGTTTTTGTTTTTAATTTCTGATTTTCATTCATTAAAATCAGTATGTGATGATATTGATAAAAATTTATTTTAAAAAGGCTTTTATTTAGATTAAGAAGATAAATAAAAATAAATAAAGTAAATATTAATAATTAAATAAAGTTAATTTTAATAGATCATATAATGATTT